>JAKQEM010000035.1 GCA_029558515.1 bacterium
TGCTCCGCACAGTGCGCCGTGGAAGATCTCTTCGTCTGTGCGGGTGAACCGAGTGCCTGTGACATTCCCCTGCCCACGCTGCCGAATGTCAGCTCCGCGGCGGCGGCTTCTTCCGTCGCTCCGTTCGTCACGCTGCAGAGCATCCATGTTGCCTGCGACACCGTGACCGTGGAGTACGTCAAAAATTTCGATGAATGCGCACATCTGCGCAACGGCAACGGGGACACGGTGAACATACAGAATCCTTTCTGTCCTCTCTCCGGACCCGTCGACGTGGATGGCGCAAACTTCACGGAAGCGATCGTCGAAGGCAATTCCTATCGTTTGTGTCATGGCAATAAATCGATCTGCAGCGCCTTCGTTCCCGTCACCGTTTCCGTCTGCGCCTCTTCCGCACAAGCATCTTCTGCCGAAGCAGGGGAATGGCAAGCGTGCGCTGCGGGATTTTGGTGTCCGGTCAGTCTGGATGCCGGTACCTGTCTGAACACCGGCGGAGTGGACTGTGGGCCGGGCTACAATTTGGTACAGGAGGGCTCCTGCGGTATCGGCACGTGCCAGGGTACGTGCGGCAAGTGCGTCCCCATGCAATCATCCTCCTCATCGGCCGCCACCGCCCAGTGCGGCAATGACATCGAAGAAGTCGGGGAGGCATGTGACGACGGCGATACCCTCGCCGAGGGCGATTGCTCCGCCGATTGCCTCTGCGATCAGTGGGAACGCGTGGAAGCGTTCATCAATACGTATTGTCCGAGCACCGTGTCTGAAAGCAACGAAGACGAAATTGGGTGTCTCTCTTCGATTATTAATGCATGGACAGATAAAGACATGACCATCGCCTACCCGGACATCAACTGTGATGGGGAGGGTGTCCCGGCGGATGAGGATTTATTGTACAACATTTTCATGGTTCACTACCCTGAGCCTTAATGAAGCTTTCCCGCTCCGTCCTTTCTGTCTCCATCGTCGCGCTGCTGCTGCTCCTCGCACTGGTCTCCGCACGACTGCTCACTGCGACGGTGACGAGCGGTCCGCTCGGGCCCGCCACGGCGTTCATTCGGGAACGGCTGTCTCTCTCCGAAGGTATGTGTCCGAGCAGCACACAGAAACTGACGTTCTTCCACGATCTCTTCCAGGCAAAAGAATTTACGCAGAATCCGGCGTTCGATGTGGTGGGGGAAAACGGCGTGACAGAGATGGACGGGCTCATTTTCAGTCAGGCAATGCTTGGGATCGTGCAGACGTGCCCCGCCGTTTGCGGCAACGGGACCGTTGAGCCCGGTGAAACCTGCGATGACGGCAACACCGTGAGCAAGGACGGTTGCTCTGCGAGCTGCACCAAAGAATCCGGCTGGGCATGTACGGGGACAGCTCCATCGGTGTGCACGATGGCCTGGACTGAAATCAATGATATGCAGTTCGGCACATCGGTCATTTATGCAGTGACCTATGGCAATGGTAAGTTCGTTGCGGTGGGAGAAGGAGGGAAGGGATCGTATTCTGTAAATGGTGTCACATGGACCCCCATTGACGACATGCAATTCGGTACCTCAAACATTCTCTCTGTCACCTATGGCAACGGGAAGTTCGTAGCTGTCGGCTACGACGGCAAGGTGGCCTACTCCACCGACGGTATTACATGGACTCCCAACATGCATTCCTACACCTGGACAATGAATTCTATCGCTTTCGGCAATGGAAGGTTCGTGGTCGTAGGTCCGCAAGGCAAAGGCGCCACCTCCACCGATGGCATCACGTGGACTCCGGTGAGCAACATGCAATTCGGTACGTACAATATCAGTGCCGTTACCTACGGCAATGGAAAGTTCGTTGCAGTCGGTGATAGTAGTAAGGGGGCCTACTCCACCGACGGCATTACATGGTATCCATTCAGTCCTGTGGTGTCCGATTCCTACGTCACTGCAGCTGTCACCTATGGCAACGGGAAGTTCGTGGCGGGTGGCACCAAAACCAAGGCTGCCTACTCCACCGACGGTATTCACTGGAGTGTTACTGATTCACAATGCAACATTCTCTCCGTTACATACGGTGGTAATCACTTTGTCGCTGTGGGGGTGAATGGTTATGGAGCAGTTTCTCACGATGGTATAACATGGACATTGCTGAGTATTGCCGACATGCATTTCGATGGTCTCAATGACTCCCATATACGATCGGTCACCTATGGGGATGGGCTTTTTGTTGCCGTCGGAAATTACGGTAAAGGTTCCTACTCCGGCACACCGCCTGTCGCCTCATCATCCTCCTCCACCCCTGCCCCCCTCTGCAGCAATAGCACCATTGACAGTGGCGAAACCTGCGACGACGGCAATACTGTGACCGGGGATGGCTGTTCTACGAGCTGCGCCATCGAGTCGGGATATGAGTGTCCCACCCCGGGCAGCCCCTGCCACAGGATCTGCGGCAATGGCACCTGTGAGGCGAGTGAGACCCTTGCCTCCTGCCCAGGGGATTGCGCCACTGTCTCCTCCTCCGCCTCCTCCGCCCCTTTGCAGGGCGATATGCAGTGGACCGCGATCAATGATATGACGTTTGCCGGCAGTGACATCCTGTCGGTTACATACGGCAATGGACGGTTCGTGGCGGTGGGAGGGAATGGCAATGGGGCTACCTCCACCGATGGCAGAAACTGGACCGCGATCAATGATATGACGTTTGCCGGCAGTGACATCTTGTCGGTTACATACGGCAATGGACGTTTCGTGGCGGTAGGGAATAGTACCAAGGGTGCGACTTCCACCGACGGCATCACCTGGACCGCAACCGGCGATATGAAGTGCAATGGTATACCCCTCTACACTGTCACATACGGCGACGGCAAGTACGTGGCCGGTGGCGATTGGGGAAAGGGCGCGTACTCCACCGATGGCATCACCTGGACTAAGATTGCCAACACCGGGTTCGTGTCCAGTCGTATCACGTCGATCACCTATGGCAACGGGAAATTCGTGGCAGTGGGATTCGATGGCAAAGGGGCCACCTCCACCGATGGCATCACCTGGACTGCGATCAGTGATACGAAATTCGGCTCCAAGTACGCTTCCTCGGTTATCTATGGAAATGGGAAATATTTCGCGGTGGGGGAACTCGGCAGAGCGTCTTACTCCACCGACGGCATCACCTGGACTGCGATCAGTGATACGAAATTTTCGTCACCCCTGGATGGGATCTCATCCATCGCTTACGGCAACGGAACGTATGTTGCCCTGGGAAGCGCGAATGGAAAGGGCTCCTTCTCCACCGACGGCATCACCTGGACTGCGATCAGTGATACGAAATTCGGGAACGGCATTATTCACTCCGTGACTTTCGCGAATGGCCTCTTCGTGGCGGTGGGCTCCATCACCCATCCCAATTCGGTCCGAGCCGGTCAAGGTGCCTTTTCCGGCATGTAGTCCTCCTCGAGTTCCTCTTGCACCGTCTCTTCGTCTTCCTCCTTCCTCTCCCTGCAAAGCAATATGCGGTGAAGCGGACGGTTGAAGTGCATCGATGGCGACATGCTTTGGGAAGCATCGTCATGACGATGGAAGAAACGTCTTGAGTACCGCCTCTCCTGCTCCTACCATGCATCCATGCGTCGGGCATTCCTCATCATTGCACTCGTCTGCATGCTGCTCCTCGCACTGGTCTCCGCACGACTGCTCACTGCGACGGTGACGAGCGGTCCGCTCGAGACCGCCACGGCGTTCATTCGTGAGCGGCTGTCTCTCACTGCAGATGCGTGTCCGGGCGGCATGCAGCAACTGGCGTTCTTCCACGATCTCTTCCAGGCAAAAGAATTTACGCAGGATCCGGCGTTCGATGTGAATGGGAAGAATGGCGTGACAGAGATGGACGGGCTCGTGTTCGCGCAGGCGATGTATGGGATCGTCCTCAGCTGCGGGCAGGGTCCGTCTGGCTGCGTCGTGGATGGCATC
>JAKQEM010000003.1 GCA_029558515.1 bacterium
GAACATCCACGCGCGCGGGGAGGAACCCAAGAGCCCACCGACAGCCAGGAACCCGAGGACGGAACATCCACGCGCGCTAGGAGGAACCTAAAGAGAAGCTCGCGAATATGGACTACAAGGGGAACATCCACGCGCGCAGGGAGGAACCATGCAAATCCCTCTTGATTACCACGTCGATACCGGAACATCCACGCGCGCGGGGAGGAACCAAGACCATGTGGGTCTTCACCAGACGGCCAACAGGAACATCCCCGCGCGCGGGGAGGAACCGAGTCCGGGCAGGGGCATCTGCAACTCTTTGAGGGAACATCCCCGCGCGCGGGGAGGAACCCCAGGCGAAAACGACGGCCAATGATGCGCGACGGGAACATCCTCGCGCGCGGGGAGGAACCCTTCCAGCCCGACGAGCGGACGGTGATCTCGGCGGAACATCCTCGCGCGCGGGGAGGAACCTCCGGGCGGTAGCGCAGGCTGCCCATCTCCTGGGGAACATCCCCGCGCGCGGGGAGGAACCGAATGGGAGCGGCTCCTGGTCGTTGACGAGCACGGAACATCCCCGCGCGCGGGGAGGAACCTCCTCCCACTTTGCCCCCACCGATCGGGATATGGGAACATCCCCGCGCGCGGGGAGGAACCCGCAGGGGTTGTCGCGGTCTGTGGCTGCGCGCCGGAACATCCACGCGCGCGGGGAGGAACCCGCGCTGGTCGCGATGGGGATAGTCAGTTTTTGGGAACATCCACGCGCGCGGGGAGGAACCATGCTCGAAGAAGAGAAGCGCCGTTGTTGGACAGGAACATCCACGCGCGCGGAGGAACCAAGAGGCAACCAACCTGGGCTCCGCTTCTCCAGGGAATATCCACGCGCGGGGAGGAACCGCCCTGGTGCTTGCGCTAGTCCCGGGCCTGTTCGGAACATCCACGCGCGCGGGGAGGAACTGGCACAAAACCGAGGAGGGTGTGTGCGGTGCGTGGATCATCCATGTACGCGAGGAGGAACCACTCCTGCAACGCACTGGATAGGGCATTCGACAAGATCATCCACGCGCGCGTGGAGGAACCAACAGGTCGTGGTGTGGCGCGGAGTTTATTTCGGGAACATTCACGCGCGTGTGGAGGAGCACTGGGAGCCTGTGTCCGAATCTGATAGCCGAGCGGAACATCCACGCGCGCGAAAAGGAACCGCTGAGCGCGCAAATGCGTATAACCAGGGTGTCGGAACATCCACGCGCGCGAAAAGGAACCTGCTGTTAGTCACAGCCTCAGCGTCGTAGCTGGAACATCCACGCGCGCAGGGAGGAACCCGATGCGCTTCTTTGGAGGCTTCTTGTTGGCTGGGAACATCCACGCGCGTGGGGAGGAACCACAATAACTATACGCAGTATCCCGACACTGGAAGGAGCATCCACGTACGAATGGAGGAATCAATGCGTTGAAATTTTGTGGATTTTCCCTAGGATCATCCACGCGTGCGGGGGAACTACAAGCGCAACATCGCAGCAGAGGCCGCTCGTCTGGGAGCATCCACGCGCCAAGATGAATAGTTCCTCTTTAGCGGGGAATTTTGCGTGGTTTCGGAGCATCATCACGCGCAGGCAAGAACCGTGGTTGGACAACAGCGTTCGATTCAAGTGGGCGGAGCATCCATGCGCAGGGAGGAACGAAGCGGTGGCGCCAACCAAGGTGACGATGGCACGGAGCATCCACGCGCACGGGGAGGAACCCAAGGAAATTAGGATGGCATCCCCATGCGTAGGGAGAAACTACCTTGAGTGCCCCTGTCTAGAGCCATCGACGAAGCACAGAAATTTTTCAACTCAACTCGTCGGTTGGAAACATCTAGATAAGCCTTTGCCTAGCCAAAGAACACGCACAATTGTGCCTCTAGTCCTCAGAGCGAAACATTCCTCCATCAAGCGTTGGATTGGTGGAGCTTCAGAAAGACGTACGAGACCATCTTCGATGTATCGGTTTCACGAAGATAACGAACTGCATGTACCGTTCTTGTGACAACTCCCCTACCTGGCTTGCGCCAAGGGAGGGGCTTCTCGCTTCCCAGGGGAGCCTACTACTCTCCCCTCCACGAAGGCGGTGCCCTGGACCTTCACATTTCTCGTCGCGTTCGCGTCCCGGTCCAGCTCGAGACACGACGGGGCAATGGAATTGCCGAGGCGTGGGCTTGCCCGCCATTCGGTCATGACTGTCGCGAATGTGATTGTAGACGTTTGCGGTAGTATTCCAAGTGCTTCGAGCAGTGGCGGCGACCTTGAACGGATGGATTTCCACACACCAAACAGAGATTGGCTTTCCGATAGTCTGCCCTTCGAGCGCTCTGATAGACCGCTTTCGCAGCTCTGCACTCGGGGCAAGACCAATAGTGGCCGGCCTCGTTAGGACATCGATGACACTTCATGGCAACTCCTCGGTGTAGTCCTGAACGGACGACCTGAGTTTTTTGAATTTCGATGATATTTCAATCCCGTAATCGGGGTGGTGTCTGGTGTTCGAGTCTGTCTCAGACAGGTTTCTCATTTTCATCGAGGCGTGCGCTAGTTTTGGGGAGCGCAATTCGAACCACTTTTTTCGCATCCTCTGGCACTTCATTCCAAGAGGTAAAGTCAAGGAATCGAATCGGATTGGTCTCCTTCCCGTCTTGCAACTCCGTCAAGAATCCTCCCTGCACACGCCACACGCGCACCCCTTCGCCAGATTGAAGTTGCCAAGTGGTATAGCTCCATTTGCCGTTCTTGTGAAAACGATCCGTGAGGATACGAATCACGGATGGGATGCTCACCCCCTTGAACTGGTGGATCTCCTCGTTGGTCTGAAGGTACAGCTTGGGTGTCATGCGGTTTGAACCCCCGCCAAACCCTGCATAAACCAACTCGTCACGAAATTGGAATTTCATATGATTTTCCTTCTGTTCATCCTGTAGAGCACCCGTTGGCGCCCGATCTGACAAAATAATTTCGTAGACTAGGCTCGATCCGAAGACTTGGGTATCGGCGGCAACGACGACGCATTTCGTCCGATCTGGTGCTGGTCCAGGATCCAGGCACATCATTCCCAAGTTTCTAGAAACGAGATCTTGAGCAAAAATTAGCATCCCCCGCCCTTCAGGGCGGGGTCCACCTTCAAGGCTCGTAAACGAGCGTGCTTTCTCCACCAGTGGGACATCCAGATTTATCAAAAAACCGTGGGATTCGGTCGCAGGTCGTGGTGAGAACACACGAAAATAGATTTTGACATGGATTGCAAATCCAAATGCCAAGACCAATCTCGTTGCTACCAAGGCGCAACCCATTACACTCTTGCGAGATGCTTCATGCAATAACATCAAATAGCTCCAAACTTATGGATAAGAAGTTATTTGAGCTAACTTTGCAAAAAGAAATCGATCCTATCGGAAGAACGGCAATCGTGGACCATTCGTCCAAGAAGAACGAGTCACTCGGAGTGACAATGCTTCGACAGCAAACCGAGAGGAACATCTTGGATTTTCGAGTGCCAAGGGCCACTGCCAAATCCATGGACTCCATAATTTCAATTCGTGAATACAAATAACAAGCTATCTGATTGGATGCGAAACATCGAAGCATACTTGCTCCTGGACCGGTATTGGGAGAATCATTCGCAATGAACAGAAAAAATTCGTTCCTATCAAAGCGTTTGAGATGCACTAACTTAGGAAGGGGCATCCCGTCTTTTAGACAAGGGTGGATAACCAAGTGCAAAAATGCTCACAGGGATCATCCTCAAGGCAATTCAATGCGACATCTTCTAAAAGAATGAATGTGCTGGGCCTCGGCGCGGAACACTCATCGAGAAATGAATGACAATGAGAGCAAGAGACTGAGGACACAAGGTCTATCCAAATTCTACGCATCTCAGAACTCGTCTTAGAGAGGAACATGCCTTGTTATGGATTCAGCGAACAAGTATTCCACATACGCAGATGCATCATCTTGAAATTTCAATGGATGACAAAAGCAACGTATGGAACAACGCCCTGGATCACCTCCGCACGACTAAGACGATTGGTGGACCAAGGAGATCGGTAGGACTCGGAACTTTCAATCACGAGGAGGCGAGAGTTTTGGATCTCATCAAGCCAAGGATCACCATCCGTCTGAACGAATTGCATCGCAAAACACGAGTGGATGCACAACAACAATTCGAAGAGCATTCCAGTGTGCTTCACGGAAGTTTTAGCATTGCCACATGCACGCTATCGAGAACTGCAATCCAAAATTCAGAGCTTCAATCTATCCACAGGATGGATTCAAAAATCGATAGAGAACACTGCGAAACATCCAATAGCGTAACTCGTTCCAAGAACGTTGTCGAACTGGCGGCAACGATCAGAACATCATCTCATTGAGATGATTTCATGACGGCGACTCCTTGATCACGGTACATCTTGGCTCGCTTGGAAGAATTGGCTGGGGGGAGGAACCAAGAAAACACAGGGAGACGACATGGGGCGTAGCAGAACATCCACGCGCGCGGGGAGGAAACCAGAGGGTGACGGGACACCAGATCGTCGAGGCGGGAACATCCACGCGCGCGGGGAGGAAACCTCAACCTCGAAGCGGAAGACGGATTCCCCGACGGAACATCCACGCGCGCGGGGAGGAAACCTCCGTGTATCGTCGGCGCTCCGAAGTCGATCGGGAACATCCACGCGCGCGGGGAGGAAACTTATCAACGCCGCCGAAGAGCAAGATCGTGGTGGGAACATCCACGCGCGCGGGGAGGAGCCGCTGGCCCAGGACTCGGGAGAATTTTCGTCAGTGGAACATCCACGCGCGCGTGGAGGAACCTCTCACGAGCATCCATTGCGCGCTTCCTCAGTGGGAGCATCCCTGCGCGCGGGGAGGAACCCTGGCATCCACCGTCTGCAAGACGATACCCACGGGAACATCCACACGCGCGGGGAGGAACCGCAGGGCGAACAAGATGCAAAATACCTAGTTCGGAGCAGCCCAGCACGGGTGAAAATACATGGCCCGCTGTCGCAGCGAAGGCGAGGCATGGGAACATCCTCTGGCGCTAGGAGGAACCCACGAGCAGCTCGGCCCGCAAGGACAACGAAGAATATCTACGCACGCTGGGAGGCATCGACTCGTTCAAGACGTTCGCAGTTGCATCAATGGGAGCATCCACGCGCGTGGGGAGGAACCCTGCGGCGTCGACGGCATCTGGGCGAACGGAGCATCCACGCGCGGGGAGGAACCGCAGATCTCCCCCGCGTCCCCCTCCTGGCAGGCGGAGCATCCCCGCGTGCGGGGAGGAACCGTGGCGGTGGTGCGAGAGCTGGGCAAGGTGGCGGGAGCATCCCCGCGCGCGG
>JAKQEM010000005.1 GCA_029558515.1 bacterium
GAAACAGGCGGCATCGGGAAGCCGGGAAACCTTCGGGCCTTACAACACGGCTCAGACTTACTATCTTGCGTTGCGAGAAACGATAGGCGCGGGTGAATTCGATTGGACTGTGAGCGCGAGGAATGTGGCAGGGTCCTCGGCGGCAGTTGGGGGTACGGCGTTCACTTTGGCGGGGGAACCGGAGCCCGAACCGGAATACGGATTGGTCCTGACACTTGAAGAGAAACAGACCCCGTTTTCGAGTCGAAGACCCATTTCCGCTATTTACGTTTATGGGAACCCCGAAAACGATGATTCAGGTCAGAGAAAGTCCGATGAACCTAATTTTGTATCCTTCAACTATATCTTAGGGACGCTGGCATACAAGGCGCTTATTCCGGAAGGGGAAGCGCGGCAGAACATGTCGGTGCAGCTGATGGTGGAGCCTATCGACAGCGGAGAAGCGAAGCGATGGCCGGACTCTGACACGGAGTTTCTGCTGGATGAAGAAGGGCAACTGGTTTTCGGGATCAACGACCTCGGGGAAAACTTCGGCGGGAAAAAGTCCTCGGTAAGAGACACCGCGGAAGATCCCCTGGAACCGGGGCAGTATTACTTCTGGGCGCGCGCGGCGTGGGACAATGAAATAGAAAGCACGAAAGAGCGGTTCGACATCGTTCTGATAGAAGATCCATTAAAGGGAACTATCGTACTGAAAGACGAAGAAGGGAAGGGTTACACGACGAAAGTCTGCCCGACTTCGACGGAAGTGACGCTGGTGTATGAGGTGAGCGTCGAAGGGGGAGAATGGTTCAGCGATTTGCGCTATCACTTTACCATCGCGCAGCAGGGAGAAGACGGGACGATCGAAACGACGGAAAGCGGAACATTTACCGGAGCGACGGCCTTCTCGACGACGGTCACGTATGCGACCGAATGCACGAAATACGCGACATTGACACTGGATGGAACGATCGTTACTTATGCGTATAATAATGAAGAGGCGACGGAAGTGACCATAACGCTGGATGCAGAGGACTATGTTATTGCGTCTCTTTCTTTCGTCCTGGATATGGCGGATCCGGAGGGATATGGAGGTTATGTCAATTTTCCCGGTCCTCCTATGGAACCGACTTCATCCACGGAATACTGGATATTTTTCCGTGTCTTTGATTCGAAATGCCTGCACCCTTACGATGAAAACATAAAATTTGAAGTGCATGTAGACAAGGGAATCGGGAACTGGGAGAAGAGCTTCGATTTCTTCGATGAAGAGGTGATTCTCGGTGAAGGATCCGAATGGGGAAACGAAATAACGATAAACAGTACTTACAACGCGACGAAAGCGGATGCGGAAAGTTACGACGACGCCAATGCCGATCTGATTTTCAGTATTCCCGCGTTGGATTTGGCGACCATCACAGCGACGATGTCGGCGCGTGATTGCTGCTGCGCAACCTGTATACTCGAAAACCCGTGCGCGGATTGCGGTATCAGCGGAAATTTGACGCATCGGATAGAACTATCTGCTCCGTTCGTTGTCGATAACGTGTTCTTCTCTTCGATGCTGGATCCCGACGATATCTTCGAAACGGAAGGGTTCCTCGGGGAAGAAGGAGAAATCCCGGTTCTTCCCGTTTCCCCAGCGTATGCGACGTATACGATCCGTCTGGCGGATGCCAATTGGGATGTTAACAATCCGTTTCTTGTATCGTGGAGCGTTTCTACCGAAGATGGCAGTTATTTCTGGGATCCAAGTTTCAACAAATCGAGCGCTACGGGAACCGTACTGGGAGAGTGCTCGGGGTATGCGACGAAATCTGAACTCATATTGACGGGAAACGTTAACGCTCATTTGGCTACGGTACAGTTGTTTGGGGCAACGGAAGTACAGCTTACCTTTACCGCGACAGCGACCGATAATGCCGGAAATGTGTTCCCGTTCCGTTTCCCGGCGATATTCGACACGCTCCCGCCGACGCTGACGCACTTCACCGCGTTCCGAAACCAACACATCAACGCATCGTGGATCGAATTCACGTTTAGTCAGAAGCCGGAAACCGCGGCATTGGCTTTGACGGTGACGGCCTCCGGAACCTTCCTGTACGATCTGGAAGACGCGACGCCGATCAGCGGAATGGATAACACGTACCGGTTGGAAACGGGCGTCACGTTACCCTATGACACGGTAATCACGCTCG
This sequence comes from bacterium, assembly GCA_029558515.1. Taxonomy (GTDB): domain Bacteria; phylum Patescibacteriota; class Gracilibacteria; order Peribacterales; family Peribacteraceae; genus JAKQEM01. The sequence continues at coordinate 2,181 of JAKQEM010000005.1, forward strand.
GGGCGACGTCGACGGATTTGGCTGGAAATGTCGGATTCGCGACCAAAGAAACGAC
>JAKQEM010000013.1 GCA_029558515.1 bacterium
ACAGGACAAACCAAATGGTAGAGGAGAAGAGTGACATTGTGACTCTTATGAATGTGCTTACTGTCAGTCATGGGAAGAGTCTACTCTGTTTCACGCGTAGCATCGCTCTCGAAGAGCGGGGTATTTACCCGACAGAATAAATACTTTGAACACAGTTTGTACTCTGCTCACTTGCGTCTGCTGAAGCATTACCTCGGAAACCAGCACCTGATACGCCCGTTCGTTCTCGTCTGCCATGGTGAGATCGCGCCACGGCAGCCACCGTTTGTGACGCGCGTACCACTCCCAGATTGCTTCCGTGAAACCGATCATCCGCTCGAAACGCTTCATGATCGCATCGTACCAGAGTATCCTCCCCTCTCATGCGAGCATTCTTCACTGTATTTCGGCGAGCCATGCGGGGACATCTGTTCTTCGTCCGTCTGTTCGTGCCCGTCGCCTTCTTCATGGCGCTCGTATGGATCGGGGAACCGCTGTACGCGCGGTACGCAATCGATCAGATGCTCCTGGCATTGGAGGGGGCACCGGTTCCGTTCGTGCGGCTCTTCGGTATCTGGCTGGGCATCTTTCTGCTCTTCAATGTGGTGAGCGCCGCGATGTTCTACGTGAAGTGGGCGATCCAACACGATCTATTGGCACAGACGCGGCAGATGTACTACGAACGAGCGTTACAGCTCGATATTCGTCATCACGTGAAAACGCGCGGCGGCGAGATGATGAAGAAAATCGACAATGCCGCGGATGCGATGGTGGACCTCATGCGGCAAATTTTTCTGGAATTGCTGCCTTCCAGCATTACCGCCGCCATCTTTCTCATCATCAGCGCGTTCATCAGCTGGCAGCTGACCGTCCTCATCATCGCTTTGCTGCCGCTCTTCGTGCTGCTGCTCACCGTCTACGTGCGCTCCACTCGCGGCAACATGGACATCGTCAACGCACTGTGGGTGAAATCACTCGGACGCGGCTATGACGCGATGACCAACATTTTCACGGTGAAATCGGCGGGGGCGGAGGGCCGCGAACTTTCATCCATGGAAGAAATTCATCGAAAGGGCATTGCGGAATTGCGTAAGGTCAACCGCGCCTGGTCGATCTTCGAGGGCTTCGGCACGTTCATGCTCATCCGTCTCTGCCTCATCGCGTACGGCATGTACCTGCTGGTGCACGGGGAGCTGAGTCTGGGATCGCTCTTCTTCTACCAGTTCACGTTCTTCCGCATCGTGATGCCGCTTGAAATGCTCAGCTCCATGATGCCCCGATGGAACGAACTGATGGGCAGAGTGCGACTGGCCGAGGAGATGTTCCTGCAGCCGGTGACGATCCGAAGCAAATCCGACGCCGTGCGGTTGCCCGACGTGCGAGGACGGGTCGTATTTGACCACGTCTCCTTCACGTACGGCGATGCGGATACGCTGCGGGACATCACGCTGGAGGTGGAACCGGGCGAACACATCGCGCTCGTGGGACATTCCGGAGCGGGAAAATCCACCATTGCGATGCTGCTCAATCGCTTCTATGACGTCTCCGGCGGGCGGCTGCTCATCGATGGCACGGATATCCGCGACTTGGACCTGACATGGTGGCGGCAACAGGTGGGACTGGTGATGCAGGAGAACGTCATGTTCAACGATTCCCTGCTGGAGAACATCCGCTACGCCTCTCCGCGGGCTTCCAGAGAAGAGGTGGAACAGGCGGCGAGGCGTGCCTCCGCCCACCACTTCATCGCGGCGCTCCCGCAGGGCTACGACACGCCGGTCGGAGAACGGGGCATTCGGCTGTCGGGCGGCGAGAGGCAACGAGTGGCCATCGCCCGCACAATCCTGAAATCTCCCGCCGTCGTGATTCTGGACGAAGCGACGAGCGCACTGGATTCCGTCACGGAACGCGCCGTGCAGCAGGGCATCCGGGAACTGATTGCCGGCCGGACATCCTTCATCATCGCCCATCGCCTGAGCACCGTCCGCTCCGTCCACCGCATCGCCGTAGTGGAGAACGGCACAATCACCGCCTGCGCGCCGCATGAAACACTGATGAATCAAAGTACCGTCTATCGCGATATGGTGGAACTGCAGCGGGAAGGGGTGTTGGCGGAGTGAGTCATCTCGACAAAATCACCCGTATGCGGTATTATAGAACCAACATATACCTCCCCACCATGGATCGCTCCCGCCGCCTCTGGGCAGTCTTCCTCACGCTCTCCATCGTCTTCTTCCTGGTGGAACGCGGGGTATCTGACGTCTCCGTCGGTCAGGTGACGGAAACGGAAGAGCCGTTCCCCGCACACGCCATTGTCGTTGACGATACGGACACGGAACGTTTCGCGACGGAGGGAGACGGCTGGGAGAAGAACGGTTTTCCCGTGGGCTACCGAAGCAGCGTGTGGATGCATCGAAGCGCGGATGTGTCGGAGCAGGCAACGGCCGCCGCGCGCTGGACGTTCCCCGCGCTGCCCGCAGGCGTCTACGACGTGTATGCCACGTGGGTCTGGGGCAAGACGCTTCCCTCCTCGATCCCCTACATCGTCACAAGCAACACGCAGCAACTCCTCTCCGCAACCGTCGATCAGCAGAAAACACCCGTCGGTCCGCGATGGGAGGGAAGCATGTACCCCTGGCAGAAGCTGGGCACCGTCGTACTGGCGGCACAGGGCGCCGACCTGACCGTCTCCGTCAAGGGCGCTTCCACCGATACGTTCAGCGCCGATGCAGCCATGCTCCTCCCCCGCCAAACCGGACCCGTTCCTTCTTCCGTCGCTCCGGTCATTGCACCCGTCTCCGTCTCCTCCGCTCCATCAATTGCCATCGATCAGATTTCCTCTGTCCCATCGTTTGCCATCGATCCGATATCCTCCGAAAACCCCACAGAAGCAAACGACGCTCAAGCATCTTCCGTTGCTTCATCCGCACCAAGTTTGATCGGGTACCGCTGTGAAGACGGCGTTTGTCGCGCGGCATTCGGCGTGGATGCGACGCTGCAGCAATGCGAAGAGACATGCGACGCTCCCGCACCGCCGCCTCCCGTTTCCACGGACGCCCGATGGGTGGTCGTCGGCCCGCCGCACGCGTCCTTCACCTCGTGCGCGGAGCAGTGCGCGGCCCGGGGAGGCACCTGCGTGGAAAACGCGTGCAGTTCCTTTCAAACGCTCTGGGACGGCCAAGTGTGGACGGGCGGGCAGAAATTGAAAGCGAATGAATCATTGCTCTTCCATAATGTCTGCGACGCACAGTGGGGCAATCTCTCTCCCTCCCTGCACAATGAGTGCTGCTGCACAGGCGTGCTCGCCGATCCCGTCTGCGGAGACGCTCTCCTCCAGACGGAACGCGGCGAAGAGTGTGACGACGGCAACGGCAAACCCGGCGACGGGTGTTCGACCTCCTGCACGCGGGAATTCTGCGGCGACGGCTTGGTGAGCAGGAGCCTCGGCGAAGAATGCGATACCGCCCAATCAACCATTTCCGCGGGCGTATCCTGCAACGCAGAGTGTCTCTGGGAATACTGCGGAGACGGCATTCTCCAGGAGTCTCTGGGTGAAACATGCGACGACGGCAACCGCCGGGACGGCGACGGATGTTCCCCGGCATGCAAGCTCCCGTAGGCGGCATGGATCCAAACGGGCGCCGCACTCGATCGTTTGGTGTTGACCGTCGGCTTTGATTTGCCTAGACTGCCTCGGCATTCAGGGCGTACCCTGTGTATCGCCCGTGTTTTTTCCTTCCTCTTTCCCTCTCTTCCTATGGCCGACAAGAAATTCGATCGTACCAAGCCGCACCTGAACGTGGGAACCATCGGTCACGTCGACCATGGCAAGACCACGCTCACGGCTGCTCTCTCCATGAACTTCTCTCCCGAAGGGGAAAAGAAGGACTACGCAGCGATCGACAAAGCTCCCGAGGAGCGCGAGCGCGGCATCACCATCAACACCGCGCACGTCGAGTACGAGTCCCCCAAGCGCCACTATGCGCACGTCGACTGTCCGGGACACGCCGACTACGTCAAGAATATGATCACGGGTGCCGCCCAGATGGACGGCGCGATCCTCGTGGTATCCGCCGCCGACGGTCCGATGCCTCAGACCCGCGAGCACATTCTGCTGGCACGCCAGGTGAACGTTCCGCACATCGTCGTCTATCTGAATAAAATTGACATGGTGAAGGACCCCGAGCTCATCGAACTCGTCGAGACGGAAGTACGCGAGCTCCTCACCAAGTACAACTTCCCCGGCGACACGACCCCGATCATCCGCGGTTCGGCTCTGAAAGCCGTGGAAGGTGATGCGGAACAAATCAAAGTCTTGGGGACGTTGCTCGACACACTCGATTCCTTCATTCCTGAGCCGGTACGCGCCTACGACAAGCCGTTCCTGATGTCCGTGGAGGACGTTTTCTCCATCAAGGGGCGCGGCACGGTCGCCACGGGGCGCATCGAGACCGGCGTCGTCAAAGTGAACGAGGAAGTCGAGGTCGTCGGACTGCGAGACACGCGCAAGACCGTCGTGACCGGCGTCGAGATGTTCCACAAACTCCTGGATGAAGGACGTGCCGGCGACAACGTCGGACTGCTCCTGCGCGGAGTGGAGCGGGAGGACATCGAACGAGGACAGGTGCTGGCCAAGCCCGGTTCCATCAAGCCGCACACGGAGTTCGAATCCGAAGTGTACATCCTCACGAAAGAGGAAGGCGGCCGTCACACGCCGTTCTTCAAAGGCTACAAGCCTCAGTTCTACATCCGCACGACGGACGTGACGGGAGCCGTCACCCTGCCGGAGAACGTGGAAATGGTCATGCCGGGCGACAAGGTGAAGTTCGTCGTCCAGCTGGTGGCTCCGGTCGCTCTGGAAGACGGCACGCGCTTCGCCATCCGCGAAGGAGGCCGCACCGTCGGAGCCGGCGTCGTCACGAAGATCATCAAATAAGTCTTGTATCGGGATGAGGGAGGAGCTAGAGTCTCCTCCCTCGAAATCCCTTCTTCTTCCCCCGTTCCTTCTCCTCCTATGGCCGCACAGAGCACCAAGAAAGTAGCAGTCAAAAAATCTTCCAAGAAGGCTGCCGCCGCGGTTGCGGATGAGAAAGAGACGAAGAGGGCAAAGCCGGCAAAGAAATCCGAGAGCGGTGTTTCCGGTATCCGGATCCGTCTTTCGGCGTTCGATTACCGCGTCCTGGATGAAGCGGCCGCCAAGATCATCGATACGGCGCAGCGTTCAGGTGCCATCGTCCACGGCCCCATCCCGCTGCCGACGGACATCCGCAAATTCACGGTCAACAAATCGACGTTTGTGCACAAAAACGCACGCGATCAGTTCGAAATGCGCACGCACCGCCGCCTCATCGATCTCGCCGAAACCACGTTCAAGACGGTGGAGAGTCTGCAGTCCCTCTCGCTGCCCAGCGGCGTGGATATTGAGATTAAGATGAATTAAGTGTTCCCTTTTTTCTTATGCGTGTCCTCAAATATCCGGAGGGAATTGTGACTGAAAAGCAGAAAAGGAGTTTATTGACAATGCTGGAAGAGCATTGCCCGGAACAGGTGCTATGCCACTTCCAGGTGATCTTGATCATTTTGGCGTGCCAACAGATTCTTTAGATTCCGTTCCACTCGATGCAATGCATACTCATAGAACAATTCGTGAAATTCTTACAGGGATGGGTGTTGACACGGGGAATCCAAATGATGAACGGAAACCGGGCCAAGCCCCTCTCTGACAATCATTTTGCATTTTGCATTTCACATTCTCCATTATGCGTTCCCCCACCCCTTCTCCTTCAATCCGGCTTTCGCCGCATTTTGTTCCGCGCGCTGCTTGGAGTTGCCTTTGCCTTCCGCAATCTTCTCCTCTCCGATGAATACCGCACAGGTGAAGTTTTTCTGGTGATCCGGCCCGACGGCATCGACGGTTTCGTAGTGCGGCGTGATGCCGTAGTGCTCCTGCGCCTTCTCCTGGAAGACGCTCTTCTGATCACGATCTTTGCCGGCAGCGAGCAACTTGTCCAGGCGCTTCAAAATATACTGCATGCAGAATTCCTTGGCGTCCTCGAATCCTTTATCCAGATAAATCGCACCGATGAGCGCCTCCAGTGCATTCGAAAGCGTCGACGGCCGATCGCGGCCGCCGCTGGCTTCCTCGCCGCGACTGATGCTGAGGTACTGCCCCAGCCGGATATCCTGCGCGACGGCGGCGAGATTCTCACGTTGCACCAATGCCGACCGCCAATTGGTCAGCTCTCCTTCGGGCTTTTCCGAGAGATGATACAGATACTCGGTCGCAGCCAATTCCAGCACCGCATCCCCCAGGAATTCCAGACGTTCATTGTGCCCGCTCCTGCGGCTTTCCCGCACGGCGCTGCGATGCGTAAGCGCCTGGGCCAGCAGCTCCTTGTTGCGAAAGTGAAAGCCGATCGCTTTTTCCAAATGAATGAAAGAAATTTGCATGCGCCTGCAGTGTAGAAGATCTCCGTGACTCGGCACAAGGCGCGTTTCCCGTGCTATTTCTGCGCCATTGCATTCAGAACGCCGTTCACGAATTTACCCGCTTCGTCGGACCCGAATTCCTTGGCGATCTCGATGGCCTCGTTCATGACGACGGCAGGCGGCGCGTCTTGGGCGAAGAGAAGTTCGTACGCACCGAGAAACAGCACGCACCGCGAAACGGGATCCATCCGCTCCAACGTCCAACCCGGCGCATGGTCCCGAATGGATTGCTTCACCTCTTCCTCATGTGCCAAAAAACCCTGTAGCAGCGATGCGGCAAACGATCGATCCAACTCCTCAAATTCCTCCGCATTCATCGAAAGCGATGCCGATACGTCAATCTCCGGCCGACTGTCACGCTCGAAGAGAGCCTGCATGACGGCGATCCGAGAGAGGTGGCGACGACGAGCCATGGGGAGAAAGGACGAAGGACTAGGGACGAAGGAGGGATTAGGAATTTGGGATTTGGACTTCGGGCAACGAAACTACACACTCAAGACTCAAAACTCACAACTCACAACTCATCACGCTTTGATCTTCCTGATCGCCTTGGATGCCTTCTTCTTGGGCTCGGCGGTCACACCGTACGGAGAATTCTGGCGATCACGCAGACGCTTCACTTCATCCGTCACATAGGCGGAATGCTGGAGCCGGGTGGCGCGCTTTGCACGCTTCTTCTTGGGAGTGGGGCGTTTGGCCATGGGAACGGGAGAATCAAGTGATGAGTGATCGAGAGAGTAGGGAGAAACAACCGCAATGTAAAGAGATTACGATGGAGTATAGAGTATTGGGTATTGGGTATTGGGTATTGGGTATTTGTGCATAAAATTCGTCTCATTCTGCTCAATACACCATACATCATACTCAATACTCAGCGCCTCTCCCCGCTCAGCGCGGTCATGAACCGCAGGACCATGAGGAACAGGTTGAAGATATCCAGGTACAAGCCGATGGCAAGGAGGAAGGGATTGGCGCCCGCCCTGCCCTGAGCGGCGATGCGCTGCAGATCGTAGGCGGTAAACACTCCGAAGAGGACGATGCCCGCTCCGGCAAGGAAGAGTTCGACAGTCTGCGTCCGAAGAGCCGGAACGAAGATCTGCGCAACGGAAAGGACCAAGAGACCGATGAGAGCGAGCACGAGAGCCCGGCTCCATCCCGCCAGTGACGGGGCCATCCGCGCGAGCACCGCGGCGGCCAGGCTGATGAACACGGTCGTGAGAACGGCATTGAAGAGAATGGCCGGTCCATTGACATATCCTGCAACGATTGCAAGAAGATACGGTGTGATCGTGATGCCGGAGAGGAGCGGGAACAGTGCAAAGAGCACGATATTGAGAGGGCTCTTCCCCGACCACCGGTTTGCCGTGAAGATGATCGCAAGTTCCGCAATGGCAAGTATGACGTGCACGCCCGAGGTGAGAATCGTCTGCGCCCAGAGAATTCCCACGTACGTGCCGATGAGCGTCAGGGCCATGGCAAGGGCAAAAAGGCCGTACGTGGCGGATTGTGCGCCCGACGACAGGACGATGGGGCGACTGCGGCGGTCTTCAAGGGAAGGCATGCCTCCATTGTACAGATGGGCATCCTAGACGCAACCGACCGCAATCATTGGCCAAAAAGTGGAACTTCTGCTACAATAATCGGATTTATGTCCATGCGTCGATTCCTCCGGGTCATCGTTCCTCTCTGCGGTCTATTCCTGCCGCAGATGGCCGTCGCGCAAAATCCATGTATTGCAAATCCCGCATTGTGCAATCCCTGCTTTTCCGCACTCGGTCTCCCCTGTCTAGCCCCGGGGACCTTCGGTGCAGCGGGTTTGGTCACCTATTTGGGAACGGTCATTCTGCCGGGAGTGCGCACAGTCTTTTACGCTCTTGCGATCGTCTTCTTCTTCTACTACGGCATCCGGCTGCTTCTGGAGAGCGATGAGGAGAACACCATCTCTGAAGTGAAGAGCGCGTACGGCTACGGCATCGCGGGCGCAGTGATCGTCAGTTTGGCCGGATCGTTTGCGGATGCTTTCAGTAATCCCGCTACGATCATCGAAAAAACGCCAATTGAATCGGGGCTGGGTCTCGTGATCGAATTCATCTTCCTGATCATATCCATCTCCATGACGGCGGCCATCGTCTATCTGGGCATTCGCCTCATCATGCTGCAGGGACAGGAATCGGAAATCGAGGAACAGAAGAAACGCTTCTTCCACGGCCTTCTGGGAGTCGCCATCATCATCCTGGCCAGAACGGTCGTACGCGCATTCATGCCCAACACATTTTATGGCGGCAGCGGCGCCGTGGTGCTGGCAACGGAAATCGTCGGCATCATCAACTTCCTGCTGACGCTGCTGGGTGCCTTGGCCGTCCTCGCCATCGTCGTCGCGGGCATCCTGCTCATGATCGCCACGGATGACACGCTCAAGGACCGCGCCAAGAAATCGATCTTCACGGCGGTGGTCGCGCTGATCGTCGTCTTCAGTTCCCTCATGATCATCCGCTTCGTCCTGATGCTATGAACAAGCGTCTGTTCCCGACGGCTCTGCTGCTCCTGCTGCTCCTTCTCCCCGTTCAGACGTGGGCGAGCGTCGTGGAGACGATCGAAGCCATTGATCCGCTCGGCAATACCTTCGACGCCACATTCGGAGGCATCGCGCTTTTTCTGCGCGAACGCATGCTCCTCCTCATCGATGCGGTGGCGCTCTTCCTGCTGGTGCGCGCGGGACTGAAACTCATCCAGAGCCAGGAGGATGACAAGCTGACCACGGCGAAGCGTACGATCGGCGGAACAGCGGTCGGCATCATGCTGGCGCACCTCTCCGTCCGGCTGGTGGAAATCTTCTACGGGTTCACAGCCGCTCCCACAGGCGGCGTCCTCACACCGGGGACGAGTTCCGCGATGCTCACTCTGGAAATAAGCGGCATCATCAGATGGGTCACGACGCTCGTTGCGGTCCTCGGCGTTTTGATGATCGTGGCGACGGCCATCCGCGCCATCGGGGGATTTGGCAAGGAAGACGGACTGAAGAACCTGAAGGAAACGGTCTTCGGAACGGTGACGGGCATCTTCTTCATCACCATCAGCGGCGCCATCAAACTGACCTTCGGCCTGCCTGAAGATTTGGTGCCGGGAGGACCCCACGATCCCACCCCCTTCCACATCATCGATCGCATCGGGGAGATCACCAATACCATCCTCGACTACCTGGCAATCGTCGCCGTGGCCATCGTCATCTATGCCGGATTCCTGATGATCTTCAGTGTGGGCGACGAGGAGCAGTTCAAGAAAGGACGAACGCTCATTTTCCGCGCCCTCATCGGACTCGTCATCATCCTGCTGAGCAACACGTTCGCCTCCTTCCTCATCGATATCCTGACGGATTAGCCGTTTGAAAATGGGGCTGAATCGTCGAACAATCGAGAACCGCATGTGATACAATGCAACGGCAATGTGGTTGATTGATCGTTTCCGGCGCAAGAAGAACAGACCGTCTCACGTCGCCCGCAAGGTGGTCGTGGGACTCATCATCGGCGGCGCCATCGGATCCATCATCGGCAAAAAACTCCTGGAGCAGCACGGTGCGGAGGCGGAAGAGGAAGAATCTAAGGATTGAAAGAGGCGAAAGAAGTGAAGAATACAAACTTCTCAGCATACGATTCAATGAGCCGTCGCGTGGCGTGGGTCTCGTGGGCTCCATACGAAAACCCGCTCCTCCCCTCACGCTTTCACCCCGGACGGGTGCAAGAGTGGAAGGAGGAGCGGGTGGATCCAAGACACATGAGTATCTTGGAACTTGCGCAGTGACCGGCTGCTCTCCCCGCCACGGTGTGCGTTTTCGGGCGCACGCCCGTGTGTATGTTTGTTAATTTTTTCGTGGCCTGCGTCATCATGGCGACGGGGGCCGTGTGTGTGGGTGTGTGATCTCTGTTGTGCGGTGGTCAGCCGCGCGGCAGGGAGGAGTGGAAGGCCTGCATCCGCAGGTCACCCGCTGCTCCCCGCCGGGGGAGATTTCAAAGAGCAAATCCAAGAAGTATAGCAAATTGCACGCAATTGGACAAGGGAGAAGGAGTGGGTACAATCCACCCATGGAACGGACAGATCCACCTGTTGCGGCCGGAAAACTGGTTCTTCTCATCGGACCGAGCGGCGTGGGGAAGAGCGTCATTTTGCGCCGCCTTCGGGCGACGCACCCCGATTTTGTTTTTCCCCGGTCCGCGACGACGCGCGCGAGACGGCCCGACGAAGGCGATGAACTCTACCGTTTCCTGACCGAGGAAGAGTTTGATGCATTGATCCGTGACGAGGCGTTCATCGAAACGGCAGTCGTCCACGGTTCCGCCCGGTACGGTACGCTCAAGGAGGAAATTCTCCCCTTCATCGAGGCGGGCAAAACAGTCGTGCGCGAAGTCGACGTGCAGGGCTTCGATGCCATCCGACACGATCCCCTCTTCACGGGAGAACATCCCGTCTACCGGCTGCAATCGATCTTCATCGTCCCGGAGAACACCGAGCAACTCATCCTGCGCATCACGCGGCGCGCCCCCATCTCACAAGAGGAATTGCAGCATCGTATCGCCAGCATGGAGAAGGAACTGGCCTTCGCCAAAGATTGCACCCATCGCATCGTCAACGTCGATGGGAAACTGGAAGAGACGATCGCGGAGGTGGAGAGAGTGATTGCTGCGAAACATACATGAGGAGATGGTGATGCATAAGTGCGGCACACGGCAAAAAATGGTTCGACACGCAAAGCTCTCCGCATATCGGAGAGAATACTGTGGTGAACTAAAGTAGACGATGTTCGAACCGAAACGAACAGGTGGTTCGACTCGGCTGTTGCCTCGCTCACCGTCATTCGACTCTTCAAATCATACAGATTGGCTCGGGATGACAGACGGTTCACCATGAGCGAGTCTGCCTGAGGCGGACGAGTCGAATGGTGGAGCTGAGGGGATTCGAACCCCTGGCCTCTTCCATGCCATGGAAGCGCTCTAGCCAGCTGAGCTACAGCCCCGCACCGGATGCTCGCTTTGCTCGCATCGGTGCGGGGTAAACCCCACAGCAATGTTCCATGGTGGCTTGCCATGAGCGAGGAGCGAAGCGACGAGTCGAATGGTGCGCCCGGCAGGATTTGAACCTACGACTTCCAGATCCGCAATCTGGCGTTCTATCCGGGCTGAACTACGGGCGCACGCAAAGATTGAAAGAGCCCGCGAAGGCTACCATTCAACTGCAAAGGAAACAATGGCAGACGCATCGCAGCGATTGAAGACCATCAAATGTATTGACATTGTAATGACAATGAACTATCCTGGGGCCATGTCCTCAACCATCCAAGTCCGCACTGATCCCGCGACCAAAAAAGCCGCACAAATCATCCTGAGAAAATTAGGAATTGATCTGAGCACGGCCATCAACCTGTACCTCGTGCAGATTATCGAGAAGCGCGGGCTCCCATTCGAAGTTCTCACGGCCAATGGCTTCACGGAAGCAGAGGAACAAGCGATTCTGCGAGAAGTGAAGGAAGCAATCAACTATGGCAAAAGATACTCTTCCAATAAGGAGATGTTTGAGGATATTCTGCGTGAGTGACACAGTATCAAACAGTAACTACCGCGCGATTCCGAAAAGATTTCCGCAGATTGCATCGCGCCGGGTTTGATATTTCCAAACTCGACAAGATCATTGCGTTGCTGCGACAAGGACAGCCCCTGCCTCCACATGCCCGTGACCATGCGCTCCACGGAAACTTGCGCGATTTCAGAGCATGTCACATTGAACCTGATTGGATCCTGCTCTACGAAAAGCGTACAAATGAATTGATTTTGGTATTGGTGAGCACGGGCGATCATCGCAGAACATTGGGCATTGAGTGAGGCACGATGCTAAGCTTCCCTCATGACCACTCCGCAGACCCTCGACGACCTCCGACAGCAGCTGATCCAATGGAAAGGGATCGACATTGCCAAGACGAGCAATCCCGTGCCGGGAGACGGCAATCCGAAAGCAGCAATCGTCTTCGTAGGCGAAGCGCCGGGACAAAGGGAGGATGAACTGGGCAAACCCTTTGTGGGACAAGCGGGCAAACTGCTGGATGAACTGCTGGCGTCCATCGACTTGAAGCGCGAGGACGTGTACATCACCAACGTCGTCAAATTTCGCCCGCCGGAGAACCGTGACCCCACCCCGGAGGAGAAAGCCGCGTGTCTTCCTTTTCTCCAACTGGAACTCGCCATCATCCGCCCGAAGGTGATCGTCCCGCTGGGCCGTCACGCGCTGACGCAGTTCTTCACGAACATAAGCATCACGGACGCGCACGGCAAACCCCGGAAGCTGACCGACTCGCTCTCCATCTTCCCCCTCTACCATCCCGCCGCCGCTCTGCACAATCCCAATCTCAAGCAGACGCTGTTTGAGGATATGAAGGCACTGGGAAAGTTTTTAAGGGAGTAGGTGGTAGGTTGTAGGGAGTTGGAAGAAAGAAAGAAGATGTGAGATGTGAGAAACGAATCCCGAAGTCCGAATCCCTCATTCCAACTTTCGTCCTTCGTCCCTAGTCCCTTGTCCTTCGTCCCCGTCCAATGCCCCCCCTCCTCTACGCCATCCTCGCCGCCGCTCTTCTCTCCGGAACATCACTCCTGGCGATTCTCCTGCGCGTGAGTCCGCTGACCGCCCCGACCCAAGCGCTGCCCGCATTCTTTGCGAGCGTCTTTCTCACTGTTGCGACGGTCGGCACGCTGCTCCTCTTCGTCCTCTGGAAATGCGTGCCCGTCCACGCGTGGAGCGAAGGAAAGATCCTCGGCGTCTCCGTGCGGCAGGGGCTCTTTCTGGCCGTTGCCGTCATCCTCGTCCTCATCTTCTACCTGCTCGCCATGCTCACGTGGTGGATCGGCCTCTTGATCTTCCTCGTCTTTCTGCTGATTGAACTGGCGTTGGATCGATGAACGAGGGAGTAGGTTGTAGGGGTTTGGAACAATGATGGTACAATCCCGGTATGACCGTCACCACCATGGATTGGAACGCACAGATCGAACGAATCCGCGCTGCGAAAGATTCGACCGCACTCGATGCGCTGGAACTGCAGATGCTTGGCCGCAAGCAGGGCGTCCTCACCGATGCGCTCAAAGCACTCGGCTCCGTCCCCCCCGAAGAACGCAAAGAGAGAGGACGGGAACTCAATGAGTGGAAGGAGAAGATCGTCGCGGCTCTCGCTAAGCGCAGACAGGAACTGGGACATGCGTCTCTCTCGCGCCTTGCCGAAGATGATGCCATCGATGTCACACTCTCTCTTCCCGATTCCGCACATGCATCCATCGGCCACCTGCACCTCATCCCCGAGTTCATCCGACAGATAGAGGAAGTGTTCGGGCGGATGGGATTTGACGTCGCCGAAGGGCCGGAAGTGGAATCCGAAGAACTCAACTTCGACATGCTCAATATCCCAGAGAATCATCCTGCGCGCGACATGCAGGATACGTTCTGGATCGATGAGCTGCCCGGGTACGTTTTACGCACGCACACCTCTCCCGTGCAGATCCGCTATATGGCCGAGCACACGCCGCCCTTCCGCATGATCTGCCCCGGCCGTGTGTACCGCAAAGATGCCGACGCCACGCACTCGCCCATGTTCCATCAGTTCGAAGGTTTGATGGTGGGGCGGGATATTTCCCTCGCGCATTTGAAGGCGATTCTCTCCACCGCTCTGCGGGAACTCATCGGTCGCGATGTGGAGTTTCGTTTTCGAACAGGATTCTTTCCGTTCGTGGAGCCGGGATTGGAGATGGATATGCTGTGGCAGAGCGAGGGGGACAAAGAGGGAGAGGGGCGCTGGTTGGAGATGGGCGGCTGCGGCATGGTCCACCCCAACGTCCTCAGCAATGGGAACATCGATCCGGAACAGTTCCGCGGCTTCGCCTTCGGATTCGGCATCGAGCGGCTGCTGATGATCAAGCATAGAATCAAAGACCTCCGCGTGTTCTATGAGGGGGATGTGAGGTTTCTGGGGCAGTTTTGATTTCCCTCCACCCCCCGACCCCCTCCTCCAGTGGAGGAGGGGGAGACACAATCCTGTCCCAAGTCACCCCTTCCTCCCTCGGAGGAAGGGGAAGGGGGATGGAGGAGACACAAGAAAACCGCTACCCCGATACAAAGGGGGCAGCGGTAGATGCTCGTTGGCGGTTGGCTTTCTGTGCCCGCCATTGCTGGCAGGCGGGGCACTAGGGAAAAGAAGGAAGTGCAAGAGGGGGCTACACTCCCTCAGCAAAGGCGGCATCGACCGCCTCGTGCCATTCGCCGATGGCCCCGGGGCTGACCACCTCATGCGGCCAGAACTCCTCGACGACGGAGATCTGGAAGTGGGAACCGGCGGGGATGTCTGCGGACGAAATGGCGATGACGTCATAGTAGACGCTATCACCGAGGGGCATCTGCTCGAAGCGGAAGACCTCCTCGATTGCATTGCCGCCATCCGCCCACGACCCCGACCACCCCCAGCCCTCCTGAGCAGCGTTATCACCACTCAGAAGGATGTGGGGGAACGCACCGCTCGGCCAGATCGGCCCCACGCCCTCCGGGAACTCCGCCCGCACTTGGACGAACACGTCATCCGTGACGTTCACGGTGTCCGCGCCGACGACGTCGAAACCAACAGTCCCCAAGCACACGTTGCTTTCGCCGGGGAAGAACGTGGTCGGCAAGTCGATGACCGACACCTCAAGGTCGACGGTCGTGACCGTCACGGCCACGCCCTCCGTCTCCGCCCAGGTATCGAAACCCGGGAACGACTCAACGGAGGCGTACGTCATCTCGATCGTCGCTTGGGACCCGACGCCCGTCGTGGGCGTGCCGTGGAGTTCGATCCCCAAGTATCCGTACTTGGGAGCGGTGGACTCGACGGACTCGAGGTTGAACCAAGCATAACTCGGCTCAAGCCCGCCGTCCCAGACATAGTCCACGGGAACGGTATCATCCTGATACCCGTCCCCGTTCCAGTCAATCGACACATACAATTCGTCGAATGACTCGAGTTTCCCACTGATTTCGAAACCGCGGACGACGGCCTCGGCACGCCCCGCCCACACCTGCGTCGCGATCAACACGGAATCCTCGCCCTGCTGGGCAAAGACCTCGGCGGGGCTGGACTGCTGGAACGTGACGACGTTCGAGCAGCGGAGGACGTCCGCTACACGGTAAGGGCCGCGCTGGTTCACCCAGTTCACGACCATCAGTGCGTCCGACGGCGTCACCCAGCCGCTCCCGTCGACGTCGTACTGAAACGTCTGCATGTCAACGGGGCGGGCACCCGTCCCGCCACCGTCATTCCTCCCGTTGAGGAAATTGACGATGGCAAGCACGTCACCCGCCGAGACGACATTGTCTCCGGTGACGTCTCCCATCGCCTCAGGGACGACGCACAGGGCATCCGTGCCCCAGCCTCCACCGAACAAATCCCCCGCCAGCAGATTCCGCTGCTCCATCGCTTCGAAGTGAAGCGTGCGGCTGCGGCGGGCGGCGTTGCTGCGGCGGGCGTTGCGGAGGGAATACAAACTGGAAACCTTCATCGAAATACTCCTCAAACAAGAAAGAAAACAGAAAGCCGTTGGTTCCAATGAGCATGCCACAAGCAAACCCATTTCCACTTCCGAGTGGACCAACGGCTTGCTTAAGCCGAGTAACTTTACATAACTTTTGACATCTCGTCAATATGTTTCCTTATACCCTCCAACCCTTCGGATCTTTCGCAAATCGGCGAATCTCAGCAGAATCATCCTCCGTGATGCGGTCATGCTCCCGAGCGGTCTGCAGGAGGGCGGAGAGGCTGGAAAGCGGGTGGAATGTGATTTGCGCTGCCGATTCCTTCTCCGCTGCGGCACTCAGTTCATAGGTGAAGAGCGCGACAACGTCCGTGACGATCCCCTTCCCCTCCTCACGCAACGCCTCTACGGCATCGATGGAACTGCCACCGGTAGAAATCAAATCTTCAATGAGGACAATGTGCCGATCCGGCTTGAGATCACCTTCGATGCGCTTCTTCGCGCCGTGTTCTTTCGGCTTACTGCGCACGTACACAAACGGCAGTTGCATTCGATCTGCCACGAGCGCTCCCCAGCCGATCGCCGCCGTCGCAGTCCCTGCGATCACATCCGGTTTTTTCGACAGCGTGTTCACCGTTGCCACCAACGCATCCACGATCTCCGTGCGCGCTGCCGGGTGACTGTAGAGCATGCGATTGTCGCAGTAGATAGGTGACTTGATCCCTGATGTCCATGTGAAGGGTGGATCGACACTGAGGCGCACGGCGCCGATATCGAGGAGGAATGCTGCGATGCGGGAGGAGTGGAGCATACTCCAATAGTAGCAATCGAATGAAACAACGGCAAAGCGTGATGCCTCCTTCATTTCCTCCATCCCCCAGCCCCTTCCTCCACCGGAGGAAGGGGAGGTCTTGGCATACTGCAGAGCCCCCCCTCCTCCCTTGGAGGAGGGGAAGGGGGTGGAGGAAATGGAATGTGAAAGAAGCCGGGGGATGAAGGAAAAGGTGTATGCTACTCGCATGGATACAGATCGTCAGCGTCCATTATTGGTGCGTTTCTTAGAAGAAAATTCGAAGCTCAACCTCTCCGCGCTGCGCACGGAGGACGCATGCTGGCACGGGAACATACTCGATTCCCTGGCGCTCTTAGAACTAATTGAACCGAAGGGGCCGCTGCCCGTTCCCCAATCGCTCCTCGACGTCGGAACGGGGGGAGGGTTCCCCCTGCTGCCGCTTGCCGTGCACTTTCCGCACATGCGCTGCACGGGGCTGGATTCCACCAAGAAGAAGATCGATGCCGTCGGCCGGATCGCCAAAGATCTGCACCTCAAGAATGTCACGCTCATCGCCGAACGTGCAGAGACCGCTGCATGGAAACCCACGTATCGCGATTCCTTCGACATGGTCGTCTCGCGCGCCGTCGCGGCGCTTCCCGTGCTGCTGGAATACGCGGCGCCCTTCGCGAAGTGCGGCGGACACATCGTACTCTGGAAGAGTCTGCAGATTGATGACGAACTGACCGCGAGCGGTGCGGCGCAAGAAGCGCTCTGCTGCCCCCTGCTCTCCTCGCACATCTACGATTTGGGAGGAGAATGGGGCAAGAGACAATTACTGGTCTTTCGCAAGATCGCTCCGACGCCCAAGAAGTTTCCGCGAGCAGTGGGAGTACCGGGGAAAGAGCCGATCAGCGAGTATTGAGTATGGAGTATTGAGTATGGAGGAATGGAAATTGGTGCTTGGTGCATACGAATTCCCCACTACGCAATACACAATACTCAATACCCCTGCTACACTTCTCCTCATGCTCGCGCTCAAGAACGTATCCAAAACCTTCGGCGCGGTTACGATCCTGCAGGGAGCGACGCTGCAGATCAATCCCAAGGATACCGTGTGCATCGTCGGACCTTCCGGCAGCGGAAAGTCCACCATCCTGCGGTTGCTGCTGCGCCTCGATGTGCCGACCAAAGGAACGGTCCTCGTGGATGGCGTCGATCTCACGGTCGTCCCGCCTCCCGTCCTGCAACTCTTCCGTCGCCGCACAGGCATCATCTTCCAGGAACCCGTCCTCCTCGCGCACGCCACCGCATCGGAAAACATCGCACTTCCGTTGGAGCTCGCCGGCTTGGCCGAAGCCGCCATCCGCCGCGCCGTGGAAGATCTCCTCCAACGTCTGGGGCTGACCGCCGCAGCGAACCGTTTCCCGGATCAGCTCTCGCTCTCGGAGCGCTCTCTCGTCGCCATCGCGCGCGCCATCGTCACCGCACCCATGGTCCTCATCGCCGATGAACCGTTTGCCAACCTCGACGTCACGCAAGCCAAAACCGTCGCAGCGCTCATCGGGGCGCTCCGCAAGAACGGCACCACCGTCATCGCACTGAGCCGCTCCGATGCAACCGCAACCCTGCTGGATGCCCGCATCATCCGCCTGCAACGGGGCGCCATCGCCGAAGAATCCAAGCCGGCAGCCGCAAGCGACGCCGGCCGCCACCGCATCCTGGAACGTCCGACCGCCTCCCCTGCATCCAAGGAAGAGGAAACGGACGATGCCAGAGGGCGCAAAATCCGCGTCACCGCGATACGCTCGGAGAGTGTGAAAGACAGCGCTTGACTTGGCAAAAACTCCTACGTACTCTCTCACTCGTGCTGATGCAGCAGTTTGCCTACGGCGCCTATTGGTTCTCCTTTAGCCGGGAGAAGGCGTCAACGTATGTGAGCTAAGCACCCATCACACCTGCTCTCTACCCGCCTTCTCCCCGCTCCGAAGGCGTTTTTGTTTTTTCTTTTTCACCCTATGACTAATCGTGATGTACTCGAACACATCGATACGCTTGCAGCGCAGATGGTCGCAGACATTGCAGATGTTGATTTGGATCAATTAAATGATGCATTGGCAATCGCGCTCATTCATCCGCATCACATCAATCGCACCTCGTTCCGACCATCACCGGACGATTTGCGCAGGTTCATCACTATCGCCATACGCCATCTACTCCACATGGCGTACGATCAAACAAAGAACCTTGATTGGATCAGGGACATGGTCAATAGCCGCTTGCGCACCATGCTCTCTCAGCATAATCCAACCGTCCTTACTGAAAGAATGCGACGTATGAGCGAGACACATGACGAACCGGAGTGGAAAGAAATCGCGGCATAGCACCCGCTGCCATGTTCTTGACACACGCAGCGTCTCAACTAGAATCACCCCGTACTCATGCAGCAACGAGGACTCCTCCTCGGCCTTAGCCTTCTTCTCCTCCTTACGGCGGAAGGGCGGCTGGCTGCGTGAGTGAATAGGACACAGTGACTTCACCACCAGAGCCTCCCTTCCACGAAGCGGAGGTATTTTTATTTATGTTTCCATTTTCCCATGAATCACGAACCACCACACCCGACGATCACAGATGAATTCTGGCGCATGGATGCGCATGAGAGATTCATGATGCGATCTGCCGGAATCGCAGTGCCACATCCTGCGGATATCTCACATAGCATCTCTTTCATCCCGGAGGAACAACTGTATGAAATCAAAAAAATTTCCGGCAAAGCTGCAATGAGTGCGGCATGGGCTATTATCGATGAAATCAACATGAATCCTAAGAACCTATCGTGGCAGGAGATTACTGCTATCTATAAACAATATATGGGTTGTGAGCCACAAAAAGATGAAACAGCAAACCCTGTTGTGAAAGCATTGGCCAATTTTGCTGGATATTTGAACGGGACAAAGGCGTATGTGCGCAATGCATTCATGCAAATTTGCGAACATATATGATTTTCTCTTGCAAGGTTCATTTCCACTGATACCATCGCGCCGTTCATGCATCTCTCCATCATCAACCAGAGCATTATTATCATCCCGCGCACCGCGTGAGGAGGTAACTCTGGACTGGCACTTGGCTATCCACCTCCCCGCGCAGGGGAGGTTTTTATTTGTGTTTCCCTCCAATGCACATGTCAGAAACGGCAACGCGATGGACTGCGGAAGACATCCCTTCCGAGGAATACTGGGGGGCGATTCTGCGGGTGCACCTTTCGGAAGGTACGATCCGTCTGCGGTGCGCAACACGATCTTTGCGCGATCATGCGGAACACGCGGATGCAATCGTGGCACTGCTGCTTGCGAGCATACGTCCGGAATTACAAACGCTCATGGGAGTTCTCCCCACTCAATGCGCCATATCAATCGATGTGCATGACGCAAGCAGTCCCTATCTGCATCCACCCGAACGTGGTACTGCGTTTCAGTACTGGCTGCGCGTTTTTGATACACGAACGCATCTCTATTTCATTCTCATGACGCATGAGCACCAACACGATGATCGCGGTACCCTCCAATGCATTGTGGGATTGAGAAACGCCTGCGCGGAATGGGTACATACACTACAACCTCTCACGCCATCATCGACAGCACCAGCGCAATGAGCGAAGCGAGGGAAGCTCGAAAGAGCGGCCGGTGAGGAAGGGAGGTAATCATGCAATTTCGTCTGAAGGTCCACGGTTGAGGACGAACGTGGGGGGATTATCTGAACCAAAACCGTGAAAATGTCATAATTTCCCCGGATGCAACTTTGCCTCTGCACGACAGGCAAAAAGCCCACAGTGGCAATTTTTTGATATGCCATAGCACCATTTTTTGAGAGAAATCAAAAATCGACTTTACAGCAGACTCTCGCTGCATACACTGGCGGCTTATTCTCACTTCCATTTTCCAATGACTGACATTACCCGTGAGACCAGCGAGGAATTCGCCGCGGCAGATTTGGCTGCGAATGAGCGCGTTGCACAACTGTTTTTTCTCATGCGATTGAGCGGTAATCAAGCTGTGATAGATGTACAAGAATTTATGCAGTCACTATCACCACCGGAAAGAACGCATGTCATGCAAAAACTCAACACAATGCGCAATCCGACGGATATTGAGACACGGCGTACGCGCAGATCGCTCATTTTGATTTTGACTCCCCATGCAAATCCCTTTTTTGCACCCCGTGTTCAACCTAGTGCAACAAATAAACAAACTCGCTTTCCGGACGAGTTTGACACGCAAGCAGAGCAACCGGTATCTGCCTCCTTATGAATTGCTTCTTCACTCTTCCCGAAAATTCGTCGCATCGCAATTGTCATTCTCCGAAGAGCAGCCAAGCTGCAGCCAGTTGTAGAGCGGTTCCGGATCGCCGTCGATGGCGAGGATCACACGGTTCACATCGGGAAATTGCGTGAGCGTCTCTGTGATTTCCGCCAGAAAGGCGGCAGAGCCGCAGCTGGTACCCGCGTTGGGAATGACATCCCGAATATCCGTCAGATTCACGTAAGCTGTGTCATTGACCACACGCACGCTTCGCACCGCATTCGCCGTCTCCATGGAGAAGAACGACGTATATCCTGCAACCCGCTCCTCTTCCGTCGGTCCCGCAAACAGCGTCCGCACCAATTCCGCCGGCGTCACGTCGTCATCGATATTCGCACGAGTCACCCCGAAGACCGCATCGCAGATCTGCGCATTGGGATTGAAGGTCGTGCTGCCGAAATACAGCTTGGGCGCGAAGGAAACGGGGGACGATGAAAAGACGACGGAAGCCGACGAAGACGAAACACCGCCATTATCGACGATATCGGGAGGCGCGCAACCGGCGACGATGACACCCATGAGGATGATGAGCGGCAGCAGTGCGATGGGACGGATGGCCGCGGGACGATCGGGAGGACGGAGATACATGGGGAGAAAGGGGAACAGAAAGTTCTACGAACCCAAAGACGTTTGGTCACACCATCTCTGTCTGCACTACATGCTCGCAGACATGGTTACGGACACTTACACAAGCAAAATTTGGAAAATGAAAGAATATAGGGGTTGCAAAGACTACAAAGAAAACAAGGAACCAAAACTTCCTCGCAAGTCTTCGTTAGCATCTAAATTTTAGTCGTTGTAGTCGTTGTAGTCCTTGTAGTCTTCGTAGTCTTCGCAGTCGTTGTAATCCTAGTAATCCTTGTAATCCTTTTCTTCACTTCGCCACGAACGCCGTCGCTCCCAACCAGGCCAGATCGAAAACGGCACGCATCGTCCGCGCAAACGTCGCGCTCTCCACCAAGAGCCCGAGCAATTCCTCTTTGCGTAATGAAACGATGCCGACGGTGTTGCCGAACACGAGAATCTCATTCTCGAACGGAAACTGCTCTTTGTTCACGAGAAGAATCTCGATGAGATTGGGATTGAAGTCTGCGGGGAGGAACGGATCAATCACGTGCACGCTCTCCACGGTATTGGGCGAAAGGTAGCGGGTCTTGATACCCTGCTTGATGCGCTCGTGCGTGTAGGATCGAAAGAATTCGGGAAAGAATGCAGTGACGCTGCGCAGATCGGTATAGCCCAAAATTTCTTTCCGCGCCGTGAGAGATTCCGTAAATACGCGCTCCACCCCCTCTCTCCCGTCATAGAAACGGATCTTCGGCTTAAATCCCAGTGAGCTCTGCAACGTCTTCAGCTCCGGAATCAACCGCTTGGCCAATGCCATCTTCTCCTGTGCAATGCGCTCCAACTGCTCGGGCGGCTCCGGCGAAAAATGCTTCACACCGTTTTTCACATGGACGGACACCAATCGCTTCTCTCGCAGATTCTCCAAAGTGTGATAGCAACTGACGCGATGGACGCCGACTTTCTTGGCGATCACCGAAACCGGCCCGCCGTTCACTTCGAGAGCAGCCAGGTACACTTTTGCTTCTTCGTCGGTCAGGCCAAGATGCTGCAATTCCATCATCATCCATCTCAGTATACTCTTGTTGTAGATTACTTTCTACATAAAATTTGCGTCCATTTTGCATTTAGCATTTAGTATTTTGCATTTCCCAGATTTCCTGTTTTACAATATATTCATCAGTGAGACAATGCATGCATGCAAAACATCTGCCCCCAATGCTCTTCTAACTTCGATATCACCGATGACGATCTCGCGTTTTTGGAAAAAGTATCTCCGATATTCAATGGCAAGAAGGAATTGATTCCCCCGCCGACCTTGTGTCCGGAGTGCAGGATGCAGCGGAGGCTCGCGTTTCGAAACGAGCGCAAACTGTATCACCGCAAATGTGATCTCACGGGCAAACAGATCGTATCCGTATACGCAGCGGATAAACCGTTCAAAGCATACCAATCCGATGAATGGTACACGGACAAGTGGAACGCATTGGAGTACGGTCGCACTTTTGATTTCTCCAGGACTTTTTTTGAGCAATGGGCAGAATTGATGAGTGTAGTGCCTCGCATGTCCCTCGTGACTTCTCCCGAAGCGAATGCATTCAATTGTTCGTACATCAACTTTGCCGGCCACAGCGAAAATTGCTACATGACATTTGACTCCGATTACAACAGAGATTCCATGTACACAAATGTTCTGAAACACTCGCAGAATTGCGTGGATTGCTCGTTCGTCCACGAGTGCGAGCTATGTTATGAATGTGTCGATTGCTATGCATCCTACAATCTGCGCTTCAGTGAGAATTGTACAAATTGCAGCGACTGCGCATTTCTCAAAAATTGCTCTGGGTGCAGACAATGCTTCTTCTGCTCCAACCTCGCACAGAAAGAATACCACATTTTCAACAAACCGTATTCCAAATCAGAGTACGAGCAACTCTTGGAATCCATGCAACTGAACACGTCATCCGGCTTGCACAAACTAAAGAATGAATTTGCGGAATTCACGAAACAATATCCTCAGAAATTTCAGCACGCGCTGAAGGTGGAAAATGGTGTGGGGGATTATTTGGCAAATGTGCAAAATTGCCATCATTGCTTTGACATTGCCGATGCTCAGGATCTGCGATACTGCGACACACTGTACAAAGCAAAGGATTGCTGCGACGTCTCCTCCTTCGGAGAGAACATTGCATTGATTTATGATTCAGGAACAATTGGAGTAGAAGGTTACAATCTGCAATTTTGCTTCAATTGCGTAATCAATTGCTCGGATCTGCTGTATTGCAACGAATGTCATCGTGCATCACATTGCTTCGGATGCATCGGTGTGGGAGAAAAATACTGCATCCTCAACAAGCAGTACACACAGGAGGAGTATGACACGCTCGTTCCTCAGATCATTGCTCACATGCGGACCACAGGAGAATGGGGGCAGTTTTTCCCCGGTGCCCTTTCTCCTTTTGGATACAGCGAAACCATGGCACAAGAGCAATTTCCACTCACCAAAGAATCAGCGCTTACGAACGGATGGAATTGGTATGAAGAGCGCACAGAAGCATCAGACAACTACATGGGCCCAATGATAACTATCCCCGATTCCATCACCGATGTCCCGGACGACATCACCAAGCAGATTTTGAAGTGTGAAGCCACCGGCAAGCCCTACAAGATCATTCCGCAGGAACTGAAGTTCTATCGTGAAATGGGCATTCCGATCCCGCGGAAATGTCCCGACCAAAGGCATAAAGAACGCATGGCGCTGCGAAATCCACGCAAGCTCTGGAAGAGAAATTGCATGAAATGCAGTAAAGAAATCGAAACGACGTACAGTCCGGAGAGACCGGAGATCGTCTATTGTGAATCTTGCTACCTTTCTTCCGTGTACTAACCCTTCTTACCTTTCTGCCCTTTCTGCCTTTCCTCATCCCCCTCACTTTCCTCACCTCCCATGCCTTCCTGCGCAAACCAGTGGTGTCAGCAGAGCTTCGAAATCACCGACGCCGATCTCGCGTTTTTGGAAAAAGTATCTCCGATATTCAATGGCAAGAAGGAAATGATTCCTCCGCCGACCTTGTGTCCGGAGTGCAGGATGCAACGGAGGCTCCTCTTTCGGAACGATCTCTGTCTCTACCACCGAAAGTCTGATCTCACCGGTAGGGCTATGATTTCCATGTACGCACAGGACAAGCCTTACAAAGTCTACGATCAAGACGAGTGGTGGAGCGATCGGTGGAATGAATTGGATTACGGTCGTGACTTCGATTTCTCTCGAACGTTTACGGAGCAATTCCGAGAGCTCAATCTGGCAATACCGCATCAAGGGCTCTTCACGACGAACGCGGAAAACAGCTACTATACCAACCATTCACTCAACACGAAGAACTGCTACCTCATTGCGGGGGCGACCAATCTGGAAGACTGTCTCTTCGGCCGTTTCGTCATCAGCGGCAACGACGTGGTCGACGGCCTTTCGCTCTACGGCTGTGCGTGGTGCTACGAAGGCATCGCATCCCAAAACTGTTACCAGTGTCTGTTCTTCCGGCACTCGCGGGATTGCAGCAGCTGCCTCATGATCGACGATTGCCAGTCCTGCAAAAACTGCTGCATGTGCTTCGGACTGAAGAGCAAAGAATACTGTTATTTGAATGAACAATTGACCAAGGAGGAATACGAACAGCGGATTCAACATCATTTCCCGATGACGGTCGATGGCATTACAGCGATGCGCCGACAGCTTGCGGAATTATCAATACGATTCCCGCATCGTGCTCTCCAGGTTTTCAGCTGTGAAGACTGCACCGGAGACATGGTCTTCAGCAGTCAGCGTTGTGAGAGTTGCTTTGACTGCACCGATTCTCAGGATTGCAAATACATCAGCAATTCGCCGAACAGTAACAATAGTCAGGATGCTAATTACACGGCACCGCAGGGAATAGAGCAGTGTTACAACGTTAACTCAACGTGTGGTATGTGTAATAGTGGGACATTTTTAGCTTGGTACTGTTCGGATGTCTTGTACAGTCGCGAGTGCCATCGAGGCGCCAATCTCTTCGGCTGCGTCGGCATCCGGCACAAGGAGTACTGCATTCTGAATAAACAATACACAAAAGAGGCATATGAGAAATTGGTGCCAAAAATTATCGAGCATATGCGAAAGACCGGTGAGTGGGGTGAATACCTTCACCCGAGTCTTTCGACGATGGGCTACAACGAGACGCTGGCACAGGAGTACTTCCCAATCACGAAAGAAGAAGCACTCTCACGCGGGTGGCAATGGCATGACGAAGCCGAACCGCAGCAGCAGTACCTCGGCCCCGACTACGTTGTCCCCGATTCCATCACCGATGTCCCGGACGACATCACCAAGCAGATTTTGAAGTGCGAAGTCACCGGCAAGCCCTACAAGATCATCCCGCAGGAACTGAAGTTCTACCGCGAGATGGGCATTCCGATTCCACGGAAGTGTCCCGACCAAAGGCATAAAGAACGCATGGCGCTCAGAAATCCGCGCAAGCTCTGGAAGAGAAATTGCATGAAATGCAGAAAGGAAATCGAAACGACGTACAGTCCGGAGAGACCGGAGATCGTCTACTGCGAAGATTGCTACCTTTCTTCTGTGTACTAACCCTTCTTACCTTTCTGCCCTTTCAGCCTTCCCTCACCTTCCCCACTTCCCTCACCTTTCTGCCTTCCCACCGATGCCCACCGCTTTCTGCAACATCGGCACCTTCACGACTTCCAGATCGTCAAGGCGTTCATCCAGATTGCCGATCTGTACGGACAATAGCTCAACTTTTCGTTCAAGCTTGCTCAAACGCGCATCAATGGCATCAAATCGTTTATCCATGAGCGAAAATCTGGAATCGACCTGCGCAAAACGTGCATCCATATGTTGCATGATTCTGCGTTCCATCCCTTGCATATGCTGCAGGAGAATCGCCGGAGTGATGTCCTGGTTATCGGCCATGGATCCGCATGTTATGCCTCCCCGATATCCGCTGCAATCCAACCGCGGAGCTTTCTTTCCCACAATCCCGCTGATCTCTTCCCGAAGCCCTCTTTCCTGTTCTGTTCCCTCGTAGAACACCCCCGTCATTTCGCATTTTTCATTTTTCATTTCCCATTTTCCATTCATAAAATCTATGCAGCAGACTTGCGCAAACCAGTGGTGTCAGCAAAGCTTCGAGATCACCGATGACGATCTCGCGTTTTTGGAAAAAGTATCTCCGATATTCAATGGCAAGAAGGAATTGATTCCCCCGCCGACCTTGTGTCCGGAGTGCAGGTGGCAAACACGCATGGGATTTCGCAATGAATGGAATCTCTATCATCGAAAATGCAACATGTCGGGCAAGCAACTCATCTCAATGTTCGCGCCAGACAGTCCGTATCCCGTCTACGATCAGGATGTTTGGTGGAGCGACGCGTACGATCCGTTGATGTACGGGAGGGACTTTGATTTCAACACTCCGTTCTTTGAGCAGTTTGATACATTGCATCGTGTTGTTCCAAAGGTTTCCATCCAGAATGCAAAGAGCGAAAACAGCGTCTACACCAACTACTCGGCATCGAACAAGAACTGCTACATGGTCGTCGGCGGTTTGGGCGATGAAGATTGTCTCTTTGGGTACCGCGTGTTTTACTCCACTGATTGTACGGACTGCTACGACCTCTTCCAGTGTCAGCGCTGCTATGAGTGCGCGGAATCCAGCGGACTCTATGACTGCATCCACTGCCACAACTGCCAAAACTCCTCGAACCTCCTTCACTGCGTTGACTGCGTCGGTTGCCAAAATTGCTACGGTTGCGCGGGCCTGCGTAATAAGGAATTTCATCTCTATAATGAAGCGCTCAGCGAGGAGGACTACCGCACGCAAGTGGCGAAGCTCGGTCTTCTCCCATTCCCGGAGAATCAAGCACGTATTCGACAGGTGCACTTGCAGGCGCCTCGTCTCTTCACACGCCAAATCCAGTCGGAAAACGTCACGGGTGATCAACTGCTGGAATGTCAGAACTGCTTCGAGTGTTACACGATCAAACGCTCACAGGATTGTCGCTTCGTCATCAATGCCGATCACGACAAAGATTGCCACGACGCGAATTTCATAGATGACTGTGAACTTCAGTATTATTCCGCCAACCTGCAGGATAACTACCGCACTATTTTCTGTTCACTGCTCTGGTACACGAAGGAATGCTCCTACACGATGAACAGCTTCCACAGTCATCACCTCTTCGGATGCAGCGGTATGAAAAAGCATGCGTACTGCATCCTCAATAAACAGTACACACAGGAAGAGTATGACACTCTCGTCCCTCAGATCATTGCTCACATGCAGCATACCGGGGAATGGGGGCAACACTTTCCCATCCGCATCTCTCCCCTCGGGTACAACGAAACCGTCGCGTTTGAAACACTCCCTCTTGCTCAAGAGGAAACTCTCGCACGCGGCTGGAAATGGAGCAATCCCCAGGAAACACAATCACAATACCTCGGCCCCGACTACGTTATCCCCGACTCCATCACCGATGTCCCGGACGACATCATCAAGCAGATTCTGAAATGTGAAGTCACCGGCAAGCCCTACAAGATCATCCCGCAGGAATTGAAGTTCTATCGTGAAATGGGCATTCCGATCCCGCGGAAGTGTCCGGATCAACGACATAAGGAACGCATGGCGCTGCGAAATCCACGCAAGCTCTGGAAGAGAAATTGCATGAAATGCAGTAAAGAAATCGAAACGACGTACAGTCCGGAGAGACCGGAGATTGTGTATTGCGAAGAATGCTACCTCGCTTCCGTGTACTAACCCTTCTTACCTTTCTGCCCTTTCTGCCCTTCCTCCCCTTCCTGCCTTCCCACCGATGCCAACCGCTTTCTGCAACATCGGCACCTGCACGACTTCCAGGTCATCCAATCGCTCATCCACATTGCCGATCTGCACGGACAGTAATTCGACTTTACGCTCCAGTTTGCCTAAACGTGCATTAATTTCGTCAAATCGAAGGTCCATCTTGTCAAACTTCTTCATAATGCGCTGCTCCATTGTTTGCATTTGCATGGAAAAATCTCCACGCATGGCCTGCATGTGCTGCAGGAGAATCGCCGGTGTAACGTCTTGGTCATCCGCCATGGAACGTGAGAATACCAATGCCTCGGTCTCCCTTCAATCCGATCACGACCTTTCTTTGCGAGATTGTTTTTGTCATCATACCTTTTGCCTTTAAACAAGCCCTCTTTCCCCGTTCCGTCCGATAAAAGAACGACTCGCAATCTCGGACGTTCACGGTGCGTTATACTCCGTGCATGCAGCAGACCTGCCGCCAATGCTCGACCTCCTTCGAGATCACCTCCGACGATCTTGCGTTTCTGGAGAAAGTCTTGCCGGTGTTCAACGGAAAGCCAGCGTTGATTGCGCCGCCAAGTTCATGCCCATTGTGTCGCTGTCGTATGCGAATGGCATGGCGAAATGAAAGAACCCTCTATCGGAGAAATTGTGCTCTGTGCGAGAAGAGCATGATCACCATTTTTCATCCGGATGAACCCTACATCGTCATCTGCACCTCCTGCTTCTGGTCGGATCAATGGGATCCGCTCACGTACGGACAGACCTATGATTTTTCTCGACCATTCACCGATCAGTTTGTTGAACTCCTGCATCGTGTGCCACTCATCGGTCTCATCAATTTGAACACGGAAAAATCCGAATACTGTCATCGTATATTTAGCGGCCGTAACAACTATCTCTCCTTCATCGCAATCTTTGAGCCCGAAAACCTGTACTACACCTATTACACCATCTCCTGCAAAGATTGCGTCGATGTCACCAATTGTCAGTACTGCGAGCGATGCTATGAATTGACGGATTCCGAACGATGTTATCAATGTGCGTTTGGCAACCGCATCAAAAATTGTCGCGATTCTATGTTCTTGGAAGATTGTGTCGGCTGCTCCCATTGTTACCGTTGCAAGAATCTACATCAAAAATCCTACTGCATCGAAAACAAGCAATATTCCAAAGAAGCATACGAAGCGGAAATACACACGAAACATCTGGATTCGATTGCGGCACTCGCACAACAACAAAAAATGGCACAAAACTTTCATCTGACATTGCCTCATCGGGCAGCCGTACGCATCAACTGTGAGTATGCGACCGGAGCCAATATCTACAATTGTCGTGAGAGCACGAACATATTCGATTTTTATGAATCAGAGCGCATGGTCCACTGCGCTCAGGGAGAGGTAAGCCATGATTGCATGGATTGCTTCGGATTCGGAAAAGGTGAGTTTTGCTACGAATCGACCAGTTTCATGGGTGGACAGCTTCTACGTTTTTGCATCGATTGTACGACGGGATCGGACATGCTGTACTCATACAGTTGCTTTCAAAATTCTGAGCATTGCTTCGGTTGTGTTTCTCTTAAACGTGGATCTTATTGCATATTGAACACGCAGTACACGCAAGAAGAATATGAATCACTTGTCCCCAAGATTATCGCGCATATGCGATATATCGGAGAGTGGGGAAGTTTTTTCCCGCCGTCATTGTCTCCCTATGGTTACAATGAAACTGAAGGCGCAACGTTTTCGGCAGTATCGGAGGAACAAGCGGCGCGACTCGGGTTGCGTTGGCGCATACCGAATACACAGCACCGCATACAACAAATTGCTTCGATTCCTGATCGCATCACCGACGTGGTTGACACGATTGTGGATACCATTCTCCACTGTGCCGCATGTGGTAAACAATTCAAAATCATTCTGCAGGAACTGAATTTCCTGCGAGACTTGAAAGTTGCGCTCCCGACTTGTTGTCCCGACTGCCGCCATCGGACACGCATGGCTTCCCGTGCCCCTTTTCAACTCTGGAAGAGAAATTGTCAAAAATGCAGCAAAGAAATGGATGCATCCTACGCGCCCGAGCGGCCGGAAATTGTGTACTGTGAAAATTGCTACTTGGCTTCTGTCTATTGATGGTTTTGGGTAGGATTCAACCTGAGCAAGCGAAGCGCGTCGAAGGGTGAAGCATGCTATCTCTCTTCCGTGTACTTAAGATCAAAGGAAATATGGCTCAAGTATCCGCCGAATGCGCTTCGCCTCGTCCGTGCTACGACGGACGGCGATCTTGCAGCGCGTTTTCATGCGGAAAATGTCCGCGAAGAGTTCCGGATCGAAGTCCTCAATGCGTTGAATCGTCTGGAAGAAAAACGCAAAGTGTCGGCTGATGGCTTGCGGAAAAATGCATTCAATCACGTATTCACCGCAAGACCACAGAGCCACACCTTCTTTCGGAAAACCAGTGTCTCTTGCCACCGCCGTTTCATATCCCGAAACATGGATGGCCTTTTCGCCATAGCGATCGAGAAATGTATCATTTCCAAAAAGGAGATGACAATAAATGCCAGCGGCGACAATACTTTGATTGAGACGTGTTTCCGTATCGCGCATCCCGAGCGAATACCACGGATGGGAATTGTACACGAACCACTCACGTTCATCGGTCGTTCCAGAAAGTTCCAAAATCATGAAGTTCCAAACGGCATCAAGTTCAAAAAGTGAATTCGCGGTGAAAATGCATTTCTCTCCCTCATGCAACGTATCCAATCGCAATGCTTTGCTCTGCTCCGATGCGAAAGAAGCCTGTGCACGTTCCACGAAATCACCGATCCGCGACACCCAAACATGATGGAGCGCAACGGTACCGTGCGTTCGCACGATGATCTGCTTGTCACTCATCTGCGAAAGCAGTCGATACAGTGTCGGCAACGATACCTTCACCGATGCATCCGATTGCAGCAGCGCAAGAAGCGAGCGCGTCGAAATGGGACCATGCTCGGCAAGGAGCTGGAGAACCGCACTCTGGAGCGGATGGAGAGGATCGATCTGCGTCAGCATCTGACACCATGATAGTATCATTTTTTGAGAATTTCATATGATTTTTCTCACATTTCTTTACAATACGGTCTGAATGATGAAAATGCGACAATGTCATCCGATGAACAGCACTGCACATCCTGCGGCTCTGCGTACGCCATTCTCGAAGAAGACCGAGCATTTTATGCAACCGTCTCCCCCGTCCTCGCGGGCACCACCGCAATCATTCCTTCTCCCACCCTCTGCCCGGACTGCCGCCAGCAGCGACGCCTCGCTTGGCGCAACGAACGGACCATCTACCAACGAACGTGTGACTTGTGCAAAAAGAATATCGTCTCATCGCACCATCCCGACCACCCCTACCCCGTCCACTGTGTGCAATGCTGGTGGGGCGACGGGTGGGATCCGCATTCATACGGATTGCCGTTCGATTCGCAGCAACCCTTCTTCGAGCAATTCCTCGATCTGCAGCGCAGAGTCCCGCAGCTTTCCATGCAAAACGACGAGGGAATCACGAGTATGAACAGCGAGTACTGCTACGACATTTCCCGCTGCAAAAACTGCTACCGTATCATCGGGAGCTGGTTCTTGGAAGACTGCATGTATTCACTCTGCGTCAATCACTCAAAAGATTTAGTGGATTGCAATACGGTAAGTGAAAACTGCGAGATGGTTTATGAATCACTGGACTCGCAGCATCTCTATCATTGTCAGTATGTTCAAAACTGCGAGAATTGCAGTGATTGCTTCTTCGGCATAGATTTGAAAGGATGCAGCGACTGCATCGCGTGCGTCGGGTTGCGCCAGAAACGCTTCTGCCTGTGGAACGAACAGCTGACGGAGGAGGAATTCCGTACGCGGACCGCCGGCATCAATCCGGGATCGTGGGCACAGGTGCGGCAACTGCGGGAGAAGTTCGACGCGTGGTCTTTGCAGTTTCCACGACTCTACGCCAACCTGCAAAACTGCGAAGGCTGCAGCGGAAACAATCTCTTCAACTGCAAGGACGTGCGCGGATGGAGCATTTTCAATGCCGAGGCATGCAAGTACGTCGACCGCAGCGATGGGCCGGTGCACAGCTATGACATCATCAATACCGGCGGTCCCCAATGGTGCTACGACTGCGTCACGCCCGATGAATCCTACAGGACGCATTTCTCGACGTGGTGCTGGAAATGCAAAAATGTCATGCTAAGCGACAACTGCCACAGTTGCGAATCGTGCTTGGGATGCATCGGACTGAAGCGAGCGAAATACTGCATCCTCAATAAGCAATACACGAAGGAAGAGTACGAACGTCTCGCGCTGCAGATCATCCGGTCGCTGGAAGCGGAAGGAGCATGGGGCGGACATCTCCCTATCACCCACTCGCCATACGCGTACAACGAATCGGCGGCGATGGACTACTATCCGCTGACCGAGAAAGAAGTGACGCGACGCGGGTGGAACTGGCGACAGAATTTGCCGTACACGACCGGCAAGCAGACTGTGGAATGGGACCAAGTCCCTGACGCCATTCGAGACGTACCGGACACCTTCACGCAAGAAATTCTCTCCTGCACGACATGCGGCAAGAACTTCAAAGTCGTCGAAAAAGAACTCGCATTCCTCCGCTCCATGCCGGCGCCCATCCCACGGCAATGCTTCGACTGCCGGCATTTGGCGCGTTTCCGACGCAAGACGCCGACGCACATCTGGACGCGCCCGTGCGATTCTTGCGGGAAGCAGCTGGAATCGACATATGCGCCAGGCCGACCGGAAAAGGTGTATTGTGAAGAGTGCATCTTGCGCGAAGTGTATTAAGATTGCATGCATACTGTTGCATTTTGCATACGATTTGACTATACTCTGCATGTACATTCCCTTTTTCCTATGGCCCAGAAAAGCATCCAGGTCCGCATCGATGAAGATCTCAAAATGCGGGCAGAAGCGGTATTTCGGTCCATTGGTATCGATGGACCCACTGCAGTGCGCGTATTCTATTCGAAGGTTGCCGCGACCGGAGGTATTCCGTTCTCTCTCGGCAAAGAGGCAGAGCCGGAGTACACACCGGAACAGATTGCGAAGCTGGATCAAATGGTGGATGAAGCCATGCAGCCGGGCAATAGCTTTGGCCCCTTCAATACTGTTGAGGAGATGTTCGACCACATGCAGCAACAGAAGATATGAAGCTGCACTACACCGCACATTTCCTGCGCAAGCTACGCAAACTTTCACCTGTTGATCAGGCGTGCGTGCGTGCGACCCTGGAAATACTGGAACAGCATCCCGATCACCCCGCTCTCCATACGCATCCATTGCACGGATCAAAGCGGGGAATGTATGCGATCACGGTGCAGTACGATCTGCGCATCCTGTACGCCAAACACGAACAAAATATCTTGCTCATGCTAACCGTCGGCACGCACGATGAGGTGTATTGAGGAGTAACGAAATAAACGAATAACAGGACATCCTGTCCGTTTCGCTTGCGTCTGTTATTCTCTGATATTCTCTGTATTCTTCGTTTATGCAGAAAGCTTGCCGCCAATGTCAGGCAACCTTCGAGATCACCGATGATGATCTGGCATTCCTCGAGAAAGTGAGTCCGGTATTTGCAGGAAAGAAAGAGCTGATCCCTCCGCCGACCATGTGTCCGGAGTGCAGGATGCAGCAGCGGATGTCATGGAGGAATCATCATCACGTCTATCGTCATGCATCGCGTTCGAAGGAACATGCCGGATTTGGTATGTGGACACCGGACAGTCCGTTTCCTTCCTACGAAAACACTTACTGGTTTTCTGATGCATGGGATCCTTATGCATCGCAGCAGGATGTCGATCTCTCTGTGCCGTTCTTCCCGCAGTTTCTCTCCGTGCACAATCGTGCTCCTCACTTCGCGCTGGACAACGTGCAGATGGAGAACAGTGCATTCTGCAATAACGCGGACAACGTAAAGAATTGTTACCTCTGCTTCAATGCCTCTCAATCCGAAGATTGCATCACGTGCGACAATGTGTACGACTGCAATGATTGTCTCGACTGCACGCGGGTATTTGCTTGCGAACGATGTCTCGATTGCATTGATTGTGAACGATGTTATGAACTGCAAAACGCTCAGCACTGTGAGAACTGCAGCAATAGCGCATTCCTTTTACACTGCCGATCCTGTTCCAATTGCCTTGGATGTGTGAATATGCGACATCGTGAATACTGTGTGTTCAATGAGCAGAAAACTCCGCAAGAATATGCGGAATTTGTCCGTACAATGGCATTGGATACCAAAAGTGGTAGACAGGCGTTTTCCAAGAAATTTCAAGCTTTCTCCCTTCAATACCCAACCCCTCATACCGTCATGCGCATGGCGGACGGATGTACGGGCAACTACCTTACTCACTGCAATGATGTTCATAATTCCACATTCGTACATTCCGCGGAGCACTTGCACAATTGTCAGTTTCTTTCTGATGGAGCGGATAATTGTAGAGATGTCACTCTCTTTGGGGTGCGCGTGTCCCACTGTTATGAAGGATGCATCATGGGATTAGACGCATACCAATCACACTTCTGCGTAAGTGTATGGGAAGGCACATCCAACATGCTGTACTGCTCTTTCTGCGTCGCCTGTTCCGACTGTTTCGGCTGTACCGGATTACATCGTAAGCATTACTGCATCCTCAACAAGCAATACACAAAAGAAGAGTACGAAGATTTGGTGCCACGCATCATCATTCATATGCGATCAACCGGCGAATGGGGTGAATTTTTCCCTATCACCGGTTCACCCGTGCCCTACAATCATACCTTGGCACAGCAGTATTTTCCGCTCTCGAAGCAACAGGTGGAAGCGCTGGGCGGACGGTGGTTGGAGAAGACGATCCCGGAGGCGGCGCAGGCCATCGAAGCGAATGATTTGCCGGATGGATTGCCGCAAACGGATGAGGCAATCATCGTGAAGAGTGAGCGATCGGGACGGCCATTCAAGATCACCTCGCAGGAAATCAAGCGCTACCGGCAATTCCGGGTTCCGCTTCCGCGACTGACCTACGACGAACGCATGGAAGACCGGGCAAGGATCCTCGGCGGGATCCACCTGTACGACCGCACCTGCGCGAAAACCGGAAAACCGATCAAAACGACGATTCCTCCTGAAAGTCCATGGATTGTGTGGGATCGGGATGCATGGGAGAAGGAGTGTGGGTCGTAAGCAATCTCACCATGACGCCATCACACCCATCTGCTATAATTGCAGAATCCACTGCATTATCTGTGGACATTAAAGGTATTATGCAATAAAATTAGATTACTGTCCAATATGCCCTCTCCCTCGCTCCGCTATCTCCACGTCATCGTTCCGCAGGGAACTGAGGGAACGCACAAACTGGAATCCAAATTCCAGGAATTTCTGGTGAACATGCGTAACACCTTCACGGGGGAACGCGTTTCCCTTGAATACTTCGGTTTCGCGCAATACACCTACTTCTTCGTCGTCATTCCCGAAACGCTCTTCGAAACGGTGGAAGGTTTGATCTACGCGACGTTCCCGGACGCGGAAATTCGCAAAACCGAGGATTATGCCAAGCAGTTCCAACTCGGGAAAAACGGTATGATCGCAGGAACGGAATTGCACATGAAACGGAGCGACGCATATCCCATCAAAACGTACGACGTCTTCGATGAAGACAGCGCCTCCAGACTCTTCTCCATCATCTCGAAGATCGGCACCGACGAACAAGCATGGGTGCAAATCATCGCCGAACCGCACGATGACACGGCTTTCTTCCACTTCACGCGTTCACTACGTCTGAAACTTGCCAATGTACGCCTGATCTTCCGCATTCGCGACTGGTTCCGCAAAGGCGGACGTCGCGGCGTCTCCTCCACCCGCGTGCAGAAAGCGACGGAGAAACTCGCACTGGACCCGTACCGCGTCAGCATTCGCATCGCCTACATCGCAAAAACCGAGATGATCGCCAGGCAAAAACTGAAGGCGCTGGCATCCAGTTTCTCTCAGTACAATGAGAGCGACATCAATGAATTCCACAGCGGCTCGATTCGCACGGGATCCGTATTTTTGGATCGTTACCGCAACCGCACCCCCGGTCATCATCTCATCCTCAGCGTGAAGGAAGTCGCGACGCTCTACCACATTCCGAACGCCGACTACGTCCCGCACATCGTGCACGTTCTGTCCCGCAAATCGGAACCGCCGCAAGACCTGCCAAAAATTCATGAGAAGGATGTGAGCGGCTTCGGCATGACGAACTACCACAACAACTACATCCCCTTCGGCATTCAACGCTCCGATCGTCGCCGTCACCTCTATACCGTCGGAAAATCCGGATCCGGCAAAAGCAAACTGCTTGAATTGCTCATCTATGATGATCTCATCAACGACAAAGGGATTGCCGTTCTGGATCCGCACGGCGATCTGGTCGACGCCATCCTGCGTTTCGTGCCCAAACACCGCATCGAGGACGTCGTCATTCTGGACCCGGCGGACATCGACTTCCCCATCGCGTTCAATCCGCTGGAGCACGTGGATGAGACGTACAAGATGCAGGTGACGATCGGATTTCTTCAAATTTTCAAAAAACTGTTCGGCAGCAACTGGTCCGACCGTCTGGAACACGTGCTGCGCTACACCACGCTCGCGCTCCTCGACAGCCCGAACACCACGGTGCTCTCGATCCTCAAAATGCTGACGGACAAGAACTACCGTCAGAAAATCGTGGCGCGCATCCAAGACTCCGTGGTGAAGAGCTTCTGGGTATCGGAATTCGCCGCATGGTCGGAGAAGTTCGACGCCGACGCCATCACGCCGTTGCTCAACAAAGTGGGACAGTTTGTCGCCACCAACATGATTCGCAACATGGTGGGACAACCGAAAACAAAATTTGAAATTCGTGAGATCATGGATCAGAAGAAGATTCTGCTGGTGAAAGTCAGCAAAGGTCTGTTGGGCGAAGAAAACTCATCACTCATCGGATCGATGTTCATCACCAAACTGTACCAAGCGGCCATGAGTCGCGCGAATATACCGGAGGAAGAGCGCGAGGACTTCTACCTGTACGTCGACGAATTCCAGAACTTCGCGACCGAAACCTTCGCGGAAATTCTCTCCGAAGCGCGCAAGTACCGCCTCAACCTCACGCTCGCCCATCAGTACATGGGGCAGCTCTCTCCGACCGTCCGCCAAACGGTCTTCGGCAACGTGGGTTCGATGATCAGCTTCCGCGTCGGCGCGGAAGACGCCGTCATTCTGGCCGAGGAATACAATCCGATCTTCAAAGAACGTGACATCATCAACTTGGGAGTTCGGGAGTTCTACATCAAGATGTCCGTGGGAGGGGAACTGCGCGAAGCGTTCTCCGGCCGCACGCTGGATGCTCCGCATCTGACGGAAGACCATACGAAGGAAATCATCGCCGCCTCCCGACGCAAGTATTGCCAAGCGCGCAAAGATGTGGAAACGATGCTCGAACAATGGGATGAAGCGGCCTCCGCGCCACCCACCAAGGAGGAAGCCGTGGCCGCCGGAGCGGAATCCTTCGAAGAGCCGCTGATTTAGGGGGTAAAGGGTAGGGGGTAGGGAGAAGGAAGAAGAAATTGTTTCTCGAAGTTCGTTCTTCGTTTTTCGTTGTGTCAGGCACAGCTTCTCTGATGCAAAATCCGTTGCTTATTCTCTAGAAGAGGAATAGTATGGTACTAAATTCAGTACTTTATTTACCTCTATCAATATGACTACCATCACCCTCCAAGACATCAAAAAGCACGGCGCGAAGGCACTGCCCGATGACCGCGTCTGCACCCTCATCGTCAACTCGAAACCCAAGGGTGTCTTCGTCCCTCCGCACCTGTACGAACCGCTCATCGAAGCGTTGGAAGATTTGGAGGATTTGGAGCTGTTGCGAGAGTATGAAAAGAATAAGGACAAGGAGGAATTGATTCCTTTCGAGGAAGCATTCCCGGAATTTCAGAAGTGACCTACAGCATTCTCTTTACGTCACAGGCACAAAAAGAGCTGGATCGACTGCCGGAGAATATCCGCAGGCGGATGATCGATGCCATCACGGGTTTGCAAGATGATCCGCTCCCTCCCGGCCACCGCAAACTGCACACCCCTCGCAACACCTATCAACGCATCCGCGTCGGTGCCTACCGCATCATCTACCACATCGAGCACGACCGATTGATTGTCATCATCGTGCGCTCGGGACACCGGAAAAAAGTGTATCGGGGATTACATTGAGTGAGTGCAACCGGGGTGCATGAGGCACATTTCCCATTTCGCATTTTGCATTTAGCATTTCTCATTATACTCATCGTATGCAACGGACCTGCCGCAATCCCTGGTGCGCTCAACCCTTTACCGTCACGGATGATAATCTGGCGTTTTACGACAAAGTATCTCCCATATTTAACGGAAAGAAGGAGCTGATCCCGCCGCCAACGTTTTGTCCGGAGTGCCGCATGCGCCGGAGACTTGCATGGCGCAATGAACGAACTCTGCACCGCCGCACCGAATCTCGAACGGGAAAACCGATCCTCTCCATTCACCATCCGGACAATCCGTATCCTGTCTACGAAAATACCTACTGGTGGAGCGATGCATTTGATGCAAAAAAGTACGGACGCGATTTCGATTTCACCCGGCCCTTTCTTGATCAATTCCTGAAACTCAAAGCCATTGTCCCCATGCCGGCGCGTACCATCGATGAACCGACGACGGAAAATAGCGAATACTGCAACGAAGCGGGATCCATCAAAAACTGCTATCTCTGTTTCGAGATCATACAGCTTGAGGATTGCATGTACTGCCGTGGTGTGGGCTGCAGTAATACCTGCGTCGATTGTCTGAATTGCGCCTACTGCACTTTCTGTTACCAGTCTATAGAATCCTTGAATTGTTACGGATCTACCTTCCTCAATGACTGCCGCGAATGCAACGAATGCCACTTCTTGGCAGATTGCTATGGATGTAATAACTGTTACGGCTGCGTGAACCTGCGCAACAAGCAGTTCTGCTTCTTCAATGAACAAATGCCCGAAATGGCATACCGGCAACGTGTTCAAGAGAAGTTCGCATCCCTGCCACAGGAAGCGCTGCTTCGGGAATTTCTTACATTCAAGGAAAAACAGATCGCACGCGCGACTCATATTCGACAATCGGAACAGTGCTCTGGAGACTATCTCATAAACTGCAAGAATTGCCTGCAATGCTTCTCCTGCGGCGATTGTGAAGATTGCCAATACTGTGATGGCGTAGCGGGAAGCGAGCGAAATTGCGACTGTATGGACGTGACCCACTTCGGCGTCGGCGCGCTTATGAGCTATGAGTGTCAATGCATCGGAGGAAACCCAGGCTCCACATACCATGCGCTCTTCTCCGATTCGTGCTGGCCAGGATCGGAGCTCATCTGCTGCCACTACTGCGTCGCCACCACGGAACACTGTTTCGGCTGCATCGGGCTCAAAAAGGGAAAATACTGTGTGTTTAATAAGCAGTACACCAAAGAAGAGTACGATCAGCTCGTTCCGAAGATCATCGCACACATACGTGAAACCAACGAATGGGGCGAGTTCTTTCCGGCGGGAAATAGCCCGTTTTGCTACAACGAATCTTCTGCACACGAGCACTTACCACTCACAAAGGAAGAGGTACTGGCGCGCGGTTGGAAGTGGCGCGATCAGACCGATGAGATGCCGAAAGTCGATAAAATCATCCCCGCTTCCCAACTCCCCGATTCCATCGACGATATTCCCGATGACATTCTCAACTGGGCCATCGAATGTGAAGCGACGAAGAGACCGTTCAAGATCATCAAACAGGAACTGGAGTTTTACAGACAGATGCGCCTCCCCGTTCCGCACTTCCACCCCGACGAGCGGCACAGAAGGAGAATGGCGCTCCGGAATCCGAGAAAATTGTGGAACCGTCAATGTGCCAAATGCCAACAGCCAATAGCCACAAGCTATTCGCCCGAGCGGCCGGAAATAGTCTATTGTGAATCCTGCTATTTGGCCGCTGTCTATTGATGAGCA
>JAKQEM010000002.1 GCA_029558515.1 bacterium
CGATGGTTCCTTCGCACACTGGAAAAATAAAGTGAAACTCCATCGAGGACTTTCCAAGAAACGACGAAAACAGATGATCGATGCTCTTCTTGAAAAGTGATCAGAA
Source organism: bacterium (assembly GCA_029558515.1). Classification (GTDB taxonomy): domain Bacteria; phylum Patescibacteriota; class Gracilibacteria; order Peribacterales; family Peribacteraceae; genus JAKQEM01. The sequence goes on from JAKQEM010000002.1 coordinate 107, forward strand.
CATATTTTTAGCATTCATTTTTTCCCTATAAGCCACAAATTATGTGTTCGATATGTTCTTGCAAGGTATACATACGGGGGGATAATTCGCCCCCTGTATCTCATTCCAAATATTTTATGAAGGGTGATGTACTCGATGATGGTGCTGCGACATCTTTGGCAACTTTGGACGTAGCTCCTTTTGATGATGCAACGGAACAAGCAAAACAATTGAAGAAATCCCTGGAGTATCTTGAAATAACGCATTTGACTGGCCCGAGATTAGCAGATGGAATGCCTGTGTACCAAATCGCACTCACTCTGGAAGCCGCGAGTCTCAGAAAAAGATTGGAAAATGTAGAGAAGTCACGTTGTCCAGATGAGCTTCTGTCATTCTTAGAGATGCTGGATGAGGTATATGCCCGATTAAATAGGACTTGTGCTGTAAATGATCCAGAGTATACGAAACTCTTGGGATTTAAAAATGCTCTTTGGGTTTACGTCAGAGATTATGATAAGGCTGCGAGGCAGATGCAACATGCGTTGTATGTGGTGCGTGAACTTATGAGTCAGTTGGTTCCGGGCACAGTATCCGCTTCTGAATCTGAGAACTGAATCGGGTAGATGGACCATTTCCATTGGGGGGTGGCGAGGGTGATGGCTGCATCTCACGGTGCGTCATGAATGATCACAATCCTCTTTCGCTGACGATCCCTCCACTTCCGTACCACTGGCGGTGTCATATTGAACTGCCTTGCCGTTTTTCTTCACATTGCCGCGATTCTCCTCCAATTCTCGGAGAAGGATTTCTCTTGTTTTGAATGGATCGATGGAATGAAGCATAGTATACGTAGTCCTCATGGATCAGGTGGAAAGAAGCTATGGAATCGTTGGTCTAAACGCATTCTAAAGCATCTTTCACCTTCCTGGATGCTTCAGACCGTGAGAGGGGGTAACGATGTCCGTCCTATCTACGATATATTCTTGCAAAGTTGTACATACCGGGGGATAATTCGCCCCCTGTATCCTATTCCATGCATCCTATGAGAGAAGGAAGCGAAGAAGGACTTGTTAAAGGATTAATTCCTGCAAGAAAAATGCTGGATTGTCTGCAGGGTCTTTTAACGGCGCATTTGTCTGATTCAAGCAGAGCGTACGAAATGTCTTGGGAACAAATCGCATTGGCTTTGCGTGCTAATGATCTCAGATCCGAATTGGATGCTATAGAGAGGAAACGTAAGCCTTTGGTTCTTAAGCAAACTTTGGATGATTTGGAGGCTTTATTACGCAAATTGGAACAGGTGCCAGATGCTAAGCAAGATCCACGTTATTTAGAACTCAAGGAGTATGTTGGAATTCTTCATGCTTTCGTTGGAGTTCACGATTTGCCTGAGATTGCAGATGAGTTTTATAAGGTGGTTGAAGCGGTAGATGAGTTGAAACTATTTTTGGAGCGACGAGGGTGAAGGTACGTGCGGCACGGACTCTCACCATTGCGTTCCTCATTCCGATGGCTGCATCTCACGGTGCGTCATGAATGATCACGATCCTCTTTCGCTGACGAATTCCATTTCTCCTCTCTCCTGCGTCTCTTCCACGATGACCCGGTCCACGCGGGCCGCGGGAGGACCGATGCGGCACCAGTCGATGAAGCAGGCTAATGAATCTTGGCTTCCCTCTGCGAAAATCTCTACGGAACCATCGGGGTTGTTCCACACCCGGCCCGCGAGCCCCAGCATCTTCGCCTGCATGCGTGCCGTCGCACGGAAGAAGACGCCTTGGACAGTTCCCGTCACGATGATTCTGCGAGCAGGCATACCACAAGTATACTCGATATCGGTCCTCACTGCTCCCGCACAGGTTGCAGTACCATGCGACTTCATTTTTTTTGACTTGCGTGCAATTGCGCTCAATCCTTCGGTTTCGCTCCGGATGTCGCGGGAAGCTATTTCTTCTTCACCTGGGTAAAATCCAGCTCCACGGGAGTTTCGCGATCGAAGATGAGCACCAACACCGTAAGTTTGCCCTTGTCCACATCGACGGAATCGACGGAACCTTCGTAGTTCTTGAAGGGGCCGTCCGCGATCACCACGAGATCACCCACCTGGAAGTCACTCTTGAATTTCGCTTCCTGCTCGCCCACTCTGCGCTGAATGACACCGAATTCTTCCGGCGTGACGGGAACGGGAATATTGCCGGATCCCACGAATCCCGTGACGTTGGGAGTGTTGCGAACGAGGTACCATGATTCATCCGTGACGGTCATGTCCACGAGGACATAGCCGGGGAACAGCTTGCGCTCCTCTTCCACAGGCTCATTCTTCTTGAAGACGAGCTGCTTCTCCTTGGGTACCTGCACGTCGAAGATGTAATTCTGCATGCCGAATGATTCGATGCGCTGCTGGATGGACTGTCGAACGGCATCCTCGTATCCGGCATAGGTATGGACGACGTACCAGTTTCTTCCTGCATTGGGATCCTGTTTGGCCATGGGGAGGAGGGGATTTAGACGAGGGAGAGGAGTGTCTGGATCAACTCCGCCAGACCGAAGTCCGCGATGCCGAAAAATATGGCGGAAATGCCGGTGAACAGGATGACGATGACGGAGAGGCGAATGGCTTGTTGCCGGGTGGGCCAACGCACGTGGCGCAATTCCTCCAGCGCTCCGTTGACGTAGTTGATAAGGGCATTCATAGGGAGTTTTCCTGCGGTAAAAAACCCCGAACGGGGAACTGCTCCCAGTCTACCGAAATCCCGAAAGTGCGCAAGGGGAGATGGCGGATGGCCATGGATCAGAGATTGTAGTCAGGAGGCTCCAAAGCATGGATTTTCGTGACGGGGAGGGCGACGAACCAGACCCGGCCCTTGATGCTATCCTCCGCAACAAACGGGGCGGGTTCCCCGTTTGGCAGGGTGAAGCTGCGAGAATCCAGACTGCCCTGACGATTGTCGCCCATCAGAAAATACCTGCCTTCCGGGACGATGAATCGCATTTCGCCGGTATCGCCGCTTCCCGGAGGGTGGCGGAATGTTTTGCCGATGTTGCGCTCGTCCAAGTACGTTTCATCCAACTTCGTTTCCCGTTCTTCCCCTTTGGCACGTACGTACACATAGCCATCCCGCAAAATCACCTCATCGCCCGGCATGCCGATCACGCGCTTGACGTAGTACTTGCGCGCTTCGTTGGGCGGGCGGAAGACGACGATCTCCCCGCGGCCGGGAGAGCCGATGTGATAGGCGAGCTTATTGATGACGATGTACTGATTGTCCTCCAGCGTGCTCGTCATGGAGCTGCCTTCCACTTGGAATGGGGAGACGAGGAATCCGCGGATGCCGGTGACAATCGCGACAATGACAACGATGTTGAAGGCGACATCGAGGATATGAAACCAAATGCCATGCCGTTTTTCGATCTGTACCATGCGGGTATTCTACCGATGGGTGCGCGGGCTGTACAGACAGTCGACGGGCATTTCGCGCCGTGGCAGTGTGGGCTATGCTGCATGCATGTTGCATCGTTTGCTGCTCTCCAAACATCTGGAGGAGGATGAAATACTCGTCCGGTCGGTGCACAAGCACTGGTTGCTCGGATTCAGAGCGCTGTTTTGGCCCTCTCTTTTTTTCCTGTCCGGCATGAGTGTGTTCATCGTGCAGCCGACTCGTCCGTTTCTGTTGACGGCGGGTGCATGGTGCGTCGTTTGTGCGATCTGGTGGTTGCGGAACTTTTTCGATTACTATTTGGATGCATGGCTTGTGACCGATCAGGGCATCATTGATATTGCTTGGCACGGCTGGTTCCACCGTCAATCAACGCGTGTGCTCTACAGCGATCTTCAGGGCGTGAGCTACGAAATCAACGGGGTGTTGGGAACGCTGCTGCGTTACGGTTCCATCAGCGTGGAGAAGATTTCCACCGGGTCGTCCATTTCTCTGGATCACGTGCGGCATCCAAAGCAGGTGGAAATGCTGGTGCTGCGTAAAATGGAAGAGTATCTGCACAAGAAGAATCTGAAGGATTCGCGGCAGATACAGGATCTGCTCTCCGCGCTGGTGGCGGAACGGATGCAATTGCAGGATGTTTCCACGGAGAAGGAATGAACAGCGAAATTTTCTTCGTCGGCGTCATCCTTACGATTGCCTTTCTTGCTGCCGTTTTGCTTCTGGTGCGGCGCATTGCGCGTGCCCGTCGGTTGTCTGCCTCCCTCCTACGCACATTGCATGCGGAGTTTGCGGGTTTGGACCGTCTTTCCGATCGGGCGCGGCGCGTGTTGGAAGCGGAAAAAATCGTTGATAGCGCATTGTCCGCTCTTGGGTACGGCGGGACGTTTGCGGAAAAATTGCAGAGAGCGGGGCCGCGTTTTTCTGCACTTCAGGCACTGTGGGATGCTCACAAATTGCGCAATCGCATCGCTCATGAACGTTCGGTGTCGGTGGATGACGCTCAGGTGAAGAGGGCTCTTGCGGCATTTGAACGGGCACTGAAGGATTTGTCGTAAGTATTCGCTGGGATTGCGCACTTCTGCATTGGTACGGAATGGTCATGGCACGGCGACATTGCGGTGGTACAGTATCCGCATGAAGCCATCCCTGTTGATCGTCGGCCTCGGTAATCCCGGTCGTTCCTACGAAGAAACGCGCCACAATGCGGGATTCGCCGCGGTCGATGTGTTGGGCGATGCCTTCGGGACGAGGGCGTGGACGGAGCGTCAGAAATTCCAGGCGTTTGAGCGAGAAGCGCGTGTCGTCACCGTTCCCGTGTTGCTGCTCAAGCCCACCACGTTCATGAATCTCTCCGGTACCGCCATTTACAAGGCGGTGGACTTCTTCAAACTGGATCACGCTTCGCAGTTGCTGGTTTGCTGCGACGATATCGATCTGCCGCTGGGTACCGTACGACTGCGCATGAGCGGCGGCCCCGGGACGCATAACGGTTTGAAGTCCGTGGTGGAGCAGTTCGGGGAGAATTTTCCCCGTCTTCGCATCGGTATCGGGCCCAAGCCCGATGGTGTGGATCTGGCTGCGTGGGTCCTCAGTCGTATGGAGACGCAGGAGAGACAAATGCTGGAAGACACTCTCAAGACATTGCCTTCGATGGTGCAGTCATTCATCTTGGATCGGTCGGAAGGATGAAAATTACACGCACAAAAACACCTCCGGTGGGAGGTGTCTTTTGCCCGCGCCGCGCAGCGGTGTTTAAAATCCAAACAGCAGTTTACGACCGATTGTCGCGCCAGCGCCTGTTCCCAGGATGCTCATCAACGTTACCCATACGCTCAGGGCCAGGGAGGTATCGTTCTCTTCCGTAGTCCTGTGGATGGGACGCAGGAGAACGTCTGATTTGTCGGGTCCCCCCAGCACGCCGGTTTGCGGCAGGTTGCCGATGACGGCGACCGTGTAGGAGGCAGTCCGGTTGATATCGTCATCCTTTACCGTCACGTCATTGCGTAACAATTGTCCGGGGTAGGCCGAAGGATCCACGCTCACGCGATACTGGACGACCCAGGTTGCGTCTTCGTTCAGTGTTCCGATTTTCCACGTGAGCACGCCGTTTGCATTGCTGTCCGCATTGCCCGTATCCAGGACAAAGACGCCGCCCGGCAGTCGGTCGGTGACGGTCAGACCGGAGAGACGCTCGTCGCCCGTGTTCTCGACGGTGACGGTGTATTCCACGAATCCGCCCGGGAAGACTTCACCGGTGTTTGCTTCCTTTCGCACGCTGAGATCTCCTCCCGTGGTGTCATCGTCATCATCATCATCATCATCTTCCACACGGGTCGAGTCCGTCGCCTCGCGGTCGAAGACGCGCGCCGTATTGCGGATGGTGCCCTCGGCATCCTCATCCACTTCCACGTCGATCGTCAGTACCTTTGTTTCCATCGGGGCGAAGGTCAGGTTCCACGTCACGATCCGCCCGCTGCGCTGCGCGTTGTGAGAAGCTTCCAGGAAGTGCAGGTCTGTATCCAGGGTATCCGTCACGACGACGTTTTGCACGGTGACGTTGCTGTTATTCCTCACCGTGATGTTGTAGGTCAGTTCTTCCTCCGGTTCCGCGGTGGATTGTCCGTCCGTCTTGCTGATGGTAAAGTCCTGCGCACCGGACGGGAATTGCTTGTTGCGGAAGATGACGGATGCACAATTACCCGTCGTCACCTGAACCGTGCCGTTCGTCGGCGTTACGGACTGCAACAACCATCCGGAAGAGGTGGTCTCGATGACGCTGTGGATGCCCGGTGTGACCGAGTCGAAGCGCGCGTGACCGTTCGCTGTATTGACCGCCGTGCGCGATCCGTCGAGCGTGAAGGTGAAGGGGGGTACGTTGTAGATTGCGTTGCCGTACTGATCAACCGTTTCCTTGATGATATCGATACAGCCAACGTTCGTACTGCTTGTACTGCTGCTTGCATCGCTTGAGATACTCGAGACACTCGAGACGCTGGAAGAAGAGGGGCAGGGGATTTGCGTGATCACACTGTCACTTACGTTGTTGCCCACATTGCTTTCAGGCGTTGTCGTGGAAATGATGGCCAGATTCGCGTGCGATCCGCAGGTCATGTTCGAAGGTACATCGAAGCTCACGGTAAAGTGATGTTGTGCACCGGCAACGAGCGGTCCGACGTTGCAGAGTACGCTGGTGGCGGAATTTTGCGTGCAGGTTGCATTGGTGCTGCCGATGAACTGGAATCCTGCGGGAATGGATTCGTAGATGGTGACACTGTTGGCTGTCGCCGTGGACGGATCGACTGCGTTTTTCGCAATGAAGTCGTAGGTGTACGGCCTGCCCGGCACAGCTTTGCCGGTACCGGTTTTCGTCAGTGTCACATCTGCGAAACCGGTTGCGGAACTGACGCTTGAACTGAGACTACTTGAGACGGGAATGCTGCTCACAGAGGAATCGACGGAGGATGTGCTGCTGCTCTGCACCGTGCTGGAGCTGGATGAGGAGATGATGCTCGTCATTCTGTTCTTGAATGTCACCGTGGCGCATCCGTTCTCGGGCACGATGATGACTCCGTTTGGAGGAGTGACCAATTGCTGCATCCATCCGTTTGGTACGGACTCAGTCACCATATGTGCTCCGGTTGTGACTTGTTCGAAGCGCGTGTTTCCGGCACTGTCATTGGCTGTAGTGCGGCCGTCATCAAGTGTGAACAGGAATGGCGGTACGTTGTCGATGCGATATCCATACGGATCGAATACTTCTTTCTGTACGTCGATGCATCCCATCGCTCCCTGACTGCTCGAAGAAGACTCACTGCTGCTCGTACTGGATGGCGGTACGCTGCTGATACTGCTGGAAGTTGGCAGGCTGGAGATGGTCGAGGACACACTGCTGCTCGTACTGGATGGCGGTACGCTGCTGATACTGCTACTGGAACCCACGAATTTTTGTCGGTTCACGTAGGTGACGTTCGCGCAGCTATTTCCTCCGTAGACTTTGATCGGATTGGGGGTGCTTCCCGCCAGTTCCCATCCGTCCGGCAGATCTTCCGTGATCATGTGGTCGCCGGCGGACACATTGTCGAAGCGTGCTTTCCCCGTCGAGTCATTGTGCGCCGAACGCGTTTGATCAAGATGGAAGGTGAATTGTGTCACCGGCGTGAGATTTTGTCCCCACGCATTTTGCGTGATCTTCTGGATTTCGATGCATCCCACTGTCGGCTCAGGACAGAACACATTGGTGGCGACCACATCACTGACGTTGTTGCCCGGATTCGTGTCATTCGACGTTTGGACGGTGGCAGTATTGGAGATGTCCAACGCCGTGCATTGCTCCTGCGAAATGGCAGGCAGTTCAAACGCAATGATGAAGGAACGGTTACTTCCCGTTTGTCCTGCGGGGCTCAATGCGAAATCGTCACACACGACACTGCTTCCCACTTGATCACACGCGCTATCGGTGCCGGCGCGATGGAAACTCGTGTGAGTCGGTATGGCGTCTGTCAAAATCACTTCTTCCGTTGCTGCATTTCCAATGTTGGAGACTGTGATTTGATAGGACAGTACCGTGACTCCGTCGATGGTTCTCTGCACGGAAGCAAACCCGGTCTTTGTGATTTCCACATCGCTCTCCGTCGGTGCGGGACACTCCACGCTCGTCGCGACCGTGCCGCTCACGTTGTTCCCCGGCGTCACGTCATTGCTCGTACTGACGGATGCGTAGTTATTGACCTGCGCGTCCTGGCAGAGCTGCTCTGTGATGCTCGGGAGCTGGAAGACGAGCGTGAGCGCTTTGCTGCTGCCCGCCTGTCCCGCAGGTTGCAGGACGAATCCGTCGCAGACGACGTTCCCTCCCACCTTGTCACACGTCGCATCGGAGGATCCCTCCACGAAGGTCGTACCGCTCGGAATCAGATCGGTGACCGTGATGCCCTGCGTCGCCGCCAGACCGAGGTTGCTGACCGTCACGGTGTACGTGAGGTTCGTCGTTCCCCCGATCGTGCGTACGGCCGCAGAAGGACCGCTCTTCACGATGGAGACGTCACTGATGGTCGGCGCGGGACAGAACACATTGGTGGCGACCACATCACTGGTGTTGTTGCCCGGATTCGTGTCATTCGACGTTTGGACGGTGGCAGTATTGGAGATGTCCAACGCCGTGCATTGCTCCTGCGAAATGGCAGGCAGTTCAAACGCAATGATGAAGGAACGGTTACT
>JAKQEM010000010.1 GCA_029558515.1 bacterium
GCTGTCTTACAAGACCAATGAGAAGGGATACCACGACATCATTGACGTTATGTGAATGATGCTGCACCGGGAACACTCGGGGCATCACCCACCCGCCGGGGACGCTGCGGGAGCAGTTGGCGGCCTGCACAAAACCGCCACCATTTGAACGGAGCCAAAATATGACTGAACCACGAGGAACATACACAGAGCCGCAGGACAAAGCGGAGTACAGAAACAATGATGATTGGGCAAACCGAACGCTGATCGGAGTTGTCGAAGCTAGGGGAGGGCGGGCCATTAAACGCACCGTAGCGAAAACGAAGATAGAGGCGATGATAAAAGACCTTCGCCAGCTTGATCCGTCAATATTCGATGCGACGACGAAACTTTTTTATGTCACGGTCATCAAAGTGCTTGAAGATGCAAACAATGCCGTCGTCAATGAGTTGAAATGGATGCGAGACGACATAATCAAAGAGATACAGGCGCGAGGGATAAAGGATTAGCATGAAACGCAACGAAATTGACCTTTGCGAGATTGCGCGGGAGGCTGACGACGGGAGGGGGAATAGGTGAGCAAAAAACTACCCTACACGCCAAACTCACGCATACGCCAAGCCCTGCGCCTGCTCTGGATGCGTAGCCGGGAGCGCGGGGAGGCACTGCGTAACACCGGATACACATGCTCCGTGTGCGGAGTGAAGCAGACGGCCGCAAAGGGCCGCGAGGTGAAGCTTGATGTCCACCACCTAGACGGTTGCCTTTGGGAGCAGGCGATTGAGGCTGTACGCAAGTGCATTCTGCACCCGCCTGAACGCCTGTGTCCGCTGTGCAAGGATTGTCACGGCAAGATGCACCCGGAGAACAAGAGGAAGGAAACATGAAAATCAAATTCATTTGCACCGGATCATGCGGAGAAGATCATCCAATCCACGAGCATTGCAAAGAGTGTCATCATGCCAATTTTAAGACGACCGTTCCATACAGGCGCGGCAAGGTCGAAGTCTGGCACGCTATGTTGCACGGGCCAATGTTTTTCTCTGCC
>JAKQEM010000037.1 GCA_029558515.1 bacterium
ACAGATTCGAGATCTCAGCCGTGGAACAAACTGCTCTTTCCCACGCAATCATCGAGCGTCCAAGATAATTGCGAACCAGCTGATAATCAAGATACAAGCCGTGGACGTTTGTCCACGGAAACGAGAGTTTACGATTCCCCGTCGCGCGAGCGACGATTGAATCAGGCGTCGCGTCGCGACGCGCGTCCTCAATCCCAAACGCTCCGTGGACAGATGTCCACGGCTAAGTTCATCCGATCGCTCCGCGAACAGGGACGTTTCATCGTGGGCTGTCCGTGGACAGGCGTCCACGGCTAAATTCATCCGATCGCTCCGCGATCAGGGAATGGAAGATGGGGCGATGGGGGGAACGGGAGAAGAATAGCCTCCACTCTCCCGTTCGCCCGGTTCTGACATCGCCCTCTGCCGCGCAGCGGCGTTTGAGTTTAGCCGTGGACATATCTGTCCACGGTTGCGTGAGTTCACGATTCCCCGTCGCGCGAGCGACGATTGAATCAGCCGTCGCGTCGCGACGCGCGTCCTCAATCCCAAACGCTCCGTGGACAGATGTCCACGGCTAAATTCATCCGATCGCTCCGCGATCAGGAACACCGTTCGCCGTAATTCGCATCAAACTAACCAAAAATGTATTGCTGATCCCCGGGATCGACGTCATGAAGGCGCAACAATTCTAGATATTCGTCCTCGAAGGACTGGGACTGATGGTGTTGTCGTTGATTCTTGATGTAGTCAACGACTTTGGGGACGGCACTCTTGCTGACCGAAAAGGCCGAATAGCCGTCTTGCCACGAAAATCGTCTCATACCGCTAAATTCATCGTGCACCCACTTGGAAGACTCGCCTTTGAGAAACTTTGCGATATCGCACGGTGCGTAAATCGGTGGCGAGAGAATCAGCGAATGGATGTGATCCTCGATCCCTCCGATCTGAATTGCACTGCATTTGTGCTTACGGGCGATGCCGCCGATGTACGCCCACATTCTCGATTCGATATCTTCCGAGATCCAGGATTCGCGGTACTTGGTGCTGAATACGATGTGAAAAAACAATGAGGAATACGTATTTGCCATGCAAGCTAGGTGTTTGTCCAAAGGACGGTCAAAGGTTGAGATCTGATGAGGATCAGATGTGAGTATTGTGAGGGGAATCATACACGAACGGTCAGAACTATTCCACGATGTGACGCCCGTGCCGTGAAACGGCATTCGATCCCGGATGCGTTTCCGCGAACGGTCGCGAAGCGGCATTTGAGTTTAGCCGTGGACGGTTGTCCACGGAAACGAGAGTTTACGATTCCCCGTCGCGCGAGCGACGATTGAATCAGCCGTCGCGTCGCGACGCGCGTCCTCAATCCCAAACTGTCCGTGGACAAACGTCCACGGCTTGTATCTTGATTATCAGCTGGTTCGCAATTATCTTGGACGCTCGATGATTGCGTGGGAAAGAGCAGTTTGTTCCACGGCTGAGATCTCGAATCTGTTATTTAGATCAGACCTCTTTCCCGTATTTCTGACGTTCCAGCCAAGGCCGGACAGTATCCTACGACCGCGAGTCTGCATATTGCAAGGATGGTCGGCGGAACGGTGTATTTGAGGAGGGAGTATGATGCAGGATTATCTGGGTATCGATGTTTCGAAGGCGAAGTTGGACGTTGTTTTGCTGATCGGCGAGAGGAGTTTCGCGAAAGAGTTCGCAAACACCCCGAAGGGGATGAAACTTCTCTTGGGATGGCTCAGGTCGCTTCGGGCCGGAGAGGTCCACGCCTGTCTTGAGGCGACGGGGAGCTACTCGGACGGGATCGCGGAGTTCCTGTATGAAGCAGGGTACGCCGTCTCGGTCGTCAACCCCTTCCGGACGCATAGTTTCAGGGGCTCGAGGCTGCAAAGGAACAAGACGGACAAGGCGGACGCGCGGCTGATCGCGGAGTTCTGCCGGAGCGAGAGTCCCGGTCTCTGGAAGCCGGCGTCACCGCAAGTGAAGCATTTGCAGGCTCTCAGCCGGAGAATTGACGCGCTTGAAGAGATGCGCCTGATGGAACAGAACCGGCTTGACACGGCGCCGCAGGAGGCGAAGGCGAGCATCAGGAGGATGATCCGCGTCCTCGAAAGGGAGATCGCGGTGATCCGCAAGGAAGCCGAGGACCTCATCGGCGGCGATCCTGACCTGAAGGTGCAGGATGAGCTTCTGCGCTCAATCCCGGGGATCGGAAAGAAGACCTCGATGATGCTTCTCTCCGAGGTCGAGTTCGACCGTTACGAATCGGCCAGGGCGCTGGCCGCCTACGCCGGCACGACGCCGGCAAAACAAGATTCCGGCAATCAGAAAAAGAGCAAGCTATCGCGTGTCGGCGCGGTCAGAATACGGAAAGGCATGTACTTTCCGGCGATCGTCGCCCAAACCTGTAACCCGATTGTCAGGGAATTTGCATCCCGTCTTTCCGCCCGCGGCAAGAGACCGATGCAGATCGTGTGCGCGGCCATGAGAAAGCTCCTGCACATCGCTTACGGGGTTCTCAAACACCGAACCCCTTTCACGCCGAACGCGGCGTCTTACACTTGATAATCAAGACAGTATCTAAA
>JAKQEM010000009.1 GCA_029558515.1 bacterium
AGGTTTCCGTTGAACGTCAGCCCCGTGCTGCTTCCTGAGATTTCGCCGTAGTTTGTCAGCGTACCGTCGATGTTGAAGGTTGCCGTTCCCGTTCCCAGTGTGATGGTGCCGAAGTTCGTCAGGTTGTACGTGCGGGGATCCATGGTGTCGATAAGTGTCACTGAAGGCGCATTGCCCAGCGGGATCGTCGTTCCGGTTCCGATGGTCATCGTGCGCACGTTCGTTGCACTTATTGATCTGAGGATCGTGACATGGTTAAAAGTGATACCCGCTGCATCGATGCTCGAATCCTCCGTATACGCACCGTCGAATGCAACGGTTCCGCCGTTGGCATTCCACACGGGGCTTCCGGTTTGCATGAAGCTCTGTTCCACCGTCATCCCGGAGCTCGTTGCGGTGAACGTCCCTCCGGAGATGGAGTAATCGCCGTTGATGTCGATGGTCTGGTTCCCGCCCGCGAACGTGCCGGCGGTCTGCAGCAGATTTGTGGCGATCGCGAGTCGTGCCGACGGGGCGGTGAACGCTCCTCCGTCGAGCGTGAATGCGTTCAGCGTCACTGCCGCACCGCCCCCTGTGAACGTCCCGCCGCTTTGAGTATATGGACCAAAAACAGTGATCGTATTGTTATTCTGCGTCAGACTTCCATGGAGGTGCATCTCAGACGTTGTTCCCGTCGTTCCCACATTCAACGTCCCGCCGAGATTGAGCGTCGATCCCGTCCAGATATACAGCTTCTTTCCCGTCACAATGGTCGTGTCGAGCGAACTCATCGTGTAGATCGCAGCGATATCCTCGTCTCCGTTGCCGGTGGCAATAGCGAGTTGCGCACTTGTGATTGTCCCACCTGTTTCATTCCTCACGATCAGGTGATTCTGGTACAGGTGCACCCCCGTCATCGTGCTCCCCGATGCTACCGTGACCGTGACCCCCTGCGGACTTGCCTCGTTATCCAGGTACACTGTTACGATGTCATTGGCGCGCAGTCCTGCGCCGGAGAGTGTGAAGTAACCATTGGCATCCGTCAGAGCGGAATCAAGCACCGATGATCCGCTCACGCTCAGACTCACGTTCTGCGAAGCTAGCGGAGCAGAACCCTCATCGCTGAATGCGCGGCCGGTCACCGTCACTGCCGTTTCCGGCGCCGTGAACAACCAGTTTGTGTTGTTGCCGCTGTCCGTACACGTCCCATCACTGCAATCCAGTTCAGCGCCGCCGCTGGCATCCGAATCCTGTACGTCCAATGCTGTCAAACTCTGCGTCCCGCTCGAGCCATCCAGGAGCAGATTGCTGGTACTCCCTGTCTTTGTTGAACGCACTGTCAAACTCGCAAGCGTCAATGCTCCGGAGAAGCTCTGGCGACTGCGGAAATCGGTGAAGAGCGTGCCGCTTGGCTTGGTGAAGTTTGTAAACACAGTCGAACCCGAGATCGTCTGGTTCGCCCCATCCAATATCACGGTTCCCGTAGAAGTGAACCCGCCGACGTTGTTCCAGTTCCCTGCGAGAGTGAGGAGTTGTGAGTTTTGAGTTTTGAGTTCTCCGCTGATGATGTGCAGATCGCCGGTGAGGGTGAGAGCGGAACCCAATGTATACACTCCGCTTCCGGTGTTCTGATAGCCCGCAGCGAGAGCAGCGACTTCCGATGCGGAGAGTGCGCGGTTGTAGATGCGGACGTCGTCGAGGAGGCCGTTCAATGGATCTTCCGTGACCAAATCATGAGTCGCGGCAATCCTGATGCCGTCCCCCGTTGTGGTGTCCCAGAAGCCATCATTCGGTGTTGCAGAATATTTATGAATTCCATTGACATATATATGGTGTACTCCGCCCGTTGCCCACGTGAACGTGAGGTGTTCCCATGCGCCACTCTGTAGTCCGAGTGTTGCCGGCGGGACTGTTACTCTGCCTTCCACTCCATTGTCGTACCAGCCGTAGTACCCTTTTCCGTCGCCGGAATAATGAATGAAAACATCAAATACTTTTGTTGTTCCAGAAAAATCAAATGCACGGAACAAAGGAACGTCATTCGTACCGGAGAGTGATTCGTTGCTGTAGTACCACGCCGAGAAGCTTCCAATCCTCTGAAGAGCAAACAGAGGTAGATTTCCGTAATCATCCACCCCATCGAACTCCAGTGCCTGCGGATTGAAGAATCTGCTTGCATGGCCCGGATTCTGCTTCCACTGCGGCTTCGTATTCCCGCCTGCAGCTCCGCTCCACGTTCCGTTGTTCCCGTAGCCCGAATCATCGCGGATGACCGTGGAGCCCGACCCATCATCCAGCTTCCAGTAGCCGACAAGACCGTTATTGAGCGTGAGGTTACTCAAGGTATTCGCCCCAAGGTTCAGGCTCTCCGGTGCCGCGGCGTCTCCTTCGACTCCGCTCAGGATGACGCCGCTTGAAGTTGAGAATATCCCTGCATTCGCCACAAAGCTTCCGCTTAAGGTTAGTCCGTTCGTCCCCATTGTCATGACTCCCTTCACTTCGAGGTCATGTCCCTTCACTCGTCCTCCCGGCGTGAACTGAGAGCCTGGCCACACATACAACTCTTTTCCGGAAGCGAGCTGAAGCGTGGAATTGCTGTCCGTCATGGAGTAGAGCGCTGCGATATCCGCATCACCACTGTTATCCGCCAAATTCAAATTGGCATTCGTTAGCGCAGGCGCATTCGCCGAGCTTCCGGTATTCGATCGCAGAATCAGTCTGTTCTGATACAGATGGACACCGGTCATCGATGATCCAGATCCCCTCGTCACTGTCACCGCTTTCTCCGTTTCGCCATCAAGGAAGAGCGTCACGATGCTGCCGCCCGTGATGGTTGCGGGACTCAGGGAGAATGCGCCCGCGGCGTCGGTTTCCGCGGTCACCGCCACAGCGCCGCCGTTCACCGAGAGTGCGACGGTTTTGCTCGCGAGCGGCGTCGCGCCTTCATCGCTGTAGACTTTTCCTGCTATCGATCTGATTTCTACCGGTGAGAATGTCAATTCGTTGCCGACCGAATTCATGTTGGCGTACTCGAACTTGATCCACGCGGCGGACCGGGCGATGCCGGACATGCGGATTTCATCCAGTGTTCCGTCGAAATCCTGGTCACTCACGTCCGTTCTGTTGCCGAAGTAGTTGGAGCTGCTTGGTGTCCATACGCCCGTGTTGTACGTCGTAGGTTGCAGGACGCCGTTCACGTACATCTTGTATCCGTTGGTGACGCTGTCGCCTTCGCGCACGAACGAAGCCAGATACCACTGCCCCGCCGTGACGGCGGTCGAACCGAAATTCTTGTTGCCGGCATTGTCGCTGGGATACACATTCATCTTTCCGTCGTACAGGGAAAGAATCATGTGCTTCGGGTTGTAGTTGTGGATGATGGTGTCCACGTAGCTGGTGGTATCCGGCTTGAACCATGCGCTCCACGTGAACGCGAGTTCCGGAGTGAAGGACGATGTGGCGACATCATTCGATCCATCAAAGATTTGCCCTCTGCCGATTTTACCGGCATCCTCGGCGGGTTCTCCGGCACCAATCTTATTCTGCGTTCTGCTGTTTGACGTAGAGTCGGCAATGGTGGAAGTGGTTGCATCTTGCATGTGCCATACTCCCTGGAAGTGCGTGTCCCACACCGCCGTTCCGTTTTGGCCGTCTGCAGCCGAGCCGGAACCGTAGTAGAGGAAGATCACGGCACCCGATCCGTTGCCGGTGCCGTTTGCCTTAAGTGTCGGAATTTTTACCCAAAATATGCCGGAACCTGAACCGTTACCGACGGTGTACGATTCGCGTTCATATGGAAGGATGACGCCGCTCGATGTCGTGAAGCGAATATCATTCCCCGTTCCCTGCGCATGGGCGCCGATGCTTGCGTCGTTCGAGAATTTTACGAGGAGCGGGAAGTTCGTGAGATCGCTGTCGATGTTCGTATTGGACACGGTGATCTGTTTCCGGAATCCGAAACCGTTGAGAGAGTCGCTCCATGCAATATCGTCATTTGCGATCTGCCAGGCACGCGCCTCTTCATAAATGTAGGGCTCTTC
This sequence comes from bacterium, assembly GCA_029558515.1. Taxonomy (GTDB): domain Bacteria; phylum Patescibacteriota; class Gracilibacteria; order Peribacterales; family Peribacteraceae; genus JAKQEM01. The sequence goes on from JAKQEM010000009.1 coordinate 4,020, forward strand.
CTCCAGCGCGAACGCAGCGCTGGACTGGCGGATGGCAGTGAAGAGGAAGATGGGGAGAGAGAGAAGCAGCAATACTACGATGGTGATGATGCGCTTACCCGGCAGATACGGGTGTTTCATTTCCAGCGTGGAGAGATTTTCTTCCTCGATGTGTCGGAGTTCGCGGATGCCGTGCCATTCGATGCTGAGGACCAAAACGGAAAGTGATGCGCCTAACCAAAGCATCGTGACGTATCCGTACGTGACAATGTAGAAGAATCCCGCGCGCAGCACCCGATCCAAATTCAATGCGCCGGAGAGATCCGCCAAAACCAGCGTCCATCCGCCCATGATCAGCAGGGAGAGAATCACTGCGTGCGTCACCCAGCTGTCGCCGGATAGGTAATAGCTGCGGATGGTGCGCGCCGTGCTCCGTATAAACCGGCCGATGAGCGACAGCTTGTTTGTCACGGAGCTTCGAAAAAGGGGAGAGCGCTGGAAATCTTCAGTGGGCCGAGCAAATAGAACTGCGGACTGATATCGGGAGCGTCGTACTGATAGCGAAATGTTGTCTGTTCGCCTTCCTTCCAGCTTCCCCTCCATCGGAGGGTAGTTGAGCCATCTTCCTCTTTCCAAACGTTTGCAGAGGGGTGGATTTCGGAAACAACGAAGCCGGGAGGCACTGTCTCTGCAATCGTGCCGGTCACCGGACTATTGAAGGTGACGGTGATGTGCATCGGTGAAGGTCCCAGCGGCCACAGACGCGTCGCGCCTATGCGTCGTATAAGGAAGGGGGGATCGTTGACTTCTATGGTGGATGTCATTGACCGCGTGCCATTCTCAGTGGTTGCAGTCAGCGTGAGCACGTATGTTCCGGCTTCGACTGCGGTGAAGGAAGTCGCATAATCGGGAGTAATGAGTCCCGCTTCTTTGACACCACAGGAGTCGCCGGTTGCTATGGATCCATTCTCGGTTGTGAGAGAAGCGACATGTTCCTCGGTTTCTTCGGTTGCATCGGAATCCTCCGTTGCCTCTTTTCTGTATACCTCCAACTTCAAATCAGCATCGCATACTATCCTCCCCCCATCATCCAGCACACCTATGGACAAATCGATGATATCTCCCGCATTGTACCGATCCTGCGACGGGTTTATGGCAAGCACCCCCCATGCAAAATCGGCGGTTTGAACGGTCGTCTCTTTCGTGATGGGATTGAAGACGGTGATTTCCAGCGTGTAGAGCCCCGGTTCGAATGCGCGCTCCGGTTCGAGAACCAGCACGACCGATCCCGGCACGAAGTGATAGTTCGGTATGACGGTTTTCCCGTTTTTGTTTGTGAGTCGCACCTGCATGATCGGTACGCCGTCATCATCATTATCGTCATTCCTATCCTTTTGCTTCTTCACGATTGATTCCGCAAGTTTCTGCTTCAAATCGTCTGCACTGTAAATGGCATCGACCACCGATTCCGTGACACTCTCCACCGCCGATGTACCGTTTTCTTCAGATAGGAGTTCGTTTGTCTTTCGTACCTTCTTGCCGGCGTTTTTACGGATCGTCTGTTCGACGATGTCTTGCTCCCTTTCGACCGTCACCACCGCATTGAGAGCACGTTGAATCTCTGCGTCTTTACCAAGAATGTTCGATGCTCTGTTTCTCATTTCTTCACTGAGCAGCGATTCCGCCGCTTTCGTGGTAGCCGCGCGTTTTGCATTTCCCGGAACGGAACCATCCAAAAGAATATTGACGGCGATAGAGTCGTTTGCGATTGCATCTGCTATGTCTTCCTTTTTCTCATTCAACAGATCGGCCAATGCCATTTCTTTGATCCTAGCTTCATCCGTGAGCGCATGTACGATGGCCGTATACGCCGCCTCTTCGGTGTATCGTCCCCCCGTATCCATCACGGTTGTTCCCGTTTCATTGACCACGTTCTCAATGAGCGTGAAGGAGGGCATCGCATTGGCATCGAAGATGCCGTTACTTTTTGGAATCAGCTGCAGAACCTCCGCGGTGCGCATTTCATTTTCTCCTGCATTCGGGAGCACCACCATCGCCCAGCGGGTATCTTCCGTGAAGCGAAAGGGTTCTCCGTACAGAAGCTGCGCGAAGAGAGAACGGAGCCAGGAGAGTGTTGCGCCGGTGTCGGTGGAGGCAGGGGATTCCGATGACGCACCTGCAACCGAGGCAACCGACGATTCCGAGGAAAACGAGGACGCAACGGCAACAGATGAATCCGAGAAAGCCGCGGAAGAACGATCGGAACCATCGGCGGATTCGTTTATGTCAGATCCGGATTGAAATCCGGGGTTGACTGACGATGCCGCAGAAAATATTTCCGATGAAGAAGTATTTTCGAAGGCAAGATCCTCGTTTGTGTCGGTTGCTTCGGTTTCCTCGGTTGCTTGTTCATGAGCTGCTTCCTTAACAACATTCTTTTCCGAAGCCACATCTGTCACGGTACCCTTCGCTTCCAACCGTCCGAACTGTGCAAACAACGGCGAGACGGGTGCGGCCGTGAACGCGTAGGTGAGAGTCAATGGCGCCTGCCCGAAAAATTCCCTGTTCCAAATGATCAGCGTGCCATCCTCCGTCTCGTCGATTTCGGCGATGGGAGTGACGTCCCGGACGGTGAATCCCGCAGGAACGCGTTCCGTGATGCTTCCCATGAATGTCGCATGCGGCGTGACGGTGATGATCATCGTTTCCTCCTCTCCCGGGCTCGTGCGGACGACCGATGTGCGCGTGACGGAGAGGACGTCGTTTGTGGTTTCGATGGTCTGCACGCGCTGAGCCTCCGGGGGAAGCAGACCGAGTGCAATACGCTTCTGAAGCAGGATCGTCTCCTCTCCGTCGTTTGAAACTTGAAATAGTTTTTCCATCAAGCGCAGGTCGCTGCGGCTCTGCATCCACGACACCGTCATATCATACTCACCCGGGCGGAAAACGGCGGGGGTGTCGACGAAGATGAGTATTTCTTCACTCGTCTCCTCCATGCGCATATCCGTTACGAGCGCCTTTCCAAATCCCTTGAGCGTCACATGAATTCTCCCGGCTATATCTTTGACGGACTGAATGTCACCGATTTTTGCAATGGCAAATTGGGGAGTACTTACCGCGTGCGGTGCATCGGAAATGAAACGGATGGACGGGAGGGTAAAGGTGAATGTGGCGGAAGACGAGGAGGGCAATGAAGACAAGGACGATGTTGCCGCCGCGGATGTGCTTTGCTCGTCGAATGATGCTGCGGACAATGTTGATCCGCTCTCAGAGTTCGATTGAACCAGTGCGATGGATGATGTCGCTTCAGAGGATGCGGGTTGTATCATCGACGATGAAGCGAATGGAGTGGACCCGCTTTCCGTATCGGTTTGATTCTGTATGTCGGAAGAAGTCGATGCAGTGGATGTTGTCGATCCGCTACCGATCACCGTCTGAAGCTCTTCCATGGATGATGTCGATTCCCCCTCAACTGCTCCGCTCCCACTGAGTATCACACCCGTTTGTGCCGTATACCGCACATCGCTTTTAGTCACGATCAACAATGTGATCACGACAAAGATAGTCAGCGCAAGAATGCGACAATATGTGCGTGCGTACGGAAAGGGTCTTGGGGTGTGTGTGCGTGTCATAAAGTTCCAAATATCTTAGCATATTTTACGATTAGAATGAAGATTCAGGACTCTACCAGGAAGCGGATTCATCATCACTTGCATCTTGAGAAATGTATGCGCACTGCTCGAAATGAAAATCAACATTAAAATATCCGTGCGTTTGACAAGAATGCATCATTCAAACATTTTACAGTTTCACTTGCGCAAAATGTAAATAATTGTTGATTGATATGCTTGTGTGCCGCTGATTTTCGCTGTTGCGGGCAGGACGTGCGCATCGTGGATGTGCTCTGTTATCATGCAGTTCGATGCAGCGGAAACTACTCATGATCGGCGTCTGGAGTGTGACGGTTGTTCTTTCCGCGTGTGCGGGGGGCAACGGACCGGTGACCGTATCACGCATTCTCTCGTCTTCGAAACCCATTGTCGAAGGGGAGCCGCTACCGGAATTCTCCGAGCACTTTCAAACCGGCACGACCGTTGTGTACTCCTACGTTATTGTGGAGAACACCAAGACGATGACGGGTAGTTTTCCCGTGCGACTTCGATGGTTCTATCCCAATGATTACCGTCCGCCCATGGCGCAGCATACCGTGATGCTGGAGCCGGGTCAGGAGGTGGCGCAGTTTGAAATTCACAATGACAAAGGTTTGATGCGCGGTCCGTACATGCTGATTCCGGCGTTTGGGAAGGACCAATCGAGTCTCACGGAAACAGGATCATCGCGATTCTTTATCGGCATGACGCAGGAGGAATCGCAAACGTTTCTGACGGAGGAAGCGGACTATCGCAGGCGACAAGAGAATGAGCGACGGTTGCGAGAGGCAGAGGATGCTTTGGCAGCATCGGGGTCATTGTCGACAGGGTCCCGGCTTATGATTCCTGGAGTCGAATAGCCGCATTCGGCACATATGTTGTCGTTGTTAGGCACGTGACCGCCGATGCAGAACGCAGGTAAACTTGAGAATTTTATTTAGTCTGAGGCTAACGAGCGGTCGGAAACGCGGGTAGTGGCGAACTGCACCGGAGCAGGCTAGTATTCCGCCATGCAGCGTCCTTACGATCCCTTGCAGGCGGAAGCGAAGTGGCAGCAGAAATGGGAGGAAGCCAAAACCTATTCCATCGATTTGAAGAAGGCCAAGAAGCCGTACTACACGCATGTCATGTTTCCCTATCCCAGCGGTGACAAACTGCATGTGGGACACTGGTACAATTTCGGTCCGGCTGATTCCTTCGCGCGCTTCATGCGCATGCAGGGCCACGACGTTTTCTCGCCGATGGGCTTCGATGCCTTCGGTTTGCCTGCGGAAAACTACGCCATCAAAACCGGCATTCATCCCGACGCATCAACCAAGAAAAATGTGGAGACCATGATCAAGCAGCTCAAACGCATCGGATGCATGTACGACTGGGACAGGATGGTGAACACCTCCCACCCCGAATACTACAAGTGGACGCAATGGCTGTTCCTGCAGATGTTCAAGAACGGGCTCGCCTACAAGAAGCAGGGGAACGTGAACTTTTGCCCCAGCTGCCAGACGGTGCTGGCAAACGAGCAGGTGTGGGAAGGCAAGTGTGAGCGATGCGAAACAGAAGTTGTGCAGAAGGCGCTCCCGCAGTGGTACTGGAAGACGACGCAGTATTCCGATGCGCTGATCGATGGTTTGGATGGGTTGGATTGGCCCGAGAAAACGAAGACCATGCAGCGCAATTGGATCGGTCGGAAATCGGGAATCAATCTGGTGTATGAGATTGATGGCACACATCGAGGCCTTATCGGGCCAATGAATTGGCCTGTTCGGGACCGCACGTTAACTGGCGATATACACCACACGTTAACCGGCGATTTAAATCGCCGGTTAACGGACGAATGGAAACGGCGAATTCATTCGCCGAGGACGTGCCATCTGGTATTCCCTACATTCAATCGCATTGAGTTTCTCGAAGATCCGGCTTGGGCCGCGAATCTTCTGCGCATCCTCACTGACGTTGCAGATCGTCATGACATCGCTATTCATGAGGCTTGCGCCATGCCGGAGCACGTTCATCTTCTCGTCACTTTCGCTTCGGATAGGCATCTTGAACGAGACATAGCAAAGAAGCTTAAGGGTGCCAGTGCCAGAATATTTCTAAAGATGATGAGCGCGGAGGGGCATCTTTGGGCGGAAGGAAAGCATTTCGAAGACGTCAATACGTTGGAGCAGTTCGAGGCAACCACGCAGTATATTCGCAATAATCCAACCAGGGATGCGCTGCCTCCCCACGGTCGTGTTTTGTCATTGCTGCCCTTGATGATCACTTGTTTTACCACGCGTCCGGATACGAACTTCGGTGCAACGTTCGTCGTTCTTGCGCCGGAGCACTCATTTGTTTCAAAGATTGTAGAAGGCGAACTTGGAGTCGATGGAGAGATTCGTAAGGCAGTGGGAGAGTACGTAGACCGTTCCATGAAGAAGACTGAGCTTGAGCGTCAGGAGGAAGGCCGCAAGAAGACGGGGGCATTCACAGGTTTCTACGCAATCAACAATCTGAATGGTCGCAGAATGCCCATCTGGGTTTCCGATTTCGTTCTTGCTGGATTCGGCACCGGAGCCGTCGTCGGTGTTCCCGGGCACGACAAGCGAGATTTTGAATTTGCGCAGCAGTTTGGCATTGATGTGATTCGCGTCGTGGTTGCATCCGATGGAGACACGTCACCCATCACGAAGATCGAACAAGTGCAGGAAGAAGAGGGGACGATGGTTAATTCAGATTTTTTGAATGAGCTTCCGATCATGGAGGCAAAGGAGAAGATTATGGATCATATTTCCAATAATGGCTGGGGTGAGCGTGTGAGGACCTACCGCCTGCGCGACTGGCTTCTCTCTCGCCAGCGCTACTGGGGGGCGCCTATTCCGATTGTCTACGATCCTGATGGGAATCCGCATCCCATCCCCGAGAAGCATCTGCCGTGGACATTGCCGACGGACGTGGAGTTCAAGCCCAAGGGTGAGTCGCCGCTGCGACTGAGCAAGGAGTTCATCGCGCGAACGGAGAAGATCTTCGGCAAAGGCTGGCGGCCGGAGTTTGATACCATGGATACGTTCGTGTGCAGTAGCTACTACTCGCTCATGTACCTCGGGGCGGAGCACAAGAAAGGAAAGTACACGCAGCGCGACTTGAAGGAAGGATCACTGGTCGATCCGGCATTGGAGAAGAAGTGGATGCCGGTTTCCATGTACATTGGAGGACCGGAGCATGCCTGCATGCATCTCATCTACGCGCGATTTGTTATGATGGCGCTCAAAGATTTTGGCTTCGTATCACACAGTGAGCCGTTCAAAAAACTAGTTCATCAGGGGTTGATCACGAACAAAGGTGCAAAGATGAGCAAGTCGAAGGGAAACGTCGTCAGCCCCGATGCGTTCGTGGATCGTTATGGCGCCGATGTGTTCCGCATGTACCTCATGTTCATGGGTCCGTTTACCGACGGCGGCGACTGGAATGACGCCGGCATCAGGGGCATCAGCCGGTTTGTGCAGCGCGTCTGGCGTGTGATTGCGGAGAATGCGGACAAGCAGATGGAGCGGGATACGGGGGAAATCCAAAGCCTCCTCCATAAGACGATCAAGAAGGTGACGGAGGAGGTGAAGGCGTTGCGATTCAATACGGCCATCAGTGCGCTGATGGAATTGTTGAATGCTTTGGAGAAGGAAGATGGGATCACACACGAGGTGCGGCAAACTGTTGCCAAACTGCTCGCTCCTTTCGCACCTCATCTTGCGGAAGAATTGTGGGAGAAATGCGGTGGCAAGGGATTTATTATTGATCAAGCATGGCCGACACATGATCCTGCATTGCTTGTCTCGGATACGATGACGATCGTTGTGCAGGTGAACGGCAAAGTCAGAGGTGAACTAACGGTGGCGACAAATGCGACCAAAGAATCCATTCTGAATGCCGCCAGGGAATTGCCGAACGTGCAGAAGTATTTGACCGGTGCGATCAGGAAGGAGATCTACGTGCCGGGACGACTTGTGAATGTCGTGGTGTAGATAACACCGAATCAATCGGTGATTTCTACGTTCTCCAGTTGCAGATCCATAGGATGCTAACCGTTAAACGATGCGTATTCTTGGTTTGTTAGCTATGCTTCCTGCATGTCTCATCCATTCGATCGCTATTCGACGATCACCGATCTCCATGCTCTCAAGGAGTGGAGCGAAAAGCCCCTGCGCAAGAGTATCCGCATCAATACTTTGAAGACGGACAGTGCAGCGTTTCAGAAACGTGCCGCAGATCGCGGGTGGCAACTGACGTCCGTCCCATGGTGCCCGGAGGGTTTTTTCATTGAACGGGAGAACCGGGAGGAAGCACTTGGGCGTGACCTTTTGCATCTTGCAGGGTTCTTTTACATACAAGAGGCGGCCAGCATGCTGCCCGCGGCACTGCTCGATCCGCAGCCCGGGGAGTCCGTGTTGGATATGAGTGCTGCGCCCGGCAGCAAGACGACGCAGATGACTGCGGCGATGCGGGGGAGGGGAGTGGTGCTCGCCAATGACGTTCAGGAAAAACGATTGTGGACTTTAAAGAGTGCGCTGCATCGTGCGGGGGCAACCAATGTGATTGTCACGAAGAAGGTCGGTCAGTGGTTCGCTCGTCACATGACGGAACGATTTGATCGCGTTCTGTGCGATGCGCCGTGTACCGCGCAAGGAACCGCCCGCAAGGACAGTGAAGCATTGCAGTACTGTTCGATGGACAACGTCAGGAAAATGTCCGGATTGCAGGTCGCGCTACTGGCATCCGCGATTCACTGTGCGAAAGTCGGTGGACGCATCGTGTATTCCACTTGCACGCTGACACCGGAAGAGAATGAAGGAGTGGTTTTGGAAATATTGAGGATGTTTGAAGGGAAGGTGGAGGTCATACATCCCGCAGAAGCAATGCAACATGCAACATGCAACATGCAACATGCAATTGATGATTCCGCAGCGGTGCAGGATTGGTTGCGGCAACATGGTCATGATCCAGTATCCAATACTCATTATCCATTGGTGCGTCTCTGGCCCCAGACGTACGACACGGAAGGATTCTTCTCCGCGGTGCTCCGGAAAACTGCATCTACACGGGACAGTGATCCCATGAGGCGGGTGCGTTTCCAGGAGGCAGATGTCTCACGTCAGCAGGCAGACGGCTTTGTACAGCTTCTCATGCATCGCTATGGTACGACCTTCAAGCATGAGGGGGAGCGGCTGTATCGGCGCGGGGAGTTGCTCCTGCTTGCTTCCGATGCCGTCTCTACCTTCGAAATGCCGTTGGAGGATTATGCACTCGGTCTGCCGTTTGCCAAGGTGCTTCGGGACGGACGCCTGTTGCTCGATCACGAAACGGCGTCACTGCGGGGAGGAGAGGCGACAGCGGGAGTGTGGGATGCAGATTGGAATTCCGTCGAAGCCCTGCTGAAAGCCAAGGACACCGATTGCCCGCCGGAGTTGGATGGCCCGATCATCGTGCGATTCGACGGCATTGTGCTGGGCATGGGTCTCGCGAAGAACGGTCGATTGAAAAATAATTTGCCACGATGGATGGTGCGATTCGGGTAAATGCTCTTGTGTGCCCGTAGGATTGTGACAAAATCCCGTACTTTCCACGTCTACGCATCGTATGCAGTCCAGTAATGTTTCCTTCCGGCGGATTCAGAATGTATCGCAGACGATACGCGTGGCGATCGTCGGATACTGGCGCGTCCCGGTCGCCATCGTTCTTTCACTGATGATGCTTGGCGGAACCATTGTTTTGGTGGATGTACCTGCCGTCGGCCGGGAGTTTTTCTGTGCGCCCAATGAGAGCATGCTCGTGTATCCGCTGTATGACCGACGGGGAAACATCGTTGATACGCGTTCTCTCTGCGGCGTACCGCACCGGGGATGTACGAGAAAATTTGAGGAATCACAGGTGTTCGATTGTTCGCCGTTCATGGCGCCGGAAGAACTCTGGGCGGTGGGAGGGGCTCTGTACAATTAGAGAACCGTTGGGAACGACCATTCGATCGTGCGAAAATTGTGAGATCGGGCGACTGCGGCATTCGTCATCCTGTTTGCATTGCGCTATACTCCCAAACCCATGGATCACGTACAGGAAATCAAATCCCGGCTTCCCATCGAGCAACTCGTCGGGCGCTATCTGCAACTAACCAAGAAAGGGAGGAATTTTGTCGGACTTTGTCCGTTCCATCATGATTCTCATCCCAGTTTTCTGGTCTCTCCGGATAAGGGGATCTGCTACTGTTTCCCCTGTCAGAAAGGCGGGGATATCTTCAGTTTTTTTCAGCTCATAGAAGGCGTTGATTTTCCTCAGGCGTTGAGGGATCTGGCGGAGATCGCCGGGGTGGAATTGCCGGAGACGCGCATGGAGAGTATTCCCAAAGATGAAAAAGACCGTCTGCGCGATTGCCTTTCTGCCGCTCAATCGTTCTATCAACGATCACTCCAAACAGCCGACTCGGTGCGCGCATACGTGAGGGATCGCGGCGTGACGGAAGCAGAGATGCAAGAATATATGATAGGATTTGCGCCGGATTCCTACTCAGCCACATACGAATATCTACTCAAGTCGGGCTTCAGCCGCAGCGAAATTGTGGGCGCGGGGCTTGCGGCGCAAAGAGATCTGCAGGAAGGAATAACGTACGACCGGTTCCGCAATCGTCTGATGTTTCCCATTCATGATGCGCGTGGACAAATCATCGGGTTCGGCGGTCGGACGATGGGGGACGATCAGGCCAAGTACTTGAATGGCAGCGAGAGCATCCTGTACCGCAAGTCCTCGGTTCTCTTCGGATTGCACAAGGCGTTTTCAGCAATACGCGAACGAAAACAGGTGATTCTCGTGGAAGGATATTTCGATGTATTGGCGTGCCATCGCGCGGGAGCGCTGCAGACGGTCGCGACATGCGGCACCGCGCTGACGGAGGAACATGTCCGGTTCATCAAACGGGTTGCAGACCGAGTGACGCTCTGTCTGGATCAGGACCGGGCGGGGCGGGAGGCGGCGGAACGGGCGTTTCTGCTGTGCAGTCGCGAAGGTCTGCAGGTGGACGCGGTCGTATTGCCGGAGAAGGATCCTGCGGACACGGCGCTCACTTCATTGGAGCGACTGGGGTCGCTGCTTGGCGACGGTCCGCGTCCCTATTTGGAAAGTGTCTTCGAAGGAATCCGCGCCTCCGATATGCAAAACCCCCTGATGCGTAAGACGTTTTTGGAGCGTCTTCTGCCGCTCTTGCAGTCGATCCGCTCTTCCACCGAACGTACCCACGCCATCCGCGGCGCTGCGGACGCGCTGAGGACGACGGAAACTGCGCTGATGGATGATCTGCAGAGGTTCAAGTCGGGACAATTGCGTCCTCGTGCGGACGGCACGCCGGTTACGGCGCCCGCCTCGCCTTTTAACAGCGTCGAACTCGCGTTGGGCCTCTTCCTCCTGTATCCGCGGAACATGCATCTGATCGGGGAGATGATCGTACCCGTCGGCGCGTTTGAGGAGGCGGTATACGCGGCTCTCAAAGGAATGGAGCCCTGCCCGGAGGTGGACATCGAAGCGTTGCCGTTGGATCCCGACCAGAAAAAGCGGGTGCGCATTCTGCTCCTCTACTGCGAGGAGAGCGGCATGGGAGAATGGAACGAGACCGTCGCTACCCGCGAAATTCGCGCCAACTGCCGTCATGCCAATCGCGAACAACTCATGCGGAAACAGAAAGATATTACACGGAGACTGCTGGAGGCGCGCAGAGGGGGGAGTGCAGCCGATGAGACGCAGTTGGTTACCCAGTACCAGCAACTGATCAATCTTGCGAGAAACCCGCAATAATCTTTTTTTAGCATGACAGACATTTGCTTGTGCAGTAGAATTGTCGTATACGGTGACATCGGTACTCTATCAGTTTTCCCTTTCCCATTCGTCATTCGGTGAGTAGGCTACGTCGCAGCCGATTCTTTCGGATCATTTTTCCGCTCCCATTCGACTTCCTATGGCTTCCCATCCACGTAAATTCATTGCACAACCCACTGATGAAGATTTGCTGCGTTTCCCGGAGGCGATTCGCCATTTGGTCAAGAAGGGGCGTGAACAGCGCTACGTCACCCATCAGGAGATCATTTCGGCTCTCCCCAATGCGGAGGAGAACGTCGATTTGCTGGATGAAATTTACATGCTATTTGTTGATCTCGGCATGGAGGTGATCGATGTGAAGGACGCGTTGATTTGGGAGAAGAAGGGAAAGGGTGCGGTGCCGATGACGGACATTGTGGAAGACATCACGGAAATCGTAACGGGAACACTGGGAGATGAAGACTCGGAGGGTGAGGACGAGGAAGCGTCCGTCGTGGAGAAGCTGGATGACGATGAGGAAGACGGCGTAGCGCAGATGGTTGCGACGGCAGGCATTGCGCAGAACGGCAAGGAAGCGACGGAGGAGGAGAAGAAGCGCCGCCGCCGCGAGCGCGAGGTGGACCTCCTGGAAATCAGCAACGATTCCGTACGCATGTATCTTTCCGAGATCGGTCGCGTCCCGCTGATCGACGGCAAGAAGGAAGTGGAATTGGCTCGCCGCATCCGGAAGGGAGACGCCGGCGCCAAGCAGCAGCTGGCGGAAGCCAACCTGCGTCTTGTCGTGTCCATCGCCAAGAAGTACATCGGACGCGGCCTCTCCTTCCTCGATCTCATCCAGGAGGGGAACATCGGTCTGTTTCGAGCCGTGGAAAAATTTGATCCTGAGCGCGGGTTCAAGTTCAGCACGTACGCCACATGGTGGATTCGCCAGGCAATCACGCGCGCAATCGCGGATCAGGCGCGCACCATCCGCATTCCCGTGCATATGGTCGAAACCATCAATAAACTGACGCACACGCAGCGTCGTCTGGTGCAGGAATTGGGACGCGAGCCGACGTTGGAAGAATTGGCGGTGGAGATGGAAATGGACATGAAGAAAGTGCAGCACATCCAGAAGATCAGTCAGGACATCGTTTCTCTGGAAGCGCCGGTGGGATCGGAGGAGGACAGCAAGCTGGGGGACTTCATCGAAGACGAGGAAGCGATCAATCCGTTCGAGGCTACCAATCGACAGCTTAAGAAAGAGAACGTTCACGCGATGCTCGATTTTCTGACTCCCCGAGAACGCAAAATCATAGAAATGCGATTCGGGCTGGCCGATGGCATCGGCCACACACTGGAAGAGGTGGGACAGGAATTCGGCGTGACGCGTGAGCGTATTCGCCAGATCGAAGCCAAAGTGCTCCAAAAAATGCGCGACCATCCGCGTTCGCTCACCATCCGCGAGCACGGCCTGCCACCCAAGCGCGTCGGGTTTGCGCCCGTCCCGGCATTCGCCCAATCTCTCCTGTGTCCCAAGTGCCATCAGGGAATTTTAACTCCGCTCGTCAAAAACGGTACGCCCATCATGAAGTGCGATCACTGTGCGTTTGAGATGGAGGACACGGAGAAATAGGACGGGGATAGGGGCGAAGGACTAGGGACAAAGGACTAAAGGCTAAGTCCTTCCCAGTGAGAAAATCGCATCGTGATGTATTACACGCAAAATAGCGGTGGCACAGAGCGATTGTTGAGCGGATGTGGAATCCGACTGCTCTCATGCCACCATTCCTACTCCCCAATGGAGAGTAGAACGTCAATTGTACTCCAGGTGGCACTACCGGTAAAGGCTCGCGAAAGGGAAGGATACGGTATATATTTCTGCTCTATTCTCATATTCATTTCAATAGGAACTGGTATGCCGGGTGTTCCCGGTACATGTTCATACCAAATCTCCATTGCCTCGCTATACTTTCATCATGCAGACATTTGACGAAGAATACGCTCGACTCAATGCGGCGCAAAAGAAGGCAGTCGATACCATTGAAGGTCCTGTCATGGTGGTGGCGGGGCCGGGGACTGGGAAGACGCAGGTACTCAGTCTGCGGGTTGCAAACATTCTGAAGAAGACACAGGTGAATCCGCGGAACATTTTATGTCTCACATTTACCGTGAGCGGAGCCACTGCCATGCGCGAGCGCCTCCGAGCCCTCATCGGCCCGGGTGCGTACGGTGTGACCATCAATACGATGCACGGCTTCTGCAACGACGTCATCGTGCAGTATCCGCAGGTATTCGAGGCATTTTCTTCGCTGGAGCAAATCAGCGACGTGGAACAGGTGCGTTCCATGAATGGCATCATCGATGATCTGATGCCGGACCTCGAGCTGGTGAATCGGAAAAACCCGCACGGGCGTACCAAAGATATTCTCAGCCGCATCGGTCAGGTGAAAAAGGAGGGCGTGACGGTGGAACGCCTGCGCGAAGTGGCGAACGAGTACGAGTCTGTTTTGCTGAATAAAAGCAGAGAGGGGACCAAGGCGCATGAGAAGAACGTGGCGGCTGCACGCAAGTATCGGGACTTCGTGTTGCTCTTCGAGAAGTATCAGGAAATGCTGCGGCGCACCCAACGGTACGATTATGATGACATGATTCTCAATGCACTGAAGGCATTGGATGAAGAAGACTGGATGCTTCTCAATTTGCAGGAGCGGTATCTGTACGTACTGGTTGATGAATTTCAAGATTTGAACGGTGCGCAGTATGCCGTCATCGAGAAACTCATTCGCCCCCGCACGCCGGAGGACAAACCGAACATCTTCGTGGTGGGAGATGACGATCAAGCGATTTACAGGTTTCAGGGAGCAAATCTGCAAAATATTTTGTCATTCAGGAATCGTTTCCCGGATGCCGTTACCGTTGCGCTCACGACGAGTTACCGTTGCACGCAGCGCATTCTGGATGCCTCAGGCAGATTGATCGGCTGCAATACCGAACGGTTGGTGGGAACGATTCCGGATCTTTCCAAAGAGCTCGTCTCCGGGGCGGGAGCGGAGGGTGCTGAACCCGTACTGCTGCACAGTCCCAGCGATGCAGCCGAACCGTGGTTGATCGCCGATTGCATCGAAGATGCATTGCAGGACGGTACGGCGCCTTCGGAGATTGCCGTGCTGGTGCAGACCAATCGCGAGCTTCAACCCTTATACGATGTTCTGCGGGCGCGAGAAATTCCCGTGCAGATGGACGGTAAAGTGAATCTGCTCGATCAATCCCTCGTGCTCCAGACTTTGAGTGTGCTGCGCGCGGTTCGTGACCCGTATGACAATCCCCGGTTTTGCGCGGCGCTCGGTATTCGCGGACTGCGTTGCAAACCATCGGATATCGGTCGGCTCTTTCAGCTTTCCCGGGAACGTGCGCTCACCGTCAACGCATTGCTCTTCCTGTTGGATGATCCCGCCTCGGATGTGGGCGCAATGCCGTGGCACGACAAGGACGCCCTCGTGAGGGCGAGGGATACTCTTCTCAGTCTCCATCAGCAATTGCCGAACAGGACCATTGTGGAGACGTTGGAACGCATTCTGAAGGATTGCGGACTGTTGCCGCAGCCCGATGCAGGAGCGGACTTTCCTGCCGCGGAGTTCGCCGCATTGCAGTCATTCTTCGGGTATGTTCGTGATCGCAGCTACGAGCAGAAGAATACCTTCGTGCTGGATCATTTGCTCGATGATCTCGCGCTCTATGAAGCCGGTGAGAACGGACTGCGGTTGCAGTACTCCGTGCCGCATCTCTCGCAGGAAGGTGTGCAGCTGTTGACGGCGCATCAGAGCAAGGGACTGGAATTTGACATGGTCATTCTCCCGAATTTTCGCGACGGGCACTGGGATAGGCGGCACAATCCGCCGTCTGTTTCCCTTCCCGAGGATCTGCTCTTCGGATGGGAGAGCGATCAGAAGGCATTTGAGAAGAGTCAGGACGAACGCCGCGTTGCCTACGTTGCGATGACGCGCGCCCGCAGAACGCTGCTCTTTACGTGTCCGAGTACGCTCACCAACGGAGGTTCCAAGCCGCGGGAAGTTTCACCTTCGGCATTCTTTGTTGAGGCGGGGCCGCTGCCTGAAGAGCAGGGTATTTTGCGCAATCCGGATCAGATTTCGACGTTACTCCTTTGGCCTTCGCAAGATTTGGAGGAGGAATTCAGGGCGTACCTTCGTGAGCGCCTGGTTGATTTCCGGCTTTCGGTGACGGCACTCAATCACTTTTTGGAGAATCCCAAACTGTTTCTCGAACGAGATTTGCTGCAGATGCCGGATCTGAAAAATGAATCGCTGATTTTCGGAAATGCCGCGCATACGGCGCTGAAGAAATGGGGATTAAGCGTGCAGGCGGGAACGCCGAACGGGAAGACGCAATTTATGCAGGATTTTGACAATTACCTTGTGGAGCGCGAGATCATGACGGAACACGTTCGCAAAAATTTGTTGCGACACGGACAGGAGACGCTGCCTCGGTATTACGATGAGCGATTGTCGTCGACGGTTCCGTACGTATTCAAAGTCGAGTACCCCGTACACGCATATCTGGATGATATTCCATTGAAGGGAACGATTGATCGCATCGATCTTGAGCATCCCGATTCCCGACGCGCCATTATCGTGGATTACAAATCCGGCAGGCCGAAGACGGAGAAGCAGATACGAGAGGACGGTGATTACCTTCGACAACTCGTGTTCTATGCACTTTTGATGGAACATGGCATGCCGATGCTGGAGCCCGTATCGTACGTGCTGGATTTCCTCGGTGAGGGGACGGATCATCCCGTCGCCCGTTCGTTTACGGTAACGGAAGAGGAGAAGGAAGAATTGCGCATCGTCATTCGATCCGTATGGACGAAGATTCAAAACCTGGATTTTACACCCTTATGATTTTTCTCTTCTCATCTCCATGTTCGACAAACGCAAAAAGAAATGAAGCACCATTGTCGTTTGTTCGTTAACAGTGCAAGTCGAATGAAAAAGGGGAAATAAAAGAGGTGGAGGTAACTAGGAGTGAGCAGAATGTGAGAGATACTCCTTCCATTTCTCCAGTGCTCTCCCCCGATGACTGATGCGATTCTTTTCTTCCATTGAAAGCGCGGCATACACTTTGTCGTATCCGTCGGGCTTGAAGCAGGCGGAGATCGGCAGACCCGGTAAAAATGTCGCTTCCAATGATTCGGTGATGCTGCCGTCGCAGGAGCCTTGACACAGATGTTCGTTTCCATCGCTGTCAATGAAACAGAGAACGCAGACAAAGTGAGCTGCTTTGTTTTCTTCTCTCTTCATGCGATCGAGAAAAAAGGAAATCCAGTGTTGATCGGATGCGTCGGATCCCGCGCCCCATCGTCGCGTGTGAATGCCCAGTTCGCTCTGCAATGCTTCCACGATGATGCCAGAGTCGTCCGCCAGTGTTGCGATTCCCCGTGATGCTTCAAAGTAATATCGTGCTTTGCCTCGAGCGTTCTCCTCAAATGTGTTCCCCGTCTCATACGGACGCTCCGTAAGGCCGATATCTGCGGGTGCAAGAATCTCCACAGGCAAAGCCTGCAGTGCCGCGCGCACTTCGATGATCTTGCCGGGATTGGATGTTCCCAGAAGAAGTTTCACGCGTTCATTCTCCATCATCTTTCATCCATTTGCCATCTGTTCGATGAATACTTTTCGCGGCTTCGCACCGTCTGCCGGACCCACGATGCCCTTCTCCTCCATGATATCCAGAAGCCTCGCCGCACGGGCGTAGCCCACTTTCAACTGTCTCTGCAGAAGGCTTGCCGATGCCTTGCCCGATTCTTGCACCACGCGGACCGCATCAAAGAAAAGATCGTCTCCTCCGTTGTCATCCGCATCCAAATCGATCATTCCGGAGCCGACTCCGCTATCGGAAGCACCGTCGCCGTCCTCGTCATCATCCGCCAGTCCGATCTGTTCCGTGACGCGTCCTCCGCCTGCGATCTTCACCGAGTTGATGACGCGTTCCACCTCGCCGGTCGAAATGAAGATACCCTGAATGCGCACGGGTCTGGCGGTATTGGCCGTCATCAGAAGCATATCTCCTTTGCCCAGAAGATCTTCCGCACCGATGCCGTCAAGAATAGTGCGGCTGTCGACGGAGCTGACGACACGGAAAGCAATGCGTGTCGGGATGTTCGCCTTGATGAGCCCCGTGATGACGTCGACGGACGGGCGTTGCGTGGCGATGACCAGATGCATGCCGGTGGCGCGCGCCATCTGCGAAATGCGCACAATCATCGTCTCCGTGTCGCGGCGGAACTGCCGCATCATGAGGTCGGCCAATTCGTCGACGACGATGACGATGCGCGGCAACAAGTTCGCCTCATCCGTTTGCTTCTCATTGAATTCCGCGATGTTGCGCACGCTCTGCTCACTGAACCGATGCAGGCGGCGCCCCATTTCCGCCACCGCCCAGCGCAGCGCCTGCAGCGCTTTGTCCGATTCCGTGATGACGGGTGTCAGCAAATGCGGAATTCCGTTATACGGCATCAACTCCACGCGCTTCGGATCGATGAGAATGAGTTTCATTTCGTGCGGTGCATTCTGGTACAGGAGTGACGTCAGGAAGACGTTCATGCACACCGACTTTCCCGAACCCGTGGCGCCCGCGATGAGAAGGTGCGGCATGTCCTCCAGCCCCGCGACAACCGCTTCTCCCGAAACATCGCGTCCCAAAGGCATGGTAAGCGTCGATTCGTTCTCATGGAAAGCGGGGCTTTCCAAAATTTCGCGCAAGTGCACGATGGTGCGCTTTGCGTTGGGCATTTCAATGCCCACCAGCGACTTGCCGGGAATGGGAGCTTCTATGCGCAGACTCTGTGCGGCCAGCGCAAGGGAAAGATCGTCTTTGAGATTGGCGATGGAACTGAGCTTCACGCCTTCTGCGGGTTGCAGGGTAAACTGCGTGACGGTGGGACCGGGACGCGCATCGCGAACTTTGACTTCGATGCCGAATTCTTCCAGTTTCTCCTCAATGCGTTTGGCTTGCCGCTTGAGCTCCGCGTCATTGACGGTGAGCTTGCTCGGAGAATCATCGAGGAGATCCATCCCCGGGAACGTCCATTCCTCAAACCGCGTGTCCTTCATCTCCAGTACGTCCGCGCGCTTCTGCCTGAGTTTGTCTCGAATGAGTTTCTTGGATTTGTCTTTCGCAAGTGCGCGCGCAAATTCCGGTCGTACGATATTGAGTTCCGTTTGCTCCGTGGATGAATCCTCGTCTTCATCCTCGTCTTCATCATCCTCCGCGTCGATCTCATCTTCCTCTTCCTCCGCCTGCGCTTCACCTGCACGCGGCTCTCCGGCGGGTGGAGTGCGTGTCTGTCGTCGAGTCACCGGATTGCGAACGAATGATACGATCGCCGCAATATTCGGTTCAAACGACAGGAAGATGCCGATGAGGAACGTCGTCGACAACACCGTGTACCCGACGGCATCGCTGAGGAAATACTTGAAGGGAAGACTCACCATAAAGCCGACGGCTCCGGCGAGCTCCTGCTGTCGCGGCCCGATCTCCGCCAGCGGCACCCGCATGTGCATGAGACCCAGGAATGAGAGGAGGCAAATGACCAGCCCCACGGACCGTTTGAGTTCCAGGCGTCCCGCGCCAAAGGTATGAAGCAGACCCGAAATCAGAAGGAAAGAGGGAAAGAGAATGCCCCAAGATCCGAAGAAGAACCGTAAAACGCCATGCAGTACCGTGCCGACGCGCCCCGCTTCATCCTGAAGGACAAGGAGGAGGAGAATGCCGCATGCAATCTGTACGATGCCGCTGATGGCACGTTTGGTCTCCGGCTGCATTTCCCAATAAACCGATTCCGCAACCGATGTCCGTCGCGCTGCTTTCCTGCGTCTCTTTCGAGCCATGGCCGGCAGTATAGACCCGGAGGCTCGCCAAATGAACAGGTTTCCATTTTGGCTCTTGCATGGATAAAAATTAGAAAATAAGGTATAATAGTAGTCAAAAGTAAGATATACTGCTTCATCCTTCCTAGTATTTACATTTGTCTCCCATGAGTCTTTTCTCCACCATCCGTACATTCAGCAGGAATCATCGCTGGAAAATCGTCATTGCAGTCATTGTGTTGCTGCCGATTGTCGCCATTGCCTGGTATGCGTTTTCTCCGAGTGCGTCAACCTATGTCACCGAGGAAGCCGTGCGGGGTGATTTGCGGCAGATCGTGGATGCGGTGGGTACGGTGATTTCCGAACGTGATTTGCAGCTGCAATTTCCGGTTGCAGGCATCGTTGCCACTGTGGACGTGAAGGAAGGAGACTCGGTGCGTGCCGGACAGAGGCTGGCCGCATTGCGTTCCGGAAGTTTGACTGCGGAGGTTGCGGCTGCGTCGGCGAGGGTACAGGTGGCGGAGGCGGATCTGCGCGCGAAGGAACAGGGGGGCAGAGCGGAAGATGTTGCAGTCGCGGAAGCGGAGGTGGTGAGCCGTCGCGCATCACTGTCCGCCGCGAAGATAGCGTTGCAGAATGCGCAGGATACGCTGGCGCAATCCGAATCAAAGATCCTCATTCTCCAAAGCGAGGTGGAGACGGCGCTCGCGGGTCAAGTGAGTACCGTCGGGAGCACCGTTGCACGTGAGGCGGCTTCCGCAGTGAATGCGCTATCGAGTATTCGCAGTACGTTGCAGCAGAACGAAGTCACCGATGCGGTCATCCGGACGAACAATGCGGAATACCAGTTTGTTCTGATGTCCATCACCGATGCCGAAACCAAGATTGCTTCCACGTTGAATGCCGGATCACCCGTGAATTTTACGGATGCCATTGCATTGTTGGAACGCACGCAGTCGGCGATTTCGGTTGCGGCTGACGCCGCAAACCGGGCCCAGACGCTGGTCACATCACTGGGACAAACGACGTATTTGAGTGAAGCGCTGCGGGAAACCTACCGATCGGCGATCGCGACGGACCGCGGCACCTTGCAGACATCCCTGAATACGATTGATGTGGCATTGCGCACCTTGAGGGATGCGTCCGCTTCGTACGAAACACGGATCGCTGCGGAAGAGGCATCCGTCATCGCATCGCGCGGTGCCATGGAGCGTGCACGATCGGACATTGCCACCTTCGAGGCTTCGCTCAATATCGCGGAGGCGCAATTGGCGCTGCGGCGCGCTCCTGCAAGGCAAACGGACATCGATGCCGCACGTGCCAATGTGCGGCAGGCACGGGCGTCGCTCCAACGCACGCTGGCGGATCTATCGAATACCGTATTGACGGCGCCCATTGCCGGACGCATCACGAAAGTGAATGTAAAAGTGGGAGAAGCGGTTCCCGTGGGAGCAGCCGTCACACTGTTGGGCAGCAGCCCATTCCGCATCGAAATGTATGTTTCGGAAATTGATATTCCCAAAGTTCTGGTTGCGCAGAGCGGTTCCGTGAAGCTGGATGCGTTCGGTGATACGCATTTTGCGCTGCGCGTCACGGATATCGACGTGGCGCCCACCAATCGTGACGGTGTGAACAAGTACCGCGTACGTCTTGACTTCGTGTATCCCCATGACGAATTGAAGATCGGCATGACGGGCGACGTGGAAATCATTACCGGAGGAGCAGCGGACGTGGTGATGGTTCCCGTCAGGGCAGTTCTGCAGCGGGATGACGGTACGTCGTACGTGCGTGTGCTTTTGGAGGACGGCAGAACGGAAGAACGTACCGTCGAAGTGGGACTGGAAGGGGAGGGGAGCATGGTGGCCGTGAGCGACGTGGAAGAAGGGGAGACGATCATCGTTCTTGAACGAAACTGACTATGACCGATCAAGTCACGCCGCTTATCGAAACGCGCGATCTCTGCAAGGAGTACGCCAATGATGATGTGGTGACGCCGGTACTATTTGACATCAATCTTCGCATCCATCGTGGAGAGTTTGTCGCCATCATGGGGCCCTCGGGTTCCGGCAAATCGACGCTCATGCACATTCTGGGATTCCTCGACGGTCAATCGAGCGGACGATACCTCTTTCAGGGCATGCAGAACGAGAACATGGACGATGATGAATTGGCGAAAATCCGGGCGACGCGCGTCAGTTTCGTCTTTCAATCGTTCAATCTGCTGCCGCGAACCAATGTCTTTCAGAATGTCATGCTGCCGCTACTTTACCATCCGGTCATTCCCTTCGGCGAGCGGGAACATCGTGTACGCAAAGCCATCAAGACGGTCGGATTGCAGGAACGAACGGAGTACCTGACAAGCCAGCTTTCGGGCGGGCAGAAGCAACGCGTGGCCATCGCACGCGCTCTCGTCACCGATCCGGATGTCATCTTTGCAGACGAACCGACGGGCAACTTGGATTCGCAATCGGGTATCGCGGTGATGCAGGCGCTGCAAGCTCTCAATGATCGCGGTCACACCATTATTTTGGTCACGCACGAACGGGCGACGGCGGAGCATGCCAAACGCATTCTGCACATCAGGGACGGACGCATCGACGCAGATACGACGGATTTCAAGCGCATCATCGCGCTGGAGGGGATGAATATCAAATAAGCCATGAGACTCAGTGACACGTTGCAAACGGCGATCAAAGGCGTGACGACCAACATGTCGCGCGCGGTTCTGACGATGCTGGGTGTCATCATCGGAGTCGGTGCGGTTGTTCTCATGAGTGCGATCGGGCAGAGCATGAGTAATCTCATCCTCGGCCAGATCAGCAGTTTGGGTGCCAAAACCATGGTGGTGTTTCCGGGAAATCAGGAAGGGAATCCTCTGCAGGCGGGATTTGACAGCATTACATTTGAAGACATTCGTGATTTGGAACGCTTGAGTTCCATCAACATGGTTGCCCCCGTCATCACCGTACCGGGTATCGTAAGTTACGGCAGGGAGCGCGCCAATCCTCAAGTACTCGGTGTGACGCAGAATTTTTTCATCAATCAGAGTGTTGAAGCAGCGACGGGTCGAATGCTGGATCCATCGGACATTGAGGGAGCCAAGTACAATGTCGTTTTGGGTCCGGAGACGGCGGAGAAATTGTTTGGGCAGCGTACGGCCATCGGTGAACGCATCAAGATCGGCAACAATAGCTTTGCCGTCATCGGCATCAGTAAGTCGTTGGGCGCGCAATTTTTTCAGAACGCCGACGATCGCATCTATCTTCCCTACACCACGGCGCGACAGGTGACGGGGCAACGGTATGTCAGTTATCTGACGATGGCCGCCGTGGATTCGTTTGATCGTGCCATCGATGACGTGAAGTACACGCTGCGGCGCAATCACGGCATCGACAATCCGGAGGATGACGACAAAAAAGATGACTTTGTGGTACGAACGTCCGAACAAGCATCGCAGATTCTGGGTACCGTGTCGCTGGGGCTGACGCTCTTTATCTCCACGCTCGCGGCCATCAGTCTCGTTGTCGGGGGCATCGGCATCATGAACATCATGTTGGTTTCCGTCACGGAACGAACGCAGGAGATCGGACTGCGCAAAGCGCTGGGAGCGCGCCGTCGGGACATTCTCCTTCAATTCCTAATGGAAGCCGTGGCGTTTACATTTCTCGGCGGCATCGTGGGTGTCATCGGCGGCATCGCCATCGCATTCGTCGCGGCATTGATCGTACAGCGCTTCCTCGCGAGTTATGTTTTTGACGTTTCCTTCATCGCCATTGTCGTTTCGCTTTTGATGGCTGCAGTCACGGGACTCGTCTTCGGGATCGTTCCGGCCCGCCGCGCAGCGTCTCTTCCTCCCATCGAAGCTCTTCGCTACGAATAATGCAACGCACGGATCTCCTCACGACGGCCATTGCGGGTATCACGGTCAATATGACCCGGACCTTCCTTACGATGCTGGGCATCGGCATCGGGGTGGGATCGGTCATCCTGATGGTTTCCATCGGACGCAGTTTCCAAGAGTACATCTTGTCGCAAATCGAGGGATTCGGCGGAGACATCGTAGAGATTTACCCCTCAGGAATGGAGCAATTCGGGGGCAATTTGGAGAGTGTCACCATGGATGATTACGAGCAGATTCGCAGCGTGAGTTCTGTGCGCAATGTCACACCCATCATCCTGGTCAGCGAGAAAGCGACGTACGGGAGGGAAGAGGTGAATCCTCAAGTACTGGGTGCCTACGATACGGTTTTTGAAAATTACGGATTTGATGTCGCACGCGGTCGATTGCTGGATGCAAGTGACGAGGAAGGCGCAAAGAACGTCGTGGTACTGTCTGACAAAATTGCCGAGGACCTGTTTGGCAATCGGGATCCCATCGGCGAGCGCATCGCCATCGGTGCGCAGTCATTCCAAGTCATCGGCGTGCTGGAACCGCTTAGTTCGGGCGTACTCGCGAATTTTGACGTGAATATCTTCATTCCGTTTTCCACCGCTCGCACGATGACGGGTCAGCGGCATCTTACCGTCATCAACATGCTTTCCATCGATGATCCGCAAGTGGTGCAGCGGGAATTGGAGTTGCTCATGCGAAGCCAGCACGATATCGATAATCCCGACGGAGACCCGGATCTGGATGATTTCCGCGTGCGTACCGCCGATCAGATTTTGGGAGTCGTGACGTCCGTGACGCTCGGTTTGACCATCTTTCTCGGCGTGGTCGCAGCCATCAGTCTGCTTGTCGGCGGCATCGGCATCATGAATATCATGTTGGTTTCGGTCACGGAGCGCACCCGAGAGATCGGACTCCGGAAAGCGGTTGGTGCGAAGAAACACGATATTCTCCTGCAATTCCTCATCGAGGCCGTGGCTCTGACGCTCTCCGGAGGCATCGTGGGCATTCTCGGAGGCATCGGACTCGGGTGGCTCCTCTCCCGTGCGGCGGACAAAGCTCTTGGTGGGTTCTCCTTCGTCCTCTCGCCGCTTTCCATCGTGCTCGCGGTTGCCATGGCAGCGGGTACGGGACTTCTCTTCGGCCTCTATCCTGCCAAACGCGCCTCGGATTTGAGCCCCATGGAGGCGTTGAGGAGGGAGTAAGAAGTGGCATGAATCAGTCAGCTGCAGTACTCTCCATGCAATGCTGCAATTCATCGCGCAGAACCCGTTGATCTTCTACGGCGTCATCCTACTTACTTCGTTTCTATCCGCATCCGTCGGTACGGGTGCCAGTTTTATGTTAATTCCTCTTGCAGCGTTGTATTTTGGACCGAAAGAAGGAATCGGCATTCTGACAGTGTATTTTCTCTTTCAAAATACAAGCAAAATTTTACTGTTTCATAAACATATCGCCTTCACTTTCGGTTTGAGACTAATATTGTACTCCATCCCGGGCGCATTTCTTGGAAGCCTCGCGCTGGGATTTCTCCCTGTGGAACAATTCAAGAAAATTTTTGCCGTTATCATATTGGTGTATTTGGCCAATGAACTATTCGGTTTCGTTCCCAAAAGAGGAATGAAGGAACGTCAGGCCATTCCTCTATTTGGATTTGCATACGGTTTCCTGTCCGGATTGGTCGGAAGCGGAAATTTGATAAAAGGGCCGTTGTTTCTGGGTATGAAACTAAGCAATGAAGCTTATATCGGCACGTATGCATTCACGTCCTTTTTTACAAATATTCCTAAACTACTGACATACGGCGCAAATGATATAGTGGATGGATCAACCTTGCTTCAATCATGGCCATTTCTTCTTATTTCCATTGTTGGAACATATTTAGGGCGCCTGTTCATACGTCAAATACGCAACGATGTATTTTTCTGGATTCTCAACATTACCTTTATACTCTCGGCTTTGGCATTACTCATGGAATAGCTCAGGTCATCTGTTTGTGATCTTGAGAGGGCTGTGAGTTCATCGTATGCTCCCACTATGTTTGATGTCCAAGCTGAACTGCAGGCGATCAAGGCGCGCAACCTTCGCGTGGAGACGGACAAAGCATGGGAGAGGAGCCTGACACGGCGATTGTTCATCGCAGCGGTGACGTACGGCACTGCGACGTTGTTTCTGTGGTCGATTGACGGTTCCATGCCACTTCTCAACGCATTGGTGCCAACGGGCGGCTATTTCCTGTCAACTCTGTCGCTCCCATGGGTGAAGCGTTGGTGGATGCGGTGAAACAGGGGATATTGAACAGAAAGCCAAAAGCTTCTACAATCGCGCGGCGTTGTTCTTTTCTTGAAACACTGTGGGTCGGTCGGATAGTGGCAATTCCGCCGCGCTGTAGACGCGGTGCCTCACGGCTCCGGGGGTTCGAGTCCCTCCCGGCCCACCATTCGGCGCTCTCGCTTTGCTCGAGCGCCTCATGGCAAGCCATTTGTCTGCTTTCACTCATGGCAAGCCGTATGTTCCATGTGTATATCCTCGAACTGGATAATGGATCCTATTATGTAGGGCATACCAATAACTTATGCAGGAGACTGCAGGAGCACAAAATGGGATGTGCTTGTTCTCATACGAAGAAATATCCGCCTGTACGCATGCTCTGGTCCGAAGAATGCCAGAATCGTGCCATTGCGAGAGCGCGCGAGAAGGAGATTAAAGGATGGAGACGTGAAAAGAAAAGACAACTGTGGCTGGGTTCGAGCCTGCCCTGAGGAACGCAGAGACGAAGGGTCCCTCCCGGCCCACCATTCTTCGTCCGATGTAATTGACTGTTCATATGGAATCCGTTCGCTGTGTTTGAGTTGACGTATGCTACTATTTGCAAATGAATAATCTCAGCTATTTGGAAGAAGCATTTGATCTTTTTCGCGCTCAATTTGGTTTGGAAATTGAAGAATTGGAAACATTTTCTCCCTATGATGGACTACGCATTGTATCTGCTTACTGTGAATATGAAGAAGAATTGTCGGATGCGGAAGGAGAAATATATAATGCAAGGATGAGATTGAGCCATCGGATTGCTTCCGCTCGCCGCGCAGTCCGCAGCTTACTCCATTGATGGTTTTCTCTCCGTCCACAGGAGCGCCGCCACCGACACGACTATCAGTGCGCCGCTTAAGAGCCAAAGGAACGCCACGTACCCCAGAGTGTCTGCGAGCATACCCATGCCGAAGTAGAAGACGAGTGCCACGATTTCCAGCAGGAGCATATTGATGGAGGAAACCGTCGCGCGTTGACGTGAGGAGATCGCATGCTGCAGTCTAGCTTCGTATTTCACCTTGGCGGCTTCGATGATGAAAATGAGCGGGATGACCAGAAGCACGGCGGGCTGCGTATTGATCTGCGCCAGGAGCAAAACCAATAATCCGCCCAAAAGCAAAAATGCATGCAGACGTTTCCCGGGAAGCGGCAAGCGGTGCGCAAGAAAACTCGCAAAAGAAGAAATGGCATTGCCGAATGCCAGGACGACGCCGATCATCGCGAAGGAAAAATGAATTTCCTCCAACCATAGGCTCCAGAATTCATCGGATGCTCCGGAAGCTCCGAATGCGACGGAAATGAAAAGAATGAGTTCGAGAAGCAGGGGATTCCTTCGCGTCTCCCGCAGAGCATCGAGCAATATATTCCAGTAACGTGCCTCCTCCGTCGTGCGCGTACGCGGTGCCGGACGAACGGCAAGAATCAGAAATGTTGCGATGATCGGTACGCATATGCTGGGAATGAGTGCGTACGAAAACCCGAATTCCGTTGCGAAACCTCCGAAGAGAACACCGAGTGTCATGCCGGCAAAGTGAAATCCGCGGGCATGACCGCTGATTTTTTCAAAAAGCTTCTCTTGCTTCATTTCCTTCAATTCGTCATAGACGAATGCCTCGAACGTGCCGCTGGTCAGCGAGGATGCAAGTCCCCATAACACAAAACCCGCTGCAAATTCCACGAAGGAATCACTGAAGAGCCAGAGTGTGAATGCCAGTGATTTTATAAGAGGCGCGAGGGCCAAAATCGTCCGACGAGAAAATTTGTCCGCAAGCATGCCGGTCGGAACTTCCAGTGCAATTGTGGTGGAGGACCAGATCGCGAAGAGCGTTCCAATTTGGAGAGCACTCATTCCTTTCGACTGGAAAAGCAGCGGATACACCGGGTAGATGAAGATAAATTGCATCAGAAATGTATATCCATACAGTTTCCACAAAAAACTGCGCCCATGCGGCTCCGGCGTGCCTCGCGCAGAGTCCGGATGACAAAATGTATTTCTGCACAATTCAAAAATAGTCCATTGCGACATGCGGGCAGTATAGCAGCAGGAGAAACGTACTCTACGTTCTTGCCTTGCGCAGGACGAACATCATGGACGCAGCGAATATCAGGACGGTTGTCCAAGCGGCGATTCCGGATTCCGTATTTGCAAGGGGCGTATGCTCCGTAATGTCGGCAGTGACGTCTGCGACGGGTGGAACGACGGTAATTTGATTCGAGTCGGAGCCGATCACGTAAGGGTTTGTCGGGATGGCAACGGGTGGCACAATCGGTTGCACGATGTCGACGGATGACATCGACGGCTGAATCGAAGAGGCCACGGAAGAAGCCGTTTCCCAAGAGGAAACAACCGGTTGCATCGAAGATGCCGCGCTTGCGGATGCCACGGTTTCGAATGATGGGACGGAGCTACCCGGAGCAACGACCACGATACTGCCCGAAACCAACTTCGATGTGGAAGAAAAATATGGATACTCTCCCGGCGGGATACCGGCGGGAATGACAATACGTGCCTCGCTGAGCGGGAAAATGGGGGATGTTTCGACCGGGTTGCCGGTGTCATCCATCAATGTTTCAAATCGCAGGAGTTGAGGGATGGATGAATCATTTTTAAAAAGTACGTTCTGTCCGGCCGTCACGGTGACGGATGCCGGGTTGACACCTTCTTCCGTGATGAGCACTTGCACCTGCTCTTCCGATGCTGCTTGTCCCATGAGGGCGGTCCACCCATGTGTAACGGTCATGCCGAGTGCAGCCATAAGCAGAATACCGATGATCGCAGCGGGCATGCGACGAGCGGGCATCAGAGAAGATGGCGCTGTCGTGCCGTTGCGCCGGGACCCATCGCGAATCGGAATGACCACTTCTCCTTCCTCCATTTCATGCCAGATGGGAGAAAGAGGAGTGCTCACGGCTGCATGGAGGAATGGCCAAGGTTCAACTGCCTCCGAAAGGCGATGAATGTACCGATAAGAGCGGAAAGAACCAGGAAGAGAACGAGATTGGATGGAATACCCGTGTCTCCCGCGAGGGTCCCATTGGTATCGGGTGTAGGCGTAGGAAGGGAATTCGCCACGAATGGCGCGGTGGATGTGCGGGGATTACCGATACTGATTCCGACCTCACGGCTGAAATCAGTTTCCTGTTCCTGCGCATTGACTCCACGAATGGCAAAGTAGTAGGTGGTGTCTATGGGAAGCGAACGTATGGCGACGGATTGCTCCCCTTTATCGATCGCATGACGTTGAATGTACTGGCCGCTGACGGTGCCGTAGTACAGGTGATACCCGATCAGCTCCGGTGACGGTAACGCGTCCCACGCAAGGTAAGCGGTGCTTCCTTCGGTGGTCACGCGCAGACCCTGTACCTGCAGCATGGCAAACACGGTTGAAGGTTCGGATGCAGAAGGGAGTGAAGAAGATTCGGCACTGGCGGGTGAGGAAGATACGTCAAACGCATCGGAGGAAAGAGAAGATGCAATGGATGTGTCGGAATGATTTGAGGATGCGGCGGAAGAGGAAGAGATTGCATCCAATTCATTTGCCGGAGTCAGCTGAACGTAGAGATATCCCGGCGCAGATGTAAGAATGTTTCGTTCCGCACCCCCTTCAGTTGAAAACACTCCCGTTTCCGGCTCGGGAGTTTCGGGGTCGTCAAAGAATGTGAGAGGCGAACCGACGTTTTGCGTCGCACGAAGACTCATGGTAATGCGCGCAAGAACGATGCCGCTTGCCGAAACCGGGGTCAGTGCGGTACCACTGAGCTTCAAAAATCCTTCATCGCTTTCAAATCCCGTTTCGCCGGGCGTCGGCGTGGGAAAATGATCGCTGAGCGTCGCTTCTTTTCCCTCGAAGATCAAAGGATCGTAAGCGATCCAAACGCGAAATCTGGAGACGGGAACGACACCGGGATTTTGAAGCATGAGATCGATATCGATGGTATCACCCGCTTTGAACGGGGAAGTCTGAACGCTCAGAGGATCGCGGATGTCAAACGTGTTGCATGCCGTTTCCTCCTCGCAGTGGGGACGAAACTCCAGTCGTGGCACCGATTCTTCCTGCGCACGGGCAATGGCAGGCATCAGCAGAATGATGCTTGGAATGAGAATGGATACGAGAAGCATGGGCCGGCGCATTGCGTGAGTCTGGTTCATGGGGCGATCAGGAGCGGGGAGCGATTTCACGAAGAATGTGCAGTGCGTCTTCGATGGTAAAGATTCCGTTTTGATCAGGATCGGCGAGCAACTGTTCGATCGTCGGTTCTGCAGCGCTCTGGAGCTGTTCCAGAATGACGATGGCATCGCGCGCATCCATGGTTCCGTCGCCGTTGATGTCGCCCGTGCGAGAAAGCTCCAACGCGGAAATATTGGCGACGGTCTCCACTTCGCCGGCTGTCCTGATTCCCAGGGAAAAAGATGACAAGATGGATATGATGCTCAGTGCAACAATGTGCATTTTGGCCGAAGCGTATCGCGCGCGCAGACGGGTGGTTGTGTGTTTGGGCATTCCAATTACTATAGCCGATTGTACGGATACAATCAATTCA
This sequence comes from bacterium, assembly GCA_029558515.1. Classification (GTDB taxonomy): domain Bacteria; phylum Patescibacteriota; class Gracilibacteria; order Peribacterales; family Peribacteraceae; genus JAKQEM01. The sequence continues at coordinate 34,088 of JAKQEM010000009.1, forward strand.
TGGTATGTTGACAAGTAATTGCGCGATTGTCTCATATTCAATCAACAATATCTTACTGCGCTATACTTCCGGCGTGTCCAATGTGCATATTCTGACCGGCGAGAATGCATATTTGCTTCTCATGGAAAAATTGCGCTGGATTCGGGAATTTGAGCGAAAGGTCGGCATGGAGAATCTTCTCAGACTGCAGGCATCGGAATGTACCGTCCGCTCTCTCCGGGATGATGTGTCCGCAGCACCGTTCCTTGCGGAAAAACGTCTGGTGATCGTGGAAGGCATGGTGCGCTGCTCAAAGGAAGAAGCGAGGGTGCTTGACGGAAGCATACATCCTGGAGTGATCGTGCTATTCGTCGACCCAAAACCCGATAAGCGCAATCCCGGTATTAAGGAGCTGCTAGTGATCGCCAAGGAAAATATCAAAGCATTTGCCATACTGAAGCCTGGGGCCATTGCCGGATGGGTCGACGGATACGCTCGTGAGCAGGGAGGGAGCATTCATGCGAATGCTCGTGATCTGCTCATAGAATGGAACGGAACGGATCAGGGGATGATTGCGGGGGAACTCGAAAAATTGCGGTTGGTGGCCGGGGAGAAGTCCATCACAAAGGAGATGGTTGAACAGTTTTGCATGCCGACCGATGAAGGCATCATATGGAATATTTCGGATTTTTTGTACGGGGGCAAGCGCGGAGAGGCGATTCTGTACGCGCAACGGATGCTCTCATGCGGCGCCGACCCGTACGGTCTCTGGTCTATGCTGCTTTCGCTTTTGAAGAACATCGTATCCGTCTCCTCCGCACTGCATGCGGGCGTCAAAGCATCCGACCTGGCATCCGTCCTCGGCATGAATCCGTATGTGCTTCGTACGATGCTCGGCTACTGCAGGCGTACGAGCGAATCTGATTTACTCGCAGTGTTGCGTTGGGCAGCCACGGAGGAAGTGCGTGTGAAATCGGAATCGGTTGAAATGCCGGCGCTCATCGATTCGTTCCTCCTCCGCATGCCGTAATCAATCCAGTTGAGTGAGAATATCTTCCGCCTCCTTCTCCTCTTCCGCGCGAACGGATGCCTCTTTCGCTGAAAGTTCCTTCTGCTTGCTCTTCCGTTCTTTTTCCATTTTTCGAAGCGCAGCGCCATCGCCGACATTCTCAATTTCCTTTGCGTACTTCGCGTCGATGGCCGCGAGTTGTTCGCGTTCATTCTTCAAAATATTTCGCAGTTGCTCCCGTTGCTCCGGGGTCATCACGGGCAGAATATCCACCCAGTACTGCCGTTCCTCATCATTCATGCTCTCCGACGTTCGTATGAATTCGATGATGTCGGGAAATTGCTGGGCCACCTCGGGCGGGACTTTCAGCACCGGTTGCATAGGATCATCGGACATACGAAAAGAGTACGTGAAGATCGTCCGCCGGTAAAGCAGGCGATTACGCCACTTTGATGACTGCAAACTCCTGCATGCCCGACGGCGTCTGCACGCTGATCTTGTCTCCTTTGGTGCGGGAAAGAAGCGCGCGACCGATGGGTGATTCGTTGCTGATGCGATGCGCGAACGGATCTGCCTCCGTTGCTCCCACGATGGTATACACGACCTCGTCTTCATCGCCGTCCGTCAAGTTGCGTACGGTGACACGCGAGCCGATGTTCGCCTCCTTGACCTTCGTCCCGCCGTCCTTCTCAGAAATGATTTTGGCACTCTTGATCTTCCGTTCGAGCTCGATGATACGGCCCTCCACGAACGCCTGCTCATTCTTTGCCTCCTCGTACTCCGAGTTCTCCGAGAGATCGCCGTACGATATGGCCTCCTTCAATCGCTGAGCAACTTCCTTGCGACGAACCGACTTTAAATGATCCAGTTCGTCTTTCAAGCGCGCAAGACCGTCTTTGGTTACCAGGGTTTGTTCACCATCATCGTACGCATGGGAACCTCCCGATCCCGCTGCCGCGGAAGATATGAGTTCATCGCCGGTGGTGAAATCGTCGTCGGTAATCATAATGGATCGGCAGTATATCGACCGGATTCCCGTCTGGCAAACCTTTTCCACGGTGCGTAGACGGGTGAATACTACGTACCCCCCTGCAGTACATCCGGCCAGGGAAGGCAGGAAAGGGATTCAATCGGGGTTTCCATCGCCTCAACGATGCGTTTGAATAATTGCACATTGGTAATGAGCGGGATGCCGCGGTCGGTCGCAATGCGCCGGATAAAGTAGCCGTCCGTTTGCTCCTGTCGGCTGTCGTGCATGGGTATGTTGAGCACCAAATCGATGCGATTGTCCTGCAGATACTCCTTGATGTTGGGGCTGCGAGGCTCAGATACTTTGGCCAGCGCAATGGAGTTGATGGAGCGTGATTGGAGGAATGCGTGCGTGTTGGTCGTCGCATACAGGTGAAAACCCCGTTGCGTGAGAATGCGGATCGTTGAGAAAAGATCAACTTTGTCCTCCAGACGGCCGATGGAGAGAAGAATATTTTTCCGAGGGAGCGAAAAACCGACGGCAAGCAATGAAATGAGCAATGCCTCTTCCGCGGTATTCCCGAAGCAGGCGACCTCTCCCGTGCTCACCATTTCCACTCCCAGGCGCGGATCGGCCCCTTTAAGTCTTGAGAAGCTGAATTGCGCGGCCTTCACTCCCACATGATCGAGATCGAGTGTCCGGTAGTTTTTGTTTATCGGCGCGCGTCCCAGGAGCGCTTGCGTGGCAAGCACGGCGAAATTGTATCCCGTCACTTTGCTTGCAAAAGGAAAACTGCGGCTGGCACGCAAATTGCATTCGATGACTTTCAGTTTGTTTTCCTTCGCGAGAAATTGAATATTGAAAGGACCGGAAATATTGAGCCCGCGGACTATCTGCTTGGCGATGACCTTGAGTTTGCGCAGCGTTTCCATGGTGACGCGCTGCGGCGGGAGAACGAGCGTCGCATCGCCCGAATGGACGCCGGCATTCTCGATGTGTTCGGAGATGGCATAGATAAGCAAATCGCCGTTTTGCGCCACTCCGTCCACTTCGATTTCCTTGGCACCGACTTCAAATTTCGAGAGCACGATGGGCGCATCCGATCCCACATTCGCCGCCTGATGCAGGAAAGAAGCCAATTCGTCTTTGGTATGCACGACAGCCATCGCGGCGCCGGAGAGTACGTAGCTCGGACGCACGATGACGGGATAACCGACGGTCTGTGCAAATTGAGCGGCGGCATCCAGATCGGAAAATTCCTTCCACTCCGGCTGGTCGACTCGGAGAGTATCCAGCATGCTGCCAAATTTGTGTCGATCCTCCGCGCGATCGATGTCCGACGGATTGGTGCCGACGATTGCAATGTTTTTGGCAGCGAGCTTCGGTGCAAGATTATTGGGAATCTGTCCCCCCATCGAAACGACGATTCCCGAAGACGCGACCACTTCATGAATATCGCGCACTCGTTCCTCGCTCAGTTCATCGAAGAAAAGCAAATCGCATTCGTCGTAATCAGTGCTGACAGTTTCGGGGTTGCTGTTGATCATCACGACGCGAAATCCCTGCCGTTGCAATTCATGCGCCGCTTGTACGCAGCACCAATCAAATTCCACCGATGAGCCGATGGCATACGGACCGCCTCCGAGCACGATCACTCGTTGAGGTTCGTCGTTCAATGACAATTGAACCTCGTGCTTCGTTCCGTGGTAGGTCATGTACAGATAGTTCGTCTTTGCAGGAAATTCTCCCGCCAGCGTGTCGATCTGTCGCACAACGGGAGTGATCCCGTGACGCTGGCGCAGATCCCGAATCTCTTCCTCTTTTTGTCCTGTGATATTCGCGATGGATGCATCGGAAAAACCCGCAAGTTTCAGCGAACGAAGAACATCCGCATCGGGTGCATCCGTTCCCGATTGGAACAAGCGCGTCGCAAGATCCGCACACCGTTTGATGCGCTGTAAAAACCATCGATCGATGCCCGTAGCCAGAGCGATCTCGTCCACCGTCCACTCCTCCTGCAGCGCGCGCGCAATGGCGAAGAGGCGGCGCGGAGCGGGACGTTTGACTTCTCGCGTGAGATTCTCAAATGTGAAGGGAACCGGGAACAGTCCGTTCGCACCGATATTAAGCATGCGGAACGCCTTCTGGAGCGCTTCCTCAAATGTTCGTCCCAGCGCCATCACCTCGCCCACGGATTTCATTTCGCTCGTGACCTGATCGGAGACATGACAAAATTTCTGCAAATCCCAACGGGGGACTTTCACCGCTATGTAATCGAGCGACGGCTCAAAGTCCGCCGATGTCACCTGCGTAATGGTGTTGCGTAACTGCGGCAATGTGTATCCCAGAGCAAGCTTGGCTGCAACGAATGCCAGAGGGTAACCCGTGGCTTTGGATGCAAGCGCGGAACTGCGGCTGAGGCGTGCGTTCACCTCAATGACGCGGTAATCGCGCGAGAGGGGATCGAGCGCGTACTGGATGTTGCATTCTCCGACGATTCCAAATTGTCGGATGACTTTCAATGCGATCGTGCGGAGCATGTGATACTCGGCGTTGTCGAGCGTTTGGCTGGGAGCGACGACGATGGATTCTCCGGTGTGGATGCCCAGCGGATCGACATTTTCCATGTTGCAGACCGTGATGCAATTGTCCGCTCCGTCACGCACCACCTCGTACTCGATTTCCTTCCACCCCGTCAAATCTTCCTCCACCAATACCAGGGAAGATTCCACAAACGCGACCGAGAGCAGTTCACGCAATTCCGTTTCCGTGCCGGCATGACCGCTTCCTTTGCCTCCGAGCGCAAATGATCCGCGTACGATCACGGGGTAATGAATCGTTGCGGCCGCCCGTACGCCGTCTTCCACGTTCTTCACGGCGAGGGAGCGAGGAACTTTGATATCGATGGAACGCAATTCCTCGTTGAATGCCGCGCGGTCCTCCGTCAATCGCACGCTCTCGATTGGGGTACCGAGAACGCGAACCTTGAACTTTTGCAATACCCCGGATTCGGCGAGCTTCATGCCGCAGTTGAGAGCTGTCTGTCCGCCGAAGCTTACGGAAATCGCGTCGGGTTTCTCCGCTTCGATCACCCGTGAGACGAACTGTGGCGTCACGGGCAGAAAGTATACTCTTTCCGCCAGCCCCCAACTCGTTTGGTTTGTCGCAATATTCGGGTTGATGAGGACGACGCGTTTTCCTTCCTCCTTGAATGCTTTGATCGCCTGGCTGCCGGAGTAATCGAATTCACCGGCTTCGCCGATCTTCAGCGCGCCGGATCCGAGGAGCAAAATGGTCGATATATCGGAGGAAACGGAATGAGCGACCTCGCTGCGCTCTGCGGCGGCGCGTGTGGCCGGGGTGTACGTGGGCTCCGTCATGTTTGCGGCAGACTACCCAAAGCGGGCTTGGGAGGCAACCAAGGTTCTTCTATACTCGCCGCATGCTCCTCACTTTCGCGTCCTCCCTGGTCTTTCTGTCGTCTGCTTCCGCGGTACCGTCCGCTCCATGGGATGCGCTGCGGGATGACGTGAATGTATGGGAACGGGAGGAAATGATTTTAGATGGTGATATGCGGGCGGAGGGGCAAGACGAGGCATTCCACATGGCGAAGGATCTGTTCCCACCGGTCAAGGAAGGAGCTGCGTCATCCGAGGCAGTTTCCTCTGCATTTGTATCGTCTCGTCCGACCGTTCTGAGCATTCTCGTCGAAGGCGAATCCGTGCAATTGCAGGATGTCCCGCTCGATGCGTGGTTCGCGCCGTATATCCAAAGTATTGCGGAACGCTCGCTCGTGTCGGGCTACCGAGACGATGCGGGGCGTTTGACAGGATTCTTCGGTGTGGGGGATTTTGTGACGATCGGACAGCTGGCCAAGGTGTTGGTGCGGTCTGCGGACATCGATATCTGCTCGGATAGTCCGAATAATCGTTCCGCTTTCGGGCACTGGTCCGCACCCTATGTTTCCTGCGCGGAGAGTGGGAAATGGACGCTGTTTATGGACGGGTCGCTCGATGTGGAACGTCCGGCGACCCGCGCCGAGGTGGTGGGAACGCTCCTCCAGGCGCTGGGCGTGAAACCCGCCGATGCGGTCGAAACGTCATTTGTCGATGTGCGCCCGTCGACTCCCTTTGCCGATGCCATCGCCCAGGCGCAGAAGAACGGCATCGTCAGCGGTTACCGGGACGCGCAGGGGAATGCACTCCATCGCTTCGGTCCTTTCGATGCCGTCACGCGCGCGGAATTCGCCAAAATGGTCGTAAGAGGTTTGGAGGAGTATGGAGATTAAATTCCTTGCCATCGACACCATTTTCACCATGTATGGTGCACATTACGACTGAATCGACGCCAATGTGTTTTGCTTCAAATGTTCTTCCAATTGCTTCTCGTCGGGGAGCGTTCCAATGACATTGAGGAGAATCGTCCCGAGAATGACGAACGCTCCGCCAGCATAGTGATACCACGAAACGGATTCACCGAGATACACCCATGCGAAGAACGTGGCGCCGATGATATCCAAGCCGCCGACGAGCGAAACGGTGCTCACATTCAGTCGATCGAGCGCGACGTAGTGCGTGACGCTGTTGAGGAAACGGGCGAAAAATGCAAATCCCAGCAGAGAAGGCAAAAGGGAAAGAGGGATTTCTCTCACTTCCATGATGAACGGATGGAAGAGAAAAGGGGAGACTCCGAAGAATGTGAGGACGGCAATGGATGATCGGAAGAAAAGAACGAGATGTGAGTCCAGCTTATGCAGTTTTGCCCGAAAGACAATGGCGCCCAGCGCGTAGCTGAATGTGCTGGCGATAATGAGGATATCTCCCCATTGCATCCGTATGCCTTGCGTAAACCCTTTGAGCATGATGATGGCAATGCCGGAAATGACGCACGCCATGGCCCATCGATGAGCCGCCGTCATCGATTCTTTCAGAACGATTCGAGACAGAATCAACATGAAAATGATTTGCATCTTCCCAAAGAATCCGACATTGATCGCACTCGTATAGGTGATACCCGTGAAGAGGAGAAGGGGACCCGCAATGCCGCTGCATAAAGCCAATACCGCAAGCCACAGCCACTGTCGGTGATGCAATCGTCCGATGCCGCGCATGATCGGGAGCAGACCGAAGGAAAAGAAGATGAAAAAAATACTGAGTAATTCGCTTACGAACAGGAGAGACAGGGGTGAGAGAGTCGTACTCAATGACTTTGCAAATGCATTGAACGTAGAACCGGAGACAATACTGACGCCGAGTGCGATGCCGCCCGCTGACTTCTCCTTCAGTGTTTCATGGAAGAAGAATCGAGTGAGAGGCCAGTTTTGGATAGATGTTTGTCTCATACATTATTTGCGCATTTGTCTCATTCACACGAATTTATCCTCCATTTGTTTGAGGATAACAGCGAAGTCTCCGCGAGGAGCGGCAGAACGACGAGGAGCTGCCCGATGAGCCCCAGCGCCACACCGAAGCGAACGTCTTGATTCTCCCGAAGCGTGGCAAAGGTACGACTTTGGAAAAGTCGCTGCCAGCGAGGCAAAGACCGGGCGTGGAGGGGGAGTGGGTGTGTGACAAGATTTATTAGTATTATAGCACAAATCCATAAATGAGGCAACAACTGGTTACCTCACACATCCGTTTTTTCATGTTAGCGATCAACCATCGAAGGATTCTTGTGCGTATTGCTGGATGCGATGCAATCAAGCACTTCCGCACCAAACAGAAAAATCATCGACATGACATTGATCCAGAGCAAAAGAACCACGAGTGTCGCAGCCACTCCGTAGGCACGTCCTATCGGGAGATAGGTCACGATTGTGGTGAAGAGCCAGGCACTGAGCATCATCAACGCCGCAGTCATCAGAGCACTGCGTACGATGGTCATCACGGGAAAACGAACGTTGGGCAACAGTCGGTAAAGAAGTGTGAGGAGGAGAGAGAGAATGATGAAAGTGACGACGGTTCCGGTCACTCCGATGGCCGTGAGCGGCAGATCGATGAATGATGCGATGTGCCCTTCCAAAAACTCCAGCGTGGCATCGAGCGTAACGGAAGCGAGAAGCAAAACGACCAGAAGCAGCAGCAAGATGACGGACAGCACATAGCCCGCCACGTTGTGTTTCCATCCTCGAAAATCATCTCTACTCTTCAAAATTCCATTGAGCGCCATACGCACATGGCGAATCACATTGAGTGAGGAGAGGAGCAGAAAAACGGCACCTGCGGCGGAGAGAACCGAATGGGACGATTGCATCTGCAGATTCTGTTTTGCATTCAGCAACATATCCGCGATATCTCGCCCCGCATACAGGGCGACTCGGTTCAGCAATTCCTGCGTGATGGTGCGTTCATCCACGACCCATCCTGCGACGGTGATGACGACGATGGCGAGCGCGGGCAGCGTAAAAATGGAGTAGTACGCAATGGCGGCAGCATGACGCGGTACGTCATCACGTTGCCACTCGTGCCAAAGGCATTGAAGAAAGCAGTGCATCTTGATCATGAGAACAGGATACAGAAAACGCAGAGCCTGGGAAATATGGGTGCACGGAGCGTATGTGTGTATACTGAACACAGTACGTTCACTGCCGCCGTGGTGGAACGGTAGACACGAGGGACTTAAAATCCCTTGTCCGTAACAGGGCGTCCCGGTTCAAGTCCGGGCGGCGGCACCATTCGACTCGTCCGCCTAGGGCGGACTCGCTCATGGTAAACCATTCGACTACCTTGTAGTAAACCACAAGAATCATTCATCCTCATTCGCATTCGCAAATGTCATCACTCAAATGGGCAGCAGGTCCATGCGTAACTTTGGCGTCGTGTCGAGGGTCTGATGTTCGCCGATCTCCATGTCTTCACCCGTGACGGGGTCCACTTCCTGCGCGACAATAATGAGGCGTCGCAACGTCGTGCCGACCGGCGTACAGGTCATGAGAGTGGCGATGCGCTTGCTGACCGGTTGATCGAGCACGCTCACATCACTCGGGCGAATTTCCTTTTTTTCGCGAATGCGGTAGCGAAAGCGATCGCCGCCGTAAAAAATCCAGTACTCGTCACCGACATGCAAATCGCTCAGTCTGGCGAAAACGGATTTGTATTTACCGGGCGCCCAAGGGAAATAGGAACTGTGCCCCGTAATGAAAAAATTTCCCGGTTGACCCGGCTGAGCGGTACCGGGATAGTGCACCACTCCATCCTGCAGAGAGCGCTGAATGTCCTCCTCCAACTGCTTCCAGTTCTCCGCAAGCAGCGCGGTACGCGGAGGAATGACGATGGGTACGTTCAAATCCAGAGACGGGATGACGATGCGATTCTCGGGTGGGCCCACAGAGGGCAAAACATCCAGAATGGCATACGAATTCCCGGCAACATGCAGCGAAGGTACTTTACTCAGCTTCTCGGTTAGTTCCTGTTGAATGACAACGGAATCTTCCTGTTCCGGCGCGGTGATGGAAGCGAGTGGTTCGATGTACGACTCCGCGATCGCCCAAAAACTTTGGTAATTCAATGCGGAAAATAGTACGAAAAACAGTACGGCGAACGTAGTGCCAAATCGTGCCGTATCAATGAGAAAGAGCGTCCCGCGACTGTACTGTTTCGGTTTCTTGTTTCGTCCGGGGATCCAGACCGGCTGGGAGAGGAATCTCCGAAGTCTGGCAAACATATGTCCCGATGCGCGTACCGTTTCACGCCCCGCATCGATGCCGTCTCGGATGCCGGATGCATACTGTCGCACGCCTTCATCCATCATGGTTGACAGCATATCGGACAAGAGAGAGGTCATGCGCTTCCGTACTTCCGCTTGCTGCGTAGAAGGAATCGTCACGTATGCATTCGCCAGCCACGGATCATCCGCCGGCACATCGCATGACGGTTGATTTTGATTCTCAGTTTCTTCCGACAACTCGTCACGCACATCGTCCTGCATCGTTTCCTGATTGCTCATGATCTCTTCCACAATAGGCGCAGGCATCGGCTCGGGCAGAACGATGTTCCCCTGGGAATCAACGAGTGCGCGGTGAGGGTGCGAATGCTCCTGTATCGGGATAGTATAACAGAATAATGGTATTCACGCACGTCGAAGGGGTGAAGCATACAAATGCAAAACGGGAAATGCAAAAGGAGGATATACTCGGGAAGCCAAGAGGATTCATCAACTCCCTATTCCATCACCCCACCGCCCATCACTTCCTCCCCGCGGTACAGCACCAGCGATTGACCCGGCGTCTGGAGCGAAATGGGAGCATCAAACGTAAACATCCCATGTTCTCCATCACGTTTGAGTGACCCTAAGTAGCGCGGTGAATGAGACCGTGTGCGACACTCAAAAGGAGTGACGACATGTTCCTGAGGCACCCAAGAAATCCAATGCAACTCACGAACCGATACCCTGGTCGTCGTGTGTAAAGCACGATCATCGACGATCAGCTCATTGCTCTCCACGCGTTTGGACACCACTTCCAGCGGAATCGAGAGACCGCCGATGCCAAGCCCCCGGCGTTGTCCGATGGTGTAGAGCGGCAACCCAGCATGCATGCCGACCACCGTTCCATCCGTGCGAACGATGGGACCGGGACAAAGCGCATCGGGAATATGGCGAATAAGAAACGGCTTGGGGTCTCGCTCCGGAAAAAAGCAGAGATCCTGACTCTCTTGGTAGTGTTCATCAAATGGGATGCCGAAACGACGCGCAAGTTCGAACACGTATTGTTTGGAAAGTGTGCCTAACGGAAAGAGCGTGCGTTGCAGTTGTGCCTGAGAAAGACCGTGCAAGTAGTAACTTTGATCTTTGTTTGCATCGACAGCCTCAAGGAGCGACGTACAAATCGTTCCATCTTCCGCCAGCGTATCCGTCGTCCGCGCATAGTGCCCGGTTGCGATCTTGTCGCATTCCCATTCATCTGCGAGTCGCATCAGCGCATTGAACTTCACCGTCCTATTGCATCCGATGCAGGGATTGGGCGTCAAACCTCTGCGGTACGCATCGAGGAACGGATCAACGACCCCTTGCTTGAACACCTCTTCCATACTGACGACGTGCAGAGGGATGCCAAGCATGTTCGCCACCGCGATCGTCCGTGAAGCGGTCTGCGCATTGCAACATTTGCTTGGGAGAAGCTGCGCCATCGCCGGCGCCAACGGATCGCTCCAGAGCGCAAAACGCACGCCGATGAGCGTATGACCCTGCTCCTTCAGCAGGCACGCTGCGACGGACGAATCGATTCCGCCGGACAGGGCAACGAGTATTTTCATGAAGTAGCAAGATACTGGAATGGCGGGTAATTGTGAAATGCGCGCTTTGCGGTGGACAGCATGCGTCAGTGCGCGTAGCATGCCCAGTCGTGAAGGAACGCATCGCATCATTCGTGGCACACGCTCGCAGCAAAGGGATGGATCATGCGACCATTCGGATGCTCCTTTTGGATGCGGGATGGGGCGAAAGGGACATCATAGAAGCTCTCACTGCAGAAAGTTTGGAAATGTCGGTGCCCGTTCCTCCCGATCGAGGCGGGGCGCGCGAAGCATTTTTGCATCTGATCACGTTCGTCGCCTTATATGTGACATCGATCAGTTTGATCGTGCTCTTCTTTACGTTCATCAACCGTTTGTTCCCGGACCCTGCTTTTGGAATAATTTCACAAACAAACGACAATGTCGGCATTCGCTTTGCCATGGCCGCAGTCATCGTAACCTATCCGATGCTCATCCTGCTCTCAAAGAGGCTTCTCAAAGAAATCAGCGATGCGCCCGAGAAGGCATTCAGCGCAGTGCGAAGATGGCTGACGTACCTTACGTTATTTCTGGCTGCGCTCGCTCTCATCGGCGACGGAATCACGCTGCTGTTCAATCTCCTGCAAGGGGAGCTGTCCATTCGTTTCCTCCTGAAGGTGATCGTTGTCCTTGTGATTGCGGGACTCATTTTTTCCTATTACTTCCTCTCACTCCGTCACGCTCCGGCTGAGCAATCCTGAGTATGTCCATGCATCGCCTCTTCACCGGCATTTCCGCAGGAATCGTCCTGCTGGCTCTCGCATGGGGATTTGTGTTGGTCGGGTCCCCACTACGCAGCAGACAGGCACAGTTTGATGAGCGCCGGGTGGAGGATTTGAGGATCATTCATCAGACGGTTTTGAACATCGTTTATGAAGGACGCCCCTGGGAGGTGCCCGTGGACGGGAATCTTCGACGCCCTCTCCCGATTTCGTTACAGGAAATCGCAGAACAGGCAACGATGCAGCGCGTGAACGTCACGGATCCGCAAACGGGAGAGCCGTACGAATACAATCGCACCGGTGCGACCACCTACGAACTGTGCGCGACATTCAACGCATTGCGAGATGAACCGTTTGATGTGTTTTGGAACCACGGACAGGGACGAACGTGTTTTCCGTTGGATGCGAGCAGGGCAGACGGATACGGTGGCGTAGAGCAAAAGCCGATTGTGCCGACCATGGTGAAATGAGGTAGGATGATCGTATGTCCGATTTGATCGATGAACGGGAGGCTCAGTACCGATATGTCAGGGAACAGTTCAATGACCCTGCCGTTTTGTCCGATCCGGAGAAAATAAAGCTGTTTGGAAAGCAACTGTCCGATCTGGAACCCGTGATGGAATTGATCCGCTCATATCGTTTGGCGGAAAAATCACTGCATGATGCCGAGAGCGCGCAGTCTGATTCCGAACTTGCGGAGGTCGCCCGCCTGCAGAGCGAGGAAGCTCGAAAGCAGATGGAATCATTGGAACAACGCATCAACGATCTCCTGCGTACGCATGATCCGATGGACGATCGCAATGCGATCCTGGAGGTGCGTGCGGGAACCGGCGGAGATGAGGCCGCGCTGTTTGCGTCGGAACTGCTGCGCATGTATGTGCGCTATGCGGAATTGCAGGGATGGAGGACCGAATTGATTGATAAGACGGATTCCGATCTCGGCGGGATCAAAGAGGGCGTCGTGCGCATCGCCGGGGCCGGCGCGTACGGGCATCTTCGCTTCGAGGGCGGAGTGCATCGCGTGCAACGCATCCCCGCGACGGAGAGCAAGGGACGAGTGCATACGTCGGTCGCAAGCGTCGCAGTTTTGCCGGAGGCTGAACAACGGGACATCACCATTCGCAATGACGATCTGCGCATCGATACGTTTCGCGCGGGTGGCGCGGGGGGACAGCACGTGAATAAAACCGATTCCGCCGTACGCATCACCCACATACCCTCCGGCATCGTCGTAACCTGCCAGAGTGAGCGCAGTCAAGGCCAGAACCGTATGCGCGCCATGGAGGTCCTCCGGACCAAGCTCTATGCCCGGCAACAGGAAGAGCGAGTGAGTGCGGAAGCGGCGCTGCGTTCCAGGCAAGTCGGCTCCGGCGAGAGGAGTGACAAAATCCGCACCTACAACTTTCCCCAGGACCGTCTGACGGATCATCGGTTGGAGGAAAACTTCCACAATTTACCGGGAATTATGGAGGGGGATATCGGCGAAATTATTGCAAGATTAGGCGAATGGAGAGAAAATCAAGCAAAAGCATGAGAGGCTCTTGCGCATCGGTAGGAAGAGGGTAGCATCTCTCCATGACTATGCCATCAGGATGTGGTTCTAATGATTTGTCAAGTGGTGAAGATGAGCCTCCACTACAAATGAATGTGGTGGATGGAGATCCAACTTTAGTTGAAGCAGAGGATAAAGATCCTCCATTACCGGATAGGTTACAGACTGTCGCTGATATGTTTCAATTACTTGTGAATAGAAATTTTCCAAGGAAAAGTATCATAGCAACTAGTCTGAGGGTCATACGGGGGAATGTACCTAGAATTCGAAAACCTAATAAGGATGAAGATTCCATTCATCCCATTGTTGTTGCAGTTTCGCTTAATATGCAGGATGTTTTTGATTTACGTGATGCACTGAAGGACACTACCAATCATGTAACAAACGATGTAAGAAATATACTAGATATATTATTTGCACAAAGAGACAAATTAGGGATATAGGGAACTGGCCTACGCATAGAACTGCCCCAGATACCCTATATTGTATATTTTCTCATAAGAAAGCCCAATATTTTTAGTTTGAGTAAAAATGCATAGCTCAGCTACTTACTTGTCATTGTTGTCTCTTCTTCGCCGTCACGGTATTCCGAATCAGGCATGCAACCGTCATAGGCCCCACTCCGCCCGGTACGGGCGTGATGGCGGAGGCGACTGCAGCGACTTCATCAAACACACAATCACCGACGATGCCATCCTCCGTACGCACGATTCCGATATCGATGACGACCGCGCCGGGCTTGATCATATCGCCTCGAATGAGCCCGGGTTTGCCGACCGCCGTGCAGAGAATGTCAGCCTGCCTCGTGATGGCGCCCAGATCTTGCGTGTACTTGTGGCAGACGCTCACCGTCGCGTTGCGATTGAGGAGCATGGCGGCGAGCGGCTTCCCGACAATATTGCTGTGGCCGACAACGACTGCATGCTTGCCTTCCACCGGAATCGCATACTGATCCAGCAGTGAAAGAACGCCGGCGGGAGTCGCAGGCGGTAAGTGTTCAAATTCCTTCGAGAGAAGCAGTTTCCCCATGTTATATGCCGTAAAACCATCGACATCTTTCTTCGGATCCATCGAGCGAAACAGGAGCGGCTGCACCGAAGCAAGATGAGGAGGGAGCGGCAATTGGATGATGTACCCGCTCACATTCGCATCATCATTCAAATCATGAATCAACGATTGCATCGCTTCCATTGTCGTATTCGCCTCAAGCGACATCAATTGAACGCGCATGCCGACCGCATCGCAACTCTCCATTTTTTTGCGAATGTAACTGTCGCTCGCGGGATCGTGTCCGACTTGCACAATCACAAGCTGCGGATTGAGCTGCGCCACCTCAGTACGCAAGCCATCGAGCATCCGCTTTGCCAATTCGATGCCGGAAAGAATGCGCGCGCTCATAGACGGGAAGGGGAGGGAAGCGCGTGTGCGATATGAGAAAAAACCTCCGCCGATACTTCCTCTTTGCTTTGAAGAGTATCCACGACGGGAATGTCGTGATCATGGGCATACTCCCGGTATAGATCATACACGCGACGCTGGAATGTCTCCTCTTCCAAAATTTCTTGTCGGTCTCTCTTGCTCCAGCGTCGTACGCATTCCTCAAATGGCGGAAGCAGAATCACCTGCGCATCGGGAGCGGGAAATCGGCTGTTCATCTCCGCGAGCCACGATGCGGGTAATCCCGCAGCCATGCCAAAAATCATCGTAGAGAGTACGTATTGTTCGCAGACGACAATGTTTCCATCCGTGAGTGCAGGAACGATTTCACTGCGCACATGCCATGCGCGATCAGCCGTAAAGAGTATTTGCAGCGCATCGGACGGAATGTCCGAATCGGCCAATAACGTGCGAATCAATCGGCCGATCGGGTTCTCCGATGGCTCGCGGGTGAGGACGACGGAAAAATTCCTCCGGCGGAGTGATTCCGCCAGAATCGACGAATGCGTGGTAGTTCCGCTGCCATCCGGCCCTTCGATGACGATAAACCCATTCTGCATACGCTCGCAAGTATACTCGTTTTCTGCTATCATTCGAAGATATACTCATCACACATGAGTGACGTTACCCCTCCCGCCCCACGACCGCGCTCCGGCCTTCTCCCACAGTTTCTCCGATGGTACTGGATCGTGCGTCCGGTTCGGATCGTACGATTGTACGCTCGGTACGCATCGGCCTTCGGTGGCATGTTCTCGATCATCTACTTGATCAAGACGTTTGTCGCACCGTGGAAGAGTATTCAGGACGCTTACCCATCAAAGGGGCTGAACGTATCGGCGATACTGGAAACATGGACATTGAACATGACTGCTCGTGTCATCGGGATGGTCGTACGAACGTGCGCAATGATTGCTGGTCTTCTTCTGCAGCTCATTCTCATATTCTGTTTTACCGTGTACGTCATCCTGTGGGTGATATTCCCGCTCCTTTTTATCGGAGGCGTGATAGCAGTAATTTTCTACATTTGATGCTCACTCCCTTGCGCATCACCGGCACCAGACAGCATACGGCCATGCGCTTGCGTCACATATTTTTTCGATGGCCCGCGTACTGCTTCTATGCCGCACTGGCAGCGGGAAGCGTCATACTAGGATGGAAAGCAATGAGTGTGCAGCCCGTGTGCATCGTTCTCATACTCCTCGGCATGTTCTTGCATGTGCTCAACATGTACCTGCGTGAAGAATTGGAAAATGACGCACTTCCTCTCCCCGAGCTGACAAATCCCGCCGCCATGTTTTCGATGGAAATGTTCAGACACTTCGGGCGGAAGACGAGTATTGGGGGGGCGGATCTTTTGGAGGCCGCCGTTTCCACTTCGCGCGGAAGATTCATCCTTGAGGAAATGGGTATCAATTGGGCTGAATTTCTATCTTCCTGCCTGAAGGAATCGAGCGAATCCATAGATGTTGCACAATTTTTACAGTATGCAATCGAGCGTCTTCCGGAATGGGAAGAGACGCGTGTGGACGCGAATATCGTTCTGCTTCTCTACTGCGAGCATGTGGCAAGCTGCAAAGCACTGATGCAAAGTGCGGATCTATCCGTAGAGGATCTGGAAGGAATCATATTTTGGGAACGATTTCATCACCGATTCCGCGCATCGGAACCTGCCTGGACTCCCGAGGCCATCAGTCGAAACTCCGCCATGGGCCGATCGTGGGTCACGGGCTATACCGACGCGCTCGATCAACTGACATCGGAAGTAAACGCCACGAAGCATGTCTACGGCGAGGCAAGCATCATCGCACACCGTGACATCATCGATCAGGTGCTGCGCGTCTTGGCACGTGGAAAGCAGAAAAATGTTCTCCTGACGGGAGAAGTGGGAACAGGCAAACGAACGCTCATCGGCAACATTGCCATTGCGTTGCGCGCTCGCGAGCGTGCGATGCATCAAACGTACACAAGGGTCCTTCTGCTGCATACGGAAATGCTCCTATCGGGAGTAGGCAATCCGGATACGTTCCTCCTCAATGCGCTCGCGCGTGCAGAGTCCTCCGGCCACTTCATCTTGGCCATTCGTGATCTTTCACTTTTGCTTCGCACGGACAACTCAAATCTAAAAGCGATCGTCATGAAATGTCTGGAAGCAAAAAATATCAGCGTCATCGGCATCGTCGACAGTCGTGACTACCACACACTCATCAAGAGCGACCCGATGCTGGACAGCCAATTCGAGCGAATTCCCGTCGAGGATACCGATGAAAACGAGACGATGGCCATTATGATGGCACGATATTTCACCGGAGAGAAAAGAGGCGGCATACGCATGACGTATCGCGCACTGCGCTCCATTGTGAGTCTTTCCAAACGCTACCTTGCGTCGAGCGGAGGATTCCCCGGGAAAGCCGTCGATGTTATGGATGACGCCATTGTACGGGCGCGAGAACAGAGGCACGCTTTCGTGACTGAGGAGCACATTCGCGACGTCATTTCCGCAAAAGGAAGAGTGAACGTGCAAAAAGTGTCAGGCGACGAACGTACGCGTCTCCTGCATTTGGCAGAAGCGATGCGGGAGAAGATCATTGATCAGGATCCCGCGGTGAAGGCGGTTGCAGGCGCACTGAAAAGAGCGAGGCTGGATCTGAGCGAGCGTAAGCGCCCCATCGGTACATTCCTGTTCCTGGGTCCCACGGGGGTCGGCAAAACACAGACGGCCAAAGTGCTGGCGGAAGAGTATTTCGGATCCGACGATGCGATCATCCGATTGGATATGAACGAATTCAGCCACGCGGATTCCGTATTCGGGATAGTCGGTTCTTCGGAGAATGGTGAAGGATTTCTGGCTCAGAAAGTCCATGACAAACCGTTCTCGCTCATTCTCCTCGATGAGATTGAGAAAGCGCACCCGCACGTGCTCAACCTGTTCCTCCAAATACTAGATGAAGGATTTCTGCATGACAGCCGCGGCATGAAGACCGATTTTCGCAACACCATCATCATTGCGACATCCAATGCCGGAGCGCTCTTCATCCGCGATTACATGAAAGAGCATACGGTGGAGGACCGGGAACAATTGAAAACTCCGCTCCTCGATACCATCATGCGAGATAAGATTTTTTCACCGGAGTTTCTCAATCGTTTTGATGATGTCGTGATTTTTTATCCACTGACGCACGATGGTGCCAGGCGCGTGGCGGAATTGATGATCAGTGACATTGTGAGTGACGTTCTGAAGCGCAGAGGCATTACCGTTCGCATAGAAGAGGACTTTGTGCACGCGCTGGTGGATCGAGGGTACAGCATGGAATTCGGCGCCCGTGAAATGCGCCGAACCATAACGGAAATGATAGAGGATTACCTTGCGGAGTATTTGCTGCGCCACGACATCAAACGAGGCGAGGAGATTGTCATTCGCCACGAAGATATTTCGTACTGAAAAAGCCCCGACGCCGGGGCCTTCTTCAGATTTGCACTGCGTGATCAGAAATCTCCTCCCATCCCACCCGGCATTGCGGGTGTCTCCTCTTTCTTCGGAATATCGGTGATCGCGACTTCCAGAGTGAGGAACATCGCGGCGACCGACGTCGCGTTTTCCAGTGCGGCGCGTGTGACTTTCTTTGGATCGATGACCATGTCCGTCACCAGATCTCCGTAGACGCCGGTCAGTGCGTTGTATCCGAAATTATCCTTGCCATCCTTCACTTTGGAAACGACGACCTCGCCGGAAACACCCGCGTTCTCCGCAATATTGCGTGCGGGAGCAGAAAGAGCGTTCATGACGATTTCAATGCCGATCTTCTCGTCCACGTCCTGCGTCTCCTTGTGCAGCTTCTCCAAGGATGACAGTGCGCGAATGAATGCGGTGCCTCCTCCGGGGACAATGCCTTCCTCAGCCGCAGCGCGCGTGGCGGAAAGGGCGTCTTCCACGCGGTGCTGCTTTTCCTTCTGCTCAACTTCCGTGGCAGCTCCCACCTTGATGACGGCGACTCCTCCCGTGAGCTTTGCAAGTCGTTCCTGCAGTTTCTCACGATCGAAATCGGACTTGGTGTGTTCCATCTGGCCCTTGATCTCGTTGATGCGCGCCTCGATGTCCTTCTTGTCTCCGTCGCCGCCAACGATGAGCGTATTCTCCTTGGTAACGACGACCCTGCGCGACGTACCAAGATCTGCCAACGTGACATTCTCCAATTTGAGTCCCACTTCCTCACTGATGACGCGGCCGCCCGTGAGCGCAGCGATATCCTTGAGTATTTCCTTGCGGCGGTCGCCGAATGCAGGGGCCTTCACTGCGAGCGCGCTGAAGGTGCCGCGCAATTTGTTCACGACGAGCGTGGCAAGCGCCTCGCCTTCGATATTTTCCGCAATGATGACGATCTCCTTCTTGCCGCGCTGTGCGACCGCCTCCAGTACGGGAAGCAACTCTTGAATGGAACTGATTTTCTTGTCCGTGATGAGGATGAACGGTTTTTCGTATACGGCTTCCATACGCGTGGTATCCGTGACGAAGTACGCGGAGATGTAGCCGTTGTCAAATTGCATGCCTTCCACGTATTCCTTCTCCATGCCGAGCGTTTGACCAGCCTCCACGGTGACGACGCCGTCCTTGCCCACCTCGTCGATGACATCGGCAATAATTTCTCCGATATCGCCGTCCTGAGCGGAAATGGTCGCAACCGCAGCATACTGATCCTTCTTTGTCACATCCTTCTTGATCTTCTCCAGGAAGACGGATACGTCCGTCACCGCCTTCTCCATTCCTCGCTTGATCAGAATGGGATTGCTGCCGGAACTTAAGTGCTTCATGCCTTCCTCCATCATCGCGTGCGCGAGAACGGTCGCCGTCGTGGTACCGTCGCCCGCGGCATCGTTGGTCTTGGTCGCCGCTTCCTTGACGAGTTGTGCGCCAAGATTTTCAAACGGATCATCCAGCTCGACTTCTTTCGCGACGGATACGCCGTCCTTGGTGACCATGGGGGCACCGAACTTTCGCTCGACGACAACGTTGCGACCCTTGGGGCCCATGGTGGCTCGGACGGCTTCCGCTAACTTGGATACTCCTTTAAAAACAATTTGACGGGCGTTTTCGCCGAAGATGAGTTGCTTTGCCATAGAGAGGAATGAGGGAAAGAATAGGGGCGGGTCTTCGACCCATGAATAAAAACATCAATGCTATTTGACGATGCCGAGCACGGATTCCAGATGCAGAATCTTCACTTCGACGTCCTTGCCGTCCTTCGTCTTCAGCTTCACTTCATCACCTGCGTACTTACCGAACAGCACCTTGTCACCGACCTTCAGGTGCTTGCCAGGATCGTCTCCGTCCTTGCCGATGCCGCCCTTACCAAGGGCGATAATGATGCCTTCCTGAGGCTTCTCACCTTTGGCGGTATCGGGAATGACGATGCCGGATGCGGTGACTTGCTCGGCCTCCAGAGGGAGCACCACGACGCGGTCACCGAGCGGCTGTATGACGACTGAGAGAGAAGGAACATGTGCAGCGGTTGCCATAAGGGAAACGGGGAAAGAAATGAAGGAGTAAATGCTGATGTTAGCAGTCGGTATTCTAGAGTGATAATTTTTTGAGTCAAGCGACAGAAATGCAAATGATATGTGGAGAGAGTACGCTGCTCTGTATCTGGAACCTCCTCCATGGCAGTAGAAGAACACTACAACCTTGAAGCCGTGTGACAATAGGTACACGCATCACGACGGGTGAGCCCATGACAGTCATACGAGTCGAATGGTGCCGACGGAGAGACTTGAACTCTCACAAGATTGCTCTTACACGCTCCTGAAGCGTGCGCGTCTACCAATTCCGCCACGTCGGCACGAGGCGGGAGAATGATAGCAAAGCAACGCTCATTGTCACGTCCTCTACCTTTCCGTCCGTTCGCTGCCTATACTGCACTCCAATGGAAAAGCGCTGGATACAATTTGGCGAATGGAGTGTGCTGCTTCTCTTGGTCCTGTCCGTTCTCTGGAAGGGGGGAAAGGGATTGGAAACGTTGTGGCTGGTCGCAATGGTCTCATTTCTGCTGACCCTCCTCACCTGGAGAATGCCGTTTGTACGCAGGCAAATGGTCCAGCAGGGACTTTCCGCGAGTATGTGGCTGACCGGCATACTGCTCATCCTCTGGACATGTCTCAGCTTCGTGACATCACAAACACGCAATTACGGATTGGATGAAGTCATGCGAACCGCGTCTCTGCTCCTTCTGTTCCTGTGGGTGGTGCGCTTGAAAAAAACCGGAGACTTCACGGTGCTTCTCCGATACTTCGTTCCGGTCATGGCCGGCCTTGCGGTGCTCTCATCGTGTATCGGAATGTTCGTGTACACTCTGCAGCCGGTCAATCGATTTGTCGGAACGTTCTTTGACCCGCGGTTCCATACGGACTACTGGCCCAATGCCTGGGCGCAGTTTCTGCTGCTTACATGGCCATTGGTTTTGCTGATTGCACTTGACGTTGTCAAGCACAGGTACCGTCTGATGCTCGTACTCTCCGCTTTGTCACTGATAGTTTCCGCGCTGCTGCTCAGTTACTCGCGGGGAGCGCTGATCGCTTGTATCGGACAAATAGTATTCCTTGCCGGTCTGCTCATACTTAAAACAGTTCGGGGGAAAGAATGGGGCAGGGGACTCTCACGCAACATGCGATCCATCGGACTGTCGCTCTTTTTTGTTTTTGCGCTTTCGGGCATCTTCTTTGTGGCGATCAATGCCATCCGCTCCGTGCAATTTGACGTCCAATCGGTCGCGGAGAAAGCGACATTTACCGCCGCCGAGGGGCGTTCGTCCGTCAGCGAACGATCACAGTTTTGGAATCAGGCACTCTCGTTGAGTGCAATGCGTCCGTTGCTGGGATGGGGACCTTACAGTTTTCGATTCGTCCAGACGGGATCCATGTACGATGTCCTCGCAACATCGGATCATCCCCATAACGTGCTGCTCAAGTACTCCATGGAACGTGGGATATTCGCCTCGCTGCTTCTCCTGCTCCTAAGCGGTTTCATTGCGCATGCCGGCATCATGCTTTACGTACGTCGATGGAAAAACTCGACCGCTCTCTTCCTCACCTCTCTGGCAGGGGTTGCCGCCCATAACATGATTGATTTTAACCTGCAGTTTTTGGGTATCGCACTGCCCGTCGTTGTCATTGCAGGATTACTCTATGAGTGTCCTGACACTGTCAGTATGCAAACGCGCTACATCACGGGAGTTCTTTATGTACGGAGGGCATTGATGCACACAGAAACACTTCTCAGCATCCTCTTGCTCATTGTCCTGCTCTGGGAAGGATCACAGTTGGGGATTTCCTCACTGGGTCGGCATGCGGAAGCAGCAGGCCGTTCACAGGAGGCGCTGCACTGGTACCGCAAGGCTGAACATACGCTTTTTAGCAGAGATATGTACCTCAGCATGGCACGATTACTCATCGATATGCGCGCTTACGGGCAGGCGCAGGGTGCACTCAGAACGTACGGATCGCTCAATGGCGAAGATGCACGTGCCTGGAAGCTGCAGGGTGAACTTGCGCTGCGCATGGGACAGGGGGCAAAAGCAGTCACGTCACTGGCGCAAGCATATGAACGGGGAAGATTTACGAATGCCTCCATTTTGCGTCTGTACGTCGTTTCTCTGATGCAAAGACAGGATGACGCCACTCTGGAAAGCAGACAGGCGGATTTTGAGGATACGTTTCTCCGTTTTGCCGAAGCGATAGAGGAAAACGCTCATTATATTGCATTGTCACGAAATCCCGAGGAATTACTGTCGCTCTCACAACTTCTTATATCCGCATATCCGCAAAGCGCCGTTCCATTTGCCGCCATTGCGGGGAACGCACTGGATCACGCCCGAGAGGAACGCATGAAGTACGCAAGCAGGCCTCCGGGCATCCTGTGGTAACGCAGATACACTCCAATCACCTCATGCGTGCGGAAACCTTCAAAATGAAGGTTTGAAAGCTCGGCCGTCTCTCTGGGAGCCCCGAAGGGCGAGACGGTTGCGATGATGACCCGGGGGGTCAAGCGGTGGCTCAGCTCCATCCGACGTTCGCTTACCGAAGTGTCGGAATGCTCATCACCATACTCAACGAGAGGAAGATGATGAACGCGACGTGCATCAGCACGATCGGGAGTGAAGCCTTCTGGAGTTCTTGCTTCACGTCTTTCATAGTAGGTCCGATAACGGACGCACGGGAGTGTACGAATATGTCCTTTGTTGTCCAGCACTCATTGACGCCATTTGTTGATCAGTGTGATTAATGTAAAGTATGGAGAAATAGTGCTATTTCCCCTTTATATTGGTGAATAAGCAGAAATTATACCAAAATATCTGTATAAATTTTGTATACGTATTATGTGAATTCACGTGCTATAAGGGCATTGATTCACAAGTGAAATATGTCGTAACGTTTTTTCAACGCTTACTTGGCCGCAAGCACAGATCTCTCTGGCTATCGTAGACGGGCATGCTACCATGCGCTGCGAAGTCGGGATGTAGCTCAGTTGGCTAGAGCGCGTCGTTCGGGACGACGAGGCCGCTGGTTCAAGTCCAGTCATCCCGACCATCTGGTTTTGCGCTTGAGATCGTCATGATGGACACGAGCAATACAAAGCTCACTGTGAGGCAGAGATGAACATATTTTGCAGCACGTGCAGGTCATGTGTCATCTCCTTGCGTCTCAATCGTCAAGGAAAAGTATGCAGTTCATTTCTGTCATCATTTTGGTTGCGCTTCTCCTTCTTCAGAACCGAACTCTCGAAGGCAGCGCAGTGACTACGCAGCAATGGTCATCGGTACGCAGCATACTGCCCAGGACATCAACCGGAACCGCGACAAATCTGCATTGGCCGCTTCCGTACGCATATAATCGGCCCACGCCGCTTCATTTCGGACTCTTCGTCACGCCCGACCCAAAGCAAAACCCCATTGATCCGCCTGAACGCTTCATAGGATTTCATGCCGCGACGGATTTTGAAATTGTATCCGGTGAAGAAAATGCGGATGTCCCGGTGTATGCCATATGCAAGGGGCCGGTGGTCTACAGCGGGTTTGCAAAAGGATACGGCGGGTTGCTTGTGCAGCAGTGCACTCTACGAAATGAGGAGGTGACCGTGCTGTATGGTCATCTCGCTCTCGATGCGTTGCCGGCACCGGGAACGGCGCTTCGTCCCGGCCAACAGCTATCGATACTCGCTGCTTCGCGTAGCCATGATGCGGACGGCAATCGTAAGCATTTGCATTTGGGCATTCATCGCGGTCCGCAACTGGATGTGCGAGGCTACGTGCAGAGGGAGCAGGAACTGCAACACTATATTGATCCGCAAAAGATTTTGCCGTACTAAAAAAAAGAATCAACGAAGCCGGCGCAGTATGCAAAATCCATCTTCTCTTTGTTCCCCCACAAACGTTTCTCAGAGGAGAAACTGGCATTCATTTCACACAAGGAGTAGTGTGGCCAATGCTCAATTCACCACCCAACCCTATGAAAGACTTCCGTTCCATCCGGACACTTGCCATCATCGGCATCGTCATCGTGCTCGCACTCTGGATATTCTCCGCCTACAACAATTTGATCACCGCCGATGAGAACATGGAGAACGCATGGCGACAGGTGGAAACGCAGTACCAGCGCCGCATCGACTTGATCCCCAACCTTGTGAGCACCGTGCGCGGGGAAGCAAATTTTGAGCAGGAAACGCTCGTCGCGGTCACCGACGCGCGCACCCAATGGCTCAATGCGAGTTCCGGCGATAACCGCGACGGACAAATCGCATCCGCAGAGCAGTTGGATTCCGCTCTTTCCAGACTCCTCGTCACAGTGGAGGCGTATCCGCAGCTTCGCGCCACCCAAGCTTTTCAAGACTTGATGACGGAGATCGCGGGAACGGAAAACCGTGTTGCCGTCGCACGTCGTGACTATAACGAGGAGGTGCGAACATATAACCTCATTGTCCGACGATTCCCGGGTAACATCTTTGCCGGAATCTTCGGCTTTACATCAGAGTCGGGATTCCAGAGCGAACCGGGTGCGGAGGAAGCGCCTGAGGTCAATTTCGACAGCTGATGTGCCGGCGCATTTCGTTGACGGCGATTCTCATCGCAATGGCAATGCAGCCATACGTTGCGGTCGCTGTGTTTGAGCCGCCGGCGAATGACGCGTACATCACCGTCGCAGAAGGTGTCCCGTCCACCGTTCTCAGCCCCGAGGAGGAGGAAGCACTGGAGCAGTCACTCCGGGAATATGATAAACAGACATCCAACCAGATCGCCGTTCTCATCGTATCCACGCTTGCGGGAGAACCGATTGAAGACGCGGCCGTCGAAACGGGCAGACGCTGGGGAGTGGGCACGGCGGAGCATGAGAACGGTATTGTGCTGCTCATCGCCTACGAGGACCGGGAAATGTTTCTCGCCACAGGGTATGGATTGGAAGGTGCGATACCCGATATTGTTGCGAAGGGAATCATCGATCGTGATCTCACGCCGCACTTTCGCGATGGCAAGTATGCAGAAGGCATCACTGCAGCCATTGAATCGCTCCAGAAGCACATCGGCGGTGAGTACACGACGGAACGTTACGCTTCGTCATCAGATACCCCGCCTTTCGCATGGTTGCTCTTCCTGGCATTTCTTGCGCTTGATACTCTGGGCGCCTTCCTGGCACGATCGAAATCCTGGTGGTTGGGTGGCGTACTGGGCGGCGTATTCGGCTTCATTCTCGTCGCACTCTTCCGCTGGTGGCTGAGCATTCCACTGCTTGTGATGTTCGGACTCCTCCTTGATTACATCGTCTCACGCACAGGCTACCGCGGCGGTCGATGGCGCGGCGGGGGATGGGGAGGACCCGGACGAGGAAGCGGCGGCGGAGGATTTGGAGGGTTTGGCGGCGGATCGTTCGGAGGAGGAGGCGCACGGGGGAAATGGTAGGAGTGGGATAACTACATTTGAATGAATATACTGAATATGTGCTGTTTCCATCGAAACTTCAAAGAAGCAAGTGCGCTGACTGGCGCCAGGACGACCGATCGTGCACACTATTTTCCACAATTCCCTCAGTCATGAGACGTTCTCTTCCTGCACTCCTTCTTCTGCCACTCCTTGCCGCCTGTTCGCGGACAAGCAATCTTCCGCCGGAGGTCGTACTGGAACGAACCGTGGTCGCAAACCAAGCCGTGGAATCCGCGCATGTGGAGGGTACTGCGAACGTTCAAAATCTTTCGCTGTTTGCGGTCAATATGAAGGAAGGAGTCCTACGCTTTGAAGGAGACATGCAGGATGGCGGCAGACAACTCTTCCTGGATCTGAACCTCACGGGCATCATGACCGATGGAGATCGCAATACGATGGAAGCCGATGCGGCATTGATCGTACTCGACGGCAGAGAAACGTACGTGCGTCTGAATGAACTCAACGTGAGCGAGGAGAATCCTGCCAACGATCCTATGCGTCAGATCGCTGCGACGCTCGCCGGACACTGGTGGTCTCTTTCACCCGTTTCGCCGTGGAAGGAAGCGGCAGTCACTCCTGATCCGCATTTTTTACGAATGCAATCGGAGACCGTCATCGTGGTGCGTGACAACGGCATCAAGAGCCTCGACGGGCGTGATGTTCACCTCTTTGACGTGCGGATGGATCCCGTGAAGCTTCAAGCATTTCTCTCGTCGCAGCTCGCGGCAAGCGGTGCGGTGATGGAAGAATCCTCCACCGGAACAACCGTAGTGACGAATGCGCCGGATGCGGACGGCTCACTCTGGATTGATACGAAGACGTATTTGTTACACAAGGCACGATGGATCGTGCGCCTGAAAAACGGAGAATCGGTGGAGTTCACGATTTCCTTCAGTGATCATCAGAAACCCGTAGCAATTGTCCCGCCCAACGATGCACTCCCGTTTCCCTCCAATGCGTCCGATCTGCTGCAACTTCTTCAGACGCAGAATGCGACGGAATCTGCTACCATGCTCATCACAGACTGACACTCATGGACGCTCCATCCACTCCCATCGACGGCATCGCGTCTCCCGCTCCACAGCCACCCGATGCAAATGGTGCGGATGAAAAGTTGGTGCAACGCTGGAAGGTGTTGATTTCCGGCGCGATGGGTGTGACGTACGCGGCGTACATTCTGTGGTGCCTCGTACTTATGATGCTTCTGCCTTCAACGTCGCCAAACGCACCGTTACTAGTAAACGTAGGGTTGGTGAGCATGCTGGCGGGCGCGGCGGGATTCCTACTGATCTCACTTATCTCACTGCTACACATCGGCCGTGCGCACGCATCGCCGCAATCACGGAACATTGCCCTCATCAAGCTGGGAGCGCTCATGGTTCCGGGGCTTCTCCTGAGCGGCCTGACTGCGTATAAGATCATCGGAGAACCCGCCTACACCATCGATATTCTTTCGCCTACGACCGCCGAGGAATTGGTTGCGCCCGTTGCGATGTCATTCAGTGCAGAAACGGCGGTGAATGCGCTTGCACGCAAGGGATTCATCCCGCTGCGTTATCGCTGGGACATCAATGGAGATGCGAAAACGGACAGCGAAACATTCGAGCCGTTGATCATCGCCACGTACGATCATGCCGAAATCTTTTCCATATCGGTCACCATGATTTCGGCGAGCGGAGAGACGCGAATCGCGCGAAAGCGAATACCCATCACGCAAGCGGTATTCTCCGTGACGCCCATGACCCCGATCATCGATACGCCTGTCGTCTTCGATCTCTCCAATCTCATCTCCAACGATGTCAAAATCCTCTCCGCTGATTGGGATTTTGATAATGACGGCACCGTGGATGACACGATTGCAGGACCGCAAGCGAGTACCATTTTCTACCGCACGGGAAAAATGACGGTCACCGTAAACGTGCAATTTTCCAACAATACGCGAGTAAGCTACCAGCGCGTGATTTCCGTCGAGGAACCGCCGCCGCTTCCGTTTCCCGTTCGCATCGTGAGTGACCCGCAACATTTGGTAAGCACCGCTCCGTTCACGGCGCTCTTTTCCATCGAAACGGACGAGCAAGTTGCCAACGTACAATGGCAGTTCGGCGACGGAGGCAGGGGAGAGGGGATGAAAGTGGCACATACGTTTACCCGCAACGGCAGCTATCCGGTCCAGGCGAAAGTGCGCACTCAGTCCGGTACCATCGCCGACGTTTCCACCGCCGTCTCCATCGTCGAGCGATTGGATTTGCCGGACTTGCGCTTCGAGGGATCGCCCGCGGTATCGGGAGGAAGGATTCAAGGCGAAGTGCCGCTCACCGTCAGTCTGAAGCCCGTCACAGACAAGCCGTTCGTCACCTTTGTCTGGGAAGCGCCCGATGCGACCGAGATCGGAACGACGAAGGATTCCCTGCAGGCGATTTACCGACGTGCGGGTAGGTACAAAATTACTCTGGTTGGGACCGACGCGGAAAACAAAGTCTTGCGACTGCCATTGACCGTGGACGTTCGATCGCCCTCCGCCATCGTTTCCTTTCAGATGGAACCGGAATCGGGTGTGGCACCGCTGAACGTACAGTTTGATGCATCTCAGTCAAACATTCCCGACGATGACATCACCGGTTTCATCTGGGGATTCGGGGACCTCAGCCAGAAGGAATACGGCGGAGCGTATACGGAGCATACTTTCCGAACAGCGGGTACCTATACCATTGAACTGACCGTACGAACAGCCGGTGGAAGACAGCAGATTGTGACGCGATCTCTCGTGGTCCGAGCTCCCGTGATTCAAGCGTGCATTCTCCCAAGCAGAATGCAAGGGACCGCACCGTTTGGCGTTGAATTTTCTTCCGCATGCTCCACCGGTGATATTCGGCAGGTCCTCTGGGATTTTAGCGACGGTTCGCAGAGCGACGAACGAAACCCCGTACACGTCTTCCTGTCTCCCGGTTCCTACCCCGTTCGATTGACGGTTACGGACGGCGCAGGCTCAACCCATACCGCCTCCGTGACTCTTACCGCCCAGTAATATGAAGCAATCCACTCTCGTACGCACCATCGCCGTTCTCGGGGTATGTGCTCTGCTCCTCGGGACGATCCTGCCGATTCTTTCCGGTTTTTAACTCTATTTGTAGGGATGAGCATGCGTTTCATGAATACGAGAAAATAGTGTTGAATTGCTTCTCAGAAGAGATTATTATTTCGTACTATTTTCACATTCAATTATGGGACAATTGATCATAAATATATGGAATGATTGTGGTATTGAACCGACAAAGGAAGGTATACTTGTGGTTGCAAAAGCAGTAAGGAAGTATCGGGCCGCTGTGCGTAGGGATATAGATCATTTGGTTACTTTAAGAAGTGTAAATATGGTTGACCTTGAATCTGTTGCGAGTGCGTTTGAGCAATATGGTATGTCTGAAAAATTTCAAAAAGCTTTGGAAGAAATGGTAATACATAATGAATTAATAAATAATATACTTGGTAATTTTCCAATTAATCCATTACGTCATCCTGAAGATGTATCTGGAATTCATCAAATAACATCAGGGATGGTGAAACGTACAATACAAGAAAGTAAATGTAGATTGAATCACACTAGCAATTGTTATGCTCCCCCGCAAACGCAAACTGGTGTGCTTGTCAGCAACGATTGTAATGAATTGAATTTTCTTTCGCAGGACGAATTAAAAACTTCATATTATTATGGGGGACAGCAAATTAATGGTGAATCAACTTATGGTGAAATTCTTAACATGAGAATAGATTTGTTCCCAAAGACTGAAGAAGTCATTCCCTGATCTCTAACCATATACAGATATTCACGTTGAGAGTAGCATTACCGTATGCGGCACGGATTTCTGCTGATTGACAAGCCCATCGGCCCCACCAGTCATGATATCGTCGCGACGATCCGCAAGCGTCTCGGCGAGCGCTCCGTGGGACATTTGGGGACGCTGGATCCCGAAGCATCCGGACTGATGATTGTGGCGGTCGGAAAGAAAGCACTCAAAGTCATTGAACTCTTCGGCAATCTTTCAAAGGAATATCGAGCATCCGTGCGCCTCGGCGCCGTCAGTACAACGTACGATTCGGCGGGCAGCATCGAAGAACAAACGCCTTTACCCGGAAGAACCCCACCCGATCTCACGACACTCAATCAATGCATCAAGGATCGCTTCATCGGGCACATCAATCAAGTCCCCCCCGCACACTCCGCCATTCACATTGACGGAACGCGCGCATACGATCTGGCGCGCCAAGGCAAAATCGTGGAGATGAAGGCTCGAACGGTAGAAATCGAACGATGTGAAGTGCTCTCAAACGAATATCCCGCACTGGAACTATCCGTACGTTGCGGATCGGGAACCTACATTCGTTCCCTCGCGCACGATCTGGGAAGGGTACTTCGCTGCGGCGGATACCTTAGCGGGTTACGGCGCACGAGAGTGGGGGAGTGGCGGATCGAGGATGCTGTGACGACGGAAACCGTCTCCTGGACGGACGTGCGGCCGCTGAAAGACATTCTTGCGAATCACCCGCGAGCAATCCTCACCGATGAGGAATACAGAGAAGTTGGTTTTGGACGCCCAATTCAGCAATCCGCAACCGGAGAAGTCATTGCTTGGCACGACGGTCTTCCCGTCGCCATTCTCGTACCGGCGGATGCAAATGGCCAAAAGTCACTGAGGCCGAGAAAGGTATTTTGATATCGTCACAGCCCTCGATTCCAACACGGGGAAATTTGGGATGATCTGCACCGCAACTACCGCGAGCACAGCGTGCCACAACCGAATTAAGCGAAGCGAAATCTGGTGGGTCAGGTGGGATTTGAACCCACGGCCAATTGCTTAAGAGGCAACTGCTCTACCGGACTGAGCTACTGACCCGCTCAAATGAGCGGGGAAACGATACCAGACATCTCAAAGGTATCAACCGTTTTTAAGATCACCTCACGATTTGGCTCACGCATCCGGTGCTATAACTCGGTACCCAGAACCACCATCTCGGGCAGTTCTAACTTCTGAGCAGTGTATGTTCCTTCCAGTTCTGCGATGCCGCGGCTGACAGGATACTCCAAGTGCAGGGAACGAGGCAGAGAGTTGTACTGTGAGACAATGACGTTATCTTCCGTACGGCCGTCCGCATACGTGACCGCGTGCGTCCAGATGATTTCCGTCGTGCGGGGTTTGCGACCGTTGATCAAAAGATCCTCCGGCGCAGTTTGCGCGAAGAATGGGCCTTGCATGTCAACCGATCGTCCATCGGGTAGGCCATAGAGTTCCACAATAGCCTCCGTTCCCTCGATGCGCGTGAGCATGACCACATCGCCGGGCGTATTATTGACTACCTGCAGATCCTGCTTCCCGAAGTACACCGTTGCATCGATCCCGACGCCAAATTCCTTATAGTAGGTGACGTACAGACTGTGACTCTTGCGCTGGGTGACGGGCAAACCCGCCAGAAGCACGGAACGGTACACCGTCGTGGATACCTGGCAGATACCGCCCCCGGGTTCATTGACGAGATCTTTGCCGTTCACGATCACCAATGCATTTTTCCAGCCTGATGCGCCCACCAGTGCATCGTTAAAGGAGAACACCGATCCGACGGGAATGACCGCCCCGTTCATCCGACCAAGCAACGCTTGATGAATGTTTTGGATGCGTCCCCAGGGTGATCGTGCAAAATCGGACCGTCCAACGGAGAGGCGAGTCAGAGTTTTGGAGCTGCCATCCTCCGCGAGGACGAAGAGTTGCGGCTGAACGAATGATGTCTCACTATCAATCACCTCATCTGTCTGACCCCGCAGGGATTTGGCAATGCGACTGCTGAGCAGAGCGGCATCAAATTCATATCCCGCCTGCGTCTCTCCCACGCTCTCACCGCGCAGGATACGTCGATCCTGATGTACATTGCGGAAGATGGCGTTTTTTGGCCGTTGAAAATCCGTCGGTTCCCCCGCCTCGATGGAAAGTCGAATGGCATGCTCATCGATGTGGAATGCCGCACACTGCTCGTCTAAGGAAAATCCGATCCAAGACGGATGCTTGCCGGCGGAGGCCAGCCATTGCGCATGTATCATTGCCGAACCTCGCTCACGATCTACAAAACGTACGTCAGCGATCCGACGGAGCATCTCGTGACGCATGTGTACTGCTAGCACAGCATTTTCCAAAGAAATTTGATGCTGGAAACGATTCGCTATGCGCCGCTGTAAACGAAGGGCGACTCTGTATTCTTCAACCGTGTAATTGCTGCCTGATTGCTGCGATGATAACGACTGATTGACATCCCATGCTTGGAGGGCACCGGGAAAAACGACAAGAGAGAGGAGGAGAACGGTTTGGAAGCGTAGGGTGGCGGGCACGGTGTGTGTGACGAAATTGTTGATTGTATTATAACATAGTCATGCTTATATGCAATCACATTTGTTCAACATTCTTTCACCGCTTTCTACGCCATGCATGCAGAACTGCCACAGTCATGGCAAGGGGCAGCGAAGAAATGAGGAACAAGAGATCCGTTGCCACACCGGCCGTGGGGAGCGCGCTCAACACACTGATTGCGGTGATACTCACCTGATCCTGCAACGGTCCATCCGCGATGTCCGTCCCTGTGATCGTGGTGATGGTATTGAGAACGGTTCCGTGCTCCACCGATGCGTGTGCCGCCAATACATACTCATGTTCCCATACTTCTCCGGGATCCAAACGCGGCAACGCCCATTGCATGCTGCCGGATCCCAGCATCACCGCTGAACCCGATTCGACGACGGAGAGGAGGGATGGATCGAATCGCTCCGTCACCTCCGCATCATTGATGACTCTCAGAAGTACGTTTTGCACCCGGATGGTAAAGCGGATGCGTCCGCCGGGAAGCACCTCCTTCTTATCCGTCGTCTTCATCAAAAGAACGGAGCGCTCCTGTGACGTATCGGCAACCGTCTTCCCATTCGCAAGAGACGAAGCGGGCGCCAGGAAGCAGACGACAATGAACACCGGGATGAGGACATATCGCATGCGCGAGACACTCTGCATAGGAAGGGGAACGGAAAAGGAAGTATGTGTATCACAATTGCGAGTATCTGTACATGCAAAGCCTCATCAGATTCCGATGAAAAACCCCTTCGCAGAGTACGAGCAGTCTCGCTCACTGTCATTCCACTCATCAAACCTTACAGATCAGTATCGGGAGAAAAGACAGCTCACCACGAGCAAGTCCGCATGAGGCGGACGAGCCAAATGGTGGACGATACTGTACGAAGCTCGAACCGAGATTGTCGAGACTCACTCAAGATTACAGACCGCACTTTCTCTGTTGCACGAGCCGATTTTTGCGTAGTTGAAGAAAGAGGAATCGTACAAAAATGGCATTGCAGTGCCATGGCACCTCCATGCTCCGATCCTCTGAATAGGAACCCCCGAGATAGACTTGGTTGCCCTGTAGAACTCGAATAGAACTCCCGGGAGCATTTCCATCGTCGGGAACACGTTGTCCAATTCCGGCAGGATGCCACTAATTCCAGTGTCGCAAATTTCCTATGTCCTCTATCCTATTCAACATATGAGATACCCTGCGCTCCATAGCAAGCAGACCAAGAGGCTCATCATTTTAGTATGCAGCGCGATCATGTTATTCATAATCCTCCCCCAACTCTCGATAACAGAGAAGATATGCAATCGAGAGGAAGTCGTTATCCCCGCATCGAAGACTGCCAATGAGATGACGCGATGCAGAGAATGGGGCAAGATCCCCAGTATAACCGGCATGCTCTTCTTCATGGCTATGACTGTCGGAGGCATGGTGGGCTGGTCACTTCTGGACGAGCATAAACAAAGGGAGGTGCCACGGAATTGATATTACACAAAGCACATAGACACTGGCATTGGCATCATCCTCCTCACCTCTGCCATGCTAAAGAAGAAGCGCCCATCATGTACAAGAACTGCTTCATCGGCGGTCCCTGTAAATACACATCTTCTCTTCGCCCACGCTCTCATCGAAGCGAACGGCAACGCCACGGAGGCGGCGCGACGTGTGTTCAAGCTGGGCAGCAAAGGGGGCAAGGACGTGCAGCGGACCGCCGAGAGCATGGGGTCCCAGTACTTGAGGAAAGTTGAGGTGCAACGGCACCTCGCTGGGCTCCTCGATAGCGTCGCCATGAACCGCAACTGGGTCCTTCTGCGCTTGAAACAGCTCGGAGAGCAGGAGAGGGACCAGCACCTTGCACTCAAGAGCATCACGCTCGTAGCGCACCTCCTCAAGTTGCTCCCCGAGGAACAGAGGAAGCCGGACAAGGACGGAGAGCTGCAGCGCAAGACTCTCTTTCTACTCAAGCCACCGGAGATCCCTGTTGGCGGGAAGCCGTCACCACAGCTCATCGAACAGTGGAGAGAGGGCGGCATCCCGGAGCATGTGCTCGCGGATTGGCAGCAAAACGGCATGCCCGCAGAGGCAGAGATGACGGATTCTATTGAGGAAGCGATGGGGTTCCATCACTCACTTTGTGAGAGTCCGGACCGTCGCGTCGGGTAGGCGTGAGTAATTTGAAGTGCATCGTTAAACCGATGGAGTATACTGGACTCGACCCAAGACATCGGCGGGCTTTCTACGTCCGCATCCCACCTTCAACGCAAGAAGGGGCACCTCTGCCTCGGTCAAGCGTTGCCGGTGGGAAACCATCCAATGTCTTGGGTCAACCGAGCAGGGTGTCCCTTTTTGGTCCATGCCTTTCTCCCGAGCTCATGCCATCCATCGAAACGATCTTCGAGCGCGTAATCCTCTTTCTTCGCTTCATCAGCGCGTCGATCTTTTGGGTCCTCCTTCTCGGGGGAATTCTCGTCTCGGTCTTCGCTCCGGCATATCACACGCCTGCCTATCTCATGTTCGAGTGAACTTTCCTATTTCTCCTATGCCCAATTTCCTCACGTACAACAAATGGCCACTCCGGCGGATCATTGGCGCAGTGCTCACTGCGATCACCGCTTTTCTCCAAGGACCTGTTTTTGCAGGACTCCTCCGCAGTCAATCACCCGGCATGCTCGGATATTTCTTCGGGCTTGCCATTTGGGGGTATATTCTATTTCGACTACTTCGTGCGCCAGATGAACAGAAAACCTGGAAGGGAATACCGCACGCATTCTTTGCCATTCTGCTCTATTTTCTCCTTGTTGCAGTGATCGGAGGATCATCGGGCGGTTACGAGCCTATGCCGACTCCGTATGAAATAAAGGCACAGAAGGCGGACGAGTGCATCGCACGACGGATAGCTGCCAAAGAAGATATGAGCATAGCAGCCGATGAGTGCATGCAAGAGGCGGGGATGACACTTGAGGATCAAAGACAGATGATGCTCAATACGATAGAAATGGGGGACGACATGTCCGTCCCGGAGCGTGTCGAGTGGTGTAAGGATTTCTTGCCGTACTTCTGGGAGGACCCATCCACACTTGATACAGCCTGTGTCTACGCAGCAAACAATTGGAAAGAAGCAAAGTCGGTGCTTTTACAGGGACTCAATGATCCGCCATATGCCACCGAGTGAGGACCAACGGGTACTCACAAATGAAAAGTTAGCTACACCAAGCCTAAATATGGCTGTCCAAGGATGGTAGGAAACGACGAGATAGCTCCGTAGTGGTTGTCACGAGTACGCCCCTTCCCACGCCTCTAAGGGGCATGGAAAGGCAAGGAAAGACATACCCATTCGTAAGTTGATCCCTTTCACGCGCAGGTTGCTTTGATAGTACCCTAGATAATATTCGGAATTTGAAGTCAATGACGACAACGTGCATGACGGGTCCGGATGGGTATGATGTGCATGGATATCAAAGGCACTGACACTGACACGTAGACATTGGCACCGACACAGGCGTTTTATCTTCTGTCCGCCTTGGATCGATGCCAGTTGTTGGGGAAAACGAATGTACAGCCGTTTCCGCAGAGGAAGGCGTTCGTCTCCTGTCCGATGCGTTATATCGGTACCTCCAAGAAATTGAGGCATGCAGAGCAATTTGCACGCATGCTCAAGACACAACTGCGGTACACACGCGCGGCAAAGCACTACAAGTGTTTCGGCTGTTCCAAGTCGATGAAATCACAGCAACCCACATACGTCATACCTCGGCAGCATTCCCCGGGTGGGAGACTTCTCCATTTTGGGCCAGCCATGGACAGGCATGGGAAAGAACACTTCAACAAATTGAGAATCGAATGGAGAAGCACGGCAAACTGCATGCTATTTTAACAACGGGTATCGTTTGGGAAGGTATCCCCCTCATCGTACATGCCTACAAATTCGAACCGGACCCGGTCATGAAAGTGGAACTTGTACTCCCAGAGATACCAGAGCCGCTGCACGAACTTCCTCTCAAAATGATTGCGACGATGCTGCGATGCCTCGATCACATTGTCCCCGAATTCATCGCTACACCTCTTCCGCCGTACGTCAGACATGAGGCGAAATTTATGACGATAAAGGAATATCTCCTGCACACAATGCCCGCAGGACTGTATGCTACCTCGTGCTTATAGAGGGTGTCTTGCCACGCCGGAAACGGAGTGGGAAGCCGAGACACCCTCCATGAGCACTCACCGGCAACCAGCTTCCCACTCCTCCTATGGCTCGACGCAAGCCACCACAAATCACTGCAAATGCACCAATCTGGGGCATCTGTCGAAAATCTCTCGAAGATAAGAACAAGCAAATCGAGAGTATCTCCGATCAAAAGGCACTCGCGTCCCAGTATTACGAAGAGCGATTCCCGCCCGAGATTAGAAAAACACACCCGCTCCGTTTTGTCGTGACGGAACAGAGTGGGTTTTTGCCCGGCCTTCCCACTGTTGCGGAGGTGTGTACAGCTGCACAACAGGGGCAGGTCTACGGTGTCATTGCCGTACGCGTGAACCGCATCGGAAGGAATCACGATGATCTTGGGAAATTCACGCAGGACCTAGCCGACGGTTTTATTCCATTTCTCGAAACAACAGACGGCAAGCGCTACCGAGGGGAGGATGCGGCAACGATCATCATGCTGTGCCTCGAGGGTGCCATGGGATGGCACGAGAGCGCAGAGAAGAGCAAGGTTGTTTTCGACCGTATGCGGCTGAAAGCCCAGAATGGCAAACACATGGGTCGCAAGATGTTCGGCGTACGGCCGCACCATGTGGTACTGGATAACGGTGAAGTGCTGCGTCATACGGAAGTAGACCACGAGCGGCTGCCACACCTCTTGACTATCTTTCGCATGGCCGCCGCCGGAGCCACCTATCCCGATATTGAGCGTGCCATGAAGAACGTGACACAGAGGAACGGCAAGCCGCTGAACAAAACAACCATTGCCGGGCTCATCAAGAATCCCTACTTCAAAGGGGCGACGAAATACGATGGCGTGATTTATGAGCACACGCACGAGCCACTCATTGCCCCGGAACTGTGGGAGGCTGCACAGTCGAGCATTGCGAAACGGTGCACCCACTCCGGCCGCAAGAAGAAGCAGGATGTGCGCACGCTGTTCACGTTTGGAGATACGGTACGCTGTGGGGAATGCGGGGGCGTGATGAGCCCTTACAAGGTGGTGAAGAAGAAGGCAGGCCAAGTGTACCTTTACTACGAATGCAAGAATCGCCGGACGCAGTGCCGACAGTTGATCAAGCAGCAGCGGCGAGACAAGGACGACAGGGAGGACGGTCTGCGCGAGCAGTTTGATGCCGTGATGGACAGCATTTCCGTCGATGATGAGGTTCTTGCGGACGTGAGAGAGAAGCTGCTCGCGCTGCACGTCGAAAAGTCCGCAGCGCGCCGTGCGGAGGTGGAGGGTCTACAGCAGCAGTACAACGACATCGAGGCCAATCTCGCAGAGCAGGTGAAGGCACTGCCGAAGGCGAAGGCGCTTGGGGTGGAGGACATTGCAGAGGCCGAGATC
Source organism: bacterium (assembly GCA_029558515.1). Lineage (GTDB taxonomy): Bacteria > Patescibacteriota > Gracilibacteria > Peribacterales > Peribacteraceae > JAKQEM01. Next base: position 71,911 of record JAKQEM010000009.1, read on the forward strand.
AAAAAGCTGGCGGATGAGCGACAGCGCATCAAGAGCAAATTGGACGCCGTACACGACGAAGGCACCGACTGGATCACCAAGGTTATTGGGAACTTCAAGCTGCTCGAACTCGCACGGGAAGCCATAAACCACGGATCACCCGTTGTGCGGGAATCGGTCATCAAAGCACTCTGTTCGAACTTGGCCGTACAGGACAAAAAGCTAGTCCCAGAGCTACGTTCTCCATTCAAAGAAACACTCAATCGAGCGGGTGATGAGGAATGGTGGAGCATACCGGACTCGAACCGGTGATCTCCGCAATGCGAATGCGGCGCTCTACCAACTGAGCTAATGCCCCGTACCATGAAAGCGCAGGAAGTATACAAATCCTGTCTGAAAAATCCACCCTTCCCACCACTCACCCTCCTTGGTATAGTTTGGCGGCTTTTCGCGGAGAAACATGGCCCGGTAGCTCAGTGGTAGAGCACTCGCCTGAAGAGCGAGGTGTCGCCGGTTCGATCCCGGCCTGGGCCACCATTCAACTCGCATTCCTTTGGAGTGCTCGCTCATGGTCTCGCCCCTCGCATCCGCTCGAGGCTCGGGCCACTCTACCCATGCGCGAGTTAAGTGAGTCTGAGCGAAGACACAATGCGGCAGAGTCGAAGACTCCCAAATGATTCGAATCTGCTACGATATTTCGCTATGACAGTAGACTCCGCTCAAGGTAAGCCCTGGTTCGTCTACATCGGCACCTCCACTGATCCTCCCGAGAATTGCTGGAAAGAACGTGATCCCCGTATGTTGGGCAAACGATGTCGTCCACTTCCTTGGGTGAGCAAAAGATGCTCATTGATGGAATATCTGCGCTGTACTGCATGCAAACAAACAGCCATACACAACCCCTACAGGCAGGCTGTTACATCCGTCGTGCCGATCATCACCTTCGTGCCCTCTTCCAGTCCGGACTGCTTCAGCGCGCGTGCCAATCCGATGCGGTCGAGAACGTCGCGGAATCGGGCGAGAGCACCGGGACTCTGAAAATTCGTCATACTGGTGAATTGTTCCAAACGTTTGCCACGAACATACAGCGATCCATCCGGTAACTTCTCGATGCGATAGGCACCCATCTTCTCCGTCTGTTCCTGCGGGCGAAGCACTGGGAGAACGGACGCTGATCCTGCATCAAACGTCGGCTCCGCATTCTGCCTCTCCTCACGCTCTTCTAAGACAATGGGGAGCAGAGACTCGATAAATACGTCCACATTGCCACGCGTGGCAGCGGAGAGAGAAGAGAATACCCTAATCTTCTTTTTTGCCAGCGTGTTCTCGATTGCCAAAGTGTCGCCGGCCAAGAGGTCGTTCTTATTGAGCACGACGAGTTCTCGCTTGGCGGCCAGAGCAGGGGAGTATCGTTCAAGCTCCTTCCTGATGGCACGGTAATCGTCCACGAGCGAATCAATGTTTACCTTGCCATCCCCCTGCAGTGCTCGGCTGATATCCAGCATGTGTACCAAAACGCCCGTTCTCTCAATGTGCTTGAGAAAGTGCATGCCAAGTCCCTTCCCCTCACTCGCGCCCTCAATGAGCCCCGGTACGTCACAGACCACAATGCGCCTGTCATGCACCTGCACCACGCCGAGATTGGGAATCAGCGTCGTGAAGGGGTAAGCGGCGATCTTCGGACGAGCGTTGCTGATGACGGAAATCAACGTGGATTTTCCCACGCTGGGATACCCGATGATGCCGATATCCGCGACCAGCTTAAGCTCCAGCTTCAACGAGCACTCCTGTCCGGGCTCCCCCAATTCCGCAAAATCCGGACGTTGACGGGTGGAACTCACGAAGTGCGCATTGCCAAACCCTCCACGACCGCCCTCAGCCGCCACGACTCTGTCTCCGTGTACGCGTAAATCTGCAAGTACATCCTCTGAACCGTCATCGCGTACGAGCATTGCGACGGTACCGGGAGGAACGAGCAGAACGAGATCCTCACCGTTCCTGCCGTGTTTGTTGGATCCGCTTCCGTTGCCGCCGGACTGCGCCTCAAACATCTTGCGGGATGCAAAATCACTGAGCGTATCGGTGTTGCGATTGGCTTCCAAAATCACAGAACCGCCTTGCCCCCCGTCTCCGCCATCCGGTCCGCCCTTGGCCACGTACTTCTCTCTCCGCCATCCGACGACGCCGTTTCCACCGTTGCCGCCTTTCACGCCGATGATGGCCTCATCCAGGAACATGGACGCAGTATAGCGATTTCGAGCCGTGTCGCATCGGTATCAACCTACGTAGCGAAGAAAGAAGGATTGACGAGACCAAATTATCACTCTAGAATTGCGAGTGACAATCGATCCATCCCCGCATTTTCCCCACTCCACTCATGTCAAAAATCATCGGAATCGATCTTGGAACCACAAATTCTTGCGTCGCCGTCATTGAAGGCGGAGAGCCCGTCGTCATACCCAATGCGGAGGGGAATCGGACCACGCCCTCTGTGGTCGGCTTCAAAAATGAGGAAGTACTCGTGGGCGTCGCAGCCAAGCGACAAGCCGTGACCAATCCGAAGAACACCATTTTTTCCTCCAAGCGCTTCGTGGGTCGCAGGTACGGCGAGGTGAAACGGGAGGCGGAGCGTATGCCCTTCGAGGTGAAGCAGGGGAAGGAGGAACGCGCCATCATCGTTGCCAACGGCACGGACATGCTGCCGCAGGAAGTCAGCGCAAAGATTCTGCAAAAGCTGAAAAAGGATGCGGAGGCATACCTGGGCACGACGGTCGACAAAGCAGTCATCACGGTGCCTGCGTACTTCGATGACAGTCAGCGACAAGCCACCAAAGAGGCAGGACAGATCGCCGGACTCGAAGTCATGCGCATCATCAATGAACCGACTGCAGCCGCACTCGCCTACGGACTGGACAAAGGAGCGGAGCACAAGATCGCCGTGTACGATTTGGGAGGCGGCACGTTCGACATCTCCATTCTGGACATGGGAGAGGGAGTATTTGAAGTGCTCGCAACGAACGGCGACACGCACTTGGGCGGCGATGATTTTGATCAGGCGGTCATCGAGTGGATTCTCAGTGAATTTAAGAAGGACTCCGGCATCGATCTCAGCAAGGACAAAATTGCCATGCAGCGACTGAAGGAAGTTGCGGAAAAGGCAAAAATCGAGCTTTCCTCCGCCACTGAAACGGAGATCAATCTGCCGTTCATCACGGCGGATGCATCCGGCCCCAAGCATCTGCAGATGACGCTCTCGCGCGCCAAACTGGAATCACTCGTAGCGGATCTCATCGAACGATCCGTCGAACCATGCTTGAAAGCGCTGAAAGATGCCAAGTTGTCCAAGAGTGACATTGCGGAAGTCGTATTGGTGGGCGGCATGACACGTATGCCAAAAGTGATGGAACGCGTCAAGGAACTCTTTGGGAAGGAACCGCACAAAGGCGTGAATCCCGATGAGGTCGTCGCGATTGGTGCGGCCATTCAGGCGGGTGTGCTCGGGGGTGACATCAACAAGGATATTGTGCTTGTGGATGTCTCACCGCTCTCCATGGGTATCGAAACCATGGGTGGGGTCGCAACCAAGATCATTGAACGCAATACGAAAATCCCTACGACAAAGAGTCAGGTGTTCTCCACTGCGGCGGACAGCCAACCCTCGGTGGAAGTGCATGTGGTGCAGGGGGAACGCGAACTTGCGCGGGACAATAAATCTCTCGGTCGCTTCATTCTGGATGGCATTCCGCCTGCGCCGCGCGGCACCCCGCAGATCGAAGTGACATTCGATATTGACAGCAACGGCATACTGCACGTGAAGGCGAAGGATTTGGGAACGGGGAAGGAGCAGCACATCACCATTCAGGGATCGACCGGTCTCAGCAAGGAGGAAGTGGAGAAGATGCGCAAGGACGCGGAACTGCACGCTGAAGAGGATAAACAGAAGCGTGCGCTCATTGACGCGCGCAACACAGCGGACGCCATGGTCTTCAACCTGGAGAAACAGATGCGCGAACACGATGCAAAGATTCCCGATGAAGTGAAGAAAACGGTCAATGAAAAGCTAAATGAGTTGCGCGACCTCATCAAACAAGAGGATGTTACGGCGGAGCAGCTCACGAAGAAGACCGAGGAAACTGCGATGGCCTCGCAGGAGATCGGCAAAATCATTTACGAGGAGGCGCAGAAAAAACAGGCGGAGAACGCACAATCTTCGGGAGATGCTGCAGGGAAGGAGAATGTCGTTGATGCGAAAGTCGTGGAGGAGAAGGGGAAGGAGAAGGGAGCAGAATGACGTTCATTGTATCTCCCGATACGACGGAACGAGGGTGAATAGCCGACATCGATTCAGGAACCCGCCACAACGGCGAGTTCCACCAAACGATTGCTGTAGCCCCACTCATTGTCATACCAGGCAAAGACCTTCGCGAGCGTCCCGTCGATGACCTGTGTGGAGGAAGCGTCGACAATGCTGGACCTGTCATCACCCTTAAAATCCATACTGACGAGCGGACGGGATTCAAGACCGAGAATCCCTTTCAGCGATCCCGATTCCGCCTTCTGAAATGCCGCATTGATCTCCTCGGCTGTCGTCTCCTTCTTCAGGACAACGGTGAGATCCGTCAAACTGACGGTCGGAGTGGGAACACGGACGGAAATGCCGTTGAGTTTGCCCTTGAGATGGGGAAGCACGAGTCCTACGGCTTTGGCTGCACCCGTCGTCGTCGGAATCAGGTTGAGTCCCGCGGAACGGGCTCGACGCGGATCCTTGTGCGGAAAGTCAAGAATGACCTGATCATTGGTGTAACTGTGGATCGTCGTCATGAGGCCGCGTTCGATACCGAATGCCTCGTCCAATACTTTCACGACGGGAGCAAGCGAATTGGTGGTGCAAGATGCATTGCTGATGATGTGCATCGTCGCCGGGTCGTAGGTTTTATGATTGACACCGATGACAAACGTGCCGTCGACTTCATCCTTTGCCGGCGCCGATAAAATGACCTTGCGTGCTCCCGCAGCCACATGCAAAGCAGCATCCGCTCTCTTCGTAAAACGGCCGGTACATTCCAGCACGACATCGACCTTCAACTCTTTGTGCGGCAGCTTGGAAGGATCCTTCTCCGACGTCATCGTCACCCCGTCAAACGCATGAGGGTTGTCGTACGTACCGTACGTGGAATCAAAAACAAACAAATGCTTGCGTATCGCTTCATCCATCAAATCATTGATGAGAACAACCTTCAGATCCGGATGCTTCTCCAGGATGATGCGCAGGGCAAGTCTTCCGATGCGGCCGAATCCGTTGATGGCGATATTCATGAGAGGGGGGTGAAAAACGAGATGAGACTAGCAGACTCCAAAGTCGTTGTGTAGCATCACTCACATGCCTGTTTCTCCATCCATTTTCGACGCGTTACTGCGGGAATCCTACGGTGAAGCGGCATACAAAGTGAGCGAACGGCTGATCGACGCCGGCTTCGATACGTGGTGGGTGGGTGGGGCCGTGCGCGACATGCTCGGCGACATCATGCCGAAGGACATCGACGTTGCGACGGCCGCGCATCCCGAAGACATCGTACGACTCTTCCCGGAGGCAACCATTGCTGAAAAGGCACTGGGGAGCACGCGGGTGCGCTGCGGTGTGTACGTGTTTGAACTGACAACGTTCCGTAAAGAGTCAGCAGAAAGCATCGGGCGAAAGCCTGTCACGGTGCAATTTGGCACGCGGGAAGAGGATGCGGAGCGTCGAGACCTCACGATTAACGCCCTGTACGCTCATCCCGTGGCGCGAGAATTGTACGATCCGTTTGAAGGCGAAGATGATTTGAGAGAAAAACTCATTCGATTCATAGGGGATCCCGCCGTACGCATCAAACATGATCCTCTGCGAATGCTCCGTGCCATTCGCATGCGTGCGAAGATCGATGGGCAGTATCATCCCGATACGTTCGCAGCCTTACATGAGAATGCTTCGCTCAGCACGAAGATTTCCGGGGCTCGACTACTCAACGAATTGGAGAAATTGCTGCTCTATCCGTTCGCGGAGAGAGGGCTGGAGGATCTCTGGGAACTCGACATTCTGGAGCAGTGCCTGCCGGAACTCCATCGGTGCAAAGGCATACCGCAACCCGCCGATTTTCATCATGAGGGTGACCTCTGGGACCACCTATTGCATTGCGTATCCGCCTTCCGCCCCGATGATCTGCTGGATGTCCGTTTTGCGACTCTTCTCCATGACATCGGCAAGGTGGAAACATTCGCGCTCAAGGAACGCATCCGGTTCGACCGTCACGCGGAGATTTCTGCGAAATTGGCGACGGACATTCTCAAGAAGCTGGGAGCGCCTGCGCGCAGACGAGAAAAGATCGCCTGGCTCATCAGTCACCATATGATGATGGAACCGCTGCTTCATATGAATGAAGAACGAAAAACACATTGGTACCACCATCCGTGGTTTGAAGATCTGCAGAGGCTATTTTGGCTGGATATCGCCGGAACCGCGCCTTCGGACTTCGCACTCTTCGACCGCATTGTAGAAGATAGAAATATTTTTCTGAACAATCACCCTCGTCCGCTGCGTCCGCTCCTCACAGGAGAGGATGTCATGGCACTGACGGGGCTGCGACCGTCCGCACGCATCGGAGAAATCCTAGAAAAAATTAGTGAAGCTCAGGAGAAGGGGATCATCACGACGAAACACGAAGCGCAGCAGTTCGTTCAGTCATGGGAGGAATCACGCTGATCAACCCGGGCGCTGCGACGCTTGAGACGCCAATACCATACGATGGCCATGCCGATGATCGCCGTCACAATCAATACTCCCACGCCCGCAGTCGACCAGAAGAACGCACGTTGCCATGCAAATCCAAACGCGTACCCCATTGCCAGGAACCATGCGCACCACAGAATCGCACTCAGCACATTGGAAACGTAGAACCGCATGCGACCCATGTGGAACGCCCCGGCAACGAAGGGGATGAACGGACGAATGGGTCCCACAAACCTGCCGAGAAAGACGCTCATATCATGATGTCGTAGAAAAAAAGCGCGAGCTTTTGCAAGATACGCATTGAACCGCGCCCATCGCTCCACACACACGCGTCCGATCCTGCCCAATTCGTAGCTGATGGCGTTTCCGATAATGGCGCCGCTGATGGCTGTCAGCGCCAGTAATGGGAACTCAAACGATCCGCGCGTGGACGCAAGACCACCCATGATGACCAACACAACCGTTCCGGGGATGAACAGACCCGTGAACACAAGCGACTCCCCCAACGTCATCAGAAAGAGGATTAGGTACCCCATGGTTCCCCAGTCCACGATCCAGGAGAGCAGAGATGAGAGGTTCATACTGACAGTCTACTCGACGGAATATCGCTCACGCGACTACTAAAAGTTTACGGGAATCGTTATGGAATCGTCATTCTCCGGCAGACCTGAAGGGTTATCCTTCTCCAAAACCAGAGAACCGGTGGTCGTGGCGGGAAGAGGAAAACTCAACGTCGCAACGAACGGCACGAAATCCGCCGTCATCCAATCGCCTTGCGCCTGCGCAGTCCCAAATGCGATCTCCGCGCCATTGCCATCGAGGAGTCGTACCGGAAAGCTCGCTTCAAAATACCATCCGCCCCGCGCCTCTCCGGTCACCATAAGCGGACTTGCGATCGTACTGCCCGGAAGAGGGCTAATGACATGTACCATCGTTTGCTCTGCGCTGCTTGCCGAGGACAATGCAACCGAAGAGCTCGATGTCCCGTCTCTGCCCCACTTGGGCACCGTCGTGCAGGCGGAGAGAAGGAGAATGAGTGCCATTGTGGAGAAAGTGCGAACAACCATCATTTCCCATGATCCATGGGAGAGTGGAGAGGGTCAAGGAGATGAAGAGGGAGGTGGTGGGCCAGGGTGGACTTGAACCACCGACCACGGGTTTATAAGTCCCGGGCTCTAACCAGCTGAGCTACTGGCCCATGCAAAAAGAGTAGCACAGCACACCGTGTCATAGAACAAGATGAGATTTACGCCTTCTCCTCCGTCACCTTCACCGTCAATTCCACATCCTGGCCTCCCATCCGCACACTCACGACGTGTTCCCCCAAAGTCTTGATGTGCTCATCGATGACAATATCCTCCGGCGCTACTTCCGCCTTGTGCTGATCCAGCAGAGCAGTGGCAATGGCCTCTTCCGTAATGGCTGCGTAGAGTTTTCCGGTCTTGGTCGCCTTGCGGGCAAACGTAACGGTCTTCCCGGAAAGAGCGGCAACTGCATTGGCCGCAAATGACTTCTCCTTCTCCTTTTCCTCCGCGCGTCTCTTGATGAACTCGGCGTAACGCTTACGCACCAGGGGAGTGGCCACGAGAGCCGCCCGCTTGGGGAGCAAAAAGTTGAGGGCAAACCCGTCACCCACGATCAGAAGATCGTTCTTCTTGCCGACACCGGGGATGTCTTGGATGAGGAGTATTTCCATGGAAAATGAAGGAGACAAGATAGTACGCGATCAATTGCGGTGCGTCAACGGTCGATCACCGAACCGCTCGTTGTGGCTGCGTTGACGGTCTCCGCGGCATCCTCTTGCAGAATCTCTCTTGACAGCCAGGGCAGAAAACTGAGCCAACTCTTCCCGTCCTTGAAAACCCGTTCCAAATGGGTATGCCAGCGATGCAGCGTCAGAAACCGATCGGAATGGAGTGACAAATGCCCCAATTCAATGCCCAGGATATCCTCTCGGTGCGCGAACGTATAGACGGGGGAGTAGAGGTACACCGCGGGGACATCTCGCTTGAGAATCTCCTGCAGCTTCATGAGAGCCGTCGCACGCTCCTCATCGGAGTATTTTCCACGGATGGTCTCCAAGAGAGCATCTGCCTCGAACGAGGCGAACTGAGAGAGATTATAGGCATCGATGCGCAGGGAGGAGCGGTCATCCGTGAGTCGCTGCGTGCCGCTGGAATGCCAGTAGGGATAGGTGTCGTAATTGTCCAGAAGAGATTGACCGAAGAGCAGCACGTCATACTCACGCTTGAGCAGGTGCTCCTCAAAAAGCGCGCGCGTCTCCGGAATGACAACCCGAACATCGACGCCAAGTCTATCCCACTGGGAACGAATCAGTTCCGCCGTGGCGGCATACTCGGGAGGAGAGGGGCTGGTCAGAAGTGTGAGCGAAAGCGTTTCCCCTCGATCATTGATGCGTTTGCTGACGGGATCCGTAATTTTTCGGCGACGCAAATATCCGTGATCGAGCGCGAGATCCGCCGACGAGAGACGCTGATCCTCCGGAAGATCCTGCTGCTTGGACTGCAGGAAGAGATCGACGAGTTTCTGCTCTTCGATCGCCCTGCGATATTCCACCGCATCGGTGATGCGACGCAAATAGAAAGAATCCACCGTACGATTGTTGTCATCCGTCAAACGCAGGAGATTCAAACCCGGTTTCAAGCTGCCGTCGCCCGCAGCAGTGGGAAGAGCCGCAATCCAAGCGCCGGAAAGTGTCGGGTGCAATTCGAGTGAGAGGCCGTTGAGCTTATGCCCCGTACCGGCATCCGCCAGCGACCCCGAGACGGTGAGAACGGCACCCGTTTCCAGGTACACTACCGATGCCATCTTCAGAGGACCCTTGTCATTGGCCTCCCGTTGCTCCAGAAGCCGCTGCAAGTGCACTTTCTCCGGATAGTACCACTGGGATTCATAGAGAGCGCCCTGTGCCGTCATTGCATCGTATGAGTACCGCCAGTCATCATCGGCGATTTCCAACAGAGGAGTGTCGATGATCTTCGCCTGCCCCACTTCGTCCGCAATCGCCTGCTTGTCCGTGCCGATTTGCAATCCCAGTCGCAACGTCCGTTCCTGCATCACCGGACGGTCAAGATTGAAGAAGAGTGCGACGTACTGCGGCAACGTGTACTGCAACGCGGTAAATCGATCGGGGACAGCCGCCTCCCCGCGGGACGTGTGCGGAACGATGCGGATACCATCCAAGTTGCGCAAATCCGAAAGCAGCGTTTGAAAATCGGGAAAAATGCGGAATACGATGCGATCCAGACGGTACGGCGGGGGAAGACTCCGATCCCAGCGTTCCAGCGTCACCTCGGTGCTCAATTCCGTCGCCTGCAGATTCTTGAAACGGTACGGACCTGCTCCGATGGGCTGGAAACCGAAATCCAGCACTTGATCCAATGACCGAACCGGAACGTCCTGGAAGGATCGCTTGGGAAGCAACCCGAGTGTCAGATTACTGGAGAAGAAACCGTAGGGCTCCTCCAAGCGGAATTGCACCGTCCGGTCATCGATGCGTTCGATGGTGACACCGTGGAAATTCTGACGCAGGAGACTGTTCGGAAATTCGGGATCCTGGATGGTTTTGAAAGTGAATTCCACGTCCTCCGCACGGACGGGGTGGGGGGATTCCTCGGTGGAATCATGCCAGTACAAGTCATCTTTGAGCGTGAGCGTGTAAATGGTGCCGTCCTTCGAAAGAGAAAGCGTCGCGAGATCTTCCTCGATATCCTCCGTGACGGGGTTATACCGAAGCAGACCAGAAAACACGAGCGAGACAATGTCGCGATTCACGTCATTGGTGACGGTGAACCACGGATTGAGCGGCTGCAAATCCCCAAACGACCCCTCGATGTAGGTTCCGCCTTCCGCAGGGACGATCTGCATGTTCTCACGCCGAAACCGGACCAGGAGAACAAGAAAACTGAAGAGGAAGAGCAACACCAACACCGCGATGATCACTCGTTCCCATCGCAGATAGACAGCCAGAAGCCTGGTGACGAGGAGCGAAGAAGATTTGGACATGCTTAGACGTACCAATCGAGAATCGTCAGCGCGAAGAAGGCGACGCTGAGAGCGACGGACGCCTGATAGAGAAACTGCTCCGCGCCGCGCCGCTGGACATAGGAGGAGGCACCGCCGCCGCCGAATGTCGCGGAGAGACCCGACGCGCGATGCTGCAGCAAAATGCCAAACACCATGAGTGCGCCCAAAACAACTTGTAGGAGAACGATGTACTGCATGGGAGAAGTGTAGGACAGCCGGGGGGAGCGGTCCAGTGATTACGAGAAAGGATGGAGTATTGGGAATGGACGCAAAGCAGGTATACTCCCTCCGCCCCGGGCGCCTAGCTCAGCTGGTTAGAGCGACTCGTTTACACCGAGTAGGTCAGGGGTTCGAATCCTCTGGCGCCCACCACACACCGCGCGGCGAACGCTCTCGTCGCATTCTCTGATTGCACTGATTCCATCGTCGTACGCGTTACTGCATCGCCTGGAAGAGCTCGCGCATGAGATCCATGATCGTCGAGAAATTCAGTTCGAATGGAATGTCGAGAAGATTGGCAACAAAGGAGACTGCGAAGAATGCGACGAACGTCACAACCAATCCGATGATCGCATAGCGGATGGTATGCACCGCCTTCTTGATTTTCTCCTCATTGCCCGCGGAGAGGATGAACGTGATGCCTCCCCAAATGATGAAGAAAATGCTCAGTACGGACGCAGCAATGAGCGCGAGAGCAAGGAACGTAGCCACGATATCGATGACGCTGCCCTGTTCGAGAAGTTCGCGGAGCATAGGGGGGAGGGGTAGCCGACCACGTCTAGAGACGAAGCCGGGAGAGAGAAGGAGAGAGAATTAAGCGGATGGAGGTTCGAGAATTTTCAAGTTGATGCGCTTCTGTGAATTGCCGCCGATGAGTCGAAGCAGTATGCGCAGCGCTTTGACGGTCTGTCCTCCCTTTCCGATCAATTTTCCCATATCCCTGTCACTGACCTGTACCGTCAGCAAAATGCCCAGTTCATCCTCCTTCGGCGTGATCATGAGCTGATCCGTATCATCGATGATGGACCCCAGTACATACTGAAGGAAGGCGAGGCCGGGGATGGTTTCCATGTTGGGGGTGTCAGTCATGCCTCGAAAGTGTAGAGCACCGATCAAGCTTTGTCACCATCGGCTTGTGACCCCTCCGCCGCATCGGTGGGAGCAGCCTGCTCCGCATTGGACGTCACCGGCGGTTCCTCCATCTTCACGGGAGAGGCTCCTTCGGGAGGCGCCTTCTTGGGCTTCTGCTTCGTATAACGCTTGATAAATTTGTCCATATCTTTCATTCCCTGTCGCTTCAGAAGACGTGCGACCGTATCGCTGGGGACGGCGCCGCTGCCGATCCAATGAAGGACACGCTCCGTATTGACCTGCAATGAATCATCTTTTCTGGATGGCAAATAGTGGCCGATAATCTCGTGAAACTTGCCTTTTGCAGGACGAGCCTTCTCTGCAACGATCAGTCGGTACGTCGCGAGATTCGATCGGCCGGTGCGTTGGAGACGGATGACAAGCATTGAGGCGCGCAGTCTAGGGAAGAGGGGAAGGACTTGCAAGACGGATTTTTCCGATCCTTAGGATCGGATGACCCGCAGGCCGGCAATCGGCACCAAGGGGCATTCCCGACGCACAAACTGCAAGACATCCTCGGAAACGGACTGCACCTCCTGCAAAGCGATGGAGTGCGCACAGGAGATGACCAGCTCCCCCTCCTTCAGCATGCGGACCTCAACCATGGCGGTCAGATGCGGACAATACTCCTGCAACCATGTGCGCGCTTTGAAGGTGACCAGTGCCGCCTGTGCCTGCACGGCAAACCCGCGACGACCAAGCACCCGGGGAAGGACGGTGGAGAGACGATCCATGAACTGCGTTGCGTTGAAATAGGTAGTACAGTTTCCGGCATGCGACGTAAGAATGCAACATTGCCGCAACCCAGGAACTATTTTTGTCACTTGAAAAGTACCAACCATCCACTCAGAATATTTGTTCCATTCTTCCCTCCATCCTCCATGCGCTCCATTTCGAAATTCAGCCGTTTGTTTCATCCGGCCGTCACCTTGAGCTTTGCCGTAGGTTTGCTTGCCGGCATAGTCGGCACGACCGCGGGAGCATCCGTGCTCGGATCACGTATTTTCGAAGACGTTCCTGCCGGTTCCTATTATGACGCAGCTGTCGGCGAAATGTACGAGCGCGGAGTCATCAAGGGATACAACAGCAAAGAATTCGGCCCGGATGATTTTGTCACGCGGGCGCAGGTGGCGGTAATGATGAAACGTATGCGTGACGATCTGTTGAGCGGAGGCATCACGGCGAGCGCACGTTCGAGTGCGGTTTCCAGCGCAGGGAGCAGCGCATCCGTCTACGTCAATCCACGAGGAACATTCCAATTCAACGCATCGACATACAGCATACGAGAAGGAAGCGGCAATGCAGCCCTGACCATCACCAGAACCAATGCAAACACGGGCGAGATTACGCTTCGGTACACGATCACCGCGGGTTCCGCATCCAAGGGATCGGACTTCGAAGGGGAGGACGGGACACTGACATTTGCGGATAAACAGACGAGTAAAGTTCTCACGATCGGCACACTCAATGATTCCTCCGTCGAAGACGATGAGACGTTCACGGTCACCATCACCGATGTGGGACGCGCAGTAAAGGGATCTCCTGCCACCGCCATCGTCACTATCGTGGATGATGACGGCGCATCATCCGCATCCGCCGCCTACTCCTCACAATCAGTTTCATCCACGTCCGTTTCTCTGCAATTCTCCGCTGCGACGTACGCCGTCACGGAAGCGGGCGGCACGTTGACCGTCTCGGTGCAGCGCACGGGGCCCGCCACGGGTACGGTGAGCGTCGCATACGCGACAGGGGGTGGATCAGCCGTCGCCGGGTCCGATTACACAACCACAAACGGTACGCTCTCGTTTGGTGCCGGTGATTCAGTCAAAGTGATCAGCATTCCCATCACCGACAACGCATCCGTTCAGGGGAATAAAACATTCGTCATCACTCTCTCCTCGCCGACGGGAGGAGCCAAACTTGGAACGCAGAAATCAGCGACGGTCAGCATCGTGGATGACGAAAACGAGAGCATATCGTTTGGCACCGGTTCGTTGAAATTTGCGAAGAGTGATTACGTCGTTGATGAAGAGGAACGTATGGCGTTCATCACGGTTCAACGCATGGGAGGCGCGAAAGGCACCGTCGGGGTGAAGATGGCGACATCCGATTTGAGCGCCATCTCCACGGCGGATTATACCGCACAGTCCACAACTCTGACGTTCGCGCCGTTTGAAACATCCAAGGTGATCGCAATTCCCATCGTGGAAGACACGACGAACGAGAACGACGAAATTTTTTCTGTTACCATCAGCAATCCGACCGGAGGCGCAGAACTGCTTGCTCCGTCCACGACGAGCGTCACGATCACGGATTAATACGTCGGCCGTTCGCCTGACGGCAGATGCCACCCCTTCAAGGGGGAAGCAGGAGGCCAAGTCATCGTCATGCTGACAATGAAGAATCGCGAGCGGGAGACGCACATGCGGCCATGAGTGCTTCCAGCGTGCGCGCAGCGGCCTTCTCCCAGGATGCAACACGAAAGGGACCGCCGCGAAGAGGGGGATTGCGCAATGCATGCGCAAATGAATCGACCTCCGGTTCGACCAACTGCGCATGCCCGTTGGCAACTTCCGGAATGGCGGTACGATTGGATGCAATCACGGGACAACCGCACGCGAGCGCTTCGGCAACGGGCAGGCCATATCCTTCATACAGCGATGCGGTCACAAATGCGCGAGCAGCGGAGTAGAGCGCCGGCATGTCTGCTTCCGGCACGTCGGAAATCATCCGCACAAAAGGGGGGAGGGGATGAAGAGAGTGCGCCTCACGACCTCCCGTCACCAATACCAACATGCACTCGGGCACCTGTGCTTTCTGAAAAGTTTGAATCAGCATCGGCACATTCTTGTGTTCCTTCGCGCTGCCAACATAGAGAAAGTAAGGAGTCCTCATGCCGTAGCGCTCGAGGACTTGCGCACAGTGTGCCTCCGATTGCGGTGAAAAATGAGAGGAAACGCCCTCGGGAATGACAATTGTCTTCTGCGCTGCACGCAATCCGTACCGCGCAATCAACTCCTCACGCACAAAAGAACTGACAGCCACAGTTGTTCGTGCCCGCCGAATCGCAGCACCGATCAATGATCTGTAAGCAAGTTGTCTGACAATGGAAGCTTCGTTGGGATAGTGATGCAGGATGAGGTCATGCACGGTAATGACCGTGGGAATCGGCGAAAGAACCAACGCATTGAAGTGCGGAACGAAATAGACATCCGGATGGATTCGCGCGAGTAAACGAGGCAATCGAAGCTGTTCTGCAATCGAATAGTGAGGGATGTCGACATTGATCAATCGGCAGTGCTCCCCGATGTCCCCGAGCCATGCATGATCACTCCCCGTCAAAAGAAGCGTAAAGGAAGCTTCCTTCGACTGCACCATTCGCGAAACAAGCTCGCGTACATAGCGCCCCAACCCAAGAGGCGAAGCGGCGAAACGACAGTCAATGGCAATCGTCGGAAGCATGAGGAATTGAGAATGGAAGATGAAAAGTTTACAGTAACGGCTCAAGTATATGCTCATTCATGAAGCAGTGTCTTCATCGGGGATCGATGCACTCGATGCGGAGCTGCTCCTCAGCGAGGTGCTGCATACGGATAGAACATGGCTCTTTGCGCATCCTGATGATGTTTTGGACGACGCACACTTGCAAAGCTATCGAACCTATGTCGCACGTCGCAGAGGAGGGGAGCCCGTGGCCTATATCGTCGGGCGGCAAGATTTTTTTGGGAGGACATTCAGCGTGGATTCATCCGTGCTCATTCCCCGTCCTGCGACGGAAGGGTTGGTCGAACTTGCATTGCATGCATTGAATGGGGGGGATGTGCCCGAACAATCAACGATTGATACGCACATCGTCGCATGGCATCGCAAGAAAGAATCCTGGCGCCCTGTCCGTTTGGTGGCGGATATCGGTACGGGATCCGGTTGCATCGCCGTCACCCTTGCCTGCGAGAGACCGGACCTGCGCATCATTGCCACGGATAGTTCCGAAACCGCAGTGCGAACGGCGCGCAACAATGCCGGGAAGCATCACGTTGCGGACCGCATCGACTTTCGCATCGGTTCCTGTCTGACATCGATTGCGGATATCCATGAACCGTATGTTCTCATCAGCAATCCGCCCTACATTCCGGACGGGACGCCACTCGACGATACGGTCATACGATTTGAACCGCACGACGCACTCTTCGCCGGGCCGGAGGGAACCGATGTTCTTCGGGAAATCATCCAATCGGCCGCAGCTGATCCCTGGTGCAAGGGCTGGATGATTGAGTGCCGGGAGGAGCAGACGCATCGCACTATCCCCACCGCAGCTTCGATCGAATCGTTTTGTAAAAGGTCTCCTTATTGCGACGAATGAATCGAACGGCATCGGGATGCATGCGCACGGTAACCCTATCCTCTCCATGCAGCTCAAAGTACGTTTGCCCGTCCACCGTCAGACTGACATGCGGGGGAACGGGGGTCGAGGTGGCCGTGAGTATCTCGGAGCGAATGATGCTGCCGCCCGGAATGACAATGGGCTTCTGCGTGAGACTGTGAGGATTGATGGGGGTAAGAATAATGGCGTCGAGACGCGGATGCACCACGGGACCGCCGGCTGCGAGCGAATACGCCGTGGAACCCGTGGGTGTGGCAAGAATCAGACCGTCGGCATGGAAAGTGGCGAGCGATTCCTCGTCGATGCAGGTCCGCACGTTCAATAAGCGCGCAATGGCACCCTGCGAAATGGCAACTTCGTTCAAAGCCCTGCTCTCAAACACTTTGGCTCCGTCACGTTCGACATCAACATGTATCAAGTGACGCTCCTCAACGATGCCGGCACCCTCCAGCAAGCGTGGCAACAAAGATGCCACCTCCTCCGTCAGAAGCTCGGTGAGAAAACCGACGGACCCGCGATTGACACTCACGATGGGAACGGAGAGATCGGGGAGCTCGCGCACGGCGCGCAGAATGGTGCCGTCCCCCCCCACGACGAGAAGGAGATCGGCCGCATCACCGAACGCATAGGAATCGAACGAACGCAGTACGTCCACATCATTCAAAGTATCACGATCCACGAGGATTTCCGCACCAATCTCGCGCATGCACTCCACGAGGGTGCGCATGATTTCCTCCTTCCCCGTCAAATTCGGCTTGGCCGTCAGAGCGATGCGTCGATACCTGAGCATGAAGACAGTATGCACGAAAGGAAGGATTTATGCAGGATGTGAATCCATCGCGGTAAAAAAGAGATCTACCGTTCGCCGCCAAGAAAACAGCGCGGCACGCTTCGGCCCGACGACGGATAATCGCTCCCGTTGCGACGCATCGGTAAGGAGACCGGCGAGACCGTCCCGGATGGACTCGATGCTCTCAGGTTCGATGAGCAGCGCCGCGTCTCCGGCCACCTCCGCCAAACTGCCATGATCGGAGCAGAGTACGGGAATGCCAAGACGCATGGCGTCCAGAACCGGCAGACCAAATCCTTCATACAGTGACGGATACGCAAAAATATGAGCATCGGACAACAGGCGCTCCGTCTCCGCATCGCTGCAAAAACCGAGACATTCGACACCCGGCACTTCCCGCGCACGGCTCACGATGCCGTCATCATCCCAGCCCCTGCCTCCGACGAGCACCAGACGATGATGCGAGCGCAGCGGCTCCGGCAAACGAGCGAACGCCTCGATGAGCCGCAACTGATTCTTTCTCGGACTCAACGTCCCGATGGAAAGAATCGTTCTGCCATCCGATCTGTGCACAAGGGGGAAAGTGCTGACCGCAGCGGCAAGAATCACCGAAACATTTCTTGGATCGACGAACGGAAAACGCACAAGGAGATCTCGTTTCGTTGCCTCACTGATGAGGCAGATGCGGTGCGCCTTCCGCAGTGTTCGCGGCAACATCCAACGCTCGATTCGCGCGGCTCTTCTTTCGTGTGTCTCGTCTTGAAACGCGATGAGATCGTGGATAATCGGAATGACTTTCTTCTTGCTCCCAACGAGAAAGGGCACGATGAAGCTGACCGTACTGACGTACACGTCGATGTCCCGAGCCGATCGGAGCCATAGCGCACAGCGCACATGCCAGCGCAATCCCGGTGCAAATCGCATGACATGCACGCGATCGGGATGAACAAGACGCATGTGCTCCCATGCAGTCGGCAGCGGAGCGTCAGTCACAAGCGTCACAACGGTTTCACGCCGCAACAGTTCATCGGTAAACGCACGAGTCCACCGACCCTTTCCGGTTCTCTGCTCATGGCACGCTTCCCGAACATCGAGTGCGATATGCATGTGGGAAGTATAGAGTATGGGACACATGATATGCAGTAGGAAGGAGAGATTGGACGATGATCGGATCAAATCGGCTGCCATCACACGCAATACTCACACACTGTCCATTCCTCTCCGCAGAGCATGGTGCTATCATGGCACGCATGGCACGCTCCCTCCGTCAGATCATTGCATCGATGGAACTGGAAGAGAAGATACTCGCCGGAGCGGCGCTCCTCGGGGCACTATCCGTTTTCATGCCATGGCTTTCCGGTGAATGGCTCGGCGCCCCGGTGGAGCACTATTCGGGATTCGGATTCTTCCATACGTTCCTAGGCTTGGGAGTTTTCGTATGCAATCTCCTTATCCTCACTCTTTCGCTGGCACCGCTTGCCGGAATCAGACTACCCTGGAACCGGAGGCAGAGAGCAGGCATGCGCCTGATCGCAGCGATCATTATTTCCACTCTTGCATTGGCCGCGCTTTCGGTTTTGGCCCGTCTCACGTTCGAATCCACGCGAATGAATATTCGATTCGGCGTGTACGTCGCCATCGTCTGCGGCATCATCACAGTCTTCTACGCTTGGATGCGCATGCAGGAAATACTGCAAAGCGAGCAACGCGAACATTTCATGCATCCGGATGACCCCGGATCCGTGGGCGTTCATCCCGCGGGAGAGCATACGTTCACACCACCCCCTCCTCCGCCCCCTCCCCCGCCTCCTCCCGCAGAGGAGCATAGGAGGCATCAATAGATTGGCAGTCCGGGAATGATGGAATGCCTAAGTGGCTGCAGAGCAGGAGGGAGATGAATAAGATCATGACCATCCCACGGTGCTCCCGTTCCTCGGTTCTCCGACATGCCTAATCATGCTATAGTCAAACCATGAGTGATCCGACAACCGAAGCACCTCCGGCGGAGCCCCGGAAAGCGGCTTATCAAGATGACGATCTTGTGTACGTCGATCCGCAGGCGAAGATCGTCGTAGGCAAAGTGGAGTTTGACGCAGCAGGCAGACCCAAACCAAAGCCACTTCCTACCGCGACGTCAGAAACATCGGAAACGCATGAAGAAGATGTGCAGCAGACGCATGATGCGCCGAAGAAGGGGAGGGGGAGAGGGCGTCCTCGTACACCTCGTATCCGCTACTGCCCGTGGGGCACCTACCGTTCCATGAAGCACGTCTTCAAATTGGAAGGCAAACCGCCGCGCGTTGAATCTGACAAAACGCTCGACGAAGTCATGGAGAAGGCACTGCGGGAACCGTTCTGGAACTGAGCGCTTCAGCGAGAGAGTACGTCGCACACGGCGCGCACTTCATTGGACGAACCGATGATGATCGGCGTGCGTTGATCGATGGTGAAGAGCTTCTTATCCAAAATGTCCGAATGTCCGTCGGATGCAAGCCCACCCGCGTGGTGCGCGATATAAGCAAAGGGGCCGCACTCGAACGCAAGTCGAAGTTTTCCTTCCGGGTATTTCTTTCCGCCGACATTCACGAAGACGCCCTGTCCTTTGCTGACGATGTGATGAACGTCCGCCACCATGCAACCGGAGTAGCGCAACGTCAACGCCCGACTCAGCCATCCGTCCATCACGGATTTGTACGCGCCATTTTCATTGACGGCGCGCAAATTGCCGGGGCTATAATTCTTCGCATCATCCGCGATCCCCAAAAATTCGCGAAGCAGAATGAATTCTCCAACTTCGTTGAGAATGAACTCGTGCACGGAATTTCCCGTGGAATAGATCAGCAGCGTGCGAGGTCCGTAGAGAACGTACAGAGCCGCCACCTGGTCGCGGGGAGTCTTTCCGATGAACGTCGCACCCTCATAGATGCCGAAAATCGACCCGATCGCAAAATTCGTATCCACCAGTGAGGAACCGTCCAACGGATCGTACGCGACGGAGTAGGGGAGGGATGGATCCAGCTCAATGACCTCATCATGCTCTTCCGATGCAAAGCTCGCGACGCGTCTGCTCTCCGAAAGGTGCTGGCGAATGATTTCGTCGCTGAGGACGTCCAATTTGAGCTGATCCTCACCATACTGATTGATGGATCCGGCAAGACCGGCCTCCGTCGTCCGGATGGCAAATTGAATGTATTTGGCCGCACGCGAGATATCGAGAATGAGATGGCGCAGCGCATCGGGAATTTTCCCTTTGTGGTACAGATGTGCGTTGAGAGAAACGCGGCCGGGCATGCGGCAGATGTCAGTGGTATCCATAGTGGCCGAAATCTAGCACACTCAGAGAAATTGTGCGACTCTCTGTGTCAATTCAATGACGCGCATGGCATACCCCCACTCATTGTCATACCAACTGAGTACCTGCGCCGCCCGTCCGTCGACCACCTTCGTGGAGGGGGCATCGACGATGCTGGAATGCGGATCCGTCTGAAAATCGATCGACACGCACTGCTCGGTGGAAACCTCCAGGATATCCCGCAAACCGGATGAGTGCGCCGCCTCGGAAAGGACACGATTGATCTCATCGGCCGTCGTCTCCTTCGCCAGAGTGAATGCCATGTACGCGCAACTCACCGTGGGGACCGGAACGCGAAACGCCATGCCATCCATCTTTCCTTTCAGATGTGGAAAAATGGACGCACAAGCCTTGACGGCTCCCGTCTTGGTGGGAATCATCGAGAGCGTGGCCGCTCTGGCTTTGCGCAGCTCTCCGCTCTCCTGCGGCTTATTGTCCAGCAGATTCTGCGACGCTGTAAACGCGTGCACGGAGCTGACCAGCAGCCGCTCCACCCCGTAGATTTCATCCATCACCTTGATGACGGGCGCGATGCAATTGGTCGTGCAGGATGCATTGCTGATGATGTCCATCGATGACGCGAGCAGTGCATCGTTCACGCCGAGAACGAACGTCGGCGTGTTATCCTTCATGGGTGCGGTGACAACCACCTTCCTGGCCCCCGCTCGCAAATGCGCTCCCGCCGATTCGGCAGTCGTAAATTTCCCAGTCGATTCGATGACGACATCCACGTGGAGCTCCTTCCAGGGACACAGTGACGGATCGCGTTCCCGCACCACGCGTACCGGCATGCCGTTAACCGAAAAAACGTCTTCGGA
This sequence comes from bacterium, assembly GCA_029558515.1. GTDB lineage: Bacteria > Patescibacteriota > Gracilibacteria > Peribacterales > Peribacteraceae > JAKQEM01. The sequence continues at coordinate 93,175 of JAKQEM010000009.1, forward strand.
AACCGGACCGACCGTTCCTGCGAAACGTCCGTGCAATGAATCGTACTTCAACAAATAGGCCCTCATTTCACACGTTGATGATGCGTTCACTGCGACGACCTCCACCGTCTCGCTGCAGTGCTCCACCAATTGGCGATGCACATTCCTCCCGATACGTCCGTAACCGTTGATAGCGACGCGAATCATAACTCGTGCACTCTAGGCACGTTACTTGCCAAGTCAAGCGATTGGACTTGTAAAGGCATCACGCCCCCAGTCCGACAATGATTCCGATGAGCGCCGCAATGAGCCCGACGATCCAGAGGCGCATCGTCACTTTGCTCTCACCCCACTCCAACGCCTGGCAGTGATGGTGAATCGGCGCAGCTCGAAATACTTTCTTGCCGCCACGCAGCTTCTTGCTGGTGAGCTGAATGATGACGGAAAGCATCTCGATGACGAAGACGAACCCGATGAGAGGCAGCGTGAGCGCCTGATCGATCATCATCGCCATGACCGCAAGAACGCCGCCCAGGGCAAGCGCACCCGTATCGCCCATAAAAAAGATCGCAGGCGGTACGTTGTGCCACAAAAACGCAGCGGTTGCCCCCATGCAGACGGCTGAGAATGCAGCCAGAACACTCAAACCCTCCGCATAGGCCAGAACGCCGAATGAAGCGAACGCAATCATCAGGAGTCCGCCCGCCAACCCGTCAAGTCCGTCCGTGAAATTGACGGCATTGGCCGTCCCCACCAGGATGAACATAAAGATGGGAATGTACCAGAGACCCACATACCAATCACCCACGTACGGAATGGAGATGGAATCGTATCCGAGCTTGAATGAAAACCACAGAGCACCCGCGAGTGAGATGGCAAGGAGGGACAGAATTTTTGGCAATGCATCCAATCCGCGCTTCTTTCCAACGCCACGAATGTTGAGGTAATCATCCAGACCCCCCAGCACTCCCAGAGAGAGGAGAATGGCGAGCGGAAGATACACCTGCCCTCGCTGGAGGAGAGAGTGCTCAATGACACCGAAATAGGCAAGAAGTCGCGAAAGGATGACCGTGCAGAGAATTGATCCCCAGATGAGGATGCCGCCCATCGTCGGCGTACCGGACTTCGCCTGATGGTACGTGCGAAAAATCGTCGGATCGCGGCCATCAATCGTCTCCACCCGCAGCTGCTTCCCGACTTTGTTGCGTCGAAGAAAATCAACGAACCGCGGTGTGAGCGCGAGAACGAATACGAACGCAAACAGTGCGTACGCAAGAATCCCAAACAGTGGAATATCCGGACGGACGGGAAGAGTGAGAGGCAGAGGATCCATAGACGCACTCAGTCTAGCGGCTCTCCATGGACTTTGTCGATATCGTAAAATCGCATCTGCTCTTTCTTGAACAGAAGCTCTACGCGTCCCGTCGGTCCGTTGCGATGCTTGCGTATGAAAATGTCACACATGCCCTGACGATCGCAATCCTCATTGTAGTAATCCTCGCGATACATCATCATCACGATATCGGCGTCCTGCTCGATGGAACCCGACTCACGCAGATCGGAAAGTTGCGGCTGCTTATCCGGACGGCTCTCAACGGCGCGGGAGAGCTGGGAGAGAGCAATGATGGGAATGCGCAATTCCCGGGCGATTTGCTTCACGGTGCGAGAAATCTCCGAAATTTCTTGAACCCGGTTGCCGGCGTAACTGTTATTTCCCGTACTCATCAGTTGCAGGTAATCGATGATCAGCAGATCGAGTCCATGTTCCATCTGCAGACGACGCGCCTTCGTGCGAAACTCAGGCATGGAGGAAGCAGAGGAGTCATCGATGAAGATATTCGCTTTGGAAAGATCGTCCATGATCGGCCCCATATTCTGAAAATCCGCATCATCCAATTTTCCGCGCTGCAATTTCCAGGAATCAACGCCAAGGAGTGACGCAAACAAACGATCCACGAGCTGCTCTTTGCTCATTTCCAGAGAAAAAACGCCGACCGTTTTCTGTCCTTTGATGGCGGCATTCACCGCCATGTTGAGCGCAAGGCTGGTCTTACCCATGCTGGGTCGCGCCGCCAGGATGATGAGGTCACTGGGATGCAAGCCGGAGAGCTTGTGATCGAGCGCGGCAAACCCCGTGAGAACGCCCTTCATCGCGTTGTCGTCACCGGTGGCATGAATCTCCGCAAAACGTTCGTATCGTTCGTCAAGAATATCTTTGATCGGAACAAACTTGTCCTTGAGGTATGTATTGGTGATGGAGAATATCGTCTTCTCCACTGCATCCAGCAATTCCGGCACGGCGCGATCCACTTCATACCCCAGTCCGACGATTGTGCGTCCCGCATCGATGATGTTTCGGTGCAACGCTTTGGATTTGACGATTTGGCCGTACTGATAGACGTGTGAGGACGTAGGCACCGCCGAAGCAATCTCTGCCAGAAACGCCGTACCTCCTGCGGATTGGATGGCTGCGTTTTCGGCGAGCTTACTGGAAACGGTGATGAAATCTATGGGCTCGTGATTGCCATAGAGCGCAGTGATCGCTTCGTAAATCTGCCGATTGATGGGATCGTAAAAATCCTCGGGTTTCAGAAAATCCGACACTTTGATGATCGCCTCGGGATCGAGCAGAAGCGCACCGAGAACCGTACGTTCGGCTTCCAGAGCATGCGGTGGAGTGTCAAAAACGGTCACAGTCATGGAAAGAGGAGTGTAACCCCGAGAGACGCGCAGCTTCTGTGCGCACGGAAGATCATCGGGACGAGAATTGTACCCTCCGACATCCGGAAGACAACCAAGACCGCATGGCAAATCTTCCGACATTGTACCGCATCATGCCGCCTGCGCTTGTTGAGACTTTGCCTGAATTTCCTTGGTGAGCTGCTGGCATAAACGCTGATTCTTCCTCAGCGTAAGCTTCGCCTGCTCACGGCCTTGCCCGAGAGTCTCCTCTGCGTATCGGAAGTAGGAACCGGATTTCTCGATGATGCCAAACCGCACGCCCAAATCCAGAATATCACCCTCCTTGCTGATACCCTGCGCATAGAGAATATCAAATTCCGCCTGACGGAAGGGTGGCGCGACCTTGTTCTTCACCACCTTCACTCGCGTACGATTCCCCACGACTTCCTGCGCTTCCGCGCCTTCCTCCGGATTCTTCTCAATGATTTTATCGATCCTGCGGACATCAAGCCGCAGGGAAGCGTAGAACTTGAGCGCATTGCCGCCGGCGGTGGTCTCGGGATTCCCGAACATCACACCGATCTTCATGCGAAGCTGGTTGATGAAAATCACCGTACACTGCGTCTTGTTGACGATGGCCGTGAGTTTGCGGAGCGCCTGACTCATGAGACGGGCCTGCAAACCCATGTGACTGTCTCCCATGCTTCCCTCGATTTCCGCACGGGGAGTGAGAGCCGCGACGGAATCAATCACGATAAGATCGACGCCGCCCGACCGGACCAACGCCTCCGTGATCTCCAGCGCCTGTTCGCCGTCATCAGGTTGAGAGACGAGAAGTGAATCGATATCAACACCGATCTTCTTGGCATACGTCAGATCGAGCGCATGTTCCGCATCGATGAACGCGGCGCGACCGCCCCCACGCTGAATCTCCGCGATGGCATGGAGCGCGATGGTCGTCTTGCCGGAAGATTCGGGTCCGTATATCTCTATGATGCGACCCAGCGGAATGCCTCCCCCCAGCGCCAGATCCAGAGAAAGCGACCCCGAATGAAAACGGGGAATATTCAGATGCGAGTGTTCACCCATCTGCATGATGGCCCCATCGCCGTACTGCTTTTTGATCTGCGCAAGTGCTTGTTCAACCGCTGCGCGCTTGATCGCCCGGGGATCATTCTTTGCGGAAGTCGTCGACTTGGAGGAGGTATCAGCCATAGAGGAGGTGGAGGAGGAAGATGCTTTCGCCATGATAGGGGAGGGGAAACGGAGGAGGAAGGTGCCGTCGAGTACAGAAGGGAGGAAGTGCGTTCACTGCGCTTGTGACTACGGAGAAGCGCTGATCTATGACGCAGGAGAACAGTGGTGTAAGAACGTACACCCATCCTACGAAATCTCCCCCGTCCAGTCAAATAACTCGCGCTGGAAATGGTTGATGAACTGTGTTCTGATGTCTCTCAATCCTACCGTACCGTTCTGCACTGTCCGATTCCCAACGCCGCATCCGTAATCTCGCAGTAACTGCCAGCCGGACAGAGAACACCACCCGGACCTCCGCACGGAAGAACGGGAATCGCTGCACCGGAGGATGAGGAAGGAACGGAAATGACGCTGCGCGACACGGAACTCTGTTCGCCCCGCGTGAACCGGACACTGCGCAGGACAAGCATCTGTTCCGGCGAGAGCGTCGATCCATCTCCACCGTCCGGCGCCGAAAAGGAAAACGCAATGATACCCGTATCACTTCGTACGAACACATTCGGGCCATTGGAACCCTGAGTGAGAACAGCGCTGCGGCCACCCACCTGCATGTCTGTGCCTTGCGGGAAGGCGGTAGTAGCCGCACGATACACCTGCATCACCGAACCGACCGTCCCGGGAACCGAAAACCGCATCCCGTCATCGAACGTCTGACCGTCCCAGGAAATGGGAGATTCGAGCGTGATGTAAAGAGGCGTCACCGTCCACTGACGCATCGGCTGGGAGAACAGCGTGACACCCGAAGCCACGAGAACCGGCAGTGCAGCGGGATCGCTATTATGTTCAAATGCACCCTGCACGGAGACGTGAAGACCCTCAAATTCACGCAAGTTCACAACTGAGCTCTCCACATACGCCACATCGATACCACTGATGCGCAAAAGATGCGTTCCGCGGCGATCGAGTGACAGCGGAGTCGACACGAGCACGCCGGAGAGTGTCTGCGGCCCCTGAGGCAAAACCGCATCAGGCGCATCCGGAACAGTCAAACGAACAACCGTCACCACGATGGCGACCACCACGGCCGATGCAACGATGAAGCGGAGGTTCACTTCTTACTTGCATCAAAGGCGTACACCGCGCGTCCCACACGAACGAAGTAGGGCATCTTCTGCAAATTCAACGAGATGGTACCCACCTTGACGGTGCGCTGGCGCGCAACCTCCGCAATGATCTCCTTCTTGGAAAGCGGACCCTTCTCCACAAGGATCATCTCAATGACATCGGCGACCGTACCCGGTTCAAATCCCCACTCACGAAGCGCATAGAGTCCGCGACCTACCAACACGAACTGCGGATAGCGGATGAGCTCGTTATGAACGGCCTGCACGGTGACATTCTTGTGATCGAAACGCGACTCGCGGATGCGATTGGCGATATCCATGAAGTGGAGAGGCGTTCCGGCCTTGCGCAGAACGATTTCCACTTTGTCGCGAATGGAACGTGGACGAACGAAACGCCATTCCGTGAGCCCCCATCCTTCGTCAATCTCGCGCAGGCGCTCATCGATGGAGAGGCAGCTGCTGATGAGCTCGCGGCCGGGAATGCGATCCTTGAAAAGATTGAGCGCCTGAACCGCGGAAATGAGCTCGTCTCGATTCATACAATTGCGACGCTTCTTGAGGATCTTCACGACATTATCCGCAATGAGGGAAATATCTTCCATCGCAAGAGAATCCAACCGCCAGAACGGGACGAATGTTCCCGTGTGTCCCGATGCATCCATGTCGGTATCGATGGAGAAGGAGAGACGCAGTACCGATCCGTCGAGTTCCGAAGAACCCTGCAAACGCTTCAGCACCTGGCTGATGAGCTCATCCTCACGCATCACACCGCCGTTGAGACGCAGAATGTTCTTCGCAAGATCATTGATGTCGTTGAGCTTGGTTGTGCGCACCGTGCGGCGCAACTTGCTCAGCGCGATGCCTTCAATCTGGCGCACGCGCTCGCGGGTCACCTTAAAGTGCTTGCCGATCTTCTCCAGCGTCTGACGCGGCTGACCCTGCAGTGCAAAACGACGTTTAATCACCATAGATTCCTTATCCGTCAAAACCATGAAGAGATCATCCAGCAATGTCTGCAAGTTGACCGAAATTTTGGTTCCCGGCGTTGCCTGCTGCGTTGGAAGGGTGGCGGAATCAGCCATAGGGAGTGGGGGGCGGAGGGAAGAAAAACAACCCTCGTTTTACCAGAACATTGACAGAGACAAAAGTTCTTCCGCTGAAACGTGTGGACTCCTTTCCACGTTTATTGCGTTTCACTTAACAGATAAGAATAATGAACAGGAATGATAAATTAGAGTATATTCTCAATCTTGTCAACTGAAAGCTATAACTACCCAATAGACATGGAGAGATGGCAATTACGGAGTGCGCTGACGTCTGCTGAGCGCCATCCGCAAGAGTTCCACCGCCGCCGCCGCATCGCCGTCGTAATCCGGGTTATCCTGCGTCGTGTAGCGTTCGTCGAGGTAGAGCAGGGGAAGGCCAAGGGCGGCCAAGCGCGTCCCCATGTCTCGCACCATGCCGGCCTGTGCACCTTCCTTCCCGGATGGAAGGAGGGGGAGACCGATGACGATCATCCCGATTCCCCGTTGCGTACAAAGCAGGCGAACCGCCGCCGCCAGTTCCCGCTTTGAAGCATGCTCCAAGGTATGCAGTGCGAGCACGATACCGTCCGCTTCATCAGCGAAAGCAACCCCCGTCCTCCGCATGCCGATATCCAAAGCGAGTACCTTCACAAAGAAAGAGTACCACTTTTCTTCTGTTTCCGTCCTTCCTCATTTTCCTCGCCTCAAACCGCCAGCTTCGCTATCGCAGATTTCTTCCGTGCGGCGTTGCTCGGGTGAATGAGATGCTTCTTCGCAGCCATGTCGATGGCCTTGTAGGTCTGGGGCAACAGCTTCACCACATCCTGCTTCTTCCCCGCTTTTGCGGCATCGATGACCTTCCGGATGGAAGACTTCATGAGCGACTTGACCGGCTGGAGCCGCTTGTTGCGGTCCCTGCTCTGGCGAGCGCGCTTCGTGGCGGATGCGGTGCGAGTCATAGAAAATCAGCGGAGAAAATGCCCGCAGACTCTACGGGAGGGGGAAAGGGGAGTCAAGGGAGCACTGCGGCGACCTCTTCCTCCAATTGCTTGTATTCGACACGAGCCTTTTCAAACGCAGCATCAAACGCGGAACCCTCACCCTGAACCCTGATGGGTTTCTTCGGATCCCATTGAGAAATGGACGGCAAATAGTGAGACAATGCAAACTGCTCGCCTTCCGTCCTTGCTTGATTCACCGTGCGAAGATTGACTCCGACGTTTCCCGGTTCCCGCTCGGGATCCGTAAAGAGATACTTGGGATCATTCAGCGGGAAAAGTTTATGAAATACTTGCTTGCTTGCGTCCATCTGTGCCTGCAGCTCAACAAGCCGACTCTTCAGGCGTACGACGTGCTCCGGAACGGAAGATCCGACCGGATACTGCTGCTTCAATGATTCCAACATATGCTCGGAACCCTTTTGCATGAGAAGAGACTCCAACTGATTGCGTAAGTAAACCATTTCGATCTCATATCTTCGGGCATCCTTATTCCCATGTTTTTCCATCAATTCCACGGCAGCCAAAACTCCATCCAGTTCCGGCAGCGCTTGTAAACGATGATCACGCATGATGACACGAAGAAGATCCAGGCCTATCAACGCGATGCCCGCCCCGCCCAGTACTCTTTTTCCGATTCTCAACCGAGAGAGAGGAACCTTGCGCGCAAGATTCGTCAATCCCGAAGCACTTCTCGTCGCCAAACGCACTGCAGCGGGAGCATGTGTGATCGCAAACGGAACCCCCCTGCGCAACAGCAGGTAACCGCCTCCCGCCTCGGCTGATAGTACGGCGAGCGCATACATTGTTTCTTTGAAAAATGCCTGCCCCAACTGCATCTCGATATCTCCGATATCAATATTCAGTGAAATGTTTTCCTGTAGTTTTCCCAAATATTCCTGAAGAGCGACATGCAAATCCTGCGGGAGTTTTGATTCCAATTGATAAAAAATATTTTCATACGCACCGGCATATTCCTCGTCCGTCTTCAAAGAATCAATCGCAGGCAATACATCGAACTGCATTGGATCGCCTGCAAGCGCAAGGTCCTCCGGCGGCTTAATTTTGATAAGAGATTGCAAATCATTCACCGCACTCTGCATGCGCTGTAAAATTTCACCATGTTTCTGTTTGTATTCGTTGATAATGGTCTGCACGCTGCGCAACCTTGCTTGCACCTCGGGAGTATTCCTCGCTTTGACTTGCTCCTCCGAAGAGAGATCGGAATAGTTATCCGGTAATCCCAATCGCTTATAGATTGGGGCAAGAATAGCCTGCGTACGTGCTTCACGAATATCAAAATCCAAACCAACCGTTCCCCATGCCGCATCATGCACACCCCACAAATAAGTAGCATTGCGAGCAATGGGTTCCGCCAACGCAAGTTTACTCGGAATGACATGCGTCGTCATGATGTCTTCAATGATGAGTGAAGGATCCAATTGCACGTTCCCGATCACCGGCACATCGATTGATTTATTCTGCCGTAGTACGACCGATCGCATGTAATGCACATAATCCTGCAACGATTGAATATGTGCATCGCGTTCACGCGTCAGAGCTTCACGATCGGGTGGCTGGAGCGGCCCATAAGGACGAACGGAAGGACCTGCCGCATCGGAATCATCCACCGGCAATCCGAAATGGCTTTCCCGCGTGAGAAGCGACGTCTTTTGCGCTTCATTCGACAGGGAGCGTATGTGAAATGAAAGAGCATGATCGAGCAGTCGCTCCTGTTCTTTCATAAGCTCGGTTTTCTTTTGTTCCGCAGCGGTGGATGCATCGCCCGCCAACTGCATTCTTCTTTGCACAATTTCGTCGAATTGACGCATAATCGCCGCACGATGCAATGCGAGAATTTTCGGCGTGCGCAATTTTTTTTGCTTTATTTCATCGGAAGGTGTTCCTAAAATCACACGAACTTGCTCACGGATGGAACCGGCTAATTCCGATCGATCCATCGAACGTTCCTCAGGCGTGAGCTTCGCGAGCAAAGACGCAATCTGCATTCGAAGTTGCGGATTTTCAGGTTGTAAAGACAATCGATATTCCTGAATGGAGAGTCGACGCACAACGATTAGTTTTGGCAATACGACAAACAGCGCATCTCGCTGCGCCAACACTTCCTGTTCCATCTTCATATCACGTGGCACACCACCGTCCTTCTCCGGTTGGTCCAATTTGAATTGCGTACGATAGTCTTCGTAATCCAGAATTCCCACGGTTAATTCCTGCAGTGCCGCATCCTCGTACTGCCAATAGGTGATTCGTCTGTCCAGATCCTTCAATATTTGCACATCCTTTTGCTGCAAATCCCGTATCCGTGCATCGCCAACGCCCAATTTTTGCCGCAAGCGCATGCGCTCCAACACTGCCAAATACATACTGCGCTCGATATCGGTATCATACGAAAGGGCATCAATATTTTTATCAATCTCCTCGATACGTTGCTGAATTTCTTTGGCAGAATAGGGTTCACCTTTCTCATTTCTGTCTTGCCACTGATGCAAAAGACTCTGCTCTCTGCCTCCACTCAATGTACGAACATCATCTGCCGAACTTCGAAGTTCTGAGGGCTGATCGGTTGACATGTGTTTGTGTAAAAATGAATTAATTGCCGATAGGCACCCCGTTGTACGGGTTGAAATCCGGCATCTGCCCGATACCATTATTGATGATATCGCTCCCTTCCAAAAAATCCTTGATCACCTCCACGGCAACTCCCGCCTGCGCAAGCTGCAAATATCCCGACAGATATAAAGCACCGCCCACTCCCCCGGCCAAAAGAGTCAGCACACCCATCGTGGTCACTACCGGATGCTTACACGCAAACCCCTTCACGCTCTCCCACGCCCTGCGGAACATGCCTTTCTTCTCGGGCGATTGAATATCCTGCAGATAGCGTTCATTGGCAACCAACGTTTCCCCGACCTCATCCAGCTGCTTTTGCAGAAGCTCCGGTTGAAAATCCGCATGGTCCTTGCGCAAATCCTCTTCATGTTCCAGAAGCTGACGCACCAGCGCCTGACGACCTTCCACGCTCTTCATCTGAGTCTCGACTTCCTCTTGCTTGATCTCCAAGTACTGAGAGATGCGATTGGGCGTGGGAATGAACGGACGCAACTGTTCCACGCCGCCATCCGTCGCGCGGGGGATTTCTACGGTACCGGTCGGATCAAATGCCATGGAATCAGCGGGAAACGGGTTGAAGAGACGCAAGTACGGAGTGCCGGATGACGGTGAGCGCCGTAATGCCTTCGATGTCCGTATCCGTTTTGACCGTTCGGAGGAGCGCGGCGATCAGCAGGGAGAGCGTCACGGGCCCCAAAGCGAAAAAGAGTTCCGCCAGATCGCCTTCATCGACATCTTTCAGATCAATGCTTTCCATGAGGACGGCGATTTCCTCCGCCGATTGCGCCTGCTTAGCCTGCTCACGGAACGCGAGCAGTTTGGGATCATGCAAGCGCAGAAGCGACAGTCGAATCATCCGCCTCTGCGGCGTGTCCTCATACGACAGCGTTTCCGCCTCCGTCTCCCATCCCTCCCTGAGAGCATCAGGCAGAGTATCGAAGAGCACCTGTTCCTGCATCGTGAGATGAAGAGTGCGCATACGATTGCAGTATACTCCGAATATCACCATCGAGGAAGCCGCAATCCGCCATTCTTCCTCGTTGACCTGACCCCAAAGCTCCCTACAATACGCACATATGTGCGGAATTTTCGGATACGTCGGCCCGCGGAAGGACGCGGTGGAAATGGCGGTGGAAGGGCTGAAGAGCTTGGAATACCGCGGATACGATTCCTGGGGCGTTGCATGGAAGGAATCGCAGTTTCTGAACGTGCACAAGGAAACCGGGAAGATCAGCGGCATCGACGGAAAGACGCTGGCGGGGGAATGTTCGCTCGTCATCGGTCACACGCGCTGGGCCACGCACGGCGGCGTTACGGTGGCAAACGCTCATCCGCACCTCAATGCAGACCGCACCATCGCCGTGGTCCATAACGGCATCATTGAAAACTACCAGGAACTCCGCGACGAACTGAAGGCAAAAGGGCACGTGTTCCTTTCGCAAACGGATTCGGAAATCATTCCGCACCTCATCGACGAAGAACTGAAAACGACCGGTGATTTCGCCCATGCCGTCCGACGCACATGCCTCCGTTTTCAAGGAAGGTACGCCATCGTCGCCGTGCATACGAAAAGCGAGAGCATCGTCGCCGCGCGCACCGGATCGCCGCTGATTATCGGCAAGGAGAAGGGCGGGGGATACTTCATCGCATCCGATACGCCCGCATTCCTGAAGCACACGCGCACCGTGCAGTACCTCGATGACGGCGAAATGGCGGTGACCGACGGCCGGAGCATCCTCATTTCGGACATTGCGACGGGAGAGGAACGCCTCAAGCGCGAGATTGAAATTCGTTGGACAGCCGATGAAGCGCAGAAAGGAGACTTCGCGCACTTCATGATCAAAGAAATCATGGACCAGAAAGAGAGCGTCGCGCGCGCCGTCAATCAGAGTGACGAAGAAATTCTCACGCTGGCTGATGCGATTCGCAACGCAAAGGGCACGTTCCTCTCCGGCTGCGGCACGGCGGGCATGGCCTGCAGAGCGGGGGAGTACTTCCTCTCCATCGTCGCGCACAAGCACGTCAACTTCGCTCCTGCCAGTGAATTCAAATTATTTCATGGCTTCCTGCAGCCTGAAAGCCTTCTTATCGTCGTTTCCCAGAGCGGCGAAACGGCCGATGTCCTGGAAGCGATGCAGGTCGCCAAGAGCGCGGGAGCCAAGGTGCTCTCCATTGTGAACGTCCAGGGATCCTCCATCGACCGCGCATCCGATTACACGCTGCGCATCAACGCGGGCCCCGAGCGTGCCGTCGCATCGACGAAAGCACTGACCGGACAACTGGCGGTACTGCTGCTCATTGCGTACGCGTTGGACGGGGGAGTGGCGCAGGGGAAGAAAGTTCTGTTGGAAACCGCCGCGCAGATCAACGACATGTTGAACCCACGCTACGTCGTTTTTCTGAAGGAAATTGCCGAACGCATTAAAGACAGCAAAGATCTCTACATCATCGGCAAGGGTTGGAATTATCCGATGGCCATGGAGAGCGCAATCAAAATTCAGGAGGTCAGCAACATTCATGCGGAAGGATTCGCTGCCGGCGAACTCAAGCACGGACCCATCGGACTGGTGGAGGAAGGGACGCCCTGCATCGTACTGGCAGGCTCTGACGAAGTCCTCCCCGATATCATCAGCAATGCCGTACAGCTGAAAGCCCGCGGCGGATTCATCATCGGCGTCTCGCCCGTCAATAACGAAGCCTTCGACGTGTGGATCAAAGTGCCGGACGCCGGCACCGCGCAACCCATCGTCAACATCATTCCCGTCCAGGTGCTGGCCTACGAACTGGCTCTGGCACGAGGAAAAGATCCCGATATGCCGAGGAACCTTGCCAAAAGTGTGACAGTGAAGTAATGAAAATGACTACCTGTAGATCTCGCTGCGATGACCGATATCGATCACAATGTACTTATCTTCACTCTGATGCGTCAAAATCAATCGATAGTCTCCAATACGTAATCGGTGAGTCGCAGGCAAAGCATCATGCAACGCCCGCATTGATCGATCATCATGCGCAGCTTGAAGCGATTGTAACTTCTTCAACACTCTCTGCTGAATCAAAGGAGCCAGCTTTCCAAACCTCTTTTTCGGGGATATAGGGAATTCATGAATGCTGTTTCTTAGACTTTTGGGCTAGGATTAGCGTAATTCTCTTCCCAATTCTTTATGCCCAAAAAAAGTGTCCTTCCTGTCTTTCATTGCACGTTAAAAAGTACGGTCGTCAATCAGGCCGTCGGAGGTTTCGTTGCATGGCGTGTGGCCGTCAGTTCGTGCGTCGCTACAAGAAAAAACAAACATGGGTGAATCGAGCGTATGAAGAGTACACGGAGCACAGGCAGACCTACGAGAATCTCCGAGAGCGGCATGGCAAAGATCC
>JAKQEM010000006.1 GCA_029558515.1 bacterium
CCCGAATTCAAGCTGGAAGCTGAACACCTAGGCGGTGGCAATGAGAGGATAGCACTTCATGAGGGGTTTTGAAGCCAAGGCATTTGCGGGGACGGTGATTGAGCTTGTCTTGCAGGATGTGCAGTTGCGTGGGGGTGACGGTTGCGAGATTCATTCCTTTCGGCAGATAGCGACGCAGCAAACCGATCACATTCTCCACGGATCCTTTCTGCCAAGAACTGTACGGATCACAGAAGAAGATCGGCAAACCGAAGTGCTTCCACTCCGCATTCTCCGTTCCGCGATCCAGCGTCAGCGTACGTCTGAGCGGTTGTGCCACATGCTGCATGCGCCGCATCACTGCTGTCTTCGTCTGCGATGCGGATTTGTCCCTGCACTTCGTGAAGAGCACGTACCGAGATTTGCGCTCCTGTTGCACGGAGACAATGGCGCCCTTCTGCCGTTTCCCGAGCATGGAATCACCCTCCCAGTCTCCGAAACGGCGGCGGGAGGCCACGGCGTGCGGTCGCTGCGCAATGCCAATCACCGGTCCCAGTCCCTGCGTGCCCTGCGCTGCCTTCAAGCGATGTCGCTTGCGATGCCGCCGCGGCTTCCCGCGGGGGAGGTTCGCCACCACCCCGCTCTTGTACGCCCACTGGTAGATCGTTTCATGGGACACCACGGCTGTGCCGCGCTCCTGTTGCAGTCTCCCCGCAATGACCTCGGGGGACCATCCTTCCTTGAGCTGTGTGCCCACGTACTCCTGCAATACCTCGTCCTTCATGGGGTTCCTGCGATTGGCATCCCACTTCTTCATCCGGGATCCCAGATGTGCCACATACGGATCGTAGCGCTCCCGCGTTCCATCGGGACTGCTCCTGGCGATTTCCATGCTGATGCCTCCGACGGAGCGACGGAGCTTCCGTGCAATGGCACGCAGGCTGATCCTTTCCGCAAGATATGCTGCGAGCACACAGCGCTCTTCTTGAGAGAAATGAGTGTAGGAAGCCATAGGAACAAGAGGGTAGAGAATTACCCTAAGTGTTCAACTTCGTTATTGAACTCGTGA
>JAKQEM010000011.1 GCA_029558515.1 bacterium
CATCCGTTTCTCCCAAGACGCTCGATGCGCCGCCGCTACTCGCGCTTCCACCATCGCCCCCTCCCCCTCCCCCGTCACTGCTGTCTGCGCCGCCTCCACCTCCTCCACCTCCACCTCCTCCGCCCTCATCACTGCTTGCGCTTCCATCGCTGCTCCCTCCTCCACCTCCACCTCCTCCGTTGCTGCTCTGCCCGTTGCCGTCACTGCTCCCTCCTCCGCCACTGCTTCCTCCTCCCTGTGCGATGCACGTCGTGGAACCGGGTTCTCCCGAAGCGGTGCCGTTTTGGGTGATGACGACGGTATTGATGGATTCCACGCAGATGTCGGTGACGATGGTGGTTGCCGCATCGGCTTCCACATCGGTGTTTTGGTTTGACTGCTCGTCGCCACCCGTTTGCGTGATGGCGATCTGATTGGTTGCATCGCCTTCCACGGTGACATTCGCATCGGCATCCGCATCGGTGTCGACGTTTGCTTGTTGATTGGCATCGTCGCCTTGCTGATCCACGATGACATCGTTTCGTGCAGTCGCATCGACTTCCGCGTCGATCGTCGTTTGCGCATCGGCATCGAGCACCGCCTGTTGGTTGCTCTGCTCCGCGCCTGCGCCGTCTTGCGTGATTGTCACGTCATTGCCGCTTACGCCCGTGAGGGTGACCTCCACCGTTGTGTGTGCCGATGCGTCCACTTCCGCTTCTTGATTTTGCGCTTGCGAAACGAGCGGCATCAGCAGGAGTGCATGGATCGGCAGGAGCAGAACCACCGCAATGGTTGTCAGAGTGATTCGGATGCGTTGCATGGGAAGATGGGGAAGCGGACGGGGGGACGCCCTCCATCGGAGGAGACGTGCCACAGTGCTTCTTATGACATATCCCGCCAACAACGTTGCGTTTGCATGCGGAGAGACGCATTCTTGCATGTCTCTATTCATTGATTGCCACGGCTTCCGTCGATGGCACGCCGAATCGTTGTACGAAATCGATGGGGTGGATGCCAAAAAGGTTCGCTTGTTTCGGTGATGGCATCAGCAGAGGGAAATACGGTTCGTGCGTTTCCCCCGGTTTCCCTTGGTCGATCTGGAGGTGGAGATGAGGCGCGGTCGTCTTGCCGGTCATGCCGACGGTGCCGATCGTTTCTCCCGGTGAGACGGTGTCCCCTTTGCGTACCGTCGTGATTTCCAGATGTCCGTACACGGAGTAGAAAGTCTCTCCCGCAGGATGGCGGTGTTCCACGATAACGGCGAGTCCCAGTCCTCCGCGCTTGCTCACGCTCGCTACTCTGCCGCCCGCGACCGATCCGACGGGTGTGCCCTCCGCCAGCTTGATGTCGATGCCCGGATGATTGCCCGAAAATTCGTCGGCGTCGATGTCGTACGCGCCGAAGTAGCGGGTGGAGTACAGAAGTTTCGCGGTGATGCAGTCGACTTGTGCCCGGCGATCGCGCAGCAGTTTCGCTATGGGTTGCGTCAGGACGGTCAGATCGTACGCAGGCACAGGGACGAAATCATCGATCGACATTTCCTCATACCGCCTGTTCCATTCCGCAGGAGTCGTCATGGCTCCCCAATTGGGAACGGACGCCACGGGGAAGACGGCATGGCCGAATGTGGGAAAGGGATCTTCGTTAGTGACGGGTGTTGCCTGCGTGTCGGCCGCACCATGCGGACCATTCACGACTAGTGTCGGGTTGGGGATCACACGTGATTCAGATACCGATCGCACTGCGGCAATCGATTGCAGCCGACGCATCAAGCGTGCAAGGCGACGCGATTCGTAGGTGGAGAGGGGGGCGATGGTTTGTGTGTCAGGTGAGAGCTTGGGTGATGCATCGACCAGAATCCATCCGCGCACTTGCGCACCATGCATCGATACCAGTACGAACAGAGCGAGCAGCAACAGCTCACGCCGGGGTCGACGGGCATACCATGTGCGGATCCTATGTGTGTGTTTGTGCATTAGTGCAATTATATCATAAATTTGAAAATTATCCAATATTCCGTTTCCCCGAATTCAAGCTGGAAGCTGAACACCTAGGCGGTGGCAATGAGAGGATAGCACTTCATGAGGGGTTTTGAAGCCAAGGCATTTGCGGGGACGGTGATTGAGCTTGTCTTGCAGGATGTGCAGTTGCGTGGGGGTGACGG
>JAKQEM010000012.1 GCA_029558515.1 bacterium
CGCCCTTCGACACGCTCAGGGCTCCGCTGAACGATGCACAGAATTATGATTGTTTTCCGTGACAGTGTTTGTATTTCACAGGCGTACCATCCTGCTTCATCGCTCCGCACGGGCAGGGGTCGTTGCGCCCGACCTTCCGCACGCTGATGGGGGACTGCGGCTTGGCCGAACGGTTCGCCACGGCAAGGCCGGGTGCCGCAGGTGCGTTGCGAATCAAGCTGCCCCCCGCTTGCGCCGCACCGACCCCTGTCTCCCGCAATTCCCCTTCGATCTGATCTTCATTCGTCGCGATGTTACGCAATTCCGATTCCGCTTCCTCCAGCAAACGTCGCGGCAGGAACTGCGCGAAATCAATCTGCAGCAGCGTGCGCACGACGGTCGCATCGATATTCTGCAGGAGTCCGCGGAATTTCCTAAACGCCTGGTCCTGGTACTCAATGAGCGGATCGCGCTGCGCGTAGCCGGAAAAAGCCACCTGTTCCCGCAGATGCGCCATCTCATCGATGTGACTCATCCAGTGCGTGTCGATCGATCGCAACGTCACGATGCGCTCGGCAAGCGCCACCGTTTCCTCCCCCGCCTGCACGCTCTTCTCCTCATAGAACCCGATGACCGTTTCCTCCACGCGCCGCACCAAAAGATCCGGATCGACGATCGCACGCAGCGTCTCTTCGGACAGGGATGTGCGGAAGTCGGGGTGCAACGCCGCGAGCGATTCGGCGATTTCCCGCACATTCCACTGATCGCTGTCCAAGCCCGACGCATGGAGCAGCACGATGTTCTGCGATTCACGCTTCATCGCCTGCAACACATCCTCGTGCAACGATTGCTGCCTCTCAACCGCAGTACCGTTGATCATGCCCCCGTCGTCCTTCGTCCCCTGTCCTTTGTCCTTCGTCCCCGTCTCCTCATCCAGCTTATCCAAAATCTTCTGCCGCCGCTTGTAGATGATCTCGCGATGCTTGTTCATCACGTCGTCGTACTGGAGCACGTGTTTGCGCATATCGAAGTGATGACCTTCCACGCGCTTCTGCGCGCTCTCGATGGAGCGACTGACCATCGGATTTTGCAGCGGCACGTCATCGGGTACTTTCAGACGCTCCATCATGGATTTCAGACGATCGCCGCCGAACAGGCGCATGAGATCGTCATCCATGGAAACGAAGAACTGCGACTCGCCGGGATCCCCCTGACGGCCGCTGCGTCCGCGGAGCTGATTGTCGATGCGACGGGATTCGTGACGCTCCGTGCCCAGAATGCACAGTCCGCCGAGCTCCGCGACTCCTTCGCCCAGTTTGATATCGGTGCCGCGCCCGGCCATGTTCGTGGCGATGGTCACGGCCCCGCGCTGTCCGGCCTGCGCGACGATCTCCGCTTCCCGCGCATGGTTCTTGGCATTCAGCACGTGATGGGGCACGCCTTCATTGTTCAGGAGCATCGCGAGCACTTCGGATTTCTCGATGGACGTGGTGCCGATGAGCACCGGTTGTCCCTTGGCGAAGCGCTCCTTGGCGAAGCGCGTGACGGCGGCGAACTTCGCTTCCAGCGTACGGTAAATGGCATCGGCGCGATCTTCTCGAATGAGCGGTTGATTGGTGGGGATGACGAGCGTCCGCAGTTTGTAGATGGATTCGAATTCCTCCTCCTCCGTCTTGGCCGTTCCGGTCATGCCCGCGAGTTTGCGATACAAACGAAAATAGTTTTGGAACGTAATGGTCGCGAGCGTCTTCGATTCCCTCTGCACTTCCACGTTCTCCTTGGCTTCGATGGCTTGATGCAGGCCATGCCCGAATCGCCGCCCCGGCATGAGACGTCCCGTAAACTCGTCGACGATGATGATCTGCCCGTCTTTCACTACGTAATCGGTGTCGCGCCGGTACATCGCGTGCGCGCGCAGCGCCTGTTCGATGTGATGCACTTCCTCAAACCCGCGATCGGTATAGATATTTTCGATGCCCAGTAGCTGCTCCATCTGCTTCACGCCTTCCTCCGTGAGCACCGCCGTCTTCTGCTTCTCGTCCTTATTGTAGTGCGTGTTCTCCTTGAGCTGCCCCACGAGTCCGGCGTACTGCCGGTACTTCACGGTCGATTCCTCCGCAGGTTGACTGATGATGAGCGGCGTGCGCGCTTCGTCGATGAGGATGGAATCGACTTCGTCGACGATGGCGTAGTGGAGACCGCGCTGCACCTGATGCTTGCGCGCGCTCGCCATGTTGTCGCGCAGGTAGTCAAAGCCGAATTCGTTGTTGGTTCCGTAGGTGACATCCGCGGCGTAGGCAGCACGTCTTGCCTCCGTTTCCACCCCGTGCACGACGGTGCCGACGGTGAGGCCCAGCGCCGTGTAGAGCAGTCCCATCCACTGACTGTCGCGCCGGGCGAGATAATCGTTGACGGTGATGACGTGCACACCCTCGCCCGTCAGCGCATTCAAGTACACGGGCAGCGTGCACACGAGCGTCTTTCCCTCTCCCGTTTTCATTTCCGCGATGCACCCGCGGTGCAATGCGATGCCTCCGAGGACCTGCACGTCGAAAGGCACCATGTTCCACCGGAATTCCTGATTGTTGATGGTCATCGTCTCGCCGACCAGAAGCTCACACGCACGGCAGGCGACCGCAAACGCCTCGGGCAACAGATCATCCGGTGACTCCCCCGCAGCCAAACGCGTCTTGAATTCCTCCGTCTTTTTGGGCAAATCCTCCCGCCGCAAACTCCGAACGGCGGGCGCCGCCCCCGCTTCCCGCACGCGTGCCACCAACGGACGCAGCTTCCTAAGCTCGCGTTCATTGGGGTCCCCGAGCAGCCGGTTGAGGGAATCGATGAAAGCCATCGGAGGGATGATAGCAGAAAAGAAACAGGTGCTTCTCGCGTATCGAGCTATGATTGAAGCAATGATGAACCCTGAGGTAACTTCGGTAATCGGAATTTCCCTTCATGATCACCCTTCCGACGCTTTTCTTCGAATGCACGTCTGGCTTCGCAACACTGTTCAAGATACTTCCTCCAAGCAGGATGTTGAAATAATTTGGGTTTCTGTAGGGTGCATCCGGGCCTCGCAGTATGACCTTCACCCGCGCCTGCATCCACGCAATCCCTCAGAGCTTCCATGGCATCTGCAAGCACTCTCCGAAGGTGATTTTCAACTCCTTTGGCAAGATGGTGTCGATTAATGACAGACGTTTGATTGCATGATCCCTCAAGAGATTCATATTCACCCGCAGATCGGATATAGTGAGACTTGGTTCGCACAGTGACCGGTGCGTCCGTTTGCTCTGGCACTGTCACGTTCCATTCATATCCATACCCGACGTCTGTCTCACGCCTCAGGATAATGACAGTGTGATCTGTTCCCCTGTGAATCTCCACAGATTCAGCAAATCCCCCATCCATTGATTTTCTTTCCGGTGGCAATCGACCTGCTTCCAGCACTCTTTGTAACAATGTGCGCAATGCTGCCGCCTGAATTTCTAATCGAGACGGCTGCTGCTCCGGCGCAGGAGCGTCGCGTGCCCCCTCTCGCCCCGATGGAAAATTAGTACCCCTTAACATATGCATATGTTCCTCGCTTTCACGGTGCAGTCAACTGACAGCGAATCATCTCATCCATCGCTCATTGCACTTCACCTTCTGCCGCAGGAAGTAACGCAAGCACGGCCCTGACGATATGGATCAGTTCTGCCTGGGGTGGGCCGGACAGTGATGCCGCGCGGTGATCCTCCGAGAATGCAGCCCCTCCGTATAAGAGGTAATATCCGCCATCTCGAGATTTTTCGCAACGAACAATCCCACTGCTTCGATCAAAGCAAATCCACCACTGCGTTCCCCATCCATTCTGCAATTCAATGATTTCCTCATCGGGCAATATTCTATGATCGATCTGCGTCCATCCGTACGCATTTTGGCCCACCGGCATGGGACCCGGTTCCATCGCACACACTCGTGCCCATAGCGCAGCCACATCCGGATGAACCGAATCTTCTTCCATAGGCGCAGTGACGACCGGCACACCATCCGGAGCAGCAGCTTCTGCAGCCTTGCACGCAGGCAGTTGAGCAGCTATGGCATCTTCCAACACCTGCGCCATGAGAGGTACCGCAGTGCGGTACGCCGCCAAATCTTTCCTGCCCGGTGCACTCGCCTCCGCATACTCCCCAAACGCAACAGGCTCAAGCGTTCCGTAGACAGCAGCAGAATCGAAGAACTGCATCAGTCCCGCTGCACCATCAAACCGAAATGAACAATAGTTTTTCCCGCCCACTATCCACAGATTCACCAACACTGAGTTCTGATCGCGATACACATCCACGCTCCCAAATACCCCACAATCCACATCGAAATGATGACCGATTGGATGGCTTCCCAGTACTTGCATTGCCATCTCATACAATGCCGCACCATAGCGGCGCACTTCTGCGTGCAGCTCCTCGCATGCTTCGAAGTTGCGCGTACCAACAACAATCTCATCTTCTGTCGGCCACTTAATTTCCCGTTCATCGGCCATCTTTCCTGCTCTTCCTCTCCGCCCTCTCCGTCGTGCATGCCGGGGTGCTCCCCGTTTTTTTCCGTGCCGCGCCGGTTCCAATTGCTGCATCATTGCCTGTTGAGCGGCTGCACACAGTAGGTCCAGACATTCTTGCACTTCCTCGGCATTTCCCAAAATTTTCCACTCTGCTTTGTCATAACCGGAGATACCCATTTCGCGTTCACCTCTTCCCGATGAGCCTTGGTTTGATGCAGTGCGCCAGCGAAACTTGATCATATCACCATTCAATACCGCATGCAGTTCACCTGCAGTCTGTTCTCGAAGGGTCAGACATGTAAATGCTTTTGGATCGTATTCACGTATGTTCAGTGTTCCATGAAAAGATGCGGGGCAATCATCTTTCAGGCGAATAATGCCTCTATTTTTATCCAATAAAGCGACCCACGCCGCCAAGTCGCTTGCCAACCCCGGAAGATCCGCAACATCGGCAGATTCTGAATCTGTAGGATCATTGGTGAAAAACTTCATAGCGCGCCATTGTGTTACTTCAGAAATGAAAGTCAAGATGATCGCAACTCCCGAATTCAAGCTGGAAGCTGAACACCTAGGCGGTGGCAATGAGAGGATAGCACTTCATGAGGGGTTTTGAAGCCAAGGCATTTGCGGGGACGGTGATTGAGCTTGTCTTGCAGGATGTGCAGTTGCGTGGGGGTGACGG
>JAKQEM010000045.1 GCA_029558515.1 bacterium
AATGGCACGCAGGCTGATCCTTTCCGCAAGATATGCTGCGAGCACACAGCGCTCTTCTTGAGAGAAATGAGTGTAGGAAGCCATAGGAACAAGAGGGTAGAGAATTACCCTAAGTGTTCAACTTCGTTATTGAACTCGTGAGATGATCGCAACTCACCACCCCCGCCCGTACCACGGCTCCAGGATCTGCCGCTTGAAGGTCAGTCCGGTGAGGAGTGAGGGAAGCGCATCGAAAAGGGGCAGTAACGGCATCTTTCTCCCGCCTGCATTCGTCACCGCTTCCTCGTGCTCAGAGATGAGCTCGCCGGCCCAGGGAATACCTCCATCCCCCCGCCCCCCTTCCTCCACGGGAGGCAGGGGGAGCACCTTCTCAGAGAATTGTTCGACTGTCAGGAACACGGGCTTAGGCCACAGAGGGGCGAAGGAACCGAATCCCCGGACGAAGAGGTGTGTTTTCCTGGTGGAATGAAGCCAGAGGAAGGACTGGTCTTGAGTCTTGAGTCTTGAGTCTCATCACTCACGACTCGTAACTCACCACTGCTCCTCGCACGATAGACATCACTCCCATGCACCCCCGCCAGCGGGATACGCAACTGATCCGCAAGGACATTGGCCAGCGTCACCGCCATGCGCAGGCTGGTGAATCCTCCCGGACCCGTCACGCACGCAATGCGCTCCATGTCCTCCATCTTCCACCCAGCCTCCCGCAACACAGTTTCCAGCTCCGGCAGCAGAGCGGCATCGTCGATCCGATGATCGATGAAGCGCAGGGACACCGTACGATCGTCTTCGTTGCACGCGATGCAAGCGCCCTCGCCGGGCTGATCGGAATGGCCGGCAAGGTTGAGGAAGAGGGTACGCATCGGCAGTATGAAGTATTGTGTATGAAGTATTGAGGGGAAATCACGCACAAGCAATGTCATTGCACCCATACCCAATACTCAATACCCAATACCCAATACTGCATGCTCTATACTCACATCATGCTCCCCTCTCTCTCCGTCATCATCCCCACTCGACACCGACCGCAGATCCTCCGGCGGTGCCTGGAACATTTGGCGAAGCAGACCATTGCGAGTCAACTGGAAGTAATCGTCGTGCACGACGGAGAAGATGATGAGGCAACAGCAGCAATCTTTGAAAAAAATTCCCAATACCCGATACCCGATACCCAATACATTCGCATTGCAAAATCCCAGCAGGGCATCGCCCGCAACCGCGGCGTGGAACGCGCGACCGCTCCCATCGTCCTCTTTCTGGATGATGACATTTTTCTCGATCCGCACGCCTGTGAGGTGCACCTGCGGGTGCGACAGGGATTGGGGATTGGTGTACTTGGAATGGGGGAAGAGGAAAAAACTCATGCATCCCGAAATCCGAAGTCCGAAGTCCGAATCCCCAATCCCCAATCCCCCCCATCGCCGTCCTCGGCTTCCTCACCTGGGACCCCGCCGTCGGCATCACGCCCGTCATGCGCTGGCTGGAGAAGACGGGATGGGAACTGGGTTACCGGCGCATCGAGCGCTTCGCGCACGCATTCCTGCCCCCCGCGATCCAGCACCGCTTCACCTACACGGGGCAGCTCAGCATTCCCCGTGCCATCGCTCTCGCCCATCCCTTCACGGAAGCGGCGACCGTGTACGGATGGGAAGATATCCTGTGGGGAACGAAGCTGCGCGAGGGGGGCATCCGGCTCTTCTACGCCCCCGATGCTCGGGGACTCCATCATCAGAAGATGAACATGGAAGATTCCCTATTGCGCATGCGGAAAATCGGACGGGCGCTGCGGGAGATGCGGGAACGGGAACCGACCTTCGACCGTATCCCGCGGGGAGGGAAACTCCTTGCCTACCGTTTGGCCGCTCTCCTGCCCACGATGGGGGGAAAGCATCGGAAAGCGCTGCTCAACGGTCTCTTGACAGCCCGGCATCCGGCTCCTGAATCCTTTGACGATTCTCTTGCCTAGTTTGCTGTACAGGTGGTACTCTGTCTCAGGTAAGAGTAAGCTTCGCTATTCCGAGTATCGGAATGGTGCTGTTTGCGGGAACTGTCCCCTCACCCGCTCTTCCAAATCCCCAATCCCCAACCCCGCCATGCGCGCTTCCTTCATCGCCGCCCTAAATCAAATTTGTTCCGAGAAGAACGTCAGCCCGGAGCAAGTGCTGGAAGCCGTCAAACAGGCCATCGCCACCGCCTATCGCAAGGACTTCGGCAACAAGGAGATGGAAATCCGCGTGGAATTGGAGGAAGGACTCGACATGCCCAAAATCCTGCTGATCAAAGAGGTGGTGGAGGAGGTGGAGAACGACAACTTCGAAATCAGTCTGGCGGAAGCAAAGAAGATCCGTCATGACATCGAGGTGGGTGATGAAATCGAGATCGACGTCACCCCCGACGAGTACGGACGCATCGCCGCACAGGCCGCCAAGCAGGTCATTCTGCAGAAATTGCAGGAGGCCGAGCGCCAGAGCCTCTACGAGAAATTCAAGGATCGCGAAGAGGAACTCCTCACGGCGACCGTGACGAAAACGGACCCCAACTGGGTGACGCTGGAAATCGAGGGGATGACGGTGAGTCTTCCGTGGCGCGAACAGATCCCGGGCGAGCACTACTACACCGGCAAGCGCCTGCGCGTGTACCTGGAGAAAGTGGAATTCACGGGCAAGGGCCCGCAACTCAAGATCTCCCGCACACATCCGCAACTCGTGAAGAAATTGCTGGAACTGGAAATCCCGGAGGTGAGGAACGGCGACGTGGAGATTCGGGGCATCGCCCGCGACGCGGGATTCCGCAGCAAGGTGGCAGTCCAGAGCAAAGATCCGCGCATCGACCCCATCGGCGCATGCGTGGGACAGAAGGGCGTGCGCATCCAGGCCGTCATGGAGGAGATCAACGGCGAACGCGTGGACATGCTGGAGTGGAGCGACGATCCCATCCGTCTGATTTCGACGGCGCTGCAACCGGCCGCCATCTCCGCCGTCATCATCGTCAACGATACCGAGCACCTCGATGAGCAGGGCAGACGGGTGAAGAGGCGCGCCGCTGTGTTCGTGGAGGAGGCCCAGCGTCCCATGGCCATCGGCAAGAAAGGACAGAACATCCGCCTGGCTTCCGACCTCACCAACTACGAGCTCGACATGTACAACTACGAGGAACTGCCCGCCTTCAAGGCGAAACTTGCGGAGTTGCGCGGTGAAGAGATGCCCGCGGACCCGGTGACGCCCGCAGCCGCGCAGGATCAGCCGGCGGAGGAAGAAGGCGCGCTTGCGGCGTAATGACTGTACGCCTCGACAGGCTGAATGAATAATGTGCAATGACCGATGTGATGCACGCTCTCCGCACGCCATTTTGCATTTCGCATTTTGCATTTTGCATTATCCTCCTCCCATGCCCCTCCCCTCCCTCTCCTTCGCCGTGCTGGATACCGAGACGTCGGGGCTGGTCCCGCGCACGCACCGCATCATCGAGTACGCGGATATCCGCATGGAAGGCGAGACGGAGACGGACCGCTTGGAACAACTCTTTTTCATCGAAGAGCCTCTGCCTCCGCACATCGAAGTGCTGACGCGCATTCGTCCGGCGATGCTGACGGACAAACCGACGATCGTGGAACATCGTGAGAACATCCTCCGAAGACTCAACGCCGTCGATCTCCTCGTCGGGCAGAATCTGGGATTTGACATCGGCATGCTCAAGGGCGAAGGCATCGATCTCACCGACCGTCCGTGGGTGGATACGTCCGTGCTCGCATCCCTCGTCTATCCGGAATTCGCGAGTTACTCTTTGCCGTACATGAGCGCCGTCCTCGGGCTCGATCATGCGCCCGCTCACCGAGCGCTCGGGGATGTCCGCGCCACGCTGGCACTGTTTGAGCGCATCTGGGAACGCCTGCTGCAGCTGCCCGCAGACCAACTGGCGGAAGCAAAAGACATCATGCGGCGAACGGGCGGCGGCTATGCACTGCTCTTCGACGCACTGCCGCAGGGCACACGGACGACGCCGGCGCCCTGGATGCGGGCGCGCACGCACCCGACCGTCGATCCCTCGGACTCGGTCAAACCGCTCACTCCTCCGCCCGTCGGATCAGTGACGCTGCTGGCCGAAACCCTGCACCCCGGCAATCTGCAGGACATTGTCAATGCATCTGCCGCGGACGCCGCCACGTGCGAATGGATCGCCGTGAAGAATCTGGAACACGCACTCACGCGCCTCCACGTCCCCGACGGCATGCGCGTCCTCCATCCGCCGCAGCTCCTGCTCGATCCGTCCGCATTGGAACGGCTTTCTTCTCAGGCGTTGCTGCTGCCGGAGGAAGCGACGTTACTCCTCAAAATCCGGTGGTTTGCACCGCGAACGCGTTTCGAAATTCCCCTCCACGGCGGAGAGAAGGAAATCTGGAACGGCCGTCTCGCCTGCGCCGCATCGTCTCCCGCATACGTCGATCAATTCTCCACGTCCGCACTCGGTTATCTTCTGGATCATTGGCAACTCCTCAGCATCCTGCGTGATCCGCTGCATCCCGCTCGCGCACTGCTCTCCCCCGCCGCGCACGTCATCATTGATGACGCTTCGATGCTCGAGGACACCGCGACTCGCGCATACGGGCATACGCTCTGCATCGATGATCTGCGCGCCGCCGCACAAGGGGACGACACGCTGTTCCGTATGACGGATCTGCTGGCGCTGTGGGCGGAACAGACGCGCAGCGGCGAAGATCAGCACTTCCTCACGATCCAAGAGTACGACCGGCCGGAAACGGGTGCCGTGGGACGATTGATCGACGAACTGCTTGTGCGCACGGATCTCCCCGCACGCACCCGCGAGCAACTGCAAGCCGCCTCGGCGCTGCTGCAAGTTTCCCTGCTGGAAGAGCACATTGTCTGGATGGAGCGGAGGATGGACGGACGCCTGACGCTCCACGCCGTCCCGAGGCACATCGATGCGCTCCTGCAGCGCGATCTGTTCGACCGCTTCCCGACCACACTGATCGTTCCGCCGTGCGCCGCCACGACGCTCCCCGAAGTGACGCCTCCCGCGCTTCCCGTTCACACGCTGTCGGGCACGCTCCGCCCGTCGCGCGTACACGTCACTTTTCCCGAACCGCAATCGATGATGGAGTATTTGCGCACGCCATCTACGGGCAAGACGATCCTGCTCGCCGGCAGCAAACGCGCCATCGAACAGGCCTTCATCGCGCACACGCAGCGCCTGGAAGCGGAGGGCGTCACGCTGATCTGCCAGGGTCTCAGCGGAGGACAGGGGCGCATGGAAGCGGAGTTTCTGGCCGCCCACGCACCCGCGATTCTCATCATCACGCCCTATTTGTACGAAGGGATGGATCTGCCGGCGGGCACCGCCGATCGCCTCGTCATCGAGAGCATTCCGTTCGACTACCTCGGTCATCCCGTCATCGGCCGCCGGAAAGACCGATACACGAACGGTTTCAACGCATACTTCCTCCCGCGCTCCGTCTGTCGTCTGTTTCGCTTGCTGCGCACCTTCTGCCGCCACCGCACCCAAGACGGCGACGTTCTCGTCCTCGACCGACGACTGCGGGAAAAACAGTACGGCGCATATCTGATGGATTTTTTGCGGTCTTTTGAGGAAAACACACCTGCCGCACACGCATCGGTCCAACGGAGCAAACAAGCAACGAACAACCAAAAACAAACAGCACCACCCCCTTCTCCCCAGCAACAATTGCCGTTGTAGTGTGACAGGAAGAGGCCCCGATTGCGTCATCGGGAGTACGCACCCCTCTCTCCTTCCCCCACTCTCCCATGGATATTCTCTGGTTTCTCATCATCGGCGGCATCGCGGGCTGGATTGCCGGCGAAGTCGTGCGTGGCACGGGCTACGGCATCGTCGGGAACATCGTCGTCGGCGTGGTCGGCGCGGTCATCGGCGGTTTCCTGTTCAGCTTTTTCGGCATCGGAGAAGCAGCCGGCTACGGCCTCATCGGCTCGTTGATCACCGCGGTGATCGGCGCGGTCGTCCTGCTCTTCCTGCTCAACATGTTCAATCGATCCCACACCTGATCGCGCTTCACCATGAACGTTACGGCAGAGTCGTCGGACTGACTTCACTCACGTTCGTCTGCGGCACACTCGCGCCCGCGGAGGTCGCCGCTTGCGGAGGAATGCACGTCACGCCCGTATCTTCCCCCGTATCGTTACATCCCGGCGGCTCCTGACACTGCGTTGCTTTGCCGTTGCTGTACAAAATATAGCGGGGCTTGCCGTCCGTACACTGCACCTGGCACGTCCAGGGTTCATTGACGGTCCCGAGGTAGGGGAAGTCCACGTTCAGCGCTGCGCCGATGCAGGCGGAGGACGGCAGAATATCTTCCGTCGGAGTACGGTAGACAGGGGGAAACAGTCTGGATGCAACGGTCACGACGAGGATGAAGCCACACACGATGAGGGCGGTCTGCTGCGGGCGAGTCATGGGCACAGGATACTTGACAAAGAACAAATTTCAAAGAACGAAAGATGGAAGACAGAAGTGTGTACTTGGAAATTGAATCTTTGATATTCGTCTATTCCGCCCCTCTGCCTGCAAGCATGATGATCAGTGTCCGCCACAGAATCCACACATCCAGCAGCAACGACCATTCCTCCACATATTTGAGGTCCAGAGACACTTCCTGCACGAAGGTGAGATCCGACCGCCCCGACACCTGCGAGAGGCCGGTGATGCCCGGTTTCACCGCGAAGACGCGTCGCTGATAGCTGGTGTAACGATTCACTTCCTCCGGCAGATGCGGCCGGGGACCCACGAGTGACATGGTCCCGATGAGCACGTTGAACAGTTGCGGCCACTCGTCGATGTCGAAGCGACGCAGCCACCGCCCCAGGGGCGTCACGCGCGGATCATTGCGCACTTTGAAGAGCGGCCCGTCGCGACGATGGTTGAGTGCGGCGAGATCGGCTTTGCGAGCATCGGCATCGCGAATCATGGTGCGATACTTCAGCACCGCGATCTCCCGATTCCCGTTCTCCCCCATGCGCCGCGACACGTAGAACACCGGCCAGCCTTGCAGCAGGAGCGCGAGGACACCGATGACGAGCATCGGCACGATGAGGACGCAGAGCAGCAGCAGCGACCCCAGCAGATCAAAGATCCGCTTGCCAATGCGCCCCCAACCATCCAGCGGCGTCGGACGGAAGCGGATCATCGGCAGGAGACCAAGGCGTTCCACCCTGAGTTGGTGCGGCACGTCGGCGAAGACCGGCGGGAGGAATGCGTAGCCGATGTGATGGCTGCGGCAGTGATCGATGAGCGCAATGGTATCGTCGCTGTCCGGATTGGGATCGGTCTGAATGATGAGATCGGGCGTCTGTGCCGATTGTCGCACCGCCGAGAGATTCGACAGATGTCCGAGGTACGCGTACCGCGGATCCCGCAGGAGCGTCTCGCGCGCGATGCCTGATACCGCTTGCCGTCCGACGGACACCACCGCGCGCACACCGATGCCCCGACGCAGCAGCCACCGTTGCACCAGGATGAGCACTCCCCGCACACCGGACACGAATACGGCGATGAAGAACGTTCCGTGCAGGAGCAGCACCCGCGAGTAGAAGAGTTGCTTCTGCACCAGGAAGTACCACGCCATGATCCCGATGAGCCACAGCATACTGACGCCGATCACGCGCCCGACTTCGTTCCACGCACTGCGCGTCGTCTGCAACGCATACAGCCCCATCCCGGCGGCAAACAGCACGAAGGACAAAGCGCCGGGCAGCATGAATGCGCGGAAGTAGACAGGCGGCGGCGGCAGCGTCGCAGCGGGGTCCAGCAGCTGGAGCGAGGGGACGAGATCAATGGTGGCCTCACGCAGACGGTAGCTCAGCACCAGCGCCGCCAGCACCGCCAGAGCATCCAGCGGAACGCGTATCGCGCCGAAGAGGGCTTCCGAA
This sequence comes from bacterium, assembly GCA_029558515.1. Lineage (GTDB taxonomy): Bacteria > Patescibacteriota > Gracilibacteria > Peribacterales > Peribacteraceae > JAKQEM01. The sequence goes on from JAKQEM010000045.1 coordinate 7,920, forward strand.
CGCTTCATCATGGAGATGAGTATAGCGCAAGGAGTAACAGAATAACGGAATAACCGAGTAACAGAATATCAGGATGAGTAATTTAGCTCAGCAGACCCCTGTTATTCCGTTATTCCGATACTCTGTTATTCTTTCCTCATGCAGCAATTCTGTCGTCAATGCTCGGCTTCCTTTCAGATAACAGAGACCGCACAGCACTTGCTGGAAACCGTTTCGCCGGTGTTCCAAGGACGGACACAATCCATCCCCTCACCGACTCTCTGCAGTGACTGTCGGCAACAGCGCAGACTTGCTTTCCGGAATCTCCATCACCTGTACCGCAATACGTGCGGGCTCACCGGCCAATCCCTCATAACCAATATTGCTCCCGATGGGCCTCTGACTGTCTTTTCAAGGGAAGTCTGGTTGGGAGACGGATGGAATGCACAGGACTTTGCGATGGACATAGACGCGACGGAGCCGTTTCTGGCTCAACTTTCTTCGCTCTACCGCCGTGTTCCCCGGTGGGCAAACTTCACTGAAAGATGCGAAAATTGCGATTTTTGCATGAACAGTTACGGCGGCAAGGACAGTTATCTTGTCACATCCGGCGGTGATTTTGAACGGTGTCTGTTTTCTTACCGCATCTTCAAAACGTACGATTGCGTCGATTGCATGAATCTGCTGCAGGGAGAACGGTGTTACGAGTGCATCGACTCGGAATATCTGCACACCTGCACGCATCTGCAGAACTGTAAACAGTGTCAACGCTGTGATTACTGCATTGATTGTTCTTCTTGCCAAGACTGTCTCCTCTGCGTCGGCCTGCGACAAAAGCGATACTGCATACGCAATCAGCAGTACACGGCGGAGGCATACGAGCGGATGCGCGCGGAGATCCTTCGTCTCCATTCTCACGCCGACACCGAACTGCAAACCTTTGCCGCCCCCCTGCCTCACCCCGCCATCCATACCGTTGCGTGCGAACAGGTCACGGGAGATTTTCTGACGCATTGTAAGAACGTTTCACAAGGATACTTTACGTCGAACACGGAGGATGTGACGGAGATCACCGACAGTGACCATACGTCACTTTGCTTCAGCATTAACGACGGGGATTACTACACCGAATGCATCGAAGTCGCGAGTGCCGCATGGATCAACCATTCGGCGTTTTGCGAGAATTCCATTCACTGCACCGATTGTTACTATTGCTCCACATGCGCAAATTGTGATTATTGCTTCTGCTGCATCGGCCTGAAGCGCAAGCAATACTGCATCCTCAACAAGCAGTACACACAGGGGGAGTATGAGGCGCTCGTCCCCCGGATCATTGCGTACATGCGAAAGACCGGCGAGTGGGGAGAGTTTTTCCCGGTCCCTCTGTCGGATCATGCGTACAATCACAGTCTCGCGCAGGAGTACTTTCCGCTGACGGAGGAACAGGCAAGGGAGCGCGGTTGGCGCTGGCAGCCGGATCCGGAGCGCAATGCGACCGATCCGATTCCTCTGCCGGATGACATTGCCGACGTGTCCGATGCTCTGTGCACATCCGTGCTTACCTGTGCGGCCACGGGCAGGCCGTATAAGGTGGTGAAGCAGGAGCTGGCTTTCTACCGGTCCATGGGCGTTCCGGTTCCGCAGTTTTGCTTCGATGAACGCCACGCGCAGCGCATGCGCCTCCGTCGACCGTGGAAGCTCTGGGCTCGGGAATGCGCCAAGTGCGCCAGACCGATTGCCACGAGCTATGCGCCCGAGCGGCCGGAGATCGTGTACTGTGAATCCTGCTATCTTGCCGCTGTCTATTGATGGGTTTGTGCAGGATTCACCCTGAGCGACCCCGAGCTTGTCGAGGGGGAGTCGAAGGGTGAGGAGTGCTATCTGCAAGAGGTGTATTGACACATCTATGGTATACTTGCCTCCATGCGCAAAAGAGACATCCAACGGGGGGTACTGACGGAACTCCAACGCTCGCCCTATCGGTCGAATGTGCGCAGGATCGCCTTGTTTGGATCACAGCTGCACGGCGGAAAGAATGCGAAGAGCGATATTGATTTGCTCATTGAATTTCATCATCCCATGAGCATGCTGAAGCTGGTGCGACTGGAGCGAGATTTGTCGCAGACACTGGGAAAGAACGTGGATCTGCGCACTCCCGCGAGCATCAGTCGATACTTTCGTGACGATGTGCTGCGGGAAGCGGAAACGCTGTACGCAACTGCTCCATGAAGTCAGATGTGATCTATCTCCGGCATATGGCGGATGCCATCCAAGAAATTCAGACTATCTTTCAAGATATTTCGTATCTCGACTTGGTGAATGATCCGCTTCGCATGCATGCCGCCGTACGATTGTTTGAGATCCTCGGCGAGGCCGCGGGGAAGCTGAGTCCGGATTTTCGGGCAGCCCATCCGGACATTCCCTTTGCGGATATGATCGGCATGCGAAACAAGTTGATCCATAATTATTTCGAGGTGGATTTGGCCGTTCTATGGCAGACCTATGAAGAGGATTTGCCCGAATTGAAGCGGCAACTGCTCGCTGCTCTTCCGCTCGACTCATGAATCGCTCCTGCCGCCAATGCTCAGCCGCCTTCGTCATTACCCCTGACGACCTCTCCTTCTACGAGAAGGTCTCCCCTGTTTTTAACGGGAAGAAGGAACTGATTCCGCCGCCGACATTGTGTCCACCGTGTCGGCAGCAACGGAGGCTTCTCTATAGAAATGAACGGCATTTCTACAGACGTGCATGTGATAAGACAGGCAAATCAGTCATTTCCATCTACGCACCTGACCAACCCTGCACCGTGTATGACCAGGCGGTGTGGTGGTCCGATGATTGGGATCAACATGCAACTGGTCGTGCATACGATTTCGATCGGTCATTCTTTGAGCAATTCCATGAGCTCAGTATGGCAGCTCCGCGCCCCTGTATCATGAATATGGGGAGTGAAAATTCTGAATTTACGCACCATGCTCCCTACAATAAAAACTGCTACATGTGCATTAATTCGGGATACAATGAGGACTGCTACTACGTGACAAATTTTAGTGTGCACAATCGCGATTGCGCCGATGCACTGCATATGCATAAGGGTGAGCTATGTGCCGAATGCATTAATGTGAAACAGTGTGCATTCTCACATCATCTTTTTGAGTGTGTTATCTGTACAGGATGTGCCTACTGTTACGATTGTCAGTCCTGTGACCACTGCTTTGGATGCTCAAACCTTCGACACAAACAGTACTGCATTTTCAATGAACAGCTCACAAAGAAACAGTACGAGGAGCGCATGAGGGCACTTGATACCAGCTTGTGGAGCATTGCTACACAGCAGGAAAGGATGTGGATAGAAACAATGCAGCAACGATCAATCCATCGCGCAATTGTGATGGAACAATGTGAAGCGTCCAGCGGCGACCATCTCTTTCAATGCAAAAACGTACGCAATTCGTATTACGTCTTTGAATCGGAGGACTGTGCATACTGCTACGACTGCGGCGATCTCAAGACTTCGATTGACGCCCTCGAGCCATTCCATGGCGAACTGCAATACGAAACAAATGGATGCAATCTGGGCTATTCGCTTTGCGGTTGCTCCAAAAGTTACGAATGCAAACATTCTCTGTACTGCGAGTACTGCTTTTCTTGCTCCGATTGTTTCGGATGCTTCGGTCTGCGCAATAAACGTTTCTGCATCTTGAACAAACAATACACGAAGGATGAGTACGAGAACTTGGTTCACCGCATTATCACACATATGAAATCCGCGCAGGAGTGGGGGGAATTTTTCCCGATCAGCATTTCCCCGTTCGCATACAACGAAACTGCTGCACAAGAATACTTCCCCCTCACCAAAGAGGAAGTCCTAAACCGTGGCTGGAAGTGGCGCGATCAGACGGATGAAATGCCAAAGGTCGACAAAATTATTCCTGCAGCGCAGTTACCCGATTCCATCGACGACATCCCGGACGATATTCTCAATTGGGCGATCGAATGTGAAGCAACCAAACGCCCGTTCAAGATTATCAAACAGGAACTGGAGTTTTACAGACAGATGCGCCTCCCCGTTCCGCACTTCCACCCCGACGAGCGGCACAGAAGGAGGATGGCGCTCCGGAATCCGAGAAAATTGTGGAACCGTCAATGTGCCAAATGCCAACAGCCAATAGCCACAAGCTATTCGCCCGAGCGGCCGGAAATAGTCTATTGTGAATCCTGCTATTTGGCCGCTGTCTATTGATGAGCA
>JAKQEM010000048.1 GCA_029558515.1 bacterium
CTGCTCCACGCCGTCACCCAGCGTCATTTCGCCATCTTCGGTCAGCTTGAATTCGACAGCGAAATACGGCTCGTCCTTCAGCTCACGCAGACCTTCCTTCGGATCGCACTTCAGTTCGCACAGGAAAGAACCCTGCGGGAACGCCTTGTATTCCGGAAGCAGGTGCAGAGCTTCCGGCGTGGCGTTCATGATCGAATCGAACAGTTCGAGCGATTCTGCGGAGATTTTCTTTTCAGCCATGATGATTTCCTTTAAGTAGGATATGTTACGAGAGGTTTAGGTTACTTCTTGATGCCGCCAATTACCGCAGGCGGCTTGCGGATACCGGCCGCAAGCGTTGCTTTGCTCGCGCCCAATGTATTCTTGACATTTGCAGCAGCTTCTGCCATCGCTGCCTTGCGAAGATCCTCGTTGAAGAATGGGCGAAGATCAATCACAGATCCCGCTTCAATCTTCACGCCGAGGCGGGAACCTGTGTGGATCTTATCGAGGTAGGTGGTAGCAGATCCTGCGGTATGCCGTCCACCTTTCACTCGCATGTACGCAACGTGATCGAAATACTTTCCGGTGTTGCGAGAGAAGTTGCGCGTGCCGGAAACAGGAACCAGCATCATCGTGCCATCTTCCCGCTCGACTTCCATTTCGTGCGTTGCCATCATCCAGTTCATGCGAGAGGTTTGCACGGCAGAAAGGAACTTAGTCATCAGCGCACCTTGCGCAAACCAATCATCCCATTCTGCTTTCGCTGCGGTGTCGCGACCACGGAGAATGTGATTGATCGCAGATTCTGCAAGGGCGGAAAGAGAATCCACAACCACGATGGTTTTACTCCAGTCACGCTGACGAAGATTCACTTCGGTAGCAGGGAGTCCGTTCTTCTTGCAGGCTGCGCAATCCCATGCACCGTGCTCCACGCAGATGCTCCCCGGAATCCATGTAACCACCTTGAGCATGGTGTTGATCGCGACAGGGTGGCCCTTGGATTCAGGAATTTGGATCACGTCGATCCGATCTTGGTATTCAATGGGGAGCTTGTCGAGAGTTTTCACGCCATCTTCCAGATCAAACCAGATCAGATCGTGAGTTTCTGCAAGCGCGCCCATAGCTTCTGTCTTGCCGCACTTCGGAGGACCATACACCAGCACACGCTGGGGAAGATCCTTTTTCATT
>JAKQEM010000049.1 GCA_029558515.1 bacterium
TGCACTCACTCCCTCTCAGAAAAGCGGAATGCTCCTATCAGTCAATACAGTCTATGGGACACTGTACGACAAGGAACGCCTCGAACTGGGGAAAAGCACCCAGAATGTCGGCCTGATTGCCCGAATGATGGGCGATTCACTCGGGCGGATCGGCAAAGCCACTAGTAATAGTGGTGATCCTGCGCCAGAGACCCCAGTTGAGTAGCGCACCTAAACTAGGTGCGCTACTCATGGCCTGTTGATCGCTGGATTGCGGGAGTCGAGGCCGTCCTATTGGTTCGGATTTCCAAGAAGAGGGCCGGCAGGGGGGCATTCAGGGCTCGATGTTGTGTTCGCATCCCGCACAGTACGACGGTCGACAAAAAATTTTCCAAAAACTACGTAGAAAGGAAAAATTGCATGTATCCACGGCAAGAAAAATCGCAGTGTGTTGAAAAATCCACCCTGGAAGGCATGAAGCCCATTGCGCAAATGCCCTTACAGGGGGTGCTGCTAGAGACGTTGTCGGCGCTGTATGCCGCGCGGCAGAACGTCGACATTGCGGACGCGAAGCTCTTTGGAGCGAAGGCCTGTGATGTGGCGACGCCGTGCGCGCCGGACAGTCCGAATGAGCCGATTGAAGTGTTGGCGTACAAGATTCGCGATTGCGTGCAAGCGCTGGTGAAGTCGACGGCGTCGATCGAAACGAGGTTGTAGCCATGGACCTCCCTAAGCTCATCGCGCAGTGGACGGAGCTCCACGACGCCTGTCTCGCCGAAGCGCAAACCTTAATCGACGTGCCGGGTAACGAAGCGGTGATTCATTCCCTCGCGTCGACAGCACTCCTCTGTGTGGACGCTATGCGGAAGTTCTATGGGGAACCGCAACCGATCCATAGTGTGCGCGACCTCGTGTACGGGGTTCCTAACCGGAGCGATCTCCCATGAACGGCGGAACGATCGTGGCCTATCGGATGGAGCCGGGGCAGGTGCATCCGGTGCCGATCACCGCGGCTGAGTTCTTCCTGCCTCCAGGCATCACCGAATCCTGGTGGGCCTCGCGCGACGT
>JAKQEM010000004.1 GCA_029558515.1 bacterium
AATGGCACGCAGGCTGATCCTTTCCGCAAGATATGCTGCGAGCACACAGCGCTCTTCTTGAGAGAAATGAGTGTAGGAAGCCATAGGAACAAGAGGGTAGAGAATTACCCTAAGTGTTCAACTTCGTTATTGAACTCGTGAATATTCCGTTTCGGACAGGCAGTGGGGATCGAATGTGTTACACACTTATCCGACTCTGTCGGCCGGTTGTCGCATCGCCACCTGTCGCGCCACCGTCTCGTGACGATTGATTCGATTATCCCACCACCGCATTGAACAGGTACCCGACCAGGATGATCCCCGCGGTCACGACACCGAAGAAGGTGAGGAGGAGCGGCAGCTTGATGACCTTTTTCAGAATCAGTGCTTCGGGAAGCGAGAGCCCGACGGTGCCCATCATGAAGGCGAGCCCGGTGCCGAGCGGCACTCCCTTGGCGATGAGGGATTGAATGACGGGGATGACTCCTGCGGCATTGGAGTAGAGCGGCACGGAAAGGATGACCGCGACGGGGACGCTGAGGAAGCCGAATCGTTGCAGAACGGATTCGAAGAAATCCGCGGGCACGAAGCCGTGGATCAGCGCCCCCACGCCCACGCCGATCAGGATGTACGGGGCGACCGTACGGAAGGTGTTCCCCGCTTCCCGTCGGATGGACGGCCACTCCGTGCGCAGACTCCGTTGCTGTTCGTGTGGCAGGTTCGCGGCGGTCCCCGTGTTCCAGATGAAGTCCGCGACAAAGCGTTCCATCTTCAAATTGCCGATGATTGCACCGCCCACCATACCAATGATGATGCCGGTGGCCACGTAAAGTAACGTTACTTTCAGTCCGAAGAGTCCGATAAAGAGTCCAATAGCGATCTCATTGATGAGTGGTGAAGTGATGAGGAAGGCGAACGTGACGCCCAGCGGGATGCCTGCTTTCAGAAATCCGATGAAGAGCGGGATGGAAGAACACGTGCAGAATGGCGTGATGGCACCGAAGACGGTGGCGAGGAAGTAATCGAGTCCGAAGAGTGAGTGTGATGCGAGATAATCCCGTACGCGTTCGATGGGCAGATGGAAACGGATGATGCCGGCCAGCAGCGTGATGAAATAAACAAGGAGCAGAATTTTGGTTGCGTCATAGAGAAAAAATGCCACGGCTTCGCTCAAGTGCGTGTCAGGTGACAGTGAGAATACGTCGTAAGTCAGCCAATCGGCGGCTGCCTGCAGAGGAAAGAAGAGATCCATGGGTGATCAGGCGGCGGAGCGAACGTTTGTCAGCAGTGCTTTGATTTCGTTCAGGTCGGGCAAGGAACCTGCGACGAGCGGTACGCCGTTGACGATGATGACGGGCGTGCGCAGCACGTTCAGTTCGGCGATCCTCCCGATGTCCGTGCTGTACCTGACCTCCGCCTCGATGCCCAGCGCAGCGGCCGCCGCTTTCGTGCGTTCAAAGAGCGCCGTGCAATTGGGGCAACCTGCACCCAGTACTTCGATGCTCAGGATGGATTCGTGCGCCATAGGGAACGGAAGAAGGAAGAAAAATGGGCTTATAGGGAAAAAATGAATGCTAAAAATATGTTCTGATCACTTTTCAAGAAGAGCATCGATCATCTGTTTTCGTCGTTTCTTGGAAAGTCCTCGATGGAGTTTCACTTTATTTTTCCAGTGTGCGAAGGAACCATCGC
>JAKQEM010000021.1 GCA_029558515.1 bacterium
CGGTGTCGCCTTCCTTGACCACGCTCTCATCGCCCATGATCACGGCGCCCACCGTGTCCTCCTCCAGGTTCATGGCGAATCCCAGAATGCCTTTGCCGAAATCGATCATCTCCATGGCGCCGACCCGCGAGAGTCCCGAGAGACGCGCGATGCCGTCACCCACCTGGACGACGGTGCCGACGTGCTCATGCTTCGCTTCCTGTTTGTAGGATGCGATGCGCTCTTTCAGTGATTGCAGGAGTTGCTGATCCATCTTCATACGCGATTGGGGGAAAACGAAAGGAGGGAATCGGCGAGACCATGAAGGGCGCCGCGCACGGAGAAATCAAAACGCTCGTCTTCGACGCGCACCACTGCGCCGCCGATGAGCTGCCGGTCCGTCAACCGGGCGAGCATGCAGGGACGGCCGAGGGCCTTCTCGATGACGGAACCGATACGTTCCGCTTCGGAAGCATCCGGGGACGGGCCGGTGAAGGTCACCGAGACCGCTCCCTCCCTCTTGCGCCAGAGCAGAGCTACCAGAGCGGGAAACAACCGGGCTTCGCGCACCAAACCGCGATCATGCAGCAGCGTGATTACTGCATCGATGAGGGCCGCTCGCTCGCTCTCCGGCAGGGAATCCGCAAGTTCAATGAATGCCCGGGCGATGTCTTGCACGGATGGTTTCATCGGAGCATCGCGGGAAGGGATTCTTCCAGAGACGCCAGAATGCGCTTCTGATCGGCTGCGGAAAATTCGCGATCGAGGATTGTTTCGGTCATGCGGATCACAACCGTATGCACCGTCCGCATGACTTCATCCATCATCTTCTTGCGTTCCTCTTCGGCGCGTTTTCGGGCGTTTTCCACGATCGACTCCGCTTCCTTCGTGGCCGTTGCGATCATCTGCTGCTGCAGTTCTTCGGCCTTGCGGCGCATCTTGTCCAGAGACTCGCCGCTCTCACGGTCGATTTTCTTGAGTTCCTCCGCACGCAACGACTCAAATTCCTTCATCCGATCTTCGATGCGCTTGGCATCTTCCATCGATTTGCGCACACGTTCGCGACGCGTATCGAGAAGAGTGAGAAACGGCCGATAGACAAAATACGACAGGACGCCAAGCACGATCAGAAAGTTCACGATCTGCGCGAGAAGCAGTCCCCAGTTGATGCCGAGTTTTTCCAGGAGTTGTTCCATGGGTCGGAGATTCAGACGAATTTGATGATGAGCGCGACGACCAATGAGTAAATGGCGATGGCCTCCGTGAAGGCGACCGACAAGATCATCGGAGTCTGGATGCGCGCGGCTGCCTCGGGATTGCGGCCGATGGCTTCCATGGCGCGGCTGCCGATCCAACCGATACAGAAGGCGGGCACCGCCGCGCCGAGCACCATCGTGAGTGCCACGAGCAGATTCGGATCGATCAGGCCTGCGGCACCTGCCGCGACTTCAGTCACTTCTTCCATAGAATGGGGGGTAAGAAAGGGGGATAAGAAAGGAAATGCACACGCGTATAACCCGATGGGGCAAAAAAATCAAGGGTGAGCGTTTCTCACGCCGCATGTTCGTGTCCGCCGTGGGCGGTGGCGGCCATCTTGAGGAACACCAATGTGAGGAGCGCAAACACGAGCGCCTGCACGAATCCCACGAATAGTTCGAGACCGAGGAACGGGATCGGCGCGAGGTACGGCATGAGAAATCCGATCACCACGAGGAGCACCTCCCCCGCGAAAATGTTGCCGAACAACCGGAAACTGAACGAAATGATCTTCGCACATTCGGCGACCATCTCCAGAATGCCCACGAATGAACCGATGGGATCCCGCCAGGGAGCGACGAAATACTTGCCGGCGTACGGAAGAACGCCGAGTGCGGCAATGCCGAAGAGCTGCGTCGCAACCACGGAAATCAACGCGATGGCGAGCGTCATGTTCACGTCTGCGTTCATGGAGCGGAAAATCGGCAGCGCCAGCACCTCCCCCGCGTGTTCCCCTTCGATGGTGACGGAACCCACTCCGGGAAAAATGCCCATCCAGTTGGCGATCATCAGGAAGAGGAAAATCGTGGCGACGAAGGGGAAGAACGTTCGCGTCTGCGCACGATTGCCGACGATCGAATCGAAGAAATCAAACATTCCTTCCAGGATGACTTCCAGAAACGTCTGGAAGCGACCCGGAATCATTTTGTATCCCGTGCGGCGCGCGGCGAGGGCGAGGACGATCACGACTGCGATCGCCAGCCACGCCATGATGAGCGTGTTGCGCACTTCGAACGACCCAAGATGGAAAATCGTTTCGGAAGCCAGCGGAGGAGTCTCAATGTCCATGCAACGATCAGGAAGAGTGAGAAATACTCTTCACCTTGCGGTAGACGCCGATGCCCGAGAGAAGAGCGGCACAAGCGAAACCGATGAGAAGGAAGAGCGGGGAGGAATCAAAGGAACGATCGAGATACGCGCCGCCAAACCCCAGGACAACGGCGGGAATGGCGATGAGATAGCCGAGTTCCCACGCCAGCGCGACGCTCTGCCACAGACCCGACGGTTCCGATTTCTGCGACGGGCGGCCGTTTGCGGGGGAGGGGTTCGTCATACGTCGTCAGGCGGAGGGGGGAAGAGACCGACGCGCGCGACGTCGCACCGTCGTGAGACGCGCGAGCTCGCGCTCCAGGAGCGCCGTGGCTTCCGCGAATCCTTCGGCGTCCTCGCGACGTTCGGTACGCAATTTCTCGGCAGCCTGTTTCGCCTTCTCAATCACCTGCTCCTCCAGCTCCTCGGCGCGGTCGGCTGAGTCGACCAGGAGCCGCACGGTCTGTCCGTCGATTTCGATGACGCCGCGCGACACCGCGAGCAATCGTTCCTCGCCGTTTTCGCGCACCATGACCGAACCCGGCAGCACGATGCTCATGAGCGGGATGTGGTGCGGCAGCACCGTAATCTCGCCATCGGGAGTCGGGATGGAGACGGACTGCGCATCGCCTTCGAAGACCGTGCCGTCGGGGGTGATGATCTCAAGTCGCATGACGATTTACTTGGAACGAACCTCTTCAATGCCGCCCTTCATGTAGAAATCCTGTTCGGGAACGTCATCGTACTCGCCGTCCAAGATCGCTTGGAAGCCGCGCACGGTATCCTCGCGGCGGACGAACTTGCCCGGGAAACCGGTGAAGACTTCGGCAACGAAGAAGGGTTGTGAGAGGAAACGCTGGATCTTGCGGGCGCGGCGGACCGAGAGCTTGTCCTCCTCCGACAATTCTTCCATGCCGAGAATCGCGATGATGTCCTGCAATTCTCTGTAGCGCTGCAGCACCTTCTGCACGGAACGCGCCGTTTCGTAGTGCTGCTGTCCGACCACGGACGGCGTCAGAATGGTCGATGTCGAATCGAGCGGATCGACGGCGGGATAGATGCCGAGTTCCGCGAGCGAGCGCGTGAGCACGATGGTGGAATCCAAGTGACCGAACGTCGTGGCCGGCGCCGGATCCGTAAAGTCATCCGCCGGAACGTACACCGCCTGCACGGAGGTGATCGATCCCTTCTTGGTCGACGTGATGCGCTCCTGCAGGGCGCCCATTTCATTGGCGAGCGTGGGTTGGTAGCCGACGGCGGACGGAATGCGGCCGAGCAGAGCGGAGAGTTCCGATCCCGCCTGCGTGAAACGGAAGATGTTATCGATGAAGAGCAGCACGTCGCGCTGCTCCTCATCCCGGAAGTACTCGGCGGCGGCCAATCCCGAGAGCGCGACGCGCAAGCGCGGACCCGGCGGTTCGTTCATCTGACCGAAGACGAGCACCGTCTTGTCCAGAACGCCCGATTCCTTCATTTCATAGTAGAGATCGTTTCCTTCGCGACTGCGCTCCCCGACGCCGGCAAATACCGAATATCCTCCGTGCTCCGTGGCGATATTGCGAATGAGTTCCTTCACGACGACGGTCTTGCCCACGCCCGCTCCGCCGAAGAGTCCGACTTTCCCACCCTTGAGAATGGGACAGATGAGATCGAGCACTTTGATGCCGGTCTCCAGGACTTCCGTCTCCGTCGACTGTTCGTCGAACGTCGGGGGCTTGCGATGGATCGGATAGAATGTTTTTGATTTCATCGGCGACATGCCGTCGATCGGCTTCCCGAGCACGTCCATCATGCGACCGAGCGTTTCCGGTCCGACGGGAACGGAAATGGGCTGATCGGTGCTGGTCACGGACAAACCACGCGCCAGTCCGTCCGTCGGGCCCATGGCGACGGAGCGTACGATGCCTCCCTCCAGGTGAAACTGCACCTCCAGCGTGAGTGCTTCCTTGCCGTTCATCACGGTGAGAGCGCTGAAAATCGGCGGCAGCTCCGCCGGGGGAAACGCGCAGTCCACGACCGCACCGACGACCTGCGATACCGTTCCTGTTGCCATAGAAAAGAGGAAGGAAATGGGATTCTCGTTGAGAGCGCGCGGATCCTAGCGGAACTGACCTCGCATGAAAAGGGTACGAGTATTCCCCTTCCCGCAACATCATCTCTTTCCCCCCATCCTCCGTTCCCTCTACACTCTCCCCATGCCCAAACGCCCCAAAACACTCACGTTGGGTTACTTCGCCCACAATCTCGGGATCGTCTTCGGACTGGTACTGGTCTGGCGCGGCGTCTGGTACGTGCTGGACTGGATCGATGCGGCATGTTTCGGCGGCAACCACACCTGGACGGCGATCGCCGGCATCGCACTGGGACTGAGCATCCTCTACCTGCCGGACAAGGATTTGAAGGAGATCGGGAAGTTGTAATCGGCTGCCATCCTCATTTCATTTCTGCATAAATAAGCCTACAGTGCTTTCACGTCGATATTATGTATTTCTCATTCGTCAGTATCCATTCGTCCTTTCTGCCTTTCCTCACCTTCCTCACTTTCTCCTATGCCCCCCTCCTCCCCCGACGCCGAACGCAACCTCGCCGTTTTCATCGATCTGGAAAATTTGGCGCTGGGCTTTCGTGACCGCAAGCAGGGCATGTTCATGATCGACAAAGTACTGGAACGCTTGGTGGAAAAAGGGAAGTTGATCGTGAAGAAGGCATATGCCGATTGGTCGCGCTTTCCCGCGTACACCGCGCCGTTTCATGAAGCCGCCATCGAACTGATCGAAATACCCGTCCGCAGCTTAACCGGGAAGAACTCCGCCGATATTCGTCTTGTGGTGGATGCGATGGATTTGGCGTGGAGTAAAACACACATCGATACGTTCGTGATCGTCTCCGGCGACAGTGATTTTTCGCCGCTCGTGTCCAAACTGAAGGAGAACGGCAAGCGCGTCATCGGACTCGGGATGCGCGGATCGACGTCGCCTCTGCTGAGCGACAACTGTGACGAGTTCATCTTCTATGAAGATTTGGAGCGCGAAGAGAACGTGGAAGCCGTCTCCATTCGCATCGGCGCGGACATCCCGGAGAAGAAGCGCGAAGTGTTCGCACTCCTGCTGGACACGTGCTCCGCCCTGCGTCGAGAGAATCACGAGACACTGTACGCATCGCTGGTGAAGGACACCATGAAGCGCAAGAAACCGTCCTTCGATGAAAGCTACTACGGCTATCGCAGCTTCACCCACCTCCTGGAAGACGCCGCGCAACGGGGACTGATCGATATCGAACGCGACGCGCGGGGGCGCAGCACCGTCATCACCCGGTTCGGGGAAGAGGGAACGGCGCAACCCGGCAGCGAGAGGAAACCGGAACATACGAAATCAACGCGGAGAAGAGGACGGTAGAGTGCGCACACGCTTGGATTCCCTCACCCCCGACCCCGGGCCTCCTCACCCCCCGACTCCCTCTCCTTCCCTGCCCACGCCAACAGGAGAGGGGGAGACATGCATCATGACAGGCGGGATGGTCCGCGCGCAGGGGGGTGAAGAGGGAGCCCCGCAGCGTTTGCGCGACATTTTTGACTGAAGCCTTGGAAGGAGAAAATGTCGCGCCGCGGGGCGGGCGGAGGAGGCATTGCGCGCGGTCGCACTTTTGGCGCCACCTTTTTTGCGACAGAAAAAGGTGGCAATCTTCTCTTGCATTCATAGGGTAGGGGGTATACTATGTACCCATGCCGACCGACGATTGTACCGCACTCATACGACACCTCAGCCGCATCCAGGGGCAAATTGAGGCACTCAAGGGCTATCTGGAAGAGAAGCGCTCCTGCGCGGATGTCGCCCACCTCACGCGCTCGATCCTCACGTCCTTCTCCTCCGTGCGCGCATCCATCTTGGAAGCAATGCTCTGTGAGGAACTGGGCAACACTCTGGATGCGAAGAAGACCGAACGATTATCCTCGCTGATTGCATTGTATAAGTCGTAAGACGTAAGACATCAGTAACGAACAACGAGCAACGTGCAACACATCCCCAATCCCTCCTTCCCAATCCCTACTTCCCAATCCCCAATCCCACCATGCCCACCCCCGTCACCGACGCCACCTTCGAACAGGAAGTCATCAAGTCCGATCTCCCCGTCCTCGTAGATTTCTGGGCCTCGTGGTGCGGACCCTGCAAGATGATGAATCCCGTCGTGGAGGAACTCTCCGCCGATTACGCCGGCAAAGTGAAGATCGCCAAAATGAACGTGGAGGAAAATCGCCTGCCCTCGCACATGGGCATCATGAGCATCCCGACCTTCGCGCTCTTCCGGGACGGCAAGCCGATCAAAGCCTTCGCAGGAGCGCAGAGCAAGCAAGCGATGAAGGATATCATCGATGCGGCGATCGCGTGAGTATCATCCCACCCATCCCCGCGCCCGCATGGACTCAACGATCCGTCGCACCCCGAGGATGAACGCGGCCTCGCGATACGTGACGCCGTTCTGTCGCACCTCGGCACGCACCGCAGAGAACGCATCGAGCATGGTGCGCTTGAGTTCCGCATCGACGCGTTCCGCCGTCCACCGCTCTCCCGAGCGACCCTGCACCCATTCGAAGTAGCTCACCGTGACGCCGCCTGCGTTGGCCAGCACATCGGGCAGGACGGTGATGCCGCGGTCCTGCAAAATCGCATCCGCTTCGGGTGTCGTCGGGCCGTTGGCGAGTTCCACTATGTACCGAGCTTGAATCTTCGCTGCATTCCGTTCCGAGATGACAGTATCAAGCGCCGCCGGAATGAGAATATCACACGGCAATTCCAATAGTTCCTCATTGGTGACGTGTCGAACGTGATCGAGCTTCATGCGTTCAATGTCACAGACCGACCCCTCGCAGTATTCTCCCTTCACCGAACCGGTCTGGTTCTTGTACTGCCGGATGCGCACGGGATCGAGTCCCTCCTCCGCGACAATTCCCCCCTGCGAATCGGAGATCGCAACGATGGTGCAGCCGGCGTGGTGAAGAAAGTGCGCCATGTTCGCGCCGGCATTCCCGAATCCTTGGAGAATCACGCGCAAGTGCCGCGCCTGCATCCCCTCCGATTGCATGAGTTCCTGCAGCAGAAAAAAACCTCCGCGCGCGGTCGCAGTATCGCGCCCCAAGGATCCTCCGTAACTCATGGGTTTTCCCGTGATGAACGCGGGTGCAAAACTGTTCGTCATCTTCTCATACTCGTCGCGCATCCACGCCATGATGGCGGGAGTCGAGTTCACGTCGGGTGCGGGAATATCGCGCTCCGGACCCAGATGCTCTGCAAACGTCCGCACATACGCACGAGAGAGACGCTGCAATTCCGCCGAACTGAGTTCTTTGGGATTGCACTGTACGCCGCCCTTCGCCCCGCCGAACGGGATGCCGACTACGGCGGTCTTGATCGACATGAGAGCCGCGAGTGCCTTCACCTCCTCCAGATCCGCAGCCGGGTGAAAACGGATGCCTCCTTTGTAGGGGCCTCTCGCATCACTGTGTTGGACGCGGTACGCGGGAACCACCAGGTGCGAACCGTCATCTCGCACAAGATCGATCGATTGCCGATGGACAAACTGCGGTTCTCGGAGCAACGCGCGTTCCTGCGCGGAAAGCTCTAACTGCTCCATCGTGCGCTCGAGCAGAACGATGAAACGGGAGAAGGGAGTGGAAGGCATGCATCGATGCTACCCCGAAGAGACCTTCCTCCGTGAGGAAAAGCATGACAATTAGGAATATGGCTTATTTTAGCCCTAACTATTCTATTTACAAATTTATACATTGTTGTATTATTACATAACTGAACGAAGTGCTCCCAAGGGGGGATCGCACGTTCAGGACTGAAATTCGGCAGAAAGGAGTCTGCTATGAATCGTTTGTTCCTTGCAATAATGGTCGTGATGCTTGCGCTGAGCGGCTGCGCTCAGTACCAAACGAGCGTCACTGTGTACGTTGAGGGGTCGATGGAGCGAACGCTCCGCGAGACGAACTCCCCCGGCGCGGTGAGCGCCAGAGTGGAATACCGTCTCGATAGTGTGCGTCCCGAACCCCGCTATGTACGCTAGGGAACCGACGAGCCGTTACACAGGGATGTGACGGCTTTTTTCTTGTGACCGATGACCGATCCCATCGTATGATAGAGGGCATGCAGCCCGACGCCGACCTCGCTCTTTCCTGCACACAGGGACACCTCGCGGACTTCGATGCGCTCTACGTGCGCCATCTGAAAGGTGTGTACGGATTCATCTTCTACCGCGTGATGGACCGCGCCACGGCGGAGGACCTCACGAGTCAGACCTTTCTGAAGGCATTGGAAAACATCGGCTCGTATGATGCCAAGAAAGGCGCCTTCTCCACCTGGCTCTACCGCATCGCGCGAAATTCCGTGACCGACCACTTCCGCACGCGTCACCCGCACGAGGACATCGACGCATTCTGGGATCTGCAGTCCGAGGATGATCCGGCGCTCGATGCCGAAAGCTCACTTGCCCGCAAGCAGGTGCGATCGATGCTGAAGCAGCTCCCCAAGGACAAGCGCGACGTCGTGATCCTGCGCCTGTGGGACGGTCTCTCCTACCAAGAAATCGCCGCGCTCACCGGCAAATCGGAATCGGCACTCAAGATGCAGTTCTCCCGCACCATGAGCGAGCTCCGGGACCGGATGCCGTCGGCGGCGCTCGCCCTCCTCATTCTCTACCCCGCCACTCTATGAACGCCACACGCCTGCGCTCCATCCTCAATGATCTGTATGCGCTCGATCCTTCGCTGCGAGCACAGGAACCGCAGTTGCTCCCGTTGATTGAGATGCTCCTGAAGACCAAACCGGACGCAACGCCCGATCCCGCGTTCGTTGAACGCCTGCGGATGCTCCTCAAGGAACGTGCGGCTCAGTCGCAGCCGGCAACCGTTTTCGAACGATTCGCCTCCTTCTTCTCCCTCCCCCGTCTGGCATTCGGCATGAGCGGAGCCATCGTCGGCATGCTCCTGGGCATCATCGTCCTGCCGCTGTGGCAGAACGACATCCGACCGGAAGGCACGCAACGGGCTTTCGGTGATCCGCGCGGGGAAGGCGTGCAGCAAGACGGCATGATTCCCCCGCTGAGCGTGACGGGAAGGGGGGGCGGCGGCGATGCGGGAATCGGGACGACGCCGATGATCGCACCGGCGGATCCCGGCATGCCGCCTTTTGCATCCGCCTATGCTTTCTCATTCGAAGGCGCACTCCCCCCTCTGCCGCAAGGTACGGTCTCCGTCTTCAAGCGTGAACGAAACACACTGCACGCGGATGCGACGAAGATGCTGCGGGAGTTGAACATTGATCTCCTCGACCTCACGACCTTTGCCGACAGTGACGTCGATTCACTCAATTTCATTCAACAGAAGCCCTACGGGTACACCTTCAACATCGCACTTCGCGAGGGCATGTTGTCTCTGTACCAAAATTGGGAGCAGTGGCCGCATCCGGAAAGCGACTGCCAAGATGAAGCGTGCTTCCGCCGATACCAACAGACACCCGACGATATCCCGGACGATGACGCCGTGATCGCCGTCGCCGACGCGTTCGTGCGAGAGCACGACATCGATCTGACATCCTACGGACCGCCGGCCGTGGACACTTCCTGGCGCATGCGGTACGACAGCATGACCGAAGGAGAGCGATCGACTTATTCCATCGGTGACGTCGTGAGAGTCATCTATCCGTTCTTTCTGGAAAACACACCCGTCGTCGATGCTTCGGGTACTCCGGTCGGCATCTCCGTTGGCATCAATATCCGCGAAATGAAAGTGCAAGAAGTATCGGGCATCATGGATCGGACGTATCAATCCTCGGCGTACGCCGCCGCAGATGAGGAAACCATCCGCCGGTATCTTGATACGGCGAGCTCGTACCCGGGCAATGTCTATCCGGAAGGAGCAGAGCGCACGACAGTCGCGATCACCTTGGGAACACCGACCCTCGGCTACGCAACGGTCAGCGTCTTTGACGAGAACCGTATGGATGAACTCCTCGTCCCCGCGCTCATCTTCCCCGTGACGAACGTGCCGGAAGGAGCCGATTACTACAACACATCGGTCATCGTGCCGCTCGCGACGGATCTGCTGAAACGGGACAACGCGGGAGGCGGGGTGATGCCGTTTGGAGGAAGAGGATGACTTACTCGTCCTTGATAGAAGGATTCGGCAAATCTGCATTCGGCAAACTGCATCGTTCTCGACACGACCATAACAGTGTCCTAAGCGCACGCAACGCTGCCTCTGCACAGCCAAAAATTTCTTGCGTAACTTGTGTGTCAATCGCGGGCAATTGAGCAACGGCAGACAATCGAAGCATGTCACGCTGCATTTTCCCCAATGAAAGATACAACTCCCTCCAGTGTGTTCCTGCAGATTCTGAAGTAAGGAGCAGTTGTAAAAGAATGTCCAATTGTGCACGGAAGCCTCGAATGTCATCCATCATCGTTCCAACAGTCTCCTGCACACGCGAGCCTCCCTTTTCAATGAGCTTATCCAATGTGGTGAGCACACACATCCCATCGGACCTCTCATCGTCACTGAGCAGTACATCCAATTCCGATAGCATAGCAGGAGAGTACTCTTTGTATCGTTCGCTCGTTACCGTGATCAAGTCACCCAGATCGTCCACTGTTGTCCGCAAAGAAGTGAGATCACCATCAGAAATGGTCCCACCTTTCACATTCTCCGCCATTTCCGAGAGTTCCTCCCTGATATCCTCCAGAGCCAAATCCGGACGCAGTGCAGATCGTACTTCATCGAGCGATTCTACCGAATGCAGAAGACGATTGAGAGAACGCCTCATATGCTCGCTCAACTGATAATAGTTTCTCCTTGCGTCATTCTCACCCGTTACATCTACTTCACTAAATTTCTTGCATTCGGTACTCACTATTTCATAAACCCCTACCAACAATTGATAGTCCTCTTCCGTTTCATCTGTCCACTGCTGCCCACGTTGAAAAGCTACATCGGCATTGTGAACGATCCAATCCTCTATACTGACTGCCAGTGCACTTATTTTTCCCCAGGAATCACAATTTCTCTCCTGTTTATCCAGGAGTTCCCTCAATATTCCAAGTTCTGCTACGGGAATGCACACACCCGCTTCTGCCGCATGTTCCGCGATTTGTGATGGGGAATTTGGTGCACCGTTCATAGGAATATTGGAAGAAAATAGTGGCATACGCTATCCCCCTCCACCGGTCTGTCAATGGATAATGTCGGGCTGCGCTCCACCGCTCACTTTCGTGCCATCACCACCTTCATGCCTTCAAATCCCAGGAATCCCGCGAGGGAGATCGCGAGCACGAGCAGCACATCGGAGAGCGAGAGCGTGACGAGATCGAAGACGGCCGCAAGAGGGGTAAAGAGGAGGAGCGCATGGAAGACGAGCGGGACGGCCAGCGCACCGAGGAGCCAGGGATTGCCGAGGAACCGCATCGTCCAGAAGGGGCGGTTGCTGCGGGAGGAATAGGCAAGAAAAAGCTCAAACACGATGGCAATGGAAAGAACGACGCTGCGCGTGCGATCGATATCCGCGTGATGGTCGAGCAGAAAGAGGAACGGCAGAAACGTCACGGCCATGCCGATGAGCGTGGCGATGATGAGAATGCCGGCCTGCCCGGCGAAGATATGTTCCGCGGGATCGCGCGGGGGCCTCTGCATGATGTCGCGCTCCGCAGGTTCCATGGAGAGCGCGAGCGCGGGGAGACCGTCGGTCATCAGGTTGATCCAGAAAATATGCAAAGGAAGATACGGCAGCGGCAATCCCGCCAGCGAGGTCAAAAATATGAGGAGAATTTCATCGAAGTTGGCGCGTACGAGGAAGAGAACGAACTTGCGGATATTATCGTAGATGCACCGCCCCTCCCGCACCGCCGCCACGATGGTCGCGTAATCGTCATCCGTGAGAACGATACTCGCCGCTTCGCGTGCGACATCGGTCCCGACCTTTCCCATCGCCACGCCGACGTGCGCACCCTTCAATGCCGGTGCGTCATTCACGCCATCCCCCGACATCGCGACGATCGCACCGCCCTTCCGGAGCGCTTCCAAAATCTGCAGCTTGTGCTTGGGCGACACGCGCGCGAAGACGCCGACGGTGCGGAGGCGGGCGCGAAGTGCGGAGGGTTTCAGGGAATCGATCTCCTCGCCGAGCATTCCCTTTCCTTTGATCCCGATTTGTCCGGCGATCGCCAGTGCCGTTTCCAGATTGTCTCCCGTGATCATGATGGTGCGAATGCCGGCGCGCTCTGCTTCCCGGATGGCGGCCTTCACCGTCGCGCGAGGAGGATCGGTGAGTGCAATGAGCCCGACGAAACGCGGCGTTTTCTTCCCTGCGTCGAGGACGGCGCACGCCAGCACCCGTAACCCCCGCTGCGCAAACGCGGCGGTATGCGCCTGCATCGACGCAACATCGATCCGGCAGAGACGCGCAATCACCTCCGGCGCGCCTTTCAGGAAGGAGCGCGTTCCGTGTTTGGTTTGCATATATTTGTCCTCTGAACTGAAAGGCACCTGCTCCTCATCGATCGGCAGACGCTTCGCCTTCCGTTCCTTCGCAAAAGCGAGCAGTCCTATTTCCGTGGGATCGCCGATGTCCGGCAGAGACGCACGATTGCAGGACGCCGCGATCTGCGCGAGAAGCGGTGCATCGGCGGATCGCTCCGTCCACGTCTCCACGACGTGCATGGCATTCTCCGTGATGGTACCGGTCTTGTCCGCGCAGATGACCGTGACGCTCCCCAGCGTTTCCAAAGCATCCAGCCTGCGCACGAGCGCGTGGTGTTTCACCATGCGACGCACGCCCAGCGCGAGGCTGACGGTGACGACCGCCGGCAATCCTTCGGGAACCGCCGAAACAGCCAGCGATGCGCCCGTGAGAAGAATGCTCCAGAACGCCCTCCCCTGCGCCCAGCTGACCGCCACGACGATGCCTGAGAGAATCACCACCACGGTACCCAGCATCGCGCTGAGTTGGTTCATGCGCAGCGCGAGCGGCGTCTCCGGCATGCGCGTCTGTGCGACTAAGTTCGCGATCTTCCCGATCTCCGTCTGCAGCGCAATCGCCGTCACCACCATCTCCCCCGATCCGCGCGTGACGAGCGTACCCGCAAACGCCATGTTGCGCCGATCGCCGATGGGAAGATCTCCTCCCGCGAGCGCCTCCGCCGTTTTGTCCGCCACGACGGACTCGCCCGTGAGCGATGCTTCGTTGCACTGCAGATGCGATTCCAGAATGATGCGTCCGTCCGCGGAGAGCTTGTCGCCTGCTTCGATGATGACGATGTCCCCGGGTACGAGCTCTCGCGAGGGAATGATCTGCTCCTTTCCGTCACGCCGGACGCGGACCGTGGGCGACGTGAGTTTCTCCAGCAAACGGATCGCCTGATCGGCCTTGTACTCCTGCACGAATCCAAGGAGAGCATTGAGGAGAAGAATGGCGAGGATGACGACGGAATCCAGAACGCTCTCCACCGACCACAGGTGCCCCTCCATCAGGGGGATGGCGAGAGAAAGAATGAGCGCCCCGAAGAGGATGTAGATGAGGACACTGTGAAATTGTCTCAGGAAAAGGAAAAGGAGGGATCGCTTCTTCCGCGGCAATTCGTTCCATCCCGACCGTGCCCGCACGGCCTCCACCTGCGCCGCCGCAAGCCCCTCGACGTTCGTCGTGAGCGCGCGCAGGACGGCACCGGGAGCGGTATCGATGTACATCGTTCTCAACGATACACTACGAGACTGTGCGTGTCCCGCCCGATGTATGATCGAGGCACTCTCGCCTTACAAGAAGCAGTCGATCTCACGCACTTGGAGCATTCATCCGGGCAATGGCTTCCTCCACTGTACCGCAAATATCGAATAACTTATGTAGGCGAGTGATAACAAAAACTGCCCGAATCTCTGGGGCCATTCCTGCGAGCTTCAAAACACCAGAATTACTCTTCATTCGCTTATCAAGAACAATGAGTGCATTCAAAAAAGCACCGGCAATAAACTCAACACCCGAAAAATCGATCACCAGATTCTTTGTATCTTTCAACCCATCGAGATTTTCCCAAAAATCCACACATTGCCGAGCTTCCTCTAGTTTCCTTGCAGTGATCCGCGCAACGGTTACGCCATTCTGTGTTTCGGCCCTCAAGGTCTTCCCCTCCATCATGGTTGTTGCGGGTTGTGCGTCCGCAGGAAGATGCAGTTCCCCGACTTGCTGCTGCACACCCTGCTCCGTGTCACCAAGCCGAATGGCAACCGGAGCAACATACCTTGTATCAGTCACACGCCTTGGTGCATCTGCTTCTGGGTCGAAAGCATCATCTCCTGGAAGTTTGATTCCCTGCATATTGTTGATCGAAAATGGATAAATGGCGATGATGCTAGCACCGGCAGTGTGCGTGTCAATGCGCCGAGCGCTCCAAGGCAAGTAAGATTCGCTTCTTTTCGCTGCCCCATGCGTATCCGCCGATGGAACCGTCTGCCGAAACAATGCGATGGCAGGGAATAAGGATAGCGATGGGATTATTTTTGAGAGCATTGCCGACCGCCCGCGCCGCACCGGGCCGACCGATCATCGATGCAAGCTCCGCATACGTGCGCGTTTCTCCGTACGGGATCCGTTGCGCCGCACGCCAGACTTCCATCCTAAACGGCGTGCCGACGGGAGCGAGGGGCACATCGAAGGCAGTGCGTTCCCCCACGAAGTATTCCCGCAGTTGAGCGACGCACTGATCGGACAGCGAATGGTCCGTCGCGTCCATCGGTTTCTCGGAGCTGAGTGTTATGGAATGAATGCCATTGCTTCCCGCGCGAACATCCAGCCAACCGACGGGCGACTGCCAGACAGTCATCGTTTGCGGGATGCGATCGTCACGACGGTCACCAGAACAATCACGATCAAGAGGATGAGAGCGGCGCCAATCATGCTATCATTCTCTCATGTTCTCCCTCCTGCGTCACTCAAAGAATACTGATTATCGCCATGCTGGCGCCGCCCTCGGCTCAGGAATGCTCTCACTGGGGCTCCTCTCCCTTCTCTTCGGATTACTGGTCTTCCTGGCGCCGGAGCTGCTGGCCTACCTCGTCGCGAGCTTCTTCGTCATCCTCGGTGCATCGATGGTGTCGATGTGGTGGAGAATGCGAAGATGATCATTCTGTCATTTCTTTGTAGCGCACAAAGAAAGGACAAAAATGGAACATGTCAGCATACGAATCTGGAATGTTATGGCCTCCGATCCAAAAACATCTCAAACTCCCGCACTCCCTTCGCATTCATCACATCTTCCTTGGACAGCCACCCCCTCCTCGCCTGACTGATGCCGTAGCGGTAATCCAGATCGCCCGGGCTGTGACCGTCACTGTTGATCGCAAACAAGCAACCCGCATCTTTGGCTTTGCGAATGAGCACGTCATTCACATCCAATCGAAACACCGACGCATTGATCTCCACTACGATCTTCTGCGCGGCGGCTTTGGCGAAGACCGCATCCGTATCAAACTCGATGGGATCACGTCGCAGGAGCAACCGCGCGGTGGGATGACCCAACTGTCGAACGGAAGGATGATCCAATGCACGCAGCATCCGTTCGGTCATCTCCTGTGGAGACATCTTGAAGTGCGCATGCACCGATGCCGTCACCCAGTCGAGTCGACTCATCGTTTCATCGGAGAGATACAGTGATCCGTCTTCCAGAATATCGACTTCCGCCCCCGCAACGATCGTCATACCCGGCACCGTTCTCCGCGCTTCCTCGATCAGTGCGAGGTACGCATCGATAGTGTCGTCCTTGATTCCCCTCACCATCCCCATTGACGACGCATGATCACAAAAAACAATGTACTGCAGCCCCCTCTCCTGCGCCGCCTCGGCCATTCGCGTCATCGTCACCGATCCGTCGCTGAAATTGCTGTGCACGTGCAGATCGCCGTGCACATCCGCTTCCTCAATGAGGATGGGGAGCGTTCCCGCTTCCGCCGCTTCGATCTCCCCCCGATGCTCCCGGAGTTCCGGCGGGATGAAGGGCAACCCCACCGCTCGGTAGACGTCCTCCTCCGTTTTGGATGCAAGCAGCCTCCCCTTCTGCTCCGCCGTTCCCTCATACACGCCGTACTCGGAGACGGTGCATCCGCGCGCGATGCCACGCTTGCGCAGTGCGATGTTATGCTCCTTGCTCCCCGTGAAGTAGTGGAGCGCCGCGCCGAATACCTCTGCACGCACGATGCGCAGATCCGCATCGATGCCGGCGGACAGGTGCACGCTCGCTTTCGTCCCGCCCTTCGCAAGCACCCGTTCCACCAAGGAAAATCCGCAGAACACGTCCATCGCTTTCGCGGGCTCGTCACTCGTCGCCAGAATGTCGATGTCGCCGATCGTTTCCTTGCGCCGCCGCAGGCTTCCCGCAATTTCAATTCTCCCGCACAGTCCGCTCTCCTCGAGTGTCTGCACGATGTCCCCCGCGATGGAGTGAGCCACGTTGATCGCCATGCGTTCCCGGTGCGCGCGCATCGCAGCGATTCCAGCGAGCACATTCCGCACTGATTTTTCACCCCAGCCCTTCTGCTTGCCAAGTTCCCCCGATTGCGCGAGTCGTTCCAAATCCGCGATGCTCTCCACGCCGCATTTCTGCCGGAGAAATTTCACCTTCTTGGGACCCAATCCCTCAATCTCCAACAGTTCCAGCAATCCCGCAGGCACGTTCTTCTGCAACTCCTTCAGAAACGCCATGCTGCCCGTCGTGAGCATCTCCTCGATCTTCGCAGACAGATCCGCACCGATGCCGGGCATCGCGCGCACTCCTTCGATCCCCTGCCGCGTATAGATCATCTCCATGTCTTCGCTGAGTCCCTCGATCGTCTGCGCCGCCCGCTCATACGCTCGAATGCGAAACGGGTTTTCATCCTGCAGCATCAGGAGAGCCGCAACGGTTTGAAACGCCCGTGCCATCTGCGCGTTGTTCATGCATGTCATTCTAACACACGATGTGTTCCGTGATGAAAAAGAACGCTCAAGAAGGGCAAGCACTTCACATAAAACCGCAATCCGTGCGATGCATGATCGCTCCGTCTCCTGTCGCACAGAGCGCGGGGGTGATGCAATGCACACATTCATTCCCCCCTCCCCATGAGCGAACGCGCCACCCGCCGACTTTCCCTGGAACATCTCGAGCCGCGACAGATGCTGGATGCCAATCCCCTGGAACCATCCGCCGTGGATACCCTGCTGACGGATATCGCACAGGACATTGCATCGTCCGTGACCGCACGGACGGGGGAGGGGGAAGCGCCATCGATCACGCCCTCCATCTCCCTGGTCGCATCGACCCCCGTCACCGGACCGTCCGCCACCGCCGCCGGATTTTCCCAGGAACAGGGCAGGAACACTCCCATCGATACGAAAGACAACGTGGCGTATCAGGGAAACGGAGCATTGCCGGCCGTGACGAGCAGCCCCTTGCAGGGATACGCCATCCATCAGCCGCACTTGCTGAATGACGGCCGCATCGGCAATGGCAGCAGCTTCATTGCATCGACACCCAATGGCTGGGCGAAGATAGATGTGGGAGCGTTGAAAATGATTGATCGGGTGCGCTTGGGAAGAGATCGCACGGGATGGTATGCCGACCGCGATCCGGGGAGGATCATCGTGGCCGTTGCGACGAGTGAGAACGCCTACGCACCGAACGACGGCAGCGCCGACGCGGAAGAGTACGTGACGGTCTTTGATTCCGCATCCACTGCGTTCAACGGAAATTTCAATCCGGGCGAAACATGGGAGATTACCTTCCCGCCCGTCGCGGCTCGTTACGTCAAAGTGTCACTGGAAAAGTCGGGTGCCTGTCTGGATGAGATCGAAGTGAGGGAGGCTCCGACGCCGCCGGTGCAGGAGGAAGTGGACCCGGAACAAACCGTTCCCGATGCTGAGGCAACGGATGCAGCCGTCACCGAGCTCATGAACGAAGACGGCGCCTCGCAAGAGCAGGACACCGCGGCACCCGAGCAACCCGCAACGGCGGAGGAGATCGGCACGTTGATCGCCACGCACATGACCGACCACTTGGCTGAGCTGGAGCGGGCAGCCCTCCTCCGGGACATCGCATCCGCCCTGCAACAGTACCCAGCACTCGTCTCGCGGCGCGATGCGGCCAAGGCGGCGCTGGATCTGTGGAATGCGCAATCGTGGTACCAACGCGCGGGGCACGGAGCGACCGCCATCCGGACGCTGCCGGTCTCGAAGCTTTCTCCCGCAGATCAAGCGGATGTCCGACTGTACGATGGAGCCTACCGATACGCATTCGCCTACTTGGATGCCAAGAAAACGAACAACAAGGCTGAAATGAGCAATCAAATGAACGGACTCGATCAGTATCTCAATTACTTCAAAATGCGGGGCACATGGGAGTACAACGAAGCACAGAAGTATGGACTGTACATTCCTCGCGCCACGACCGTCGTGGGGGAAGCCGCTACTCTCCGGACCAAGCAGGCAACCATCCGGCAAGCCGCAATCGATACGGAAGCACGCGCCACATCCAATAGCGACAACCGTGCGGAATGGGAACGACGATTGTCAGAGAACGATCTGCAGTTACTGCGGCAACGCGATGCGCTCACCGGAGGATGGGAGCAATCAACGCACATCGTCCGTACCACGCTCGAAGCCATGCTCACGGAGGGGCTGCATCTGGAAGCATCACAGATGCCGGCGGAGCTACACATCGAGCGCGTGCGCACGGGATCACGCGTCATGCGCAACGATGCCGGTTCACTGAGCATCGACCTGACGGACAGGGAGTATCAGGATCTCTGCGCAGAGTTCTCTGCTGCGATAGCGACGACCGACGGTTCCCCCGCCGCGGTGCGCTTGGCGGTGGAGCAGGCACTCGCAGACAATCCGGTTTGGACGGAGATCGTCGCACGCTGCAGGACGGTCGTGGAACGTTACCGCCAATCGCCCGTAACGGCTGAGATACTCGCAGAAGCGGAGCAGGCACAGGAAATTCCGTACGCACGCATGTTCGTGGAACTCACCGAACATGCCGACGGTCGCGTCACGTTCACCATTCGCATGCGAAATCCGGGGCCGAGTACGTACATTCTGGCGGAGGGGGCGACGCAACTTCTGGAACATCCCGACGGTCTCGCGGACGGGCGCGTGCAATTTACGCTGCCAAACAACTGGTATTACGGCCAAGTGCGTCAACTGAATTTCTGCATGTATACGGATAAGAGTCGCACCGCCATGCTCGATAGAGTCGTGGTACGGTACGATCAAAAATACGGCAGAGCGCAAGTGCTCACGCAGCAGCGAGCATGGGATGACTACGAAGAAGGGAAACTGGAACGCGTCCCCGTCGATCCGGCATTGATGGTCTACGCCACGCACAAACACAACGTGATCGTCGCCGTGCGATCGCCCGCAGATCAAAGCGTCGTCTCCTGGAATGTGGGAACGCATCTGGACACGATGCAACTCTCGCATGAGAACGGAACGGAGTACGCCATGGCAACCGTGACATTCGACGTAGCACGCCCCACCGGACGCTACGTGCTCTCGCTCTACGAACGACCCGACGGCCTGCTGCAGGACACCGTGGCATTCGACTGGAACAGGGAAACGCAGACCCTCACGCCGGCCGATCCCGCCGACGGAGCGCCGGAGATACCGGAAGGAGACGCGGCCGCGCGGAATGTTCTGCAGTACTTTCAGACAGCGACGACGATGGGTGATTCCATTTTCTACGGCGAACAGAACTGGCAGCGCATTCTCCACTCCGAACTCATCGAACGCACGCGGGATCTCCCTGCCCCGTACAACGTAACCTACGACTTCTACGCATCGTTCTACGCACTCCACCCGGAATTGCGGGAGGAGAATATTCAGGCCACCATCGATGCGGAGTGGGCGCGCATGGGGCCCACGTGGACGCGCAAGCAGATGCAGAACAGGGTCCTGGGACGGCGCAGCGATCTGCTCAAGGCCATGAACGACCGATGCATCGAGTATACGCTGGCGCTCGGCGAAATCCTGGGAGAGGCAATGGAAGGCATGCAGGGGATACGCATGGGAAAAGACCCGCAAACCGTGTTCAATACTCTTCAGACTCTGTGGGAACTGTACGCAAATCCCAACCGTCAAAACGGGCACGGATATCGCGCGGACTGTGTGGCGGCCATTCATGAACTGACCGGCATCACGCTCCCCACGCCCGCGCAGGCCATCACCATCGCCGAACGCTTGATCGACCGGGTTATGGTCCGCCTGCAGTCGATGGTCCTCGATCACGACGCAACCGTCCGGAACCTCGCGGAAAATGGCTATCACTTAAACGGCGACGGAAACTGGGTGCCCAATTCCACTTACGTACCCACGGACCTGCCGCCGGACATGGACGCACTCAGCCGCACCGCCACGCGCTTCAGTCGTTGGTTTGGTACGGAAGTTGCCATGGCCGACCCCCGGCTCGAAATCATCGCGCAGAACGACGGAGCGCAAAAGGTCGTACTTGCCACGCTGGATCAATACATTACGAAGGTGCAACTTGTCGCGTCACTCAACAGCATTTTTGACGTTGCATTTTCCACGACGGTAGAGTTCACCAGCGACGGTGCCGATCTTCTCGACGGAGTCGACATCGATGAAACCATGAGCTTCATCGATCTGCGCCTCATCCTCAAGAAGTACGATGACGCCGCGCTTTTGGACGTCACGCAGTCATGGTACAAACGTGCAAGCGGCACCATGCAGTACCCGACGTACGGCTCTGAGTCCGTGCGCGATGACACCGTCGCCGGCCGCATCTTCAATGGACTGATGCAGCAGGCGCAAACGAAGCGGGGGGTGGAACTGCGACTCCTGTTCTGCATCGCGGAACGCATCATCGGCATCCGTCCCTACACTCTCTACACACTGGCAAAGAACGGAGATCTTGATGGATTCTTCGCCGCCTTACGACAGCAATTCACGGACGGGGGCCACGGGGAACTCTTCGTGCAGCAGTCTCTGTGCACCGCGCAGGACACACGCGTTCTCTCCGTCGCAACGGATAAATCGGCGTATACTGACGCAGATTCGTCCATGCGCATCGACTTCGATCTCTCCGGCGCGGATACATCCTTCAGCCAGTGGAACGCATATCTGGCGGATACTCAGGGCAATCCCTTCCCCTCTGCACCCGCGCTTCTCGAACAGAACGTTACCGGCTCGCTGTCCGCCACCATCCCCCTCTCCCGTATCTCCGAGGTTCTGTCACAAAGTTTCACGCAGGGCACTTTCACCATCCGCCTCGCAGTCTGGCAGCGTCCCACGGACACGCAGGGCCTCCCGGGCAATCGCATCAGCGCACCCTTCACCGTCACCATGCACCCGCGCTCGACGGAG
>JAKQEM010000036.1 GCA_029558515.1 bacterium
AGCAAGGTGCATGAGCCATCACGTCTGTTGATAGGTTCTTATAATGTGACTTATAATAATGCCTTATTGGGATCGGAACTTCCATGAATCCTGACGACTACCTCTTGCTCAGCGGCATCCAGCATTTTGCATTCTGTAGACGTCAGTGGGCGCTCATCCACATTGAGCAGTTGTGGAAAGAGAACGTGCTTACCTTCGGCGGCAGGCAGATGCACAGGAATGCGGACGATCCCTTCTTCACAGAGAGCCGGGGGGATGTGCTGATCTCGCGGAGTGTGCCCCTGGTCTCCCACGCATTGAAGATCTACGGGGTTGCGGATGTGGTAGAGTATCATCGCTCGGACACAGGGATTACGATTTCTGGACGAGATGGGTACTGGATCGCTGTGCCGGTGGAGTACAAGGCGGGGAAGAAGAAACCGGACGATCGCGACGAGGTCCAGCTGTGTGCTCAGGCGATCTGTCTTGAGGAGATGTATCAGGCGCAGATTGAACGCGGGTATCTGTATTACGGCAAGACCCGGCGACGGACGGAGGTGCTCTTTGACGACGAACTTCGCCGCCGGGTCTCGGAGCTGGTCGCCGGGATGTATGCCCTTTACGATACGGGAATCACTCCCCCGGCGGTTCTGCTGCCGCACTGCAAGAACTGTTCGCTTGTCGAACTCTGTATGCCGGCCGTCTCATCCCGCGGACGATCGGTTGATCGCTACCTCGTCATCTGCATTGGAAAGGAAGATGCATGAGAAAACTCCTGAACACCCTGTACATCACCAATCCAGAGTCTTATCTCAAGAAAGACGGAGAGAATATCGTCGTTTCCGTTGAGCGAAATGAGATAGGACGGATCCCCATTCACAACCTGGAGGGGGTCATCTGTTTTGGGTTTATGGGGGCAAGTCCGGGCGTTATGGAGTTGTGCGCATCCCGCAACGTGGGGCTTGCGTTTGTGTCGCCGTACGGAAAGTTCCTCGGACGGGTTTCAGGCCGCGTGTCCGGGAACGTGCTACTCCGCAAGAGACAGTATCTCCTCTCCGATGACGAGGAGGCCGCGGCCGGGATTGCAATAAACTGTGTGCTCGGGAAGCTACTGAACTGCCGGAGTGTCCTGTTGCGGTTTGGCCGTGACTACCCTGAAAAGGCTTCGCCGGCGCTTGCAGAGAATCTTAAGCGGCTGACTGAGGGAATTCGCCAGATGAAGGAGTCACCACCCGGGACGCTGAATGAACTTCGGGGTCGTGAAGGAATTCTGTCAAAGTGTTACTTTGACTGCTTCGATGATCTGATTCTTTCCCGAGATCTCGCGTTCACATTTGAGTTCCGGAGCAGGAGGCCTCCATTGAACCGGATAAACGCCTTGTTGTCGTTCATATACACGCTGACCGCGGTAGATTGCGCTTCGGCGCTGGAGTCGGTGGGGCTGGACCCGCAGGTGGGGTTTCTCCACCGCGCCCGACCGGGACGGATGAGCCTTGCGCTGGATCTGATGGAGGAGTTCCGGCCGTATCTCGGAGACCGGTTTGTGTTGAGTCTGATTAATAACCGGATTGTTGCGGCGGATGATTTCCTGGTGAAGGAGAACGGGGCCGTGATCCTGACGGATGCAGGGCGGAAAGCAGTTCTTGCGGCCTGGCAACGGCGGAAGACAGAAGAGGTTATGCATGGCTATCTGGATGAACGGGTCCCGGTTGGCCTTCTGCCGTATGCGCAGTCAATGCTGCTGGCCCGGCATCTGCGGGGAGATATCGATGGGTATCCGCCGTTCGTGATGAGGTGAGAATGGTGTTCGTTCTGGTTACGTACGATGTAAATACGGAGAGCCCGGAGGGGAGGCGCAGGTTGCGCACGGTTGCAAAGATCTGCACGAATTACGGTACGCGCGTGCAAAATTCGGTCTTTGAATGTGTGGTAGATTCCGTTCAATTGATGGAGATGAAAGCGAAGATCAACGAGATCATAGATCCCACGATTGATAGCGTACGGTATTATAATTTAGGGAAGCATGGTCGGGATCATGTGGATCACGTGGGGGCTAAGCCGGGGCTGAATGTTGAGGGCGTGCTGATCTTGTAATGCTATTTCTGGGGGGTGCCGCGAAGATGAAGTGCCCACGTTTTCCCCGGGAGGTTCGCGATCCGGCAAATACTGGCTGTTTCCTTATACGGGGCAGTTCTCTTGGATTTCCGAGGCGCATCACGGTACAGTGTCGACAGCTAACGATGTGAAGCACTGTTTCATGATCCGGAGATTAGATCTATGCTGCTTACGCTTTCTATCGGATATGAAGGCGATGATACAGCGCTTAGGGCAAGTAAGATATTTGTTCCCCGATATATAGTACAGGGTCGTGCCTCACGTAGGCACGTGGATTGAAATTCCCGGATACCGATGATCCCCGGGCAACCGGTTGTCGTGCCTCACGTAGGCACGTGGATTGAAATATCGAATCGCCACAAGCGCAGATCGGATCGCGGGTCGTGCCTCACGTAGGCACGTGGATTGAAATCTCAAAGGACGGGATATCGGGGATGACTATCCGTCGTGCCTCACGTAGGCACGTGGATTGAAATCGGCGATCCATGTCACTGCGGTTTGCCCGGCGCTCGTCGTGCCTCACGTAGGCACGTGGATTGAAATCGTGTGTTTCGTCAATTCGCAAACGGTTGGCCCGTCGTGCCTCACGTAGGCACGTGGATTGAAATGATTTAAGAGCAGATCTCACCTGCGCCGGTGTGTCGTGCCTCACGTAGGCACGTGGATTGAAATACCCAGGGCCGCGAGACGATATAGGAGTACTGGGTCGTGCCTCACGTAGGCACGTGGATTGAAATGATCGGTCACGTAATCTCCCCCTGCAGAGTGAGTCGTGCCTCACGTAGGCACGTGGATTGAAATTATTATGGGGCTGTTTGACAAAATAACGAAGTGTCGTGCCTCACGTAGGCACGTGGATTGAAATTTTAAATCTTTGGACGGACAAACTGCGCTCGGTCGTCGTGCCTCACGTAGGCACGTGGATTGAAATCACAGAT
The DNA here is from genome assembly GCA_029558515.1 of bacterium. Lineage (GTDB taxonomy): Bacteria > Patescibacteriota > Gracilibacteria > Peribacterales > Peribacteraceae > JAKQEM01. The sequence goes on from JAKQEM010000036.1 coordinate 3,033, forward strand.
C
>JAKQEM010000020.1 GCA_029558515.1 bacterium
GCGACGGTTCTGCCGCCTTCTCTGATGGCGAACCTCAAACCCTCGTCCATGGCGATGGGCTGGATCAGCTTGACGTCCATGGTGATGTTGTCCCCGGGCATGACCATCTCCACTCCCTCGGGCAGCTTGATGTCACCCGTCACGTCCGTCGTCCGAAAATAAAACTGCGGACGATACCCGGTGAAAAACGGCGTGTGACGACCTCCCTCCTCCTTCTTCAATACATACACCTCTGCCGAAAAATGCGTGTGCGGCGTGATCGACCCCGGATGCGCAACTACCTGACCACGCTCCACCTCGTCACGCTTCGTTCCACGCAGCAATACACCAATGTTGTCTCCCGCTCGCCCCTCGTCCAACGTCTTGCGGAACATCTCAACACCAGTGCACACCGTCTTGGTCGTCGGCCTGATGCCCACGATCTCTATCTCCTCACCCGTCTTGATCACTCCACGCTCAACCCGGCCCGTCACAACCGTACCACGACCGCTGATCGTGAATATGTCCTCTACCGGCATCAAAAACGGCTTGTCTATGTCACGCGTGGGCTCGGGTATGTAACTGTCCACCGCATCCATCAACTCAAATATGCACTTCGCCTCAGGAGAATCAGGATCGTCACTCTCCAATGCCTTCAACGCACTCCCCTTGATGATCGGTATCTCATCACCAGGAAAATCATACGCACTCAAAAGCTCACGAAGCTCCAACTCCACCAGCTCCAACAGCTCAGGATCGTCCACCTGATCAACCTTGTTCATGAACACCACCATCGCAGGCACGTTCACCTGCTTGGCCAACAATATGTGCTCGCGCGTCTGCGGCATCGGACCGTCTGAAGCAGCAACCACCAATATCGCCCCGTCCATCTGCGCAGCTCCCGTTATCATGTTCTTGATGTAGTCCGCATGTCCAGGACAGTCGATGTGCGCATAATGACGATTCGCCGTCTGATACTCAACATGCGCCGTGTTGATCGTTATTCCCCGCTCCTTCTCCTCAGGCGCCTTGTCTATCTGATCATACGC
>JAKQEM010000014.1 GCA_029558515.1 bacterium
ATTCTACATCCTTGATGGCGTCAAGGTTCGAATGGAGGTCTCACACCTCACTATGGCAGTTAATATCCTACCATAGGACCGTTATAGTTACGGCCGCCATTCACTGGGGCTTAGCCGATCGGCTCATTCTGGTGCAAGCACCAGAGATCACCAACCGATTTGACCTTCCAGCATTGGGCAGGCGTCAGCCCCTATACATCAGCTTTCGCTTTAGCAGAGGCCTGTGTTTTTGATAAACAGTCGCCTGGGCTCTTTCGCTGCGGCCCTCGATTGCTCGAGGGCAGTCCTTATTCCAAAGTTACGGACGCTTATTTGCCGAGTTCCTTAACGCAAGATGACCCGTTCGCCTTGGTCTACTCGACCACCCCACCGGTGTTGGTTTACGGTACGGTTTCGTACGACTCTCGGTTGCGACGGTTTTCTTGGAAGCAGAAAGGAACAGACTCTCCCCTCTTGCGAGGGTCATTGAGATAAACGCTTGGCTCTACCCGGGGATTTGCCTCCGAGTATCAGCGCCTTGCGCCTTCCACGTCCAGTCAATACGGACGCTCTGATCTTCCCGCTCCGTCACGCCGCACCTCAATTGAAGGCTTCCTGTCCTACGAACGTGACTCACACCATCCCGCTGTCGCGGAGAGCAGTATTGGGTATTGGGTATCAGGTATTGCTTGCCAGCCAGATACCTCAATACTTAATACTTTTATACTCAATACTCCATAACAGCAGAATGGTGTGAGCCAGAGGCTCATGGGACTATCAACCGACAACCGTTTTCGATTCGCACGAAGTACAGGAATATTAACCTGTTGTCCATCGGTTACGCCTTTCGGCCTGGCCTTAGGACCGACTAACCCCACGCCGATGACCGTTGCGTGGGAAACCTTGGGGATTCGGCGGGCAAGTTTTTCGCTTGCCTAGTAGTTACTCATGCCAACATTCTCACTTCCCTGCGCTCCACCGTGGCTCGCGCCTTCGGCTTCACTGCGGCAGGGAACGCTCTTCTACCACGCCTACGCTCCGCTCCGCGGCGCGAATGCAAAATGAGAAAATGAAAAATGAGAAATGATGTAAGGAGAAGGACATTCTCCCGAGACCATTTTGCATTTCACATTTTGTATTTCACAATTCGCTTCGCAGAGCGAAGCGCAAGCATCCACTGCTTCGGTATATCGTTTTGCCCCGTTACATTTTCGGCGCGTCCGTGCGTCGACCAGTGAGCTGTTACGCTTTCTTTAAAGGATGGCTGCTTCTAAGCCAACCTCCTGGTTGTTGAAGCACTGACACTTCCTTTTCCACTGAACGATAATTTGGGGACCTTAGCAAATGGTCTGGGCTGTTGCCCTCACGACGATGGCACTTCGCTGTCACCGTCTCACTCCCGTCACCTTTAAGGCAGGTATTCGGAGTTTGGCTGGATTTGGTAGGTCGAGGTGACCCCCGCATCCAAACAGTAGCTCTACCCCCTGCTGTGTGTGACGAGGCTGCCCCTAAAGGCATATCGAAGAGAACCAGCTATCTCCGGGTTCGGTTAGCTTTTCACTCCTATCCACAAGTCATCCAAAGGTCTTGCGACACCAACTGGTTCGGGCCTCCAGTGACCTTTCGGTCACCTTCACCCTGCTCATGGATAGCTCACCCGGTTTCGGGTCTTGTGCCAGCGACCAAATCGCCCTATTCGGACTCGCTTTCGCTCCGGCTCCGGGTAAATCTCCCTTAGCCAAAGCCACTGACAACAAACTCGTTGGCTCATTATGCAAAAGGCACGCTGTGACCCCGCACCCTTCAAGCTTCTTGTAAAGAATGCATGATTCGCTTTTTCAGCATTGCGAGTGATTTCCCATAATCCTTCAGACGCCGCTCTCGTTCTTGCGCATCGTCTTTGGATAGATAGGACTCACAATACACAACTTTCCAACTACTTCCCTTTGTATACGTACTTCGACCGCTGTTATGCTCATGCAAACGACGATCGAGATCGGTCGTAAAGCCGATATATAGTTCTCTCGCTTCGTTCTGCAGGATGTATACGTGGAACATGTTGTTGATGATAGCAAAAAAAGCTTGAAGGGTGCGGGGCTCCAACTTCTTTGTACGCACGACATTTCAGGAACTATTTCATCCCCCTAACCGGGGTGCTTTTCACCTTTCCCTCACGGTACTATCCGCTATAGATCTCTGCATCTGTTTAGCCTTGGATGGTGGTCCACCCAGATTCAGGCCGGATTTCACGTGTCCGACCCTACTCAGGAATCCTCCTACGTCGTCCTCCCATTTCGCTTACGGGGCTCTCACCCTCTTTGGCCGTCCGTTCCAGGACGTTCGTCTATGGGAAGACAATCGATACTGAAGGTCCTACAACCCCCCGCACCCTTCCTACCTTCATAGAGGTAAAGACAGGAAGGGTGCGGGGTTTGGGCTGTTCCCGGTTCGCTCGCCACTACTACGGGAATCTCTCTTTGATTTCTTTTCCCTTGTTACTGAGATGTTTCAGTTCACAAGGTCACACCTCCCCGCACCCTTCCTACCTTCATAGAGGTAAAGACAGGAAGGGTGCGGGGTCATGGGACATAACTCCCACGGGGTTTCCCCATTCGGAAATCTTCGGCTGGTAGCGCCTGCCTAGCGGCTGACCGAAGCTTATCGCAGCTGGCCACGTCCTTCATCGGAATGCAGAGTCGAGGCATCCATGTCATGCGCTGAGTAACATTTTTCATGCCCTGTAGTCATGCAAGCATGTACTACCGGGCGGTACTGTTCACGCATCACGTTCCCTGTCCCAAGGGACGAGGAAGCGGGCAGACAATGCCCACCATGTGCGCAAACACTGTGTCATCTCTGATTGATTCGATTGTTGATGGTTCCGCAACGCGTGCGGAACCGATTTTTCATTTTCGTCGGCCTGTGCTGTGAAGGACCGGGGTGATCAATGAACCGCCATACAACAACCCCTCGACAAGCTCGGGGTCGTATTCGATCCGCCGAAGGCGGACGAATACGAAAAGCGGGTGGCCCACGCACACCCGCAGAATCAGAAGAGGTCTCAAACCAAACGCTGATCCTACGGGTAAGCGTGCAGACGCATAGAGTAGGGGGATTGTACCGAGAGAAAAGCCAGCGTCAAGGAAAAAACACCATCATGTTCTCATTTCCTCCCCCGGTATCGGTGCATGCTCCGCCGCCGCTTCCGGCAACCCTTCCGTCCCGTCGCGCGGACCCAGCAGGACGAGGTTCTCCAGGACGATTTCCGTGCGGAAAATCTTGCTGCCCTCGGGTCCGTCCCAGCTGCGGGTCTTCAAGTACCCCTCCACGTACAACGGTTTTCCCTTGCGGACGTTCTGCGCACAGAATTCCGCGAGGCCGCCCCACGCCACCAGGTTGTGGTACTCCGGAAGCGACTGCTTCACTCCCGTATGATCCTTCCAGACGCGATTGGTCGCGAGTCCGAACGTCGCGACGCTCTGACCGTTGACAGTCGCCTTGAGTTCCGGATCGCGCGTAGTGTTACCCAGGAGGATCACCTTGTTCACGGACTTCATGAGGATTCGGGGGAGAGAGCGCATCACAGTCTACGGGAAAAGCGTGGAGCGGCCAAGATTCTTGTTCGCCAAATGATCATGCCGCCGTTTTCTTCGTTCCGTCGCGCGCGAGCAAAATCAGTTGGTCGACGACGACTTCGCTGGACATCTTCTCCGCGCCGTCCTTGTCCTTCCAGGTGCTGTGCTGGATGCGGCCTTCGGCAAAGAGCGGCGCGCCCTTGGGAATGCGCTTCGCGAGATCGGCGAGCGTCCCCCAACAGACCAAGCGATGGTAGGTGGGTTCACTGACGTACTCGCCGTCCTGATTTTTGTGCCGGCGGCTGGTGGCGACGCTGAGGAACGCCATCGGTTTACCGTTCTTCGTGGAACGGATATCGGGATCGTGCGTGACGTTCCCCAGGAGCGTGACGCGATTGAGATTGAACATAGAAGAGTGAGGAAACAAATAAGTGACCTCACTCTAGGAGTGACAAAACTCCGTTGGGGAGACGGTCTCCGTTCTGTCCAATGATCCAACCGGCAATTCTTGGCTTATAACAAACAGAATCGACCGTTCTATTCTCGAATGGAACGTTCGCCCGCATCTGCGGAATGAATTACGCTCGAGCACATCGCGTTCACCGGCGATTGAAATCGCCGGTTAACGAACCAAACGCATCGCACTCAACTCAATCGCCGGTGAACAGACGAGCAGCGCTCACGGACAATCAAACAGACAGACAACGCTCGCAAACGATCAACGCTCAATACGTCACCCTGTGCCGGTCACAGGATGACGTATCGGGAAGATTCTCTGCAGAGCAATCAGGCGTCGTATGCCGCTTCCTCGCTGGATGCTTCCTTGATCTCCGCTTTCTGCGTGATGCCGCTGGCCTCCACTTCCGCTCCTTCCTCTATGCCGGCGATCAGTTCCTTCTCAGTTTCGGCCAATGCCTCTTCCGACAGTTCCGTGATGTGATCGGAGACCGGCAGACCTTCCGTGTCCTCCGCTTCCACGCGCGACTGCAGTTCCACGGGGACCACTTCATCGCGTTCCGCCTTCAAACGTTCCACCGGCGGGACTTCATCCTTGAATTTGAGGAGCTCGACTTTGAGACCCAGCGCCTGCAATTCTTTCACGAGCACGTTGAAGGATTCCGGAATGCTGGGACGCTGGATGATCTCGCCTTTCACGATCGCCTCGTACGCCTTGGACCGCCCGATGACGTCATCGGATTTGATCGTGAGCATTTCCTGCAACGTGTATGCGGCGCCGTACGCTTCCAGCGCCCACACTTCCATTTCCCCAAAGCGCTGTCCTCCGTGCTGCGCCTTGCCTCCGAGCGGCTGCTGCGTGACGAGCGAGTACGGACCGACGGAGCGGGCGTGAATTTTGTCCTCAACCAAGTGGAGCAATTTGAGCATGTACACCATGCCGACGGTCGTCTTGTGCGCGAACATTTCGCCGGTTCGCCCGTCGAAGAGCTGCACCTTGCCCGTCTCCGGCAAGCCCGCCGCCTGCAGGAACTGCGTGATCTGATCGGTGGAGATGCCATCGAGCGCGGGCGTGGCGATCTTGACGCCGAGCACCTGGCACGCCCAACCGAGGTGCGTCTCCAGAATCTGTCCCACGTTCATGCGAGACGTGACGCCAAGCGGGTTCAAGATGATATCGACGGGAGTGCCGTCGGCCAAAAACGGCATGTCGGCCTTGGGCACGATGCGCGCGACCACGCCTTTGTTTCCGTGGCGCCCCGCCATCTTGTCACCCACTTGCATGGTGCGGGTCTGCGCGACGAAGACTTCGATCTGCTTCATGACGCCCGTGGAGAGCTCGTCGCCCTGCGCGCGGTCGAAGACGTGCACGCCCACCACCTTGCCGCCGGCGCCGCCGGGGAGCCGCAGGGAGCTGTCCTTCACGTCCTTTGCTTTGTCTCCGAATATGGCTTGCAGAAGACGTTCTTCCGGCGTCAGTTCCGTCTCTCCCTTCGGGGTGATCTTCCCGACGAGAATGTCTCCCTCGTGCACCGTTGCGCCGATGCGCACGATGCCGTCGGCGTCGAGATCCTTGAGTTTGGCTTCGCCGACGTTGGGAATGTCGCGCGTGACTGTTTCCGGCCCCAGCTTCGTTTCACGAACATCGGTGATGTAACTCTCGATGTGAATGGAATCGAATGTTCCCTCTTCCACCAATTTGTCCGAGATGATGATGGCATCCTCGAAGTTGTACCCCTGCCACGACATGTAGGCGACCAGAAGATTTTGACCGAGTGCCAGTTCCCCTCCCTCCACTGCGGACCCGTCGGCGATGGTCTCGCCCTTGTGCACCTTCTGGCCGTGTTCGACGGTCGGGCGCATGTGGAAGCATGTTCCCTGGTTGGAGCGTTTGAACGTCTGCAGCGGATACGTTTGCTTGCGTCCGCTCTTGTAGATGATGGTGATTTCATCGGCGTCCACGTACGTCACTTCGCCGTCTTCCTCCGCCAGAAGCGAGTGGCCGGACGCTCTGGCCGCCAGCGACTCGATACCCGTTCCGACGAGCGGCGCGTGCGAGCGCACGAGCGGGACGGACTGGCGTTGCATGTTCGTTCCCATGGAAGCACGCGTGTTGTCATCGTGCTCCAGGAACGGGATGAGCGCGGTGGAGATGGAGAGAATCTGCTTGGGGGAGACGTCGATATGCGTGACGTCGCGTACGTGCGCCAGTGCCGGATCTCCGGCTTTGCGGGTGGATACGCGGGTCTCCCGGAATTCGCCGTGCTCGGAGAAGCTGCCGCTCTCCTGCGCCTGCGAAATGATGGTGTGACGTTCGGCCTCGGCATCCATGAAGCTCACTTTGCTGGTCAGGTACGCACGAACGGCGATCTCCTCCTTCTTCTCCTTTTTCTTGAGTGAGACGATCTGCCGCGCCAGCTCCTTGGAGGCGACGACTTCGCCTTCTTTGATGATCGTCTTGCGACCGTCCTTGACGGTTTCATCGATGATGCGACCGAGGAGCGCGTCGACGTCGGCCTTCACGGAATGTTTCACTTCCCTGTAGGGCGTCTCCAAAAATCCGTATTTGTTCACGCGGGCGAACGCCGCCAAGTGCACCACAAGACCGATGTTCGGACCTTCGGGAGTGGCGATGGGACAGATGCGCCCGTAGTGGCTGGTGTGCACGTCGCGGACGTCGAAGCTGGCGCGCTCGCGGGAGAGTCCGCCGGGTCCCATGGCCGAGAGGCGGCGCTTGTGGGCGAGTTCGGAGAGCGGATTCGTCTGATCCATGAACTGCGAGAGCTGCGACGACGCGAAGAACTCGCGCATGGCCGCGGTGACGGGACGGCAGTTGATGAGCTGCGTGGGCGTGACCGTTTCGAGATCCATGACCGTCATGCGATCCTTCACGATGCGCTCGGTGCGCACGAGTCCCACGCGATACTTGTTCTGCACCAGTTCTCCGACGGATCGCACGCGGCGGTTGCCGAGGTGATCGATGTCATCGGGCGTGCCGATGCCGTTGTTGAGTCGCATCATCTCGCGCACGATCTCCACGAAATCCTTCACCTGAAACACGCGGTGCGCTTCGTCATCGGGCGTGTTGACCTTGAACCGGCGGTTGAGCTTGTAGCGGGCGATGGAGCCCATGTCGTACTTCTTGAAATCGAAAAAGAGTCCGTCGATCATCTGCTTGGCATTCTCCGGGGTGGCGTAATCCCCCGGACGGATGCGGCGGTAGATGGATTGGTATGCATCCTCCACGGTGCTCGCGGTATCCTTCTCCAACGTTTTGAGAATGAAATCCGTCTCCTGGCCGAGACTGACTTCTTCGAAGAGTTCCAGAATCTGCGTATTGGTGACGAAGCCGAACACACGCAGGAGCTGCGTGACGGGAATCTTGCGCTTGCGGTCGATCTTGCAAGTGATGACGCCGCGGCGGTCGGTTTCGATTTCCAGCCAGACGCCGCGCTTCGGGATGATCTTGGCGGCGTGGTACTTGGGAAACTCCGGCATGGTGGAGAAGAAGACGCCAGGTGAACGGACGAGCTGATGCACCACGACGCGCTCGATGCCGCCGATGATGAAGGACGCCTGGTCGGTCATCAGCGGGATGGAGCCGAGGAACACGTCCTGCTCCTTGATTTCACCCGTCTCCTTATTGATGAGCTGGACGTGCCCCTTCATGGCGGCCTCGTAGCTCAAGTTCCTGCGCTTGCAGGTTTGGGGGTCGTACTTGGGAGGATCGAAGGTGTGGCCGAGAATGCGCAGTTCCATCTTCTTCCCGGAGAAATCGGTGATGGGGGAAATCTCCTCCAACAACTCCTTCAGACCGTCGGTGAGAAACCAGCGGTAACTCTCGATCTGCATCTCGATGAGAGACGGCACGTGCGACACGCCTTGGTCATCCACGATGAACACGCGTCCGCCCACCACCTTGTCAGGGGTGATCTCTGCAGGAAGATCTTTCAGAGACGCGGGAATGCGGCCGGTCGGAGGGGGCAGATGCGGATGAATGTGCGGCAGCACGATTTCCTCTATGTCCATGTCGTAGACACGCGCGGCGGACACCGCTTTCACGTTCTTGGGCGTACCGGGCGCGACGGGTGCTTTGACCGGTTTTTTCGTCACAGCGGGCACAGCCGATTTGGCAGGTGTCTTCGCCGCAGGGGCGGGAGCCTTCTTGACGGGAACCTTCTTCGCGGGAGCAGGCGCCTTCTTGGCGGGAGCTTTCTTGGCGGGCGCAGCTTTCTTCACGGGCTTGGAGGCCATAACGGAGGAATGGGAAGGAAATGGGGAATACGACAGTCCGCCACCCACCGCACGATTCCCCCTTGAGAAAGAGGAAATTCGAAACAGTCAGGCAGCGCTCACAACACAATCGTAGCCGCTGAAGACGGGGAAAGTGTAGGGGAGATGAAGATGATGTCAATGTCAGCAAGCCTTTCTGCGTCCTATTCCCCCACCCCAACCCTCCCCCGCCACGCACCACCGACTCGCAGGGGGAGGGCGCAACCCTTCTGCTTTCAAATAATTTCTCCAATCAGAAAAAATCTCGTCTCCCCTCCCCCGGTAGTCGGCCGCGGCCGACGTGGCAAGCGGGTGTGGAGGGGGAGGGGTCGGGGGAGAGGGTATCCCCCGCAGGGCAGAGAGGTACAGGCTTCAGACAGGGCCACTCAACCTCCTCCCCACCTCATCCCAATCGACCACGCTCCACCACGCAGCAATGTACTCCGGGCGGCGATTTTGGTAGTACAGATAGTACGCATGCTCCCAGACATCGAGACCCAGGATGGGCGCCATGCCAAGACTCAACGGACTGTCTTGATTGGGGAGACCGAGCACCTTCAGCTTGCCATTGTCACGGACCAGCCACGCCCAGCCGGATCCGAACTGCAACGTTGCTTTCTCACTAAACTGCGTCTTGAAATCCTGCACCGAGCCAAAGGCTTCCGTGAGCGCTCCGGCCACCTCCGCACTCGGCTCCGTCTGCTCCGGCGTCATCATCTGCCAGAAAAGCGTGTGATTGTGAAATCCTCCGCCGTGATTGCGAACGGCCGTGCGTTTGTCCTCGGGCACATCATCAAGATTGCGAAGAATGTCTTCGATCGGCATTTCTTCCCATTTGGTTCCTACGATCGCGGCATTGAGCTTGTCACAGTACGCCTGATGGTGCTTGGCGTAATGGATCTCCATGGTGCGCGCATCGATGTGCGGCTCCAGGGCATCGAAGGAATACGGCAGGGGGGAGAGGGAGAAGGGCATGGGCGAGGGAAGTGAGGGAGGTGAGAAAAGTGAGAAAAGGCAGGAAGGGCAGGAAGGGCGAAGGAATGAGGACGAAGATCAAATGGCAAAGGTCGAAACTGTATTGTATGACGTTGGGGAGAAGAATCAATGTCCGGCGAACAAATGTACGTTACTTCGTTACTTCGTAGTATGGGATATGCTCTTTTCTGTGATTCGAGATAACGAGATAACGAATCAACGAAATCCTCAACGCGTTCTATACTTCATCTATGACTATCCGCCTGCTCTCCTCCCCCGCCGACCTCACCGCCTACAACGCCTGGGTTGCCGCCCATCCGCACGGCAGCCTGTGGCAGTCGGTGACATGGAAGAAGTTCCAGGAAGCGATCGGGCGCGAGGTGCGCATCTTTGCTGCATTCGATGAGGGAACGATACGAGCATCCGCGTTGGTCGTGATCGATAAGACGAGTTTTGGACTGAGTACGTGGGACATACCGCGCGGCCCTCTGGGGCCGGCGGAAATGCTAAATGCTAAATGCAAAATGCAAAATGATCCGGTGAAAGTGCTCTTGCAGACAATCGTTGATGATGCACGGAAGATGCGCAGTCTCAGTGTGTACTATTCTCCTCAGCAACCATTGCTCATTTCTCATTTTGCATTTCGCATTCGCGCCTCAGCGCGACATGAGCAACCCGAAGCCACGCGCATCCTCGACCTGACGCAAGCGGAGGAAGCGATCCTCGCGCAGATGCATCCCAAAGGAAGATACAACATCAAAGTGGCGCGGAAGCATGGCGTGCGCGTGGAACAATCGGCCGCGACCGATGCGAACTCCTTCGCATATCTCGCGCAGGAGACCGCCAAACGCGACGGGTTTCGGGCGCTTTCCGCCGCGCATTACCGGGCGTTTCTGGAGAATGTGGAGGGGAGTTTCCTATTGATTGCGAGCGCACCCTTCCTCTCCCCCCCGGCCCCCCTCTCCACGGGAGAGGGGGGAGACAAGCCTTGTCCCCCCTTCCTCCCATGGAGGAAGGGGCCGGGGGATGGAGGAAAAGAACCTATCGCCGCCCTCATCGGCACCGTCTGGAACAAAACCGGTTATTACTATTACGGCGCATCCGACTACGCGCACCGCAGCCTGATGGCCCCGTACCTCTTACAGTGGGAGGCGATGCGGTACTGCAAAGAGCGAGGATGTGAGAAGTATGATTTGCTGGGAATCGCCCCTCTCCCCCCTTCCCCCTCTCCACGGGAGAGGGGGGGGACCAATTTCGGTACCAGTCTCCCCTTCCTCCCGCTTGCCCTGAGCGTAGTCGAAGGGTGGAGGAAGGGGCCGGGGGATGGAGGTCATCCCTGGCAAGGAGTTTCTTCCTTCAAGGAAAAATTCGGCGGCACCGTCGTCTCCTATCCCCCGGAGCAGGAGATTTTGCTCCGGCCGATGCTGAAGAGAATGCTGGGGTGGAAGAGGAGGATGGTGGGGTAACCCCCCGGCCCCTCCTGCCCTCTGGGGATTCCTCTCCCCCCCGGCCCCCCTCTCCGGTGGAGAGGGGGGAGACAAGCCTTGTCTCCCCTTCCTCCCATGGAGGAAGGGGCTGGGGGATGGAGGAAAAGGAGGAAGCACAGGAAGGGAGCCGAGGGGATGTAGGAATAAAAAAAAAACCCCCTCTCTCGAGGGGGTTTTTTCGTCCCGTACGGGACCTAAAACTTCAGTGGAATGCTATGCGATGACGATCAGTCAGCCATCAACGTGGAGAAGATCGTCGTTTCTGCGTTCTCAACCCAGAAGAAGGTCTCGTAGCCATCGGTCCACTTGATGTTGCCATCCGTGTCGGCAAACGCGTTCTCCGCCTGGTCGCTGAAGTTCGTAAGAGAAACCTGCAGCGAGGAGTTCGATGTATCAGTGACGTGGTTGTCATCGACATCGGCCTCCAAGGAGAATGAAACAGACTGACCGCTCTTCACCTCTGTATCGAGGGACGTGCTGTCATCGCTGCAACGAACTTTCAGAGCACCGGTGGACGCAGTTGCACTGGCGGTGCATTCAATCTTCGTCGTGGGCTGGTCGGTCCTGTACCACTTGAACTGTCCGCTGTCGAAGTCGATGTTCGTCGCCGCAACCGTGAAGGTCACGCCCGTGAGGGTGGCGGAGTTCGTACCGCCCGCCGTGTTCGTGTTCGTCGGAGCCGTGAACTCGAAGCGAGCGATTTCCTGGTCGATACCGCTCGGCAGAGCGCGAGCAGGCATCTTGTTCGCGATCGCAGAGAACTTGGCAAGCACGATGTCGTTGGCACTGCCCGTGATGCTGGTGCTGGTGGCACTCGTGCGGTTGCCGAAGACCACTTCACCATCGGCAGTGTCGTCATTGTTGTTCACGCTCAGCTCGTTGCTGGACTGGACGCCCGTGGCGACGACGCCGCCGGAACCGGTCCAGAAGGTGACACCCGTCGACGAATTGGCGCCTAAGACATCGTTATTGACGCGGGGGCGCACCGTCAGAACAACCGGCGTGTCCTTCTTTACAATGAGCTGGCTGGTGCCAAGGTTCACGCAGAAGACCGTTCCTTCATCCGCCAAGTTCGACACTGTCACCGTGCAGGGAGAGAGCGTCGCCAACTTGGTCGTCTCTGCATCCTTGAAGATCTCCAGTTGGGAGATGGCTGCTGCGGCATCTGCCGTCGCACCCGTCGCCGCAATGCGGATGGTATCCACACGGACGTCTTCATTCTGCGATGTCAGTTCCAGGCGGAGGACGGAGTCACCCAGCGTACCTGCCAGAATCTGGCGGGAACGCGGCTTGGTGTCTTCCTCCACGAACAGATCACCCTGGTTCACGATGGTGTAGTTCTTACCGGCTGTCGTGTCCGGCGTCACCGTGATGCTGGATCCGGCATCTGCTTCCTCCATTTCCATGGCGTTCATTTTGATTTGCAGCGCGTTCATATTCGGCGGATTGGAAGCGACATCTGCATGCACTTCGAAGATGACCGTTGCTTCCGCCGCCACTTCAAATCCTTTGCCGCCATTCAAATCATCAAACGTTACGGTTCCGCCGGAAGCGGAAGCCGCCACGCCCTTCTCGAGGATCGTATCGACGATGGTGTCACCGTCACTGTCCACCCACAGCGCGTAGTTCTGCGCGTTGAGCAGGTTGCCGGCGGCATCCTCGAAGGTGGCACTCGTCACCAGAGCATCGGAGGCCGCACCGGGCGTCACGTCAAACCGGAGCAGGTTGATGTTCTGAGCCTTGCGCACCGTCGTTTCCGTCGCTCCGATGCTGCGCACCGCGACCGTCACCGTGGGAGCGACGATGATGTGCGTGCTTCCCGTCACGATGGAACCAGGGCGAATATCCGTGAGCGTCTTGCCCGTGGTCACGCCTTCCGCATCAACGTTTTGCAAAGGTGTGAAAGGAGCGCCACATGCACCATCCTTGGTACAAATGGCGGCCTGGAAGCGGCTGTTGGCTACGACGCCGGTGATGAAGTCCACCGTCAATTCGAAGTTCTCCTGCTTCTCGATGAGGAAATCATCGAAGCGGTAGATGTAGTAGCCTGCTGTGGAGCTCGCGCCGACCGCAGTCGCGGAGATGGAGCGGGCGGTCTTGGTGTTACGCAGCGTGACATCCTCCACATAAAGCGGGATATCCGCCGCCGTCTGCGCCGTTCCGGCGCTATCGGTATGATAGATCGCAACGAACAAATCACGAACGTCGACGGCTTCCGCACCCGGGGTGAAGATCACCTCGGCGAGCACTGCGTCATCACTGTCATCCGTGTACTTCTGCTGTGCGGGCCCATCGACCTCCACGGTCAACTGACCTGCCTGCAGCGTCACGGGTGTCGCTGCGGGATCACCGTCTCTGGCAACCGGCGAACCGAAGAGCTGACCGCTCTTCCCCTTGCCGTACAGCGAACCGACGACAAAGAGATCGGACAGTTCTTCGAGTTCAAACTTCACGGTATCGGCAGCGCCACCGACGGTGTCGGCGAGCACTTCGATGAGCAGGGTGTCTCCTGACAAAATGACGCGGGGAGGATCGAACGTGAAGGTCACGTAGTCACCCGTTGTCGTCGCAACAGTGTTGCTCAGGACCGTGCCGTCCGTGCGCGCGAGGCGCAGGTTGGTCAGGTCGCCATCGGACGCCGTACCCGTCTGCTCCAGCGTGATGCTGTAGACAGCTTGGTCTTCATTGCTATCAGCGGCGAGTTCGAACTTCCCGACTTTCACTTTGCTCTCGCCGACATCCACGGTGGCGGGCGTCACGCTCTTGTACTCGAGCGTCACGGTCCCGGACGTCACGGCGGCAAGCTTGAAGGTGTTCCCGGCCATCGGGAAGCTTCCCGTCACTTCCTTCGCGTTGCTCTGGAAGTCGGTCTTCATTTCCACACCCAGGACGTGCTCGGCACCGGCAATCTTATCGGTGGCGATGTCCGCGACGATATCGATCGTCTCAGAACGGCATGCCTGAATGGTCAGAGGATTCGTCAAACGCAAATCGGCCGTCTGATCATTGGTATCCAGCGATCGTCGGCGGGAGATGCGACCGCCATCCTTCGTCACGTAGACACCAAGGAGATCGGTCGTCAGTCCGTACCCGTCGTGCAAGACGGTGATCTCTTCGATCGTCACATCGTCATCGCAGGATGCCTCCAGATCCAGGCTCAGCATCACGACGCCGACTGCGCCCTGGGGCACTGTGTCGCCATCGGGGCTATCGGAAGCCACGGAGACTTCCAGGATGCCGTCACCCAGAACGATCTCCGTGTAACCGGAGAAGTCCATGGAGTCGGAAAAGGTCTCGCCGTCCGCCGCTTCCATATCGGTCACGGTGACGGTGTAGTCGCCGTCGGCATCGGTGGCCTCCGCGAGCGTGAGCTCGACGGTGGTGTCATCGACGACTTCGACAGACTCGACGTCGATATCCGCGTCGCCGCTGATGGCGTAGCTGGCTGCCTCGGCAGCTGCTTCCTCATCCACGGCAACCGTGAAAGCGACTTCGATGACGTCCTCGGAGAGAGGCGTGACATCCTTGATGCCGGCCTCGGCGTCGCCGCCGCGCGCACAGTCCACACCGTAGGTGAGGTTCTGGTCCACGCGGTTGAGCATGACGACCATCTCGGCGCGGTTCATGTTGTCGCCGGGACGAGCGCGGCCCGTGGACTCATCGCCCTGCAGGACGCAGCTGTCGGCCGCCGTCTGCACGACGTCCGTGTACCACTGTCCCGCGGGAACGTCCACGAAGGCGGGAGCGTCACCCGTCGCTTCCAGCGCGAATGCGCGAACGATGAGTGCCGCGGCCTCCGCGCGGTTGATGTTGGCGCCGGGTCGTGCGTTGCACGGCTTGGTGCCGGTGACATAACAGTCGTTGTCACCTTTGAGCCAGCCCTCCTTGGCTGCCTCTTCCATGTACCCGTAGTACCATGCACCCGTCGCCACGTCGGCGAAGCTGGGGACGGCCGGGGGGGTGGAGAGAATTCCACCGTTGAGCTCAACGATGAGCTTGGTGAACTCCGCGCGGTTGGCGAGATCGCCGCCGCGGAAGCGGGTCTGGGTTGCGTCCAGGTAGCCGGCGTCCGTAAACGCTTCGACTGCCTCTTCGTACCAGACTCCTGCGGGAACGTCGCTGTAGGCCGCA
The DNA here is from genome assembly GCA_029558515.1 of bacterium. Taxonomy (GTDB): domain Bacteria; phylum Patescibacteriota; class Gracilibacteria; order Peribacterales; family Peribacteraceae; genus JAKQEM01. Next base: position 14,876 of record JAKQEM010000014.1, read on the forward strand.
AATACGCTTCCCGCTTGGGTGAGCGCAATCGCCACGGCAGACATCCCTGCGAACAGTTTCTTCATGGAACTGGTCATAGGAGTGTAAAGGATGAGAGAAATAAAAAAGGAGTACGTTTGGGTGTGCGATGTGGGGTTCCGTCGGATCCTTTGTGTTGTGGGGGAGGAATCGATCACTCGCCTCCTTACAACTAAAGAGAGAACACCGGATGCGGCGGCGCGCTTTGGCGCGATGGTTGATACGGAAAATGCACGATCGCCTTCTGCCTACTATAAGAAGGAAGAAAGGATGTGGAAACTCGCGACGGTCCACAGTCACGGGAACGTACGAGGGGCCGGTATGTGAATGATCCGTGCACAGATCCCACTGTCTTTCCGTACTGGCAAAAGAGGAGTGGAACCCGAGGATGCTACCGATGTGCCCTTGGTCACGGCAAGACATCGAAATCTCCTCGCGCACTCCCACAAACGCCCTCGTACCGCACTCCGTTACGAGGCAAGAAAGAGCGACGGGACATTCTCGCAAGATAAATGGTCCAAATCGACAATGCATCAGTGGATTTCGCATGGGAAAATGATCAATTTTCTTATTCTCTCACGCAGCAACTTGTGTTGATGAAATGGGGAGTTGTGTTCTAAAAGTTTTCCCTCCTCACCATCCTCTCCTCACCCTCCCACCTCCTCACCCCTATCCCCTCTCCTTCCCGCCTTCACGCCTGCAGGAGAGAGGGATGTTTGTGTTTTGTGGTTGTTTGTATCTGTTCACAAATCTTCTCCTCCCCCTCTCCAGTTGGCGTCGAGAAGGAATGGAGAGGGGGTCGGGGGGTGAGGAGAAAAAAGCGTCACCTCCTCCTGACCACCACCTTCTTTCCTGTGATCTGCACTGCGTACCCTTCCGCAATCAACCGATCGCGAATGGCATCCGACGCGGCGAAATCTTTCCGCGCGCGCGCATCCTCCATCTGCTTCACACGGTCGAGCACATCCGCGGGCACTGTCTCCTCTTCAGGGTCGAAGCAGCCAAACGTCTCACGCACCATCTCCACAAAAGATTGTACAGACGTTCCGGTGGAACGTCTCTTCATACAATCAAAGATCACCGCCAGCGCCGCAGGCGTATTCAGATCGCCGTCCATCGCGGAACGAAATGAATCGATGAACAATCGTACGTCGTCGGTTCCCTCGGAATCCTCGGTTGCCTCGGTTGCTTCGCTACTCATCATCCACTCCACAATCTTCATCCTCGCCTTCCGCGCATCCTCCATCCCCTTCCAGGTAAATTTCAAATTGGTGCGGTAGTGCACCGACAGTAAATAGTACCGGAGATCGAGCGGAGAAAATCCCTTCGCGATGATCTGATCGAGCGTGAGCACATTGCCCAGACTCTTGCTCATCTTCTCTCCGGCGAGATCGATCCGTCGCTTGTGCACCCAGTACTTCACGAACGGTGATTTGCCGGACACCGCCTCGCTCTGCGCGATCTCACACTCATGGTGCGGGAAGATGTTGTCCTCGCCGCCGGTGTGCAGATCGATCTGCTGTCCGAGAAGCGCCGCACTCATTGCACTGCACTCGATGTGCCAGCCAGGGAATCCGTCGGGCAATTGTTCTCCCGATGGTCCGAGGGGCGAACTCCACCGCAGCGCATGGTGCTCGTTTTGTCCCACGCAAAATTTCCACAGCGCGAAATCCGCCGGGTGCCGCTTGCCTTCATGCACCGCGATGCGCGCACCGCTCTTCACCGCATCGACTTTGTTTCCGGAAAGTTGTCCGTACTGAGGAAAGCGAGAGACATCATAATAGATGCCGTCTTCGGTGACATAGGCAATCTCCTTCCGTAGCAAATCCGCAATCATCTCCTTCATCTGTTCGGTGTACTCCGATGCCCGCGGGCGCTCATCGGGCGGAAGAATGTTCAATAATTTTTCATCCGCAATGAATTGCTCCTCGTACCCGCGCGCGATCTTCAAAACCGTCTCGTGCGTCACCCTGCCATATTCCTCGCGCGCCTTCTTTTCAATTTTATCTTCTCCGCTGTCTCCGTCGGCAACCAAATGCCCCACGTCCGTGATGTTCATGACGTGCTTCACCTCATACCCGCTGACCCGTAACCACCGCTTGAGGAGATCGGCCAGAAGATAACTGCTGAAGTTCCCGATGTGCGCGCGACCGTAGACCGTGGGGCCGCAGGTGTACATGGTCACCGCGGGCGGGCGGGCGGGAGCGAAAACTTCCTCCTTCTTCGTGAGGGTATTGAAGAGATGCAGGGGCATGGGGGTAGAATAATGGGAAATAGGGAATGGAGTAAGAGGGAGATACAAAAAAAACGGCCCACCTCTCTTGGAGTGATGAGCCGTTGCCTGGAGAGACTATAGATTGATGAACTCTCCGGGCGAAAAATTCGCGCCTTCCGCTAGTTCCACAGAAGGCGTTCCTCTTCGGCCGTGATGATCTCTGCGATCACCTCGGCCAGGAGTTCCATGGAGCATTGCGCTCCGGAACCCCTTTTTTGCAGCATTCGGAGGACGTCCTCCTCCAACGCTGCAAGGTCGATCCGTTCTTCCATGATTTTTCCTCCATGAAAGATCGACGCCGCGTCGGTCCCACCCATCCGTTGCGTGGGGTCGCGGTAGTGCTATTGTACCACATTTGAAATTTCGTCAAACCAATCTTACTTGTTACCAGAGAATTATTGTGACAGTATTTTGATACTTGACAAGTCACCAAAAGTCGGCATACTGGTGCACTTTCTCCTGCTCCTTCTCTTTTCCGATGCGACGATGACGGACGACGCGTGCACGTCACCCTGAGCATGCCGAACGGGTGACGAAGGCTTGATCTCCGATGGCGGTACATTTACCCTTCGTACCGATGAAGCAGTACTGCACCGTCGGCATGCACTTCTCCTGCTTCTCTTTTACGAAGCAGCGCGCGGCGTGATGTGGGAACAATCGGACCCCCTTCACCCCGCACGAGGAAAGCGGGGCGGTTTGCATGAGGAGAGAGTGATCATTCACCCATTCGATTCCCTCAGGGTAAAAAGGCAAAGCTCCTTCACAGCAGCGGCTCAAGATATGCACTTTGTGGGGTGTGGTCTCATGGAAAGGGCCAAGGAGGCCCGAGGGCTCACACCTATCTCCCCTCACCCCCCCGAACGGGGGGAAAGGAAAGATATGAATTATTCGAAGAGAGCTTCGGCGGCAACGCCGAAGCAGAAACATCTGTCTGCGCGCAAGCGCAGGCAGATACGACGCCGCTGCCGGCCTACCGGCGGCGGCAAGAATCTAGCTGCCCTCTACGCAAAAAGGGCGTAGAGAGCAGCAAAAAAATGCCCGGGGCCCCTCTTTGAGGAGGCCCCGGGCAAAAAGCCACCTTCGACTCCACCCCACATCGTGTATCCATCGCCCCATGGATCTGTCACCAAAGGGAAAGGAGGAAGGTGACAGAACCGGTGGAGAAGTCTCTACAGCAGCTTCTCCACCATTTTTCTCTCTGATGCCAGGTCCATGGGGCGCCCCGATTTTTCACACCACCGCACCATTGCCATCGATCTGCATTCGCAACTCCCGAAATGGAAGTAAGGCCCGGAATGGATCCGGCGCGGGAGGACGCGATGCAGAAAGGAGTCATCCATGACCCAACGGAAAGACCTCCCGTGGCGGCTCGCCACGGAAGAGGTCTACAGGCGGGAGTTTCCGGTGCTCCGGACTCCCGCCAAAAAAATGAAGCCAAGGGCTCCGGTTCATCCGGCGCCTCTGGCGGGTCGTGCCCGCAAGCCAACGCCCAAGTAGGCTTGCGGGAATCAGGCGCCGGACACATCCTTGCGATGATGTCCGGCGCTACCAGTTCTTCGAATGCAGGTCGATCGCAATACGTTCCTCGTTCACACTCTCCTCACCCCTATCCCCTCCCTGGCCGTCCGAAGCTGCGAGCATCGGCGAGGAGCGTAGGCGGCTCCATTCCTCCCCGACGCCAACGGAAGAGGGGATGTTTTCTTGTGTGGTTGTTCCCTCCATCCCCCTGCCCCTTCCTCCACGGGAGGAAGGGGGGGCAAGGCCTGTCTCCCCCTCTCCGGTGGAGAGGGGGTCGGGGGGAGAGGTTTTACAACGAGGAGGGGAAGGGGGTGAAGGAAATCGAGGAGAGAGAGCTTGAAAAAAGGACACCCGCGCACGCGCGGATGTCCCCGTCCTGTCCTTTTGGCTGTGGCGACTGCGCAGAGTGCGCACGGGGAGCAAAAGACACCCCCACGATCGGCCCCTGGCCGTGGTGGACAGGACTCCCCACCTCGCAAGAGCGAAGGGGTCCGCAAGTATCCCCCTTTGAGGAGGAGATGCAAGAGGGAGCTTTTCTTTTCCTCCTCACCCCTACCCCCTCTCCCTCCTGCCCCGACGCCAACGGGAGAGGGGAATCTTTGTTTTGTGTTTTTTGTTTTCTCTCATGACAAATAGCGCCTCCCTCTCCAGGGGGCATGCGGGCGGAATGGAGAGGGAGGTTGGGAGGGTGAGGAGGGAATAAGGAGAGTGAGGAAAATAAGAAGAGTTCATCAAGAAAAAGCCCCTCGTCTCCAGCAAACGGGGGCTTTTTTGGGCTGAAGCGGCGTACGCCGCCTCAGGCCTTATTTTCGGCGGCCGTAGCCGCCGTTTCTGGATGCTTCCGCATCCAGACTTCCTTTCGATCCACATCGACGTCCGCCGGCGCCTCAATCGACAGCCGCACTCGGCCGCCCTGGATCCTCTCGACCGTCACTCGAATGCGATCGTCGATCACGATCGTCTCGCCGCATTTCCTTGACAACACTAACATGGCTCCCTCCTCCCCCCTACGGGGGACAACAAAAAAAATGTGAAAAACCGGAAGCTCTGCCCTAAACTGGACAGGGCAGAATAAACAAAGTCTAATGAACTTTGCATCATTTGCAAGACTTTTCGCGCTCCCCGCTCATGGCTATTGGCTATTCGCCCTTCGTCATTTTGCATTTCCCATTTCCCATTTTGCATTATCCATTCTCAATTATCCATTATCCATCCTTCTATGCTACCCTTTCCCCCGATCCTTCCCCCCTCCCCCATGCGCTCCATCGCCGATATTCGCTCTCTCCTGGGTGATTCCGCCTTCCTGCTCGATCACACGTGCCAAACCATTCCCAAAGAGAAACTTCATCTGCCCTCGGTGCAGACGGTCCAGAGCGTCTTTGAACAGAGCGATCGTCCGGGCAAAGTCATCAAGAATCTCCTGGATCTCTACAATCACGGACGACTTGCGGGAACAGGGTACCTCTCTATCCTCCCCGTCGATCAGGGCATCGAACACTCCGCGGGCGCCAGCTTTGCCAAGAATATTGAGTACTTCGACCCGGAGAACATCGTGAAGCTCGCCGTCGAAGGCGGCTGCTCCGCGGTGGCCTCGACGCTCGGGGTGCTGGGCATGGTCAGCAAGAAGTATGCGGCGCAGATCCCCTTCATCGTGAAGATCAATCACAACGAACTCCTCACGTACCCGAACAAATTCGATCAAGTGATGTTTGGCTCCGTGCAGCAGGCCAAGGACATGGGAGCTCTGGGAGTGGGAGCGACCATCTACTTCGGGTCGCCGGAGAGTTCGCGACAGATCGTGGAAGTGAGCCAAGCCTTTGCAGAAGCGCACCGGCTGGGACTCTTCACGGTGCTGTGGTGCTACCTGCGCAGCAGCGGCTTCAAGAAGGACGGCAAAGATTTCCATGTCTCGGCCGATCTCACGGGACAGGCCAATCACTTGGGAGTAACCATCGAAGCAGACATCATCAAGCAGAAATTGCCGGAAAACAATGGCGGCTACCTCGCGCTGGGACAGGAAAGCTCCTACGGCAAAACCGACAAGCGCGTGTACGAGCAACTCACGACCGATAACCCCATCGACCTCACCCGCTACCAAGTGGCCAACTGCTACATGGGACGCATCGGGCTCATCAACAGCGGCGGCGCGTCGGGCGAAAACGACCTGCAGCAAGCGGTGATGACCGCGGTGGTGAACAAGCGTGCCGGCGGCAGCGGCCTCATCTGCGGCCGGAAGGCGTTCCAGAAATCTCGGGAGGAAGGCGTTGCATTGTTGAATGCGATACAGGATGTGTATCTGTGTGAAGAGGTAACTGTGGCGTAAAGATTGCCCTTCCTTTGTGTCCTCACCCCAACCCTCTCCCTCCCTGCCAACGCCAACGGGAGAGGGCGCACCCTCTCTGTTTTCGATACATTTCTTCATCAAAAAAAATCTCGACACCCCCTCTCCTGGAAGTCCGCCGCAGCGGACGTGGCAAGCGGTGTGTGGAAGGAGAGGGGGACGGGGGGTGAGGAGAGTTGAAAGATAAGACTCACCCTTTCACGCTCAAATGCTCTCTATTCACGATCACCTGCTGCACGATCGCAAACAGCGTGGACACGCCCCAGTAGAGTGACACCGCCGAGGGCATTTTGAGTGCGAAGAATCCGATCATGAGCGGCAACAGGTAGAGCATCATCTTCTGCTGCAGCTCCTGCGGCGTATCTACTTCCGGCGTCGTCTTCTTCTGCAATTCCTTGCGCTTCTTCTTATCCGCGATATGGAACGTGAGCTTCATCTGCAAAAATTGCAGCACGACGAGGAGCGGCGGGAAGAGCCACCAGTATGCACGCATGAGATCGAGACCGAGGAACGATGTGTCGAACGTCCAATCGAGGTGCTGATACACGGGGTAGATGAGATGGCGGGAGAGATCCAGATGTACGCCGTCACGCACCACGTAGAAGAGCCCGATGAGCACGGGGAACTGCACCAGGAGCGGCAGACACGATTGAAACGGATTGATCTTGTGCTCCTTCCAGAGCTTCATCGTCTCCTGCTGGAGCTTCACGGGGTCGTCCTTGTACTGCTTGCGAATCGCTTCGATCTTGGGTTGCAACAACTGCATCTTCTTCTGTCCTTCCAACGCGTGCTGCGTGGGGAGATACAAGAGTAATTTCACGATGAGCGTGAGAACGATGATGGCAAGACCCAAATTGTATCCGGGCAGCACCGACCCCAGGAAGATGAGCGCATTGAGGAGCGGCTTGGAGATGAACGCGCGGAACAGCCCGGTGAAGAAGCCCGGTTCCGTGATCACAAAATCAGCGGAGAGTACCGCACCCGTTCCCGCGTCCATACCGGCGAGTGTCAATCGGTACGTGCCCGTTTCCGCGAAGAGCGCGCTCTTCCAGGGGGCGAGTGTGATCTCGGCCTTCTTCCCCGCTTCGATCGGTTCGATCTTTTGGCAGAGCTGCGCCGTCTCTTCCGCGGTGATATCGACGAATGCGCCGGTCGCCGATACGCGTGACACATCGACGGGCGGCAGCGGACAGCGATCGGGAATCGTGAGAGGGGACACCGCATGATTCTCAATGATGAAGATCGGCACGGCGCCCTGCCGCACGGTCGCGTCCTTCATGCGGATGACGACGGGGGGCAGGTCCGCCTGCGGCGGCGTTACGGGGAAGAGTACTTGAAAAATCAATTGATACCCCAGCACGGCGACTGCGACCATGACGAGCAGGTCCCAGATACGCTTGCCTTTCGACGGAGAATCAGCCATGAGTCAGGAGGGAGAGGAAAGCCCGGACGTCTTGTCGGATGTCTTCAAACGGGGCCTCCAGACTAGCGATGCGCGGGCTGATCAACAACTGTGCGGCGGGAAGCGTGTCGAGCTCTTTCACGTGGATGCGCCATGCCTCGCGGATGCGCCGCCGCATGCGATTCCTCTTCACGGCGGATTTGTGCAATTTCATCGATGCAAATGTCCCGAGGTACAGTTCGTGCGCACCCGGATCGATAGCCCGACGGCGCGGTGCCGATGGCAACCAGCGAATCATCATCGTCTTCCCCTTCCACACCCTCCCTTTCCGCAACAGAAAATCATTGGTCTTCCTGCCGCTGAGACGCCGGAGTTTCATGCAAATAGCCTAGCCGAAAAGACACATGCAAACGAACCGAAATACATCAGAATACTTTTCGAGCCTTTGATGGAGTTCTTCCCGTTCTTCCGGTACGATGACTCAAATATCTGCGTTGATGCCGACCATGCTGCGCTGGATCGGGAATAACCTCGCACACAACGGAATGTTCCTGGCTCTGATCAATCGCATTCAGAACATGCCGGACGTTTTCACGCGCTCGACGTATCTCCGCATCCAACAACGAAGACCACTCCTGCACAAGCAGAGAAGATTGCAGTTTTCCGTTCAAAAAATCCGCATTAATATTTTGGATTTTCTCATGTAGCAATCGATCATCCTGCACAGCTTCCATCCACTCAACCAGTGTGTCGGCCAATAGCCCTCTGACGTTTAAAGGCACCGCGGATAATTTTTGCGCAATGGATATGGATAATCCGTTTTTAACTCCTCTGTTCCTATCAGATCTACTTGGCAGATGAGCACTGTGATATTTGTATTTCATACTTCTATTATAACATATTATATATATTTGTATATACCTCAGTAACCGCATTCCATGAAGATTCTATCCACTTCCGCTATTATTTACACCTATGGCCACCCTGACCGCCGCCGAAGTTCGACACATCGCAAAGCTCGCGCGCCTGCAACTGAGTGACGAGGAAGTGACGAAATTCGCAACGGAACTCACGAGCATCCTCTCCTACATCGATACGCTCCGGGAAGTCGATACCGCGGGCATTGAGCCGACGGCGCAAGTCACGGGTGCCGTGCATCGCCTGCGAGAAGACGCGCTGCGAGCGGGACCCTTGGCGGACCCGGATGCACTCCTTTCCACGAGTCCGCTCCCCATCGTCGATCATCAGATCCAGACGCCGTCCGCACACGGATGAAGGGCGAATGTTGAATGGTGAATTTTGAATTTCGGTTACCTGACTCCTTATGCTTCACACACTGACTCTCGCAGAGGCACTCCGGAAACTTCGCGCGAAAGAAGTGAGTGCGACGGAACTCACGCAAGCGTGCATCGATCGCATCGATTCCGTGGATGGCACCCTCAATGCAGTTGTATATAAAAACTTTGACTCAGCCTTGGAGGAAGCTAAAAAGTTTGATGACAATTTTGATACAAGCAAACCACTCGGTGGCATCCCCTACCTCGCCAAAGATGTCTTCTGCGAAGCGGGTGTCCCCACCACTGCATGCTCGAACATGCTGCGGAGCAAGGACTACCGGCCGCCGTTTGATTCCACCACCACGAAACGTTTGAAGGAAGCCGGTGCCATCAGTCTGGGAAAGGCCAATACCGATGAGTTTACGATGGGTGGTTCGACGGAAACTTCCTGCTACGGCGTCACACGAAACCCGTGGGATTCTTCCCGCGTCGCCGGCGGTTCCTCCGGCGGTTCGGCTGCGGCGATAGCGGCCGATGAGTGCCTGTTTGCATTGGGAACGGATACGGGGGGTTCCATACGGCAGCCGGCTGCCTACTGCGGGTGCACCGGCCTTAAGGTGACGTACGGGCGCACGAGCAGATTTGGCGTCATGAGCATGGCAAGTTCGCTGGATACCATCGGGGTTCTCACCAAGACCGTGGAAGATGCGGCGGTCCTGCTGCGCCTCATGGCGGGAAAAGACCCGTTGGATGGGACGACATCCGATGCTCCTGTTCCGAACTACCCCTCGCTTCTCACGGGATCGATGGAGGGAATGACGATCGGTCTGCCCCAAGAGTACTTCACCGAAGGAATGGACCCCGAAGTGCGACAGGCCGTGCGCGATGCGGCGAAGACGTTTGAGGAGATGGGCGCAACCGTGATCGACGTCAGCCTGCCGCACACGCGATACGGCGTAGCCACCTACTACGTGCTCTGCCCGAGCGAAGTCAGTTCCAATATGGCGCGCTACGACGGCATCCGCTACGGACACACCGAGCAGGCATCCTCTCTCATTGCGTACTATGAAGCGATACGCAGCGCGGGATTCGGCCCCGAAGTGAAGCGCCGCATCATGATCGGCACCTATGCGCTTTCCGCCGGTTACTTCGATGCGTACTACCGTCAGGCGCAGAAAATCCGCACACTCGTCAGACAAGACTTCGATGCGGCTCTGCGACAAGCGGATTTCCTACTGGCTCCCGTCACTCCCACTCCCGCGTTCGCCATCGGCGCCCATGCGAATGATCCGGTACACATGTATCTGGAAGATGCGCTGACGGTGCCCATTTCCCTCGCCGGCGTACCGGGGCTCGCCATCCCTTGTGGGCTCACCACCCGACAATTACCGATCGGCATGCAGCTCATCGGCAAGCATTTCGATGAAGCGACGATTCTCCGCGCCGGTCATGCGTACCAGCAGGCGACGCAGTGGCATACGAGGAAACCGGGATTGGGGGGTTAGGAATGATGTTATTCGTTGATTCGTTATTTCGTTCGTTCGTTATCTCGTATCATCGGAGATACTCTTTCCCCTGACTCGAAATAACGAGATAACGAGATAACGCACATTCGTTCGTTTTGAACATGAACAATCTTTTTGCATTGCCCTGATCGGAAGTTTCCCTATCATGCCCCCGCCATGCAGGCTGCGTCCTGCGCGGGCGCATTCCATTTTTTGCTTTTTCCGTTCCCCACCGTACCGTATGTCGTACACTCCCCTCCGACGAATCTACCTCTTCTCGGATACCTACGGACGCAGCAAAAATCCCTTCGTACAGGACGACGCAGACGCACTCATCTCCACCGACTTCCGATCTTTCCCGCTGGAGAGCTTCCACCGCGAGTTTGATATCTACGGACGCGAAGCGATCACGGAGCACATTCTTCGTCTCATCTTCGAATTGCACGAATGCACGCTGCAATCACCCTATATTTCCGATGCGGTGAAGGAAGAGTATCGCAAAACGACAACGGGTGTGTTCATCAATGCGGCTCCGCGACTGAATAAGGAGAACGGCACGCCTTTCTACATCGCCACCGGCGACGGCGTACGGATCGTCACGACGAATCCGGCGGGACTCTCCACCATCAAGCACAAACTGACATCGCTGCACCATTTGGACAATCACAAGAACGTGATCTACGGGAACACCGAACAATTCCGCAGCAGCTACACGCCATTTCTCCTCCATCCCGATCACGACATCGACCTCATCGAAGACGATCTCTCTCTGATCCCCGATGAAGTCGCCGACCGATGGGAGCTTGCGTACGTCGATCGCTACGGAAACATGATCACCTATGCGCACGACACCGAGCGGCAGTGGGCGCAGATCGAAGCGGCCGCGGATGAGAACAACTCCGTGAAGCTCATCATCGGCAACGTGAGCCAGACGGCTTTTTTGGGTTCCAGTTTGAAGGACGCCGACCCGGGAGCGCTGGTCGTCTACAAGAACAAGAACATCGACATCCTGCGCAAGTGGATGGTTGATGAAGACAGCTACACCCGTCTGTACCGGTCGGCGTACCTGCAATTTTCCAAGCCGGATGTCGGCGCGAAGATCCGGATTGCGGATTGATCACCTGCCCGCCACCCCGCTTTCCCTGGCCGCCCGCATCACCGCCGGAGCGACGGTCGTGAGGAGACGCGGATCGAAGGGTTTGGGCAGCAGATACTCACGACCAAAGGTGAGGGAAGCAATGCCGTACGCCTCCAGTACCGAGGACGGCACCGCCTCTCTGGCCAATCCCGCAAGCGCGTGCACCGTCGCCCGTTTCATCGCCTCATTGATGGTGCGCGCACGACTGTCCAGCGCCCCGCGAAAGAGGAACGGGAAGCAGAGGACGTTATTCACCTGATTGGGCTCATCGCTCCGACCGGTCGCAAGGAGGACATCGGGGCGCGTCCGCCGCGCAAGGGCGGGATCAATCTCGGGATCGGGGTTGGCGAGCGCGAACACAATCGGGTCACGCGCCATGGACGAGAGCATGGCAGCCGTCAGCATCCCCGCTTTGGAGACTCCGATGAACACATCCGCCCCCCGCACGGCTTCGGCAAGAGTACGGTGCTCGGTTGTTCGTGCAAACGGCACTTTGGACGCATGCAGATCCGTACGGTCCGCAGAAATCACGCCGCGCGAATCACACACGAGCAACCGTTCCGGATTGACCCCGAGCGTCCGCAGCATTTTTGCGATGGCGATGCCCGCCGCACCCGCGCCGTTGAGCACGACGAAAACGTGCGCGAGCTCCTTCCCCGTGACCGTGAGCGCATTGAGCAGACCGGCGCAGACCACGACAGCCGTCCCATGCTGATCGTCGTGAAACACGGGGATCGCCATCCGTTCGATCAACGCCTCTTCGATGGCGAAACATTCCGGCGCTTTGATGTCCTCCAGATTGATGCCGCCGAACGTCGGTTCCAGCAGCGCGACCGTGCGGATGATGTCTTCGGGATCTTCGCTGTTGATCTCCAGATCGAACGCATCGATATCGGCAAATTTCTTGAAGAGCGCCGCCTTCCCCTCCATCACGGGTTTGCTCGCGAGCGCTCCGCGGTTTCCAAGTCCCAAAATCGCCGTACCGTTGGTGACCACCGCGACGAGATTGCCTTTGCCCGTATAGCGGTACGCATCCTCCGGATGCTCCGCGATCCTGCGCACGGGCTCGGCTACGCCCGGACTGTAGGCAAGCGCCAGATCATCGGCCGTCGCCATGGGTTTGGTGGGAATGACGGAGAGTTTTCCAAACGGCAATGATTCGTGGTACGCGACGGATCGATCGGAGAGGGAGGGCATGGGGAAGAGCGGGAACAAAAGAATGACGACTCAAAATTTCTGCCGGATAAGGATGGCAGCATAGCAGTGCGACTCAAAACTAAGAAGCGCGAGGAGTCCAATACTCATCCATAGCCTCGGCGGCAAGCCGATCAAATACCTTTCTACGTCCAGACGTATTCATTGTTATTGCTTTCACGTTCTCCAATACTTCCCTGCTGCAGCCTTCTGTAGCAGTGCCATCACATCCATTACGACAGGTATATTTGATTGCTTCAGCAATTGCAACCTGAAAATACAATTGTTCCATCGGCGTCAATCCCAAAGCCACCTTCACAGCGCGCGTCACAACGGCCGCAGGGCATGGAGGGGGTTCATCCAATTCGGCTTCTTCCATGAACTCAAAATAGAACGATGGATACTCATCCGCAAGACACCATTTTTTATCGCCTCCCTTGACTGCACGTTACACACTTATGACACTTCTTGTCCTGAGGCCGAAACAAACTGCCGTGAAAGGGGTCAATTACTGCCTGCTGCCCAAGTCGGTCCTTTTGGTGCAAACACTCGCTGGCCGGAATGATATGCCCCTGACGCAATAAGCGCATGAACTCCTTGAACAGGGATTGGAATCGGAAAAGGATCGCATCCTCAACGCGATTCAGAATATTCAGCTGGTCGTGCGGTATTGATCATCTGCAAACGGGACAAGGTGTATCAAGAGGCGCTGAAAAGATGAAGAGAGGTATAAATGTACGGCACGCCGCTTCACCCGCAGGAACCGGGAACCATCATGCCGGAGCCGGATGTCGTGATGTCTTCCATGGTCTCCGGCCACACGAATGGTTGGTCGAAAAGAAAAGCAGCCTCTTCATCGATGGTGCGGCGGGTCTCTTGTTCGTAGAGATCCGTGTGCGTCGCAAGCTGGAGATCGCGGATGCCGCGGCGGACGCACTGCGCACGATCGAGCGGATCGAATCCGATCTTATCGTCTAACACTGCAACCGCGTGCGCGCGACTCGCCGTCCATTCCTGCCACGACCGATCTTCAAGGAGGCGCATCAATTTCCCTTCCAGCTGAGCGACGGTGATCTTCGCATCCGCCAAGAGCGTCTTCTCCTCCTCCGAAAACTCCGTCTTCGTCCGAAGCGCTTCGTACCGCGCATCCGCTTCGGCGATGGCCGCCTCCCACCCCTCCACGGCATCGGGCGACAGCCTGCTGATGGTGACGATATCCGGCCGCATGTCGCGGGGAGGTTGAGCCAAAGCAATCATCACATCAATATTGATCGCATTGAGAAGAAGCACCACAAACGCACTCGCGATCGCCGCGCCGCCCAGGAGCGTTCGCTCCGTCATGGTGCGCAACGCATTGAGCGCGAAGAGCAGCATGATCATCGTCAGAAGCCACAGCAGAAAGATGGCGCCGATGATGCGCACGCGCGTGAGTCCGTACATTTCGATGTACATCCAATCGCGCTTCGCCGCGGATGCCAGGAGCAACAACAGTTCCACAAGCAGCACGCCGTTCACCCACCCAAGCGCGCGCACCCGCCCGCTGTCCGTCAGCGTGCGCTGTTTGAGAATGACGGCGTAGGTAAGAACGGACCCTGCAAAAGACGCCACGAGCAATTCCAGGAATCCGCGCCGCACGTACTCGGCGTACGTAATATCGAGCGTGAAAAAACCCGCATGCGTTCCGAAGAGATAGCGTGCCTGCACGGAGAGGAATACTCCGAAGAGCAGCGCCAAACTCACCGCCGGCACACAGACGTCCCAAAAACTCACCATCGTCAGTTGCGGTACCTTCTCTTGCCATTTGGTCGGCACCCTTACCGTTGCGAAGAGCAGCAATCCCGCGAGGAGGAGAGCGGAGAGCGCCATGCGTCCCAACGCCTGCTGCCGCACTTCACGCACGAGCTGATCGAACACGGGATCCGCTGCGGAGAGAATCCAGGAGAAGAAGAGGAGCACGATCAGCGTGATCCCCGCGATTTTGAGCGTTTGCAGCATCTTCGCGCCGTGCGACGTTTTCGCGGGACGCAGCATCGTTCCGAGGGAGAAGAGTCGGTGCACCGCACGCACGAGGAATCCGACCTGCATCTTCAGCAACCATACACCGTGCCAGCGAATCTCCCCGATACTGCGAAGAAAAAGGAGCGTCGCCGCACAGGCGGCGGCCGTCACGACGTTCACGATCTGCACAAATTCGTTCGCTCGGAATCCGAAGAGCACGCATGCGACCATCCCCGTGATCGTCAGAAACCAGATCTCCTTTCCCCTCCGCTCCGATGGAAAAAGCAGCACGATGGCAAGGAAGACGCAGAACCCGAACAGTCCGTACCCGATGCCGAACTCCGCGTCGTACGCAAACACATTCAGCGCGACGACGGCCAGCGCCAGGCTCCACCCCAAGAGAGGCGGAAACCGCACCGGTTCATCGGCGCCCAGCGGCGAGGTTTTTATCAACCGCAGCACCCGCAGCGCCAGGAGCCCAAGGAGGAAGAGAGCGAAGACGAAGAGGATGAATGGCATGGGATGGCAGCATAGCACAGAGACCCGCAAATCTCATGGAAGCATCCACCATGGTTGAACATACCTTGCATCGAGCAACACAAACGGTTATCATGTGTACATGAAGAAAGGTTCCGCCAGTCTCCACATTCGCATTCCGGCCAAATTGAAAAAAGAGGCGGAAGCGGTGCTCTCCGCTCTCGGTCTCGATACCTCCTCGGCCATTCGATTGTTTTATGCACAGGTCGCACTCAACCAAACGCTCCCCTTCTCCCTCCCCGCTCTGCGCATTGCGTCCCCGCAAACCCAAAAAATTGTGACCGATGCATTGGAGGACACAGGAGCCTTGGGTCCGTTTGACGACGCCGACAGCGCACTCAAAGCCCTGTATGCCGCAACTTAAGTTCTCCAGGCAATTTCTGAAAGACGTTCAGAAATGGCGAAAATCAGGGCAAAGCATGGAGAAATTCGACGCTTTCGTGAGGACGATTGCGCATACATGGCCACCGCCTCCACAATACGATCCGCATCTCCTGCAAGGGCCATTCGCCGGAGTGTGGGATGTTCATTTGCGGCACAACTGGGTACTTCTCCTCAGCCTTCAAGAAGGCACCGTGCTTTTCCTCCGTATGGGAACGCATGCCGAACTCGGACTATAGCGTGCAGGATATTCGTGCACCGCAAAACACTCCAAAGGAGGATTGCACCCGTTCTCGAAGCCTGATACAGTTTCGCGGCTTTGGAGGGTCGGAGTGACGCGGTGACGCCATTTCTCCGATACCCGATAAGTTTGCTCCATCATTCACCATTTTCATACTCTCTGGGACCGTAGTTCCCGCCTTCGTCCGCCGCCGCGGACTACGTCGGGCAGGCAGCTGGCACACCAGCTTCACCCGATACTCTGTTCTTTTTTCACTTCGTGGGACCGTAGTTCAGCTGGCTAGAACGCCACACTGTCACTGTGGAGGTCGCGGGTTCGAGTCCCGTCGGTCCCGCCAGCTATTGACAACAATATAGATATAGAATTGAATGATGTTATGGGTGATGAGGTGAGTCAATGGAAGAATGAAGGCCCTGCATTAGACATTGTTGCTGCCGCTCGGCTCCAACTGAGCGCTCATCTGCTGCGGCTTCAAACTGAAGGTTCTGAATTGAGAGCGCAGATCGCAGAAAATAGGAGGGATCTCACTTTCATGATCGGTTCAATACCGTCTGTGATCGGCGCAGGCGGCTCCGAAATCAAGGATGACTGCTCGGCAATTTGAATCGAGTACAACATACGTTTGCATCACGTTCAGGAAGTCCCGCCATCCTCACATCCAATCAGTGTCCCTTTTTTGGAGAAAGCGACGATGCCGTTTAAAAAGACGGCTTTCGGCCGTGCCGCACCGGGCAAAGGACGCACGCAAGACACAATCTCACAGCACCCCCATCGCCCACGCGTTGGCCGCCACCACGAAGACGGCTGCGACGATGACCCACAGGATCACGGCCACGGCGATGTGCTCTTCCGGGAGACCGGGCTGAACGGGGACTTGGTTTGCCGGATCGGATGTCTGTGTTCGCATTTATACCATTGTAACATTATTTGCATTTCAATGCAATATATTGTCTTTGTGCGATTAGGGAGATAGTTCTCCGCACTGTCTCTATTTCAGGTACAGGACGGGGTTTTTCTTCACGCCATGCACGCGGACCTCGTAGTGGATGTGGATGCCGGTTTTGCCGTACACGCGACCGGAATTCCCCATCCAAGAAATCTGCTGCCCTCGCGTCACCTGCTCCCCCACGGACACGTAGAGTTCCTTGTTGTGCGCGTAGAGAGTGACGAGACCGTTGCCATGATCGATCTCGATGACATTGCCGTACCCGCCGTTCCAACCGGTCTCTGCGCGAATGACCGTTCCGGCCTCCGCCGCAAAGATGGGACCGCCGCCGCGCGTCTGCAAATCCACCGCATAGTGTCCCGCGTGGTAGTACTGCGTGTAGATGCAATTTTCGCACGGCATCTGGAGAATGCCCGTCGTGGGAGCCGCCGACGTTTTCGTGGGCCGACCGGGTGACGGAGGCGCGGGGCGCGTCTGCGCGGGAGTACCGACGGGTGGCGTCGTGCCCGGCCGCTGTTGCGGCGGCGTGACGGCCACCTGCACGGGGGGAGGCGGCGCGGCGACGATCGGCGAAGCACCGGGAATAATGAGTTCCTGCCCGGCGATGATGAAACCTCCCTGGACGCCGTTCTGGCGGGTGATCTCCTCCGCCGGCACGCTGTAGAGTTCCGCAATGCGCGAAAGCGTCTGTCCGCGGGATACGGTGTGCAGCACGCCGTCCACGGGAAGCACGATGAGTTCATCACCCGGTTGCAGCAGAGCATTTCGCTCCAGTTTATTGGCCCAGCGCACGGTATCGGGTTTGATGCCGTAGCGTTCCGCGATCTGCTCGATACTCTCGCCTTCCCGAACGGTATGTATGAGCCCCTCGGCGTAGGCGCGGCGCGCGCCCTGCTGCGTGAGTGAACTCGATTTCATGAGGAACCCGTCCTCCACGAGCACAAACTGCGAGGGCATCCCCACGCTATCCTCCCCGTCCGTCTGCGCCAGCGCTTCCCGCGGGATGTAGGGCGGTAGCAGCGATCCGACCAGGAAGATCGTGACGCACACGATGCGAATGCGGAGGGACAGCCAGTGTCGAAGGGGGCTCTGAAGCAAGTGATGGGGGAAATCAGCGCGGCAAGCTCGCAAGAATCTGTCGCACGTCTTTGTAACGGTCTTGGGAATGCAGCAAAACGGTGACGTACCGTCGGTCTCCTGCCTCCACGATGGAGAGGAGGCACTGTCCCGCCTCATCGGTGGTGCCGGTTTTGCCCGCCAGGATGGCGGGGTTATCGACCAGTAGCGCGTGCGTGTGGGTGAGGGTCAGCACGGAGCCACGCGATCCGGTGATCCGTGCGAAGGACAGAGACATGCGATCGGCAATCGGAGGTTTGGTGAGGACGAAGGTCGCCAGCCACGCCAGATCCCGCGGACTGCTCCGCTGGGAAGGTGCGTCCAATCCCGCCGGATTCTGATACGAGGTGTGCGTGAGTCCCAATTCCCGCGCGCGCCGGTTCATCTCCCGCACGAACGCATCCGTCGATCCGCTGTGAAAGCGAGCGAGCGTGACGGCGGCGTCATTGGCGGACGTAATGAGGAGCGCCGACAGCAAATCTCCCACGCTGAAGCGTTCTCCCGGTGACAGGTACACGACATTCCCCTCCGTGTCGGCGATATCTGACGGGACCGTCACGAGCTCCTCCGGCGCATGGTTCTCCACGATGAGCAGCGCCGTCATCAATTTGGTGAGACTGGCCATGGGACGAGCTGTGTCTGCATCGCGGCCAAGGAGCATCTGTCCGCTCTCAAGATCCGTCACGATGACGCCCGACGCCGAAAGACCGGCGAGGAAATCCGCAGAGAACATGCGATCGGTGATGGCGGGAGGAGATACCCGGATATCACCCGAGAGCGCGCGCACGTTCGCCTGCGTTCCCCATGCGGGAACCATACCCATCAGCAGGACGGAGAGGACTGATCCGAACATCGCGGAGGAGTCTAGCGGAGCGGAGCGTTCCGGAAAACGGACGACCGAAAAAAAGAGCGCAGAGTTTTTCCGCCAAAGCAAGAGCAATTCTACTGAAACACCACTTTATCAACCAGACGCAAGTCCACGTACTTCTTGGCCGCTCCTTCCCCCTCCGTCTGCAGGAACACTCGGTAGCGCGCCAATTGTTCCTCAATGGGCGTGCGAAGATCAAACCACAACGTGTGCGCCGGTGTTTCCAGATGGTATTCCCGGCCCCGCAGATACACCGTTCGCAGCGTGACGGCGCGATCGAACTGCTCGCGGAGCATCGTCTCGGCGGTATTCATGGCGGTGAGAAGTTCCGGCTCCAGGAGCATCGTGCCCGGCGACGGGCGGACGCCCCAGTCCACCACATGCAATTGGAGGAGGTCTGAGCCCGACTGCACCTGCGCATCGGCATACGTCACGTACGTACCGTCCACGGTGAGAAAATCGGAGAATGCGGGACCCGCGGCAAGCGCGGCTCCGCTCTCGGCGGAGGCATTGGGGTCTTCGATCGCCAGACGCGCGACAATGGGCTCGAGCGTGAGCCGCACTTCGAGCGTAGCGGGGTACTGCTTGGTGACGATGACATCCTGCAGATCGGGGACGACTTCCCGTGTCAGCGCGGTCGCCTCGTGCAACGGCAGGAAGAAGAGATGCCGTCCGAAGAGCGGGGCGAGTCCGTGTTGGATCTCCTCCACGTTGATGCGCGGATCACTGAGAGGAATGCGCACTTCCTTGATGTGCAGCACGGAAGAGAAGAGCAGGAAGCCGATGCCGGTGACGATGGTGGCGGGAACGGCGAACAGCAGAAACCCGACGATGAACGCACGGATCGCTTCCATTCTGCGCTGCCAGAGCTGCACGGTGCGCTGCCAACGCTTGCCGCGATGTTCACTGTGACTGTGCAGGTGCCGTTCGACGAGACGACGCGTCTGAGGTGTCACCGGCCGATTGAACCGTTCGGGAAGAGGACGCGGTTTGCGGAGCATCGGAGAGAGTATAGAGTCCCCCCATGCGTCTCGCCATCGTCGCAGACTGGCTGACTACCTTCGGCGGAGCCGAACATGTGCTTGCGCAGTTGCATGCCCTGTATCCGGATGCGCCCCTCTTCACCACCGTGGCGCGGCGGGAGAAGCTGGGCCCGCTCGCCGATGCCGACATCCGCACCACCCGACTGCAGCACATCTATCGATGGACAAGTAATCACCAGATCCTGCTGCCGCTCATGCCGCGCGCGATCGAAGACATCGACCTGACGGGATATGACATCGTGATCAGCTCATCGCATGCCGTTGCCAAAGGCGTCGTCGTTCCCTCGACTACACTGCATCTGTGCTACTGCCACACACCCATGCGCTACGCGTGGGAAATGGAAGAAGAATATCTGCGTGATTTCGGCATACCGCGACTCCTGCGACCGGCTGTCAAAAGGATGCTCTCACGCATGCGCCGCTGGGATCTGACCACCGCAAAACGCGTCGATGTGTTCCTTGCCAATTCCAAGACGACGCAGGAGCGCATCGCCCGCATCTACGCCAGCGAGAGCATCGTGATCCCTCCGCCGGTGGATGATCGCTTCTTCGGGCATCCCCTCACTACCCACTACCCAATACCCAATACCCAATTCCTCGCGATCGGCCGCCTCGTTCCCTACAAGCGTTTCGATTTGCTGATTGCACTCGCCAACGAACTGCACCTTCCGCTCTTGATCGCCGGACGCGGACAGGATGAAGCGAGACTGAAGAAACTTGCCGGGCCGACCGTCACGTTCCTCGGCTTCGTACCGGACGAAGATCTCCCCGCGCTCTATGCGCAAGCAAAAGCTCTCCTGTTTCCTCAGCACGAGGACGCGGGCATCGTCCCGCTGGAAGCGCAAGCCTGCGGCACGCCCGTCATCGCACTCAACAAAGGCGGCGCACTCGAAACGATTCTTGATGGCATAACCGGGCTCTTCTTCGCCGAGCAATCTACAAAGAGCATCCGCGACGCGCTGCAACGCTTTGACACAATGACGTGGGATCGACAGAAGATTCGCGATCATGCGCGACAGTTTTCACAAACGGAGTTTCGGAGGAAGATGGAAACAATGATTGCAAAAGAGTATGAAAATTTTCCTTCCTCTTCCATCTCTCATGGAAATAATTGAAACCCGGCTCGCGCACTTCACCTCCGCGTGGCAAACACATGACATCGATGCTGTCTTGGATCTGTTTGCGGATGACGTGGAGTACCGGGAAACACCGTTTCAAAAATGTTCCAAAGGTGTGTACCTGATCACGCTGGATGCTCACGATCGTTGTACCTACTTTTTCCACTGCGGAGAAATAGCTGACTAAACATTCGTACCCATTCTCCAACCCCCGTCCTGTTACTCCGTTACTCCGTTACTCCTCCCATGTCCCGCTCCCCTGTTTCCCACAAAGGTGAAAACGGAAAGGTGGCGATCATCGGGGGATCGCGGTGGATCCACGGAGCGCCGCTCCTCTCGGCGCTGGCGGCGGAAAGCTCCGGCGCGGATTTGCTCTACCTCTTTGTCCCGCCCTGTCATGAAGAAGTCGCCAAACACACGTCGCTCAATTTCCAGGTGCGCACTTTCGAAGAAGACGCGCTGACAGAAAGAGACATCGCTCCCATCCTGGAACTGCTCGCGAGCATGGACTGCGCCGTCATCGGACCGGGATTGGATCGGACACCGGAGACGTTGCGCGCCATCGCGCACCTCATCGGCGGAGCGCTGTGCCCGCTGGTGCTGGATGCCTCTGCGCTGCAACCTGAAACCCCGGACGCCGTGACGGAGAAAGCAGCTGTCCTCACTCCGCATCTTGGCGAACTGGAACGCATGGGCATTCCCGAAAACGGACTGATGCAAGCGGCGGTAAATCACGGCGTCACCATCCTCCTCAAAGGTCCCGTCGATCGCATCGCCGCGCCGGATGGAACCCTCACGGACAGCAGGGGCGGCACTGCGGGGCTCACCGTCGGCGGCACGGGAGACGCGCTTTCCGGACTCATCGCTGGACTGATCGCGCAGGGAGAAGCACTCCCCCGGTCGGCCATCCGCGCATCGACGATCATCAAGAAAGCGGCGGAGCATCTGTCGGCGCAGGGGCAAAGCGTGTTCACGGCGCGGGAAGTGATTGAGATGATTCCGTTGCTGATGAGGGAGTAGGGGGTAGGGGGTAGAAGATTTGAAGGATGACAAAGACTACAAAGAGGACAAGGAAGACAAGGAAGACAAGGAACTGCTGGATGGGGTGTGCATGCTATCTGTATCGTGTCCTTGGATTCTTTGAAGCCCATGTAATCCTTGTAGTCCTCGCAGTCCTTGTCATCTTTTCATCTTCGTCTTCCCATGATCGACTCCCCTTTCCACATCTTCGCCCCCTTCGCCGACCGTCTCGCCGTGCGGCTCTGCACGAGAGCCGATGCCGTCAACGGCGATGATGCACTGCGCACGCTCCTGCACACCGACCGCATCGCGTCGCTGCATCAAGTGCACGGCAACCATACGATCATCGTACAGGAACCGACCTCGCGCACGGAACAAGCCGACGGATTCGTCACCGATACGCCCGACTTGTTCCTGACGATTCGCACCGCGGACTGCCAGAGCATCCTCGCGTTCGATCCCGCAACAAACGTGCTCGGTATGCTCCACTGCGGCTGGCGCGGGCTCGTGCATGGCGCGATTCCCGCGTTCATCGCAACGTTCCACGATCACTTCCACTCGCATCCCGCCGATCTCCTCGTCGGCTGCGGTCCGTCGCTCTGCAAGCGTTGCGCACATTTTTCCGATCCGCGCACGGAACTTCCCGGCATCCCCGATTACTTCTTCGATGATCACCGCGTCGACCTGCAAGCCGTCGCACATTGGCAACTCACGGAAAGCGGCGTACGAACGAGCAACATCGAACGCAGCCCCGAGTGCACCAAGTGCAACAATGATCTCTACTGGTCCTATCGCGGCACTGATCGGGACAGAGTGAAAGAGGGATGGACGAACGTGCTGGCCGCAGCGTTACTTCGTTGATTCGTTCTTTCGTTGATGCGTAATTTCGTTCATTCGTATGTGCCAGTCAGAGAGGATCGACGCTGCTTCCAATTAATTTACAGACGTCAGTAAACTGCAATGTAGACTCCTGTTTGCCATCCCCTCAGGGTTCGATACGCTGTACTCCCCATGCATCATCAACTCCGCATCATCCGGGACGCGTACGACAAAACGGTTGATCGGTATTTCGCGGGGGTCGAAGACGAAGATTTGCTGCCGGAGGAATTCAAACAGTCCGATCGATACAAACGATTCAAAGCACTGTTGCACATGCCGGACGGCGGCAGCGGCGATGCCAAAATCCGCGAGTATCTGCAGCCGCAAGCCGGCATGCGTTTTCTGGATGTGGGATGCTGCGCCAACCTCATGACCAGGAATCTCGCCGCGTGGCCATCGACCTACTACGGCATCGACATCAGCCCGAAACTCATCGAAGCATCGCAGAACTTTGTGAAGAATCACCAAGTGAACATCGGCGGTCTCGCCGTCGCAGACATGGCGCACATGCCGTTTGACGATCATTTCTTCGATATCTGTGCGGTCATCGGCATAGTGGAGTATTTCGATATCGCTTACATTCGCACAGCATTGAAAGAACTGCACAGAGTGATGAAGCCTCAAGGAAGAATCGTTCTGGATTTCCCGAATACCGCACATCCGGATTGTACAACGATGGTTGAAATGGAAGGCTATCTCGGTCGAACCAGACAGAATGTGCCGACCACGCACGCATTTGAAAAGGAGCTGCGGCCACTCTTTTCTCTGGAGAAGAGCGATGCGAATGTCATGAAAACGTACTTTCTGGTTTCTCGATCTGATGCCGCATAATGGGGACCAATATCACCGCAACCCTTTCCGATCACCGCCTCCCAATTCCTTCGCATTTTTCGGGGATACAATCTTCTCTCCCGTCTCCGCTTCGATTTCCTTGCGCGCATTTCCGGCGATTTGGCCGCCTCGCTTCGCAACCTTCTTGTTCTGATCGAATGTCACGGGCTTCTTCTCTTTGGAAATTTCCGTGGTCGTCGCTTCCGCCAGCATGTTGAGCACCAGTTCCAGATTCGTCATGTGATCGCGCAACCCCTCCTTCTTGAGACCTTTGAACTGCTTATATTCACGCACGTTCTTGCCGGACCATGCCCGAGTAATCTCGTCCGTCAGGATCGCAAACTCCCGCCCTTCTTCCACTCCGCGTTCCCGCCATTCATCCGTCAGTTCTTTGCGGATTTCAATGCTCTTCAACCGTTGATTGATCCATTCCTTGGAATACCCTTTCTGCAGGTACGTGCGCATCGCCCGCTCGAAGGTCAATTCCGGATCCTCCATTTCTTCCATCCGTTCGTAGCCGACTTTCGCCAGCCAAATTTTAAACGGTTCGGCTTTGGGTGACGGGATGGATTGGATGACACGCAAAAGATCTTCCGTCGAAAAACAATCTGTTACCCGCTCTTTTCCATCAGGCGCTGTCATTTTCAACTGTACGATTTTTTCGTACACTTCACTGCCCTCCTTGCTCAATTTCATCTTTAGATCACTCCAGTATCGCCGAGGATTCGTGGAATCAGTTAATATTTCAACGATATCAATGATGGAGAAGTACCACAGCTCCCGCTCGTCATCCCAATGTCGACGCACATATTTTTCTTGAAAGAGCACGATGCCTTTGCCAGTGGGAGAAGATGAAATTGTCATAGAAAGCAGTGTACGACTGTACACCGTACATGCAAGTGATTTTTCTCGACCCTCTCCCGCACCTTTCCTATACTTCCCCCGTCTCGGGGATGCGTCAGGACAGAATATTGTTTCTTCCTATCAGCGCTTATGGGAGGCTCAATCCCCCGCACCTTTCGCACGGTACACGCGCTTGGATGGCATCTGCCATTCATTCCCGTCCCCACCCGGAAAGGTGCGGGGTGCGGTCACCCCCTTGGGAATCCAAGGATGAAGCGTTTCTGTCGCAACGGTTGCCTGGGACATGATTGATTGAGACGAATGGCACAAGAACGGTGTGGCGCGTAGAATGATTCTTCCATGCTTCCCCTCGCCGATCGCATCGCGCAGGCAAATGCCCTCCTCTCCCCGCTGGCGGTGCCCCATGAGGGGAGATTGGGACGCAGGGTGCAGGAACCCGAGGATACCGTGCGGTTTCCGTTTCAACGTGACCGCGACCGCATCATTCACTCCACGGCGTTCCGGCGCCTGCAGGGGAAGACGCAGGTATTTGTGACGGGCGAAGACGATCACGTCCGCACGCGGTTGACCCATACGATGGAAGTGGCGCAGATTGCGCGCGATCTGGCACGAGCGCTTCGTCTCAACGAAGATCTCGTCGAGTGCATCGCGCTGGCGCATGACCTGGGCCATCCGCCGTTCGGACACAGCGGCGAAGACGCGCTGGACGCGTGGATGAAGCAGCACGGTGGACACTTCGAACACAACGAACAATCCTTCCGCGTGCTGACGCTCCTGGAAAAGCACGCGACCTCTGTGCCGGGACTCAACCTCCATCGGGAAGTGGAAGAAGGAGTGCTGAAACACTCGGAGACGATTCGACATTCGCTGGAAGCGGACATCGCCAACCACGCGGATGCCATCGCGTACCTCTCGCACGATTGCGACGACGGACTGCACGCGGGACTGCTCTCCATGGAGGCACTGATGACGATACCGCTCGCGCGTGAGGCCGGGGAACGCGCGCTATCCCGCGGTACCTTCCTGCGCGGGGCTCTCATCGACATGATGAGCAACGACTTACTGGCGCATTCCGGGGAACACATCGTGTTCTCCCTTTCCATGCAACGAAGCATGGCTGCATTGCGCACTTTCCTCTTTGACACCCTCTACCTGCACCCCGTCGTCCGCCGCAGAGCCGAAGAAGGCAAGCGCATCGTCACGGCGCTCTGCGAGGGATTTCTGCGACGCCCCGACGACAAAATTCGAGCGCTGCACGCACGAACGGGCGGCACTCTGCCCGAAGCGGTGAAAGATTACGTCGCAGGCATGACCGATGCTTTTGCCGGGGAACAAGCAATGGAAACCGGCTTTCTTCCCGCAAAAAAGAGGGCATACTGATCCCGATGAATCTCTCCCCGCACGAGAAACGGCGACATATTCGCATCATCCTCTGGGATGTGCTGCACAATGGAAAAGGAAGAGCGGGACACGCGTTCAATTTCCTGTTGATCATTTTCATTTTGATTTCCGTGGCACTGGTGCCGCTCGAATACTTCCCGACATTCGGCAGTTTTACGACGGGCGCGCACATCCTGGAAGCGGTGATCATCGGCATCTTCACCATGGAGTACCTCCTGCGCATCTACGCCGCACCCCGTCGATTGCAGTACATCTTTTCCTTCTTCGGCATCGTCGATCTGCTCTCCATCATCCCGTTTTACGCAGGGATCTTCGGCACCGAAGCCATTCGCGTGCTGCGTCTCCTGCGCCTCTTCAAGCTGGCGGAAATCGAAGCGGCCGCCGAGAATGACGAAGCGGACGCCATGCAGCGGGGCATGCAATTGGTGGAGGGGGAATCGGTGGCATACATCGTCACCAAGAGTCCGGTCGTTCTCTTCCTCGGCGTCATTCCGCCGCTCTTCGCTCTCACGTTCGGCATCGGTCTGCTCCTGATCACGCAGGGAAATATCATCGGACTCGCACTCTCCGTCGGACTGTTCCTCTTCGCATTCATCTTCCTGTGGAAGACGTGGCTCGATTTCAGCTACGACGTTCTGTACGTCACCAACTATCGTCTGATTTTCCAAAATCAACATCTGCTGGGCCGCAGCATCAACCAAGTGCAGTTTTCGGCCATCACCAACGTCAAACCGTTTTACCCCAGCAGCATGAGTTACATTCTGCGGTACGGATCGCTGGTCATCGATACCGCTGCAGAACACCCGGGACAAATTCGGCTGGATATGGTGCGCAGACACGAACAGGCGGCGCAAGTCATCATGCAGCGATGCTTCGCGCCGAAGATCAACGATGTTCCCGCGGCGCCTCCAGCAACGGCAACGGATCCGTCTGCGCCCCGTCCTTGATCACCTCGAAGTGCAGGTGCGCACCGGTCGTCAGATTCCCCGCGCCCGCCGTACCGGGCCGTCCTCCGCTGAGCGCGATGGGATCACCCACCCGCACCTCCTGCCCCTCTTCCGCCAGGAACGCGGAAACGTGTCCGTAGAGCGTGGCATAGCCGCTCGCGTGACGAATGACGATGGAATTGAAACCGAGTCCGTTATCGGACACTTTGGCGATGACGCCGTCGGCGGCGGCCGTGACCACCGACCCCTGCGCGACGGGAATGTCGATGGCCTTGTGCGGCATGCCGAAGCGCTCCTCGTAGCCGTCATCATCGAACGTGGCGGAAATCCCCAGCAGCGGTTCCACCGGCCAGACGAACGCCACGGGACCGATACCATCCGCCTCCCCGCGCATGCTCAGCGTGAACGCCTGCGCCTCCCAGATCTGCCGCAGCGACGCGAGGATTTCCCGCTCCGCCGCTCGTTTGTCCCCCAGCAATGCCACGAGACGGGCGCGAGTGTCCGTCAGTTCCACAATCAGCTCCTCATCGAACGTCCGGTCGATCTCACTCTGCAGCGCATCGAGTTCCTCGCGCAGGATGGACTCGCGCCGATGCAAGACTTCCTGTTCGATGCGCAGATCACGAATCTGCGTTTCCGCCGCGCGGATCACGACTTGCTCTTCCGAGACCCTGCCTCCCATCGCCCCCACCGCACCGGACGCCCACAGCACCCATCCCACCGTTGCCACGATGAGAAGGACGAGGGTCCCCGGACGCGGAATATCGATTTCTATGTGCATCGAGCCAGTATAGCAGATTTTGCTTTCCCATTCCATGGCAGGCCACGTCGTTCGCGAACGACGTGGCAGGCGCTGTAGGGATCGAACCTACGACCTTCGGTTTTGGAGACCGACGCTCTACCAACTGAGCTAAGCGCCTATACCGCACTCATCATACCGCAATACGCATACATCCTGCTACAGTGCCGCCATGCCCTTCTTCTACCTCGCTCGCTGCGCCGATGGGTCGCTCTACTGCGGCGCATGCAACGAGCTGCAGGCTCGCGAGGCGGCGCACAACAGCGGAAAAGGCGCGAAGTACACCCGCTCGCGTCTTCCGGTGCGCATGGTGTATGCCGAGGAGTTCCCCACCCTCGGCGATGCGCTGCGGCGGGAAGCGGAGGTGAAGAAGTGGAAAAAGGCGAGGAAAGAGCGTCTTCTCTCCTCCACCCCTTCCACCCTGCAATGCACCCATCCAATGACTCAAGCAATATTTTTGATGATTACACAAGAGTTGCCGGGAGACAAAGAATCTGTTTTATGATATAATAGAACGTTCATTGCATATGCAACAAAAAACACACATCCGTACCGGCTTCCGCATGCGCACATGGGTCGGCATCCTGCTGCTCACGCTCTTCCTGCAGAACATGCTCGCAGATCTGCCGGCAACATGTGCGGCCGCGGCCTCCGGCAATCCTCTCTTCTTGGTGAACACAGAGGCATTCCAAGTGATCGATGATTCCGATGACGCCGGGAATCCCACACTGAAATTCGGCGAAGGGTTGAATAAAACGCTCCTGTTCAATCGGGAAACCGAACAATTCGAACTCAATGACGATCTGGAAGTGATGGGAACGCTCTCCGGCTCCTCACTCACCGTTTCCGATTTGAAAAACTGCAATACGATCGATACCGATGAAAACGGGGTGCTGATCTGTGGAACGGACGAAGGAGGAGCGGGTGGATTGAGTAGAGAAATCGCAGACACTCTGTACGTCAATCAAGCGGGAGACACGATGACGGGCGCACTCGTCATCGATGTGGAGGGAGGCGATGTGAACACGTTCGGACTGCGCATCATGAACACGCTCTCCGGCGCCATCCTCCACGCGGAACAAGCACTCACCTCTTCCGGCGCGTTCACGACGGACGGCCGCGCGACATTCAATGACGTCGCTGTCTTCAATGAAGAGGGAACGGATGCCGGTCACGTCCGCATGGAGAGCGATACGCAGGAAAACTTTTTCTTCTTCCACGCGGGACTGGGCCGCATCGGCATCGGCGGAACGGACACCCCGGAAACGACGCTCGAAGTGCAGGGTACTATTTCAGGTGCGCTCCTGACGCAAAACGGAGCGGGCAACAACTACTTCATGGGCAACGTCGGCGTCGGTACGACGAGTCCGAATACCCGTTTGGAAGTGAGGGGATTCGCCAGCAATCCGCAGAATGGTCTCTTCGTCACCACCGACACCTTCTCCTTCCTATCGGCTGGCTCTCTGCTGAGATTCGGTCACGGGGCTGCGAGCGGAGATACGTACGGAGAAATCGATAATTTGACCGCCGGCGGAGGCGCCTGGGGCAATCTGGTGTTGCAATCGGGCGGCGGTAACGTCGGCATCGGGACGACCACTCCCGACAATCTCTTCCATCTCAATTCGGGGGCGACACCAAATATTTCACAACTGAAAATTACAGCAAATGATGCAGGGCCCGTATCGATATTGAGCTACGGCGTCGATAACCAGCAAATTGGATTTGATACGGATTATGATTTCGGTTGGAAGGCCAGATATTCCAGCCCCGGCATATTCAGAAAAGTTGCGGGGCAATTTCGGTTCTCGGGAGATACCGGCATTACCCCGGATACCGTGTACACGCCAACCGATCGAATGACGATTGATTTCGCAACCGGCAACATCGGCATCGGCACCACTGCTCCCGAAACGAAACTGGAAGTCGACGGCACCATCTCCGGAGCGACGCTCCATGCATATGATTTTCTTGGATCACAATCGGCAACCTCGGGATCCGTGCTCGTCTCGCGCACGTCCGGCGCGCCGGAATGGAGGAACCCCGTCGGTTCCATGGTGTGGTACATCGATGGCACCGCCGCCCTTGGAACAAGGCAGAGTGCCACCGTCACGATGCCCTTCGGCATGACGGCAACATCCGTGAACCTCCGCGTCGCTGGAGCCCCGACAGGTGCGGCAATCATCGTGGACATCAACGAAGCCGGAACGACGCTCTTCTCCACGCGTCCGCAAATCGACGACGGCTCGGTGACTGGAGGAGGAGGCGCATCCTTCAGCGACACGGCCATCGCGGCGGGATCGGAGCTTTCTATCGATATTGATCAGATCGGCTCGACGTTCGCCGGATCGGGACTGACGATCCAGCTGAACGGGATACGGAAATATTGATCCCGTTCTCTGCCCCACTGTCTGCTACAATCGACGTCGATGCGTAGCCCAGACGCTCCGTTGATCGCTGCAGGAAAACAGGTACTGCTCATCGCAGCGCTGTGTACGGCAGCGTGCTTTGCAGAGAAAGCGCAGGCGCTGGCGGTGCCGCTCTACTTCGACTTCGGTAATGCCGGTACGTACATTATGGAGGGCTACACCGGAGTAGGGCCGCGCGATACGTACAACACCACGCGCCACTACGGGTGGTCCGCACGCGTCGCAGCTGCCGATCGCCCCTCCTCGGGGTGGGATTATCTCCTGCGCGACGCGCATACCACGTCGGACGCTACCTTCCGGACGGAACTCAATGCGGGGACCTATAACGTCCGCGTCTGGCTGTCCAACGGGCTCGGGACCGGCGGCTACGAGTACACGTACGACAACGTCGAGGTGACCATCGAAGGCTGTGATGCGGTCTTCTATTCCTCCCTCCCGCCGGGGGAAATCACGTATACGGACTGCGAAACCGGCGATCCGGGGGCGGACGGCATCCTGGATATCCGCATAAGGGACACGGGCGGCGGGCAGAACCTGACCTGCATGACGAACGGCGTGGAAATCACGGCGGGGGCGACGTCCCAGAGCATCACCGGCACGGTCTATACCGATGAGGGTTCCACGGTCCTCGCAAACGCGCTCGTCGGCGTGAGCGTGAACGGAGGCGCCGTCTCCGGACAGGACACGACCGACGCCGGAGGCCAGTACACGCTGGATGCAGGAACGCTGACCGGAGGCAGCATCGTGACGCTCTTCCTCAAAGGCGCGACTGTTCCGGCCATGACGGTGACGCGGGGAAGCGGGAGCTCCATGACCGGCGTGCATCTGTACCAAAACCGGCTGATTCTGCGCAGCAATACGGGGAGCGACGCCAACGCGCCTCCGCTCACTACGGCGCACCTCGCTATCGCCGACAACGCAACGGAAACAGGGATCACCCTCCTCTACAACGTGCGCAGTAACGTCCTCACGATGAACGCGGGCGAACTCCTCATCTGGACCGGCAGCACGTTCCGGCCGGGGAAGTACGTGGAGCTCTACGATCTGGACATCAACGGGACGCTCTCGCTCGAGGCGTACACGGGGTCGGTCATCCGGAACTTCGACAGCGCCGAGGGGACGTTCTCCGGAACGGGCGCACTCTCCTTCACGAACATCGGCACGGGAGGAACGATCACGACCACCGGAGACAGCCTTCCGACTGTGTCCTTCGGAGGCGTGCAGGACATCGACCGCAACGGCCTCATCGTCTGGCTGGACGCCGATGACAGCTCCACACTGCGCCTGAGCGGCACCGGGGTCGTCATGTGGTACGACAAGTCGGGCAAAGGCAACCATGCTCGGCCCCCGACAAACAGCCTCTACCAGCCGGATATCCGTGTGGGCGGAGGCAGCGGCCGCACCGTCATCAACTTCGACGCCAACGACGGCATGAACATCGACGAAACGATTTCCGCCGCCCCCTACACGATCTATATCGTGTACAATACGACCAGTCTCGGCGGCACTAGGAGAGCGATTCAGGGAAGCGCAAACTGGTTCATTGGTTTTGGCAGTCCTTACGACGGTTGGCACAGCCACTACGCGAATGGCTGGGTAGCCAGCCAAGGAGAAAACCCTGCTTCCAATGGAGAATTTGCCATCGCCGGGGCAACGAACAATGGCAGTGCTTCAGCATTCTACGTCAATGCCACCAACGAAACGGACAATTCCTCGTACGTTGGCACTCCCGAGAGCCTCTGCCTCGGCGGCTCTACCGGCAACGGCGTCTGCGGCGCATACAATGAGCCGCTCGTCGGTGACATCGCGGAAATCATCATCTACAACAGAGTCCTCACCGGAAACGAGCTCACGACGCTCGAGTGCTACCTGAGCAGCAAGTGGGATATCGACGTCAGCGCTTCCTGCGCGGGGGTTTCGCAGACCACGATGTCCGGCACGTACACCCTCGGTTCCGCACTCGACTTGAACGGGGATTTGATCATCGAGGACCAAAGCATCCTCGACGTCTCCGCGAGCAACTATGGGATAACGCTGAGCGGATCGTGGATCAACAAATCTGGAACGGGAGGATTTGTGAAACGCAGCGGCACGGTGGAATTGGACGGCGGTTCTCAGACACTCTCGGGGTTCACACTCTTCCACACGCTCTCCAAAACCACCTCGACGCCCAAGACGCTGACGTTCGATCCGAACGGAATGGTGACGGTCAGCGGAGCGCTCATCCTCCGCGGAACGGTCGATAATCTCCTCAGCATCCGCAGCCAGGCGGATGGAAGCGCCGCCCGACTGGTCCTCGATCCCGACGGCTCACAGACTATCGATTACGTGAACGTGAAGGACAGCGATGCATCCGGCGGGCAAGAGCTCGATGCATTGCCCGGGGGTATCAACGGAGGAAACACCACCCACTGGTTCTTCGGAGCTGTCTCCACCGTCAAACAACATTTCTTCCACCTCTTCGGATTCTAATCTGCTCCCTGAGCATGTGAAAAAGTGCCATAAGCACGATGAAGCGATGAAAGGAAGAGTATCATGCTGAGGTGCGATCCTCGGCTCGCCGAAGACGAGCCGTGAAGCAGCGACACGAGCTTGTTCAACACCCTCTTACGGCGTCGTCGTCTCGAAATTCAGATTCAGGAAACCGGCTTCGGCAAACTTCGTCGCGAGCGCCGCGAGTTTGATATACACGGTGATGTACCCTTTCGGCGCCCATGTCCCGCCGGAGAGCGTGATATTCGCCGTCGTGAAGGACGCGTTTGCGAGCCCTTCGTTTCCGGTCAGAGCCACCGCTGCATTTTCTGTATCCTTCATTCGCAACGTTACATGGTTGTTGTCGGCTGTACCATCAGCGGTGCGATACCGCAGTTCGATCGGCTTCACCGGATCCCACGAACCGAAGTTATCCGGCAGCCGCACGCGCACGCTGATCCAGTAATCCTGCAATCCGGCCTTCGTGGTAGCCCAATGGTAATAATTCTCCATGTCCGCCGTGCCGCCGGACGCCGAGAGCTGTCCGATGAAGCTGGCGCCGCTCGAGAAGTACACGGCATTGGGATACTCCGGATGCAGGGAGAGAATACCGCCGCTGCCATTGCCGACTGTGACGGCCTCCCATGTCAAATTTCCGGCGCCATCCGTCTTCAAGAAGGTCCCCGCGCTCTGCGTACCGGGCGCATTCAATACCTGACCGCCCCACGTGATCGCGCCGTCCACCGTCAGGGTGGAACCGGAGAGATTGCCGACTACGGACACGTCCTTGCTGAATTGAAACTGCTGCGTGGCATGCACGAATTTCAACGTTTGATTGGCGGTTTGATTGCCGAATGTCAGCGTCGCGTCCGCGCCCGTCGTTCGGTCATCGTTGATCGTCAGATTGTCATCGGTGCGCATCGCGCCCGTCACGGAGAGAGCTCCGTCGATTTCCGCATCTCCGCTCACTCGCAGGGTCGCACCGGAGAGACGCCCTTGCGTCGTCATATCGCCGACCGCGTTCACCGTCGACCCGAAGTACGCCGCCCCTTCGATCGACATCGTGCCGCTTCCGGTTATATTGCCGGTCACGTTCGCATTGCCGTCAATCTGGAGCGCAGAACCGGAGAGCGTACCCAGGACGCTCAAATCATCGGTGAATTGAAACGATTCCTTCGTGCGATTCCATAGGAGTTTCTCATTGAGCGTGCCGCCGAAGCGCAGTTCGATGTCCGTCGTTCCGTCTCCGTCATCGATGGACTGAAACGATTCCGTATTCACGAGGAGCGTCGGATTCCACGAGGAAACAGCCGCCCATGTGAGCTGTGGCGTCAGCATGCCGATCAGCGCGCACAGTGCGATAACCCGCTTGGGAACCGAAAGGTGTTGGTATGTGTGCATGTGTTGTAGGAAAACGTTTCCGCTTACTATACCATAGTGCCGCAGGTTTTACCAACCACGTAAAATTGACGAAAAATATTATGATTTTCTTATAATACTCTTCACCACCTCACTCACCGAAGGTGACATACCGGAGCGTCACGCTCCCCAACTGCATCTGTGCGCTGTCGACCGCGGCAAGCGTGAAGACGAAGAGAACATCTCCATCCGGCGTCCACGTGGGTGTTCCCGCAAATCCGAGATCAGCCATCGCCCAAGAAGCGGACGCAAGATCGGACGCCGTCCCCGTGAGACTCACCGCTTGATCTGCCGTATCGAACACCGCCACGGAGAGCGCATTCTCGCTGGCATTCGCCGTCGCAGACCGGTATTCGACGCGCAGCGGTTCTTCCTCCCAACGAAGAAACGCCGCGGGGAGACGCACTTTCAATTGAATCGCGTAGTCTTGGAGCGTGGTGCGCGTACTCGTCCACAGATAGGCATTCTTCTTCGCCACATCATCAAAATCAACGACCAGCTGCCCCACGTTATTCGTGCCGTCCGCCTGGTAGCTTGCATTGGGAAACTGCGGATGCAGTGAAAGTTGCACCGTCCGCTCCCGATCACCGCCCGGCAAGCTGGCGATGTCGACGCCGTTGATGAGTCCCGTCACCGTCAGATCTCCTTCGATGCGCAGATCATCATTGAAGGTGAATCGTCCGTTGAGGAGATCGTACGACAGTGTTTTCGCAAGATCGGTACCAAACTGCAGATCGATGCGTTCGGTCTCGGAATCGTTCGCGTCCATGACAAACGAGCCGGCGTTCGTTCCGCCCGGCACCATCTCCACGGGCAATGTCCCGCCGCTCCCCAGGAGCGGAATGGAACCGCTCCCCGTTCCGATATCGCGAAAATCGAGAAGATCCGCGTTGCGTGTGAACGGGAGAGAGAGAATCGGAGAACGATCTTTCGCCGGATCTCCCACATTCACATCCAGCATTTGGTACGACGCATCGGGTGCGGCGACCGGTTTGACGTCCACCTGCAGGAAGAGATCGATGTCCGACGCCGTGGGAAGCGGTGACGACGCTCCGAGCACGACGGAGAAAAATCCGCGCGCATCGGGCGTGACTGCGTGTGTTTCCGACCAAGAGGTATACTCCGCCGCCGCTTCATTGATGGAACCGTCCGGTAAACTATCCCCATCCAGTTTGTCCTCGCTGCGCCATTGGCTGAATCGAATGGAGAACGTGCCGGTCGCGGGGACGCCGTCCTTGGTGAGGAGATGTCCGTTATAGACATACTGTTGCGGCACCGTCGTGGCGGCGTCCGCACGCGGAATCAGAAGCTCGGGCAAAAACGGGCTGAAGCTCGCCAACGTGCAGAGGATGCCCAGAAGCAGGACGAACCGACGCAGCCATTTCCTCCGACGCAGTTGCAGGGATCTCGCGATGCTCGCACAGGTAATGAGTACGCCTCCCATGAATGCCAAGATCAGATACACAATCGTGATGCATCGACACCTCTTCGACACGATGCGTTCCACGGGCCATGCTTCAGAGGCATCCGTCGATGACATCGACGATGCGTCAAAAGAAGATCGGCCGTCCATGATCGCCTGTGACATCGCAGGCACACTGCTCACGGACATCGGCACTGCGATCTGACCGGTCGGCGGCCGTATGCCCCTGCGGGAGGAAGATGCCACGGGCGCCCCAAAGTGGAATCGTTCGGAGGAAGAAGAGGAAGAGGATGAAGAGGAGGAAGAGGAGGAAGAAGAAGTGGAAAACCGATGGAATCCGCCGCCCCCGCCATCATCCCGGGACGTATCGTCAGACGTATCCGACGAGGACGCGACGCTGCTGCTTGACTCACTGCTCTCGCTTGAACCGGCATGTGCACCCGCATCCAAGTAGATCGGCACGACGATAAAGTCTTCGCTCACCCCGCTGCGATTGAACGCATCCAAACGCGCAAACGAATCAAAATCATCCGAACCGGACAACCCCACCACCGCATCACCGAATGACTGTGTGGAAAGCAAATAGTCGTCGCTCTCCAGAGCTAAAGCTGCTCTCGGCATCAGGAGTGCGGCGCACACGTACACGTATGCCAGAGAAGGAAACAGCCTGTACTTGCTTGTTTGTGAAAACATGTTTATTTGTGTAACTATTATAACATTATTATGTTTATTTGTCTATATGTTGCATGACACAAGATACGCCTCCATACAATGTGCAAGGGCTTTATTCGGCCAATATGCACTTTCGATGCTAGAATGGCGCCACTTTCCCATTCATCATGTTCACCACACTCTCCTTCATCACTTGGACACTATTGGCAGGCACTCCCCCTGCGCTCGCCCAGCAAACATCCTTTTCCGATCTGCCGGCCGGGCATCCCGCCCATCAAGCCGTGATGTACCTGAAAGAACAGGGATACGTGCAAGGGTTTCCCGACGGTACGTTCAAACCGAATCAACCGGTGAATCGCGCCGAAGCGGTCAAGATGATTGTGGCTCCACTCGTGGCTCCCGATCAGTTGCCGCTCGATACGTCGGTGTTTGCGGACGTTCCCCGAGACGCTTGGTTCGCACGGTACATCGAAGCGGCGCGCACGACGTTGGCCATGATTGACAGCCCGCCGCAAGCGTTCTCTTTCTATCCGACACGCACCGTCAACAAGGCGGAGTTTTTGAAACTCTCGCAGCTCGCAAACAAAGAACAACCGCTGACCTCCTACGGCGAGTTGCGTCTCCCGCTCGCTCCGGATGTACAGAATCCCGGTGAGTGGTTCTATCCCTACGTACGTCTCGGCATCGCGCTCTCCATGGTGCAGATCGGACAGGACGGACTCATGGATCCGGGCCGTCCGCTCACGCGAGGTGATACCGCCAATTTGATCTATCGATTGTTGATGTATAAGCAGGGTCGACGGACGCAAGCACTCCTTTCGGAAGCGGAATCCGACATCATCAATGTCCTGCAGATGATCGAAGCCAGGAATGTGGAACAAGCAAGCTATGCTTCGGCGCGCGCGATGCTCGCTGCGCGCGGCGCACTGACGAGCAGACCGGATGAACCTTTGATCAAAGGAGCCGTCAAAATTTCGGAGGGATTCCAATCGATCGTCCTCGCGTACAAAGCGGGCATGACGGGCAATCTCGACGAGACGGTCCGTCGTACGAAGGAAGCGTGGGACCTTGCGGATCAAGCGAAAGCCTTTTCACCGTCTCTGGAAACCCTCGCATCCCAACTGCAAACGATCGCGAAGAATATGGCGGACGAGGCTCGCACGCTCCAATCGCAAGCGCAATGACGCCGCTCACGCACTCTTTCTCCTCCCCTTCCATGCCCTCTTGGGAACCCCGCGGCGCTTCTCCAGCAGATCCGCGGCATCTGCGGGAGTGATCGTCTCCGGCGTGAACTTCCTGCCGAGCGACGCATTGGTCGTGCCGTCCGTGACGTAGGGTCCGAAGCGGCCGTCCTTCACGAAGATGTCACTCCCCGAAACCGGATCTTTTCCCAGGGACTTCAAGGGCTCAGCGGCTTTCTTCTTGCGCTCCAGCGCTTCCTCCATCATCGCCACGGCATTACGCAAGGTGAGGAGCGAGGGGTCTTTGTCTCCGACGGACACCGTCGTCTTGCCGTTCTTGATGTACGGACCGAAGCGTCCCAGCACCACGGAAACCTCCTCGCCGCCGTGCATGCCGAGCACTTTGGGGAACGCAAGGAGCGCGAGTGCCTGCTCCAGCGTGACGTGCTCCGGCGACGTGGTTTTGGGCAATGACGCCGTGCGCAACTGCTCTTTCTTCTTCACACCCTTCGCCCCTTTCCCCTTCTTGCGCTCCGTCGGCGCCGGTCGCCCCAATTGCACGTAGGGTCCGAAACGTCCCGTGCGCGCCACCACCGGCAAGCCCGAAGCGGGATCGATGCCCAATTCATACTCTTTGAGCACATCGGATTTCTTGATCTCCTTCGTCTTGCTTTCGACGAGATCCTTGAACGGTCCGAAGAATCCTCGCAAAAACGATCCGCCCTTCTCCTCTCCTTCCGCGATGTCATCGAGGGACTGCTCCATCTGCGCGGTGAACGTGAGATCGACGATGTCGGTGAAGTGTGTCTTGAGGAGATCGGTGACGGTGAATGCGATGTCCTCGGGCACCAGGGTACGCCCCTCCTTGCGCACATAGCCGCGCTGCTGAATGACACTGATGGTCGGCGCGTAGGTGCTCGGTCGCCCGATGCCCTCCTCCTCCAACTTTTTCACGAGGCTCGCTTCGGTATAGCGGGCGGGAGGCTTGGTGAAGTGCTGCTCGGGAATGATCTCCGTGCAACGCACGTCTTCCTGCGCAGAAAGCGGCGGAAGGATCTTCTCGCCGTCCTCGGACAACGCTTCGTCCTCGTCATCGCGGCCCTCCAGATACAAGCGCATGAAGCCGTCGAAGATCATGGTCTGTCCCGTTGCGCGGAACACATACGTGGTCTTTCCGTCGGTTTCAATGTCCGCGGCGACCCGCTTGAATTCCGCCGGCGGCATCTGCGTCGCCATCGTGCGATTCCAGATGAGCGTGTAGAGCTTGAGCTGCTGATGATCCAATACGTCGGCAAGTGACTCGGGCGTGCGACTGATTTCCGTCGGGCGAATGGCTTCGTGCGCTTCCTGCGCTCCCTTTGTTTTCGTCTTGTACGTGCGCGGCTCACTGAGCACGTACTCGCGCCCGAACTGCCGTTCGATCGTCCGCTTGGCGTCATCGAGCGCCTTCACGCTCAGGTTCACGGAATCCGTACGCATGTAAGTGATGAGTCCGGCGGACCCCTCGCCCTTGCCCAGACTCACGCCTTCGTACAGCTGCTGCGCCACCACCATCGTCTGCTTCACGGAAAATCCCAGCTTGCGCGACGCTTCCTGCTGCAAGGTGGATGTGGTGAAGGGCGGAGCGGGTGTGCGCTGCACGTCCTTCTCCTCCACGCTCGCCACGGTGAAGGTCGCATCCTTGATCTCCGCGAGGACGGCATCCGTTTCTTCCTTCGTATGCAGCTCCAGCTTCTTCCCGTCTTTCCG
The DNA here is from genome assembly GCA_029558515.1 of bacterium. GTDB lineage: Bacteria > Patescibacteriota > Gracilibacteria > Peribacterales > Peribacteraceae > JAKQEM01. The sequence goes on from JAKQEM010000014.1 coordinate 53,875, forward strand.
ATCGAGCATCGCGGAAAAATTCTGCTTCGCAGCGGTCTCCAATCGTGCTTCCACCGACCAGTACTCTTTGGGCAAAAATGCTCGGATCTCGCGCTCGCGATCGACGATGATACGCACCGCCACCGACTGCACGCGTCCGGCGGAGAGCCCGCTGTACACCTTCTTCCAGAGGAACGGCGAGAGCGTGTACCCGACGAGCCGATCGAGGATGCGCCTGGCCTGTTGCGCATCGACAAGGCGCATGTCGAGCGTGCGCGGATGCCCGACGGCTTCCTTGATGGCGCTCTCCGTGATCTCGTGGAACACGATGCGCTTCACTTCCGTCTCCTCCTCCCCCAGCACCTGCGTCAGATGCCAGCCGATCGCTTCCCCCTCACGATCTTCATCAGTCGCGATCCACAGATCATCGACCTGCTTGCGCGCGTCTTTCAACTTCTTCACAACGCTCTGCTTTCCCTCGGCCACTTCGTACGTCGGTTCAAAACCGTGATCGATATCCACGCCCAGTCCCGACTGCGGAAGATCACGCACGTGACCCATGCTCGCCTCCACCAGAAAATCTTTTCCCAAAAAACGTTTGATGGTTTTTGCCTTGGCCGGAGATTCGACAATGACGAGGTGCTGAGGCACGAGTGCGTGGAAGGAGAATGCGAATGACGCGCAGCCTACGGAGAGACGGGGGGCGTTGTCAAAGAAGTCTCCGCATCTCCCGAGGACGATCCAACGGAACAAAATCGGTGCATCACCTCACCGAACGCCCGAAAAGCCAGTAAAACGCCGATTCTCTGAACAGCGTTTGTGCTCAGGTCTTTTGGCTTTCGAAAGCCCTCGCTGCCTCTTTTTGGCTAACAAAAGCCAATGAAGTTAGGGAAATGGCTTGCATGAGCGGATTTTCGATCTATAGACTGTCTCTTGTCTTCTCCTTTACCTTCTTTTCCCCCTTCCTCTATGTCCAAGCAGGATCTTATCAATACCATCGCGAACTCCGCGGGCATCACCAAGCGTGCGGCGGCGGCGGCGCTCGAGTCCCTGACGAACGTCATCACGAAGGAACTGAAGCGCGGCAACTCCGTGACCATCACGGGCTTCGGAACCTTCCGTGTCTCCAAGCGCGCGGCGCGCACGGGCGTGAACCCGCGCAATCCTTCGCAGAAGATCTCCATCCCCGCGATGAAGGTCCCCTCCTTCAAGGCAGGCAAGACGCTGAAGGATGCCGTTCGGTAAATGTGATACGTGTCATGAATACAACGGAGTCTTGTGGAAACACAGGGCTCCGTTTTGCGAATGACCAATGACCAAGCACCAATGACCAACCCGCTCCGAAGAAACTTGGTCATTGGGATTTGGGATTTGGTCATTTCCGATATTCCATTCTCCCTCCCCCCTTCTCTCTGCTATAGTCCCCCCATCTCATGGACAACACCCTCATCGCATCGGCACTCGCGGAACTCCTCCGGCATCTCGGTCTGCCGCAGAGCGACATCAAGGTCTACGCGGAGGATGACGTCACGCGCGTCGACATCACGTCGGATGACGCCAGCCGCATCATCGGGTGGCACGGCGAAACGTTGAACTCCGTTCAGCATCTGCTCAAGTCCATCGTCCGCTCGGCGCTGAAGCTCGACCGCACGCCGCTGATCGTCGTGGACGTCGACGGGTATCGCCGCATGCAGGAAGACAAGGTGAAGCACATCGCCGACACCAAAGCCGATTTCGTCCGTCGCACGGGCAACCGCATCGCGCTCTCTCCCATGTCTCCCTACTTTCGCCGCATCGTGCATCTCTACGTCGCCAATAATCCTGCGCTGCAAGATCTGACGACCGAGAGTGTGGGCGAAGGCGACTACCGCCAGATCGTCCTGCGTCTCAAAGAGGAAAAGAAGGGAGGAGTGAAGAGCGGTGAGGAACTCTCTCCGGTCATTGCGGCGGATGACGGTCTGGAGAATTTGGATATTTGAATGAGGTGGTAGGGGGTAGGGAGTAGGGAGTAGGTGTCGCCAATATATGCATTTGCCTTGAAACATTTGTTGCATGTATATTTTAAAAGTGTACAATAGAAGCACATTCTACTGTACCCTTCTCCTATGCCCAAAGACGTTCCCATCAAAGAATTCCGCGATAATCTGGCCGACTATGCCAATCGCATCGAAGCGGGGGAATCATTTCGCGTCATCCGTCGGTCCAAGCCGTCATTCATCGTCATGCATGTCAACGGGGACGGAGAGAACGATGAGCAGTGGGAAACAATCGTCGATTGTACGGAAAACGGAAAACATCCCGGGATGCCCGCCGATGATCTCCTGAAACTTTTGCAGAAGATTCGTCGCTCCGATGGATAAGATTGAAAAAGCATTGCGAGCGATTCCCTTGCGTGACCGTTCGCGTATCGAAGAAGCCATCATTCTCCTTCTTGCAAGAAAATTGGAGACTCTGCAGTGCGGTAAACTGCAAGGATACGACTGCATCTACCGCGTGCGCGTGGGACGCTACCGCATCATCTACTATGATGACGGGGACAATATAGTGATCAAAGCCATCAAAAAACGAAACGAGTCGACGTATCGGGCGGTGTGAATCAATACACCTCTGCGAGATAACAGGTTCCACCCTTCGACTCCCCCTCGACAAGCTCGGAGCGCTCCCACCTCCGCTCCTTCATTACATTCGGAGCTACGGCGGGCAGGCAGGGTGAATCCTGCACAAAGCCATCAATAGACAGCAGCCAGATAGCAGGATTCACAGTACACGATCTCCGGCCGCTCGGGCGAATAGCTTGTGGCTATTGGCTGTTGGCATTTGGCACATTGACGGTTCCACAATTTTCTGGGATTCCTCAGTGCCATCCTCCTCCTGTGCCGTTCATCGGGATGGAAACGCGGGACGGGAAGGCGCATCTGTCTGTAGAATTCCAGTTCCTGCTTGATGATCTTGAAGGGTCGTTTGGTTGCTTCACATTCGATGGCCCAATTGAGAATATCACCCGGGATATCGTCGATGGAATCGGGTAATTGTGCGGCGGGAATGATCTTCTCCACTTTGGGAAGTTCATCGGTTTGGTCTCTCCACTTCCAGCCTCTTTCCAGAACTTCCTCTTTGGTTAAGGGGAAGTATTCCTGAGCGACGGTTTCGTTGTACGCAAAGGGAGACATGGTCACGGGGAAAAACTCTCCCCACTCCCCATCGGCTCGCATCTTTGCAATGATCTTGGGAACAAGATCGTTGTACTCTTCTTTCGTGTACTGCTTGTTGAGGATGCAGTGGTGCTTGTGGCGGAGGCCGATGCAGCCGAAGCAATCCGAACAGGAATAACAGTGCTCACAATAATACGCATCCATCGCACTCTTGCTGGCATGGCAGAACAACACATGACTACTCCCATAACCGGCATTCATCAGCTCGTAACAAAGCTCCAAACCGGTTATGCCGCACTTGGATAAATCATAGGAATTCTTCGCATCAAATACGCGAAAACAGAATTTAACGTCTTCACAACGCTTGAGATCATAAGACAGGCCACAATTCCGACATTCGATAAACTCATTTCCTGTGCAATTCTCCGACATCGTTTGACGCATGCAGACGTGTGGCAACTTTCGCTCCGTCTCCTGCAATTTGCCGCGCATATTGGCGATGGTTCCATGGGTAAGAGGAACTGCGAGCCGTGCGCGTATTGCTTGGAATTCCGCTTCATTGACCTGCTGATTGAATACGAAAAATCGCTGGTTTTTCAGCCCAAAGCATCCGATGCACTCACTGCAGTTGTTACAATCCTTCAAGAATAATGAATCGTGACAGTTGATGCAGTTCTGTGAGAAAAACAGGTTGTACCCATTTTTACAGTTGATGCATTCGTAGGAGATTTCCATGCTCTCACACAACAAGCAATCGTTTGTGTTTTTACAGGAATATATGGAGTCTCCAAAATAACAGTCCTCGCTCTGGAAACATGGCGACGCAAGATAACAATTCTTGTTGTCGCCACCGATAGCGACATACTCGCTGTTGATTGAATTAAAATTTCCAAGCGACAAACGCGGCACGGACAATTGTAACTCAAGCAATTGCTCAAAACATGGTCTTGAAAATTCAAAATCAAAGCCATATTTCATCGGCTCCCATGCATCACTCCACCAATCATGCTGGTTATAAATTGTATGAGGTTTGTCGGGCGATGCAGTGGACAGAATCTTTTGTCCAGTCAGGTCACACGAACGCTTATAGAGAACGTGAGCATTGCGGAATGCAAGCCTCCGTTGCTGCCGACAGTCGGGGCAGAGGGTCGGTGGCGGGATCGGCTCCTTCTTGCCGTTAAACACCGGACTGACTTTGTCGTAGAACGCGAGGTCGGCGGGGGTGATTTCAAAGGATTGCTGACATTGGCGACAGGTTTGCTGCACGAGGAAAGAATAACAGAATAACAGAATAACAGGACGAATAATCTCGATCAGCACCAGCTGTTACTCCGTTACTCCGATATTCCGTTACTCCTCTTCATCCTTCACTGATCCGCACGATCTTCACCTTGTCCTCGCGGGGAATCAGAATTTTCAGAATGCATTCTTTGTTGAACGTCGCACGGACTTTCTTCGCGTCAATGGTGAAGGGCAACGTGACGGAGCGGGAAAACTCCCCCCAGTAGCACTCCTGCAAATAGTACTGATCGGCGGGAACGGCGTCGCCCTGATGACGCGCGCCGCGGATGGTGATGACATTGTCGACGATTTCCAAATCGAGGTCACTCATGCGCACGCCTGCGATGGGCACCTTGATGATGACGTATCCGTCCTGCTCGAAGATGTCCACGGCCACCTGTCCCTGTTGCGAACGTCCCGCGCCGGAAGCGGCAGGCATCGAGGGCGCACGTTCTTCGACGGCACGCGTCTCCCGCAAGAGCGCGCTCTCCTGCAAGTCGTCCTGTCCGAGAGAAGAGAAAATGCCGTGGAAAGGAAACGGGGAGGACATGGGTTCATCGTATGATACGCAATGAGCGGCCACTTGCGCAAAAAGAATGAATGGAAGTGTGCGGCGGATGTGACATACTGCACGGCATGACGATGCTGCAAGCGATGCTCATCGGCGCGATGCAGGGGCTGACGGAATTCCTGCCGATCTCCAGCGACGGACATCTGGTGCTGGCGGGTCTGCTGCTGCAGATTCCCTTGGAAGGACGCGATGCACTGGGATTTGACGTACTCCTGCACGGGGGCAGTCTGCTCGCGCTGCTCCTCGTCTACCGGCGCATGTGGACCGGATTGATCATCGATGCCCTCAACGCAGCGCGCGATGCACGCCGCATGATCGGATGGCTTGCGCTGGGCACGATCCCCGGGGTGCCGGCGGGACTGGCGCTGCAAGAGACGATCGGCGAGATGCGGTCGCTCTCCGCGGCCGGCATCGGATTTCTGATTACCGGCATCGTGCTCATTGCGGGGGAGGCAATCGGAAGGGTTCGAGCAACCACATCCGACGATCGCATGACGACGGCGCGCGCGCTCCTCATCGGCGGCGCACAGGCGGTTGCGATTCTGCCGGGCGTGTCGCGTTCGGGACTGACGATCTCCACGGGGCGCGCTCTGGGGATGCGACGGAGCGCCGCGCTCGACTTCTCCTTCCTCCTCGCAGTGCCAATCATCGCGGGAGCACTGGGAAAAACACTGCTGGATGCAGGATCGGGAGAGGTCGTGTTCCCCTCATCGACGATCGCCCTCGCGGGATTTCTCACATCCTTCCTCGTCAGCACCGCCGCCATTCATCTGCTGCGCGTGCTGGTGACACAGCGAAGCCTCGCCGTGTTCGCGTGGTACCTCATTCCTCTGGGAACAACGCTGCTCGTTATTTCGTTGAATCGATGACAAGTGGAATCCCAAATGACGAGAGAACGAAATAACCAGATAACGAAATAACGAAGTAACGTATAACGAATCAGTACAATCGACCTTGCATCACTCACCGGACTTTGTAGAATGACGCTCCGCCTTCGCGACAACGTATCTTCCTCCCCCTTCCTCGTATGTCAGACGTACAACTGCGCAATAACATCCGCCGTTTGCGCTTCGATCGCAATATGACGCAGGAGGAGTTGGCGCTGCGCACGGGGGTGAGTCGACAGACGATCATGAGCATCGAGCGCGGACAGACAAACCCCTCCGTTCTCCTCGCCTACAAAATAGCCGCCGCATTCGACGTGCCGATTACGGAGGTGTTTGATATGGAGGGCAAACTGGCGCCGGTCTGAGAAAAGTATTGGGTATGAAGTATTGAGTATCGTGGATATTTTGGAGTGTGCATCCGTCACTCTCAATACTCAATACTCAATACTCAATACTCAATACTGCTTCGTATATCCGTCACCATGAGCTGCACGCTCTCCCGCCCGTTCCACGTATCGATGCCAAGCCGCACGGCGAGATCGACCGGAGCACGGAGATGATCGAGCAGCGGCCCCAGACCGAAGCCGATGATTTTGACATGTCCCACCGTTGCCTGCAGATGCGCGCCGGCTTTGCCGCACAGCCGCGGAGCGGTGAGCGTCACGTTTGGTATGAGGAAGAGCGGCTCGGGATTGCCCTGACCGAACGGCTCCAGTGTGCGCAACGACGCACAGAGATCGCGCGTGAGCACGGCGGGAGACAGTATGCCGTCCATGGTGAGTGCGGGCACCAGTTGATCCGGCGGAATGCGCTCCGATGCATCCGCCTCCAGCAAGGCAAAGAGTTCCGTCGCGTGCGCGAGCGGAAACGTGGCGCCCGCCGCCTGCGCATGTCCGCCGAAATTCGTGAGCAGATGTGCGACGCGCGTGAGCGCTTCGGTGACGTGGTAGCCGGTAGGAGAGCGCAGCGACGCCGTGCACACGTCATCCGCAATGTGCGCGACCAGACTCGGACGTCCGTACCGTTCGGACAATTTCCCCGCGATGAGTCCGACGGTTCCCGGCGTGTACGACGCGCTCGCAGCCGTGAGGAAGGGGGGCAGCGATCCCGTTTGACGACCTCCCATCTCGCGCAGCGCGTGCGTCACCGCGCGCTCGGTTTCCTCCTGACGACGCGTATTGAGCATATGAAGATGCTCCAGCGCTTCCCCGCCGATGAGGAGCGCATCGAGCGCAAGCAGGGGGTCTGCCATTCGTCCCGCTGCGTTGATGCGCGGTGCGATTCGAAAGGCGATATCGCTCGCGGAGAGAGCGGACCCGTTGCCGATACTGTCCACGAAGGTACGCAGCGGCCCCGCGGGCAAGCGTCGCACCGCGGAGAGCCCTTCGATCACCAGACGTCGATTGGCACCCAGGAGCGGCACGACATCCGCGATCGTTCCCATCATCGCCAGCGCAAGATCCGTATCGCGATCCGGCCAGTCCTCCCCCTCCACCGCATGGACAAAAGAAAAGACGACGCCTGCGGCCGAGGGATGCGGCTCGGGAAACGCCTGCGCAAACGCCGGATGCACGATCGCAAAGGCATCGGGACGCTCCTCGCAGTGATGATGATCGAGGATGATGACATCGATCCCTTTTGCCCGCGCCGATTCCAACGCATCAAACGCGACGATGCCCGTATCGACGGTGACGATGAGCGTCACGCTCCGTGCGGCGAACTCGTCGATGTGCGAAGGTTTGAGACCGTACCCGTCGTGCACGCGGTGCGGCAGACGAACGACCGGTTCCACTCCGTGACGACGGAAGAGCCGGAGCATCTGCGCGGTCGAAGTGATGCCATCGCAGTCGTAATCGCCGAAGATGCCGACCGTCTCCCCTCGCGCGCAGGCGGCACGCACCCGCTCCGCCGCCTTTCGCGCATCGGGATAGCGCAACGGATCGTACCAAGATGTGCCGTCGTCCTCGGTGATGCCGCGCCTCCGACGCAGTTGCTCGACAACGGAGCCGGCGTCATCCGCCGCCGCATCGAGCACCCAACGCTTGCCGGTGAAGGAGAGGAATGGTTCCACGATGCCAGTATGCGGTCAGAAGCCACATACCTCAATATTGCTCTACGCAAAGAAAAACGAACAACGAAATAACCCGTCTCCGCCTAGGGCTCCGCCGAGGCAGGCGAATCAACTAAATTACGTCGTTTCACCGTTTCTCCATCTTCCGTGCCCTTCGCAAGATCCATCCGACCGTTCCAATCAATAAAAGAACGGCACCCGCCGTCGCCGGTCCGGTATCGCTCATGAGGGGTGCGCCGCCGTGGAGCGATTGCGTCTGGGAGATCCACTGGAGCTGCGCCTGCAGACGATCCTGCTCCTGCTGTGCTTTGATACGTTCCAGGATACGTGCATCGCGCAGGTCGGTCGTACCATCCTCTTCCTCCATCGCTTTGATGGCGGAAAGCAGTTTCTCCAGATCCGTCTGCTCCTCGGCGGCGGCGTGCGTCTGCTCGTCCTCTTCGTCCTCCTGCGCAACCGTCGTCTCCGGCAGTCCGTTCCCGATGATCTTCTGCCTTTCCGCCTCCCGCGCAGCCGCGATCTCGGCGGCTTGCTCCGCAGCCACGCGTTCATAGTCGCGCGGGGACGTGGGTGGCGGATCCAAGAAACGCGTCGAGAAATCTCCGTCATCCAGCATCTCCTCCGGCGAGACGTACGCAGCGGCGGCCATCGGAGTCAGCAGACCCGAGAGGAGAAGGCTCAGAGAGAGAAGGAGTCGGTACATCATAGTATTATACATATTTGTACATGAAAGTGCAAGATCAGGGACACTGCTGGGAATTCTTCCCCGTCGCCAGGCACTGGAGCACCTTCAGCTTGTCACCAACGCCATCGGTGCCGCTCGCCCAGAGCAGAGGGTCGGTTTCGCCGCTGTCGACGATGCCATTGAGATTCTTGTCTTCGCCCATAAAGATCCACTGATTCTGGACCTGCACGCGGCAGAACCCGTCACAGAGTTCATCACGATCGGAATCTATCTTGCGCGGGTCGGTCTCGTCCTTGTCCACCCGCCCGTTCCAGTTGCTATCCTCGATGCCGTCCAGGACATTGTCACTGTCAGAGTCCCTGAGCAGCGGATCGGTGCCCGTGAAATACTCCACGCCGTCACTGATGCCGTCTTGGTCGGTATCGGCCATTGTCGCATCGGTGCCGATTTCCCGTTCAAGTTTTGCATTGAGGCGGTCGGCATCATGATCCATACCGATGGCGAGCGACTCCTCCGCCATCACGTAACAGAGCGTACGGGGGCGGAAGATCTCCAATTGATGACGAATGACGGGTCGTTGCGGATTATTTTTATTCTCGATGGCGCTGTCCGTCGGCGGCGTGAAGGGGTTGAAAACCGGCGCGCGCTTCTTCGCCTCCGCGTCACGAACCGCGCGTTCCTTCTCCGACAGGAACAGCAATCCTTGGAATCCCACCCGACGATCTACGCTCTGCGGATCATAGTTCTGCGGGAAACAGTACCCCCAGTATCGTGTGCTCGCGCCCTTGTGACCCAGGAGCGTTTCACGCGGGATCGACTCAAACGTATCGGGGAGATGGAAAACGACGTGCGTACTCGCCGGGATGATTGCGCCGCTCTCCACCTCCGCGGGGGAGAGAGACTTCCAGGGCAGTTCCTCCTGCTGAGGCTTTAACAGCCGCGCCTGGACCGAGGACCCCTGCTGCACAAAAGGAAGGACAGTCGCACCCGCGAGCGCCAGACCGACCGTCAGGGTGGACCAGGCGAAGACGCGCCGCAGACGATGAAGGGGTGTCGATGCCATCGGGATATGATAGCATAGAATGGCACCAGATACCATGGCGAAGGACCCCTATGCCACTCTCGGCATTGCCCGTGATGCCTCCCCGGAGGACATCAAACGCGCGTATCGGAAACTCAGCAAAGAATGGCATCCAGACAAGCATAAGGGCGACAAAGCGGCGGAGGACCGGTTTAAGGAGATCAACGAAGCCTATGAAGTGGTGGGAAACGCCGAAAGACGCGCCCAGTACGATCGCTTCGGGACGACGGGAAACGGCAACGGCGCGCAGGGGGGATTTGGCGGATTTGATTTCGGGGGGTTTGATTTCGGGCAGGCCTCCGACCTCGGGGATCTGTTCGAGGGATTCTTCGGCGGCGGGCGCAGGAGGTCGGCTTCCGAAGAGGGCGCGAGCCGGCAGGTCCGTCTGGAGATCGATCTCCAAGACGCACTGCACGGCGCACGCAAGACCATCCGCCTCCGGCGCATGGTCGGCTGCTTAGTCTGCGGAGGCAGCGGCGCGGAACCGGGTGCATCGCTCATATCCTGCGCGACCTGCGGCGGCACGGGCCAGGTGACGCATCAGGTGCAATCCTTCTTCGGACGCATCGAGCAACGCACGGTTTGCCCGACCTGCGAGGGACGCGGCCGGGTGCCGGAGAAGCCCTGCAAAGAGTGCCGGGGCGAAGGACGCAGGCAGGAATCCTCGGACATTTCCTTCGATATTCCAACGGGCATCGAAGACGGCCAGACCATGCGCCTTTCCGGCCAAGGAGATGCGGGCCAGCGGGGGTCTGCGTCCGGCGATGTACTCGTCACCATCCGCGTCCGCGGCGATCCACGCTTCCGACGTGAAGGCGCGGACATCCACGGCGCCGCCACCGCTTCCGTCCTGGATGCGCTCCTGGGGGGAACTCTCACGATTGAAACCGTGCAGGGCCCCGCGACGTTGCAGATTCCCGAAGGCATGCAACCGGGACAAATCTTCCGCCTGCGCGGCAAGGGCATGCCCGTGCTGAACACGTCTCGCTTCGGCGATCACTTCGTGACGGTCACCGTGGAGATCCCCAAGAAACTCAGCAGAGCGGAGAAGAAGGTGCTGGAGGAGTGGAGGGCGTTAAAGAATGAGTAATGATTGCACAAAAATAACATCACTGTTGAGTTCAGGAGGAGTGTGAGTACTTTGATTCCTCAATCATTTTGAAAACCTATTCTCTCAGCGTAGCAATCAATCTCTGTTCATCGATAAACAAGTCCAATGCATCATTCACATTCGGTACGATTATGTCTGCGGCAAGAAAGGTTTTTGCGTGCACCCCTTCACCCTGCAAGACTACGATGCCGATCTTCACGCGCTGAATGAGCTGTAAATCGATCAGTCCATTTCCTATGACAGCACAGGTATCCGCTTGAAGTTTTTCCGCTTCTCTCGCTTTGTCCTGCCCCGTCGCAGTGTGCACAAAAGCGATTCCCAATGTATTGGCGATTTGCGCAGCATCGCCTCGCGTGTCTCCCGAGAAAAGCACTATGCGAAATTTTTGCTCAGTTTCTGAATGCGTGATGCCACTCCGGATACAGGCTTGCCACCAACGCACAAAGTCCCGTTCAGATCGAGGATGATCGTCTCAATCGTCAAAAGGCCGTTGCCGGGGATATCAATTTTCATAGGAACGGGAAAAAGACACTATAAACCTCTTCTTCTGTCTTGCGATAGGTCAGAACTTATCCGGCACATGCCAATTCACAGGATGAGCAGTTTTTTCGATTTGATCCGCCACATCCAGCACTAAAGCAAAGATCGCCATCCTTACAGGGATACCGTTATCGGTCTGGTTAAACATCGCCAGACGCGGATCGCCATCCAAATCATGGTCCAGCTCGTTTGATGCCTCTCTGCTATCCCTCGGCATCGGATGAAGGAGCATTACATCGGGCTTGGCAATGGAATCCAATGTTTTCCTGTCGATTCTCAATTTTCCACGATATCTCTGAAACTCGGCGGGATCATCAAATCGTTCCTCCTGCATGCGGGTGAGGTAGATGACGTCCGCATCGGAGATGGCATCAATGGAATTGTGGAAGGTCATCGTGTGTTTTCTGCCTGTCGATCCAACGCTTTCTTGCACGTTCGCAGGCATCTGAAGACCGTTCGGCGCGATGAATTTGAAATTGATCCCCTCATACATTTTTGAAAGTAGACGCACGAATGAATGGATGACTCTCGCAAATTTTAGATCACCCGCAATCGCTATGGTTTTCCCATTCGGCTCGCCGATTCTTGCCTCGATAGTATAGACATCAAGCAACGCCTGCGTCGGGTGTTCTCCGATACCGTCACCACCGTTGATGACCGGAACACCCACGGCATCAGCCACTTCCTTCGCCGCTCCGGTTTGAGGATGTCGTACTGTGATGACATCTGCATAGCCACCAACGACTCGCGCAGTGTCACGCAAACTCTCACCTTTGACCAATGACGTCGTTTCAACTCCACTGGTATCCCGAACAGATCCTCCCAAGCGATTGAAAGCTGTTCCAAAACTGATACGTGTTCTTGTGCTCGGCTCAAAAAACAAATTGGCCAACACTGCTCCTTCTAAAACGCGGGTGACCCTTTGTCGGAATGCAAAAGGCTCGATCACCTTTGACAAATCAAATATGGCCCTTGCATCGGAAGCAGCCAAAGTCTCAATACTGATGATGTCCTTTCCTTCCAGAGGATTCATAGAGAACTATTGAAAAAGAGATTGTTAGTATATATGAATACATGATTAAGTCCAGTATGGATTCAACATGAAATTCGGGGCGATGCACTGCCTCTTTCTGATAGCACCCCTCTCTGATACCCTGCGGAGTGATGATAAAAACAGTCTTTTTTGATTTTGACGGGGTTCTCACCACGGATGGCTCGGGCTCGTTTACGACCTGCACGAATATCCAAAAACTCATCCCCGATGTTACATTTGATCATATTCTCAGGTGTTACAAGGTATATCACCCAAAAATGCTCTTAGGGCAGATGACCCACGCAGCCATCTGGAAAGAATTTTGCAACTGCATCGGTAAAGACAACTATCTTGATAGTACGGTTCTTCATGAGGCTTTTAGAAATACTCCGATGAATACAAAGATGATGGATCTGGCAAAAAAACTAAAGAAGCACTACAAGCTGGGGATCATTACGGACAACAGTAAAGAGCGATTTGATGTATTACAATCGAAAATGAAGCTGTCTGATGTATTTGAAATTATTGTTGTCTCCGGTGAAACTGGAATACGAAAAGACAGTGATGAAACTTTTGAGAGAGCGCTTTCACTTGCAGATTGCAAACCCGAGGAATGCGTTTTTATCGATAACAACGAGGATAATCTTATCGCTCCTCGAAAATTGGGATGGAACACGATTCTTCATGATCATAGGAAAAATGATGTCGATCTTGTGATTGGTGCATTAAAGAAATTGGGAGTCTTAATTACATGAGTATTGCTGCATTACGTTTGTCTCCAATGAGACGATGACTGGCGCATCCATAATTCCAACGTAACCAGAGCCCAGATCACCCTTCCGTGGCTTTGCTGCTTGCTGTCATTTTCCTGAATGAAATGGGCAAGGACATCGGGCTTGATCCATTTGCGAGTGAGTGCATTATCATCGAGCAACATATCAGAAGCCCAGACTGCACCTTCACCGGAAGTCCATTGGTCCACGAGACTGGGGAAGTGCACTTTCTCGCGATAGAGTATTTCATCTGGCAAAAATGGCTTTGCGACGGCCTGTAAAAATTGCTTTCCTGAAGAGCCGACGATTCCGGCATGAGGAATTTGCAGGGCGATCTCCACGATGCGTCGATCGAGGAAGGGCACTCTCGCTTCGACGCCATGCGCCATCGTCATGCGGTCGAGTCTGTTGCAATGATACTCGGTCAGTCGGTCGAAGCGCTCGAACTGGAGAGCCTGATCTACACTTGTAAACGGTTCCACCGGTTCACCAACGTAGTCGATCATGGGTCGGAGTTTGGATTTTGCTTCGTCGGTATAGAGTTCATCCGCTTCTTGAGGAGACAGCGTCCACAGACGCGGTGGGTATTCCATAGTCGGATTTGCACCTTTTTCAAACCAAGGCTTATGCCTGCTGTAGCCGATGAAAAATTCGTCAGAACCGTCTCCGGTAAGCACTGATTTAATTCCAAGTTCTTGTGCCCGCTTCGCCAGAAGATACGTTCCAATGTGAATGGGATTCTCCAGGGGGTCATCCATGAAGACCACGGCTTCTTCCAAGGTTTTTCTTGCGTTTTCGTCCGACACGTCCACCCATTCAAAAGAAGTACCGAGGTGTTTCTCAAGCAATGCAGCGTATGGTTCATCTTCAACCGAATTCGGTAAGAATCTGAGTGATATCGGTTGCTGGTACGTCGACTCATTCTGCAACCCGATGGCCGTTATCAAAGATGAATCTAAGCCGCCTGATACGAAGTATCCTCCCTTCACATCGGCTTTTGTGTTCTCCTGTACGACGCGCAGCAGCAGTCCCCGGAATTCTTCGACTCTTTTCTCTTCGTTAACTTCGGAAGTTTTGGCATTGGGCCGGAGCTTCCAGTATTGCCGATGTGATTCCTGATGCCCCTGAAACACAACCCTCTCGCCTGGAAGTACGCGATGGATATTTGGAAACACAGTCGATCTTCCGGGATGGAATCGATACTTTAAGCAATCATCGATCGCAGAAAAATCAGCCTCTTGAATAGGATCCACAACGGCATGTACTGCTTTTGCTTCGGATGAGAAAACAACACGCCCATCCGAATGGGAGTAGTAAAGTGGTTTGATCCCGAGAGGATCGCGCCACAGTTGCAGCGTGTTATTCAAACGATCATAAATTGCAATTGCAAACATTCCCGCCAGCTTCTCAACAAAATTTTCTCCGTATTGTTCAAAAAGGGGCAAGATCACGGCGCTGTCACCCAGATCGATGCCGGGCGCATTGTTCAAACCCTTCCTCAGATCAATATGGTTTACGATTTCTCCGTTGAAGACTGCGAAACGTGTACGATCCCTCGTCGACTGCACCGTAGAGCGAATTTCAGGAGCAACTATCGCCAATCTATTCATACCGAATGCCGCTTTCTCGAAGACCACAGCCTCCGAGTCGTCGGGTCCACGATGCTTGATGATTTGCTGCATCAGACTGATCTTCAGGGGAAGATCTTCGCTGTTCCTGCCATTGAAGTCGACGATTCCGTTCATGCCGCACATACAGCAAAGAGAAGAAAATCAATGCAGCCTACGCACGATTTGATTGATAGGATCGAAAAACACTCGCATGCCGGTCTTCAATTGTCTCGATTTGATTCCACCGATTGCACCTTTACCGAGTTCGCGCGCGCGTTGAGCGCCGTGCGCAACGATACCTGCATTTTCGATCACTAATCCCGCAGCTTGTGCTATGAATGGGTCATGGCTCAAATTCATTTGAGTCGCAACCAACACGATAGGAACGCCCGCTTCCTGGTTTTTTCTTATGAGATCTGCAATATCTTCCGTGGCTTTATGTTCGTCGATATTCACAACAACACCCTCCACAATCGACCCCTCCGCGAGAAATTTCCCAGTTGCCTTATCAAATTCGTACTCCTTCTCGGAGCGCAGTGATATATGATCCACATTTGATTCAGTAATCACACTTGGCATTTCTATCGCCTCGTAATTCTTGAAAGATTGTTTTCGAGATCGTATGAGATGGAGCATCGATTCCGGATCAGCGATCAACACTTCAAGTTCCCGGGGATACAGGAAGTAAATGTCGCCGCTTTCCATATTCAATCTCTTTTCCAATACTTCAAGTGTGTCTCTCAAAAGCAGGTATTGTTTTGTGAAAAGATACTTTGCCGTTTCTCGGAGTGCCATATACGTCTGAGAAGCAGCGATGACTTCCGAAAGTTCCGATCTGTCATCAGCGGACACTCTGGCAAGAATGGATTCTGCTGCCTGAATTCTTTCAGATCTTTGCGCCTCGAATCGAGCGCGGTAATTCCCTGCCTGTCGAATTCCCCTCACGTAGGTGTGCAATGCCTGAGGATCATCGCGCATCGGCTTATGACGAATTTCCAACATTTCGCCCGTGCTGTAGTGACCAATCAATTTCTTCGCGAGGACGATTGCCCCCTCTTCAGTGGCGGCATCTGCGATAGCGATGTTTGCCTCGGTAATAGCGCTCCTGTCGAGTCCTTGGTTTAATTTAGAATAGAGTCTTTGCCCCTCATCATGGCTGCATCCAAGTTTCTCTCTCAATAACGCCTGTAACCTTTGCGCATAGTAGAAGCCCAACCTGGCTCCCCGTACAAAATCCACAAACGAATTCGTTCGCACATCTTCCAAAATAGCCGTGGCATGTGCGAGCAGTTCTTCGTAATTCATACTTCCCAAATCGACACCTTCCATTGATTCGATAAATGCATTTGTTCTCGGAATTCGTTTACCCTCGAATTCGGGCAGGAAATCACGGGCAAAACCCCTCATGCGCACTGTGAACTCTTGGTAGACTCTGAAATACTCTTCCGCTCTTTCACCGTATCGGCAACTAAGATCTGCCAGAGTGGGATCTTGCAAAAACAAACCAATCTGCGGGTAAGAACCCTTTTCGGGATCGTGCTGAACCGCTTCCAGATACTCGGCAACCAATGTTGAAAAGTATTCCTCTTTTGTTTCCGGGAAGCCGACATGATACAACGCTGCGTATCTCCCGATACTCGAATAGGGTCTGCCACCGATGTAGCTGATCACGCCCGTCGCCTCCGTTCCCACTTTATAGCCCATCATGGAGTGTCCGATCTGCTTCGATCCCGGAATGCCATCATTTCCACTCCATGTGTACATGTGCAACCCGATATCCATTTCGGTCGGCTTGGGCAGAATTTCACTGTAATTGGCATCGCTGAATACGACTGTTTGGGTACCAAGTTCTCGTTTTTCTTGAACCATAAGACGTCGAATCTTTTCGCGCACATTTGATTCCAGACACTCAATTGGAGTCTCACGAAGCCGCACTTGTCCCAAGTCCGCTGTCAATGGACGAGCTTGCACGATGTGTACGATGCCTTTTTGATACGTGAATTCAATATCCTGAAGTTTGTTCGGAAACAATGCACTAATAGCGAGCGTATGAAGCTTTACCTGATGAAGACCATCTTCTGGAAAAGGCCGAAGATCGAATCCTGTCGATTCTAGGATTTTTCCATTTGGACCAATGAGCAGGGCATTTCCGCGAGCCACTCCATTAACCAATCTCGCACCAAAGCCATCGATGTACTGAACGAGCAACTGATTTCCATTCACTCCTGTATAAATGACACCCGACAATTCAGGTTCGATCAATCGCTGCACAATAAGACCCATACGAACATCGGCAGCCGATTTACCGTGCAGAGCCATAAAAATTCCAACGTCTGCAGATTCTGCCTGCTTGAAGATTTGTTCCACAGCGGCAGATACTTCTTGGTCGTCATACACATACAATGATTCGAACACACCCGCCATGCTCAGATCCGTTCCATCCTCGCATGTAGCGGAACTGCGAACGGCAATTTTCCCTCCGAGCACATGTTTCGCATTGCATATTTCTTCCACCAAACCCTCCGGGAGCTTTCCATGTACCGTGTAATACACAAATGCAGCAATAGGGATGCAGAAACCTGGTGGGACCGGTAGTCCCGCATTTTTAAGTAATACAAGGTTGGCGGCCTTACCCCCAATCTGTTCCTTGTTTGGCACTTCTATGCAATCAAAGGATACGAGACGATCGGAAATGCTCTGTAGTGTTTCCATTTGAAACGGTGGGGTCTCCACCCGTGTGTCGGTTTGGCCCGCATTTCTCGTGTCAGACTCGGAGTTTGACATAATTGAGAATATATTTATATATATAAAATAAGTCAAATAGCACGGATAGGTTTGGTTCGGGAAACTCAGCAGAGCGGAGAAGAAGGTGCTGGAGGAGTGGAGAGAAATACAAAATGTAAAATGAAAAATGCAAAATGCTTTGGCATGAGGCTAGTGTTGTAAACGATGGCACTTCTCGGTACGCCATTTCTCATTTTGCATTTCGGATTTTGCATTCATCATCGCCACAATAATCCCTCCCGCTTCAGCACCCACACGCCGCCGATGAGGACGAGGGGCAGCGCCCAGAAGGGAAAAAAAGGAACGGGGTCACCGCCGCCGCCATCTGCAAAACAGGAGGTGTTCTTCGTCCCTCCGATTATGCCATATGCATCGGCGACATCGGTGTACTGGCCGTACCCTAAGAGCCAGACGTCATCGATGAGACCGCTGAAGTGATCCACTTTCGAATTGTTCTCGCCTATACGTGCTCCCACACGCACGTTTGCAAGCGGGAGGGAGGCCTGATTCCCGGTCTCCACGTATGTCGTATCGCCGGTGGCAAGCGCGTTCGTGCCGTTTACCAGCAGTGCCGTGATGTCACCGTTTTCCACTTCAACAAGAATATGGTTCCATTCCGTCAGAGTAATCGGAAGCGTCGAAATAGCCGCATCCGTCGCAGTCGACACATGCAGGTAATGGTTCTTATCCGGTCGGTACATGATGGTGACTTTCGGTATCTCATTTCCATCCAGCACTTGGAGAAGGGTGCCGGGGACAGGATACGCAGCGTCCGCCTGCGCCCAGAGTGCGAACACCATGGGATTCGATAGAGCCCAAGAAGTTCCGTTGATGACATCATCCGTGCCATCGAAACGCAGGCTGCCGAGATTCGTGGGGTCGGTCGTGGCGGGACATTCGCGCCAGGCATCCGGGAGAGTCGAGGAGAAAGATTCCAAAGTTCCGGGGCTGGAAGGGAGATTCCCATGACTCATCGTATCCGCTGCGGTGGTACCGGCAGATTCGTCGAGCTCCCAGTGCAGTCCCCCCATTCCGCTGCCGTCGCAGAGCGCCCAGTAGTTTTCGCCCCACCGGATGTCGAGCGGACCGGCGGCGATGTTCCACGCACCGCCGACAGCGGCCCTTGCCGCATTGGCGGATACACTGAGTGTGATGAGGGCGTCGTCAGACTCGCTCGTGATATCGACCGTGTACGTCGTATTGTCGGAGGTCTGAAGATTGGACACGATTGCGGATCCTCCGCTCACGGAGATGTCTTCCAGAGTGAAGTCCCCCGCCTGCATCGCCTCGCTGAAGGTGATGGTAGCCTGCCCCGTATTCCCTGAACCGGTGCCCGGCATGCCTGCTCCGCACTCGCCGAAGTCTTGCGGACAGTCACCGCTGGAACACGATTCATCGGCGAAGGAGAGGGTGACGGTGGGGGGAGGGGGAGAGTAGTAGACGGTGATTTTGACGGCATCCACATAATTCAAGTTATAATCGTCTACTGTTGTAACCGCCATCGAAAAACCGAAATCAATACTATTGATATCCGCAGCAGTCCATGTGCCCGAATGATTCCAAAGATCCGTCGTACCTCCCTGTGTGGCGTATTGGAAAGTACTTGGCCAAGGATCTGAATTCCCGTTCACTGGACTTGTGCCACCCGGGTAAATCTTCGGACTGACGTCATACGAAAAACCAAACAACATGTCGGCTCTCTTCTCCACCTCCACTTTGATCCCGGTGATTTCTGAATCAGTCGGGATGCTAAAGCCAAAATCAGTCACTTTGAATGTCACAGAGGTCTCGGCATCATTCAAGTCAACTTCCGCAGCGGTGTCATCGTCAGCTAGTATATTGGAAATATTCGTCCACGCTTCACCTGTTCCTTCTGTGGCAACAGAACTTCCAAATTCCGTTTGTGAAGCTGCGAAAGCATTCGTGGGAAGAACAATGAAGAATAAACAAAAAGGGGAAATGAGTACGGAATTCCTAAATAACCCACGAAAGTGATAAGGTGTCATTGAGTGAATGATGTTTCGTACGATTGAAAAAATCATAGTTTGATGCTATCATATAGCACTGTTATGAACCAAGAACAAACTCCAACTCAGAACGAACATTCGCTGGTCAGAGAGCATTCAGGGAGCTTCAACCGCTTGGTGTTAATCATGGCAGCGTTTTCTGCACTGTTCGGATCTGCGATTGGAAAAATACTACCAAGCCCTGACACTTCAAAACATCAGGGAGAGAGCATTGCGGCTTCTACACATGCAGCGAGTAGTAAGCAGCAACAGCTTCGTACAATGCTGACTGACATGGATCTTAACGCATTTGAATTGTTTCTTAGAAGGAGAACTAAGCACCAAGATCCTCAAGATCCTGTTGAATGGCTCCAAACTCTAGACATGCCTCCGCAGACTTTCGCGGAAAGGAATTATGTTGGTGCCTGCACTGCGGAAGCTGAATTCGCTGCTTACTGGGCGCATCTTCACAGTTACCAACCATATGTTGTAACGATCTGGCCGAAAGGATCGATGAGCAAAGTAATGAAACGATGGCATAAGTTCACGATATTCCGTGCTCCCGATAAGGAAGGAAAATCGCAAATGTACGCCGTTGATTCAAGAGGGGTGTTACCCATCTGGAGCTTGCAGTGGTACATGCGGGAAGGTCATGAAAGAGAGGCCATCGTGCCCGGCGGCATCCGAAAGTGGGAAGGCCCAAGCGAAGATTTTATTGATCTCCTGCAGAATAACTTTTTCGCAGACAGTGGTGGCTTTACAGATGATAAAGATAATCTGCTTGCACGGGTGTATTCTTCCAATAGTGAAGGCTAGGGATCGTTGGTCTATTGAATAAGGATGTCAGAATTTTCCTTCGGCTTCAAAGTGCCTCGACGGAAGTTCCTGCAAATTGTACCGGCAGGCGATCCGATTGGATGACGGGGTGCACGATGACCAATGAAATAGATTTGGAAAGATTTTTCATACCCCAGTTGGCAACAGAATCTGCGAAAGAGCTATGGTCTTTGCCAAGCCCCAGTGCAGCAAACGTATGTCGTCCTTGTCTGCTGACTGCCTGTATGGCCAGCCTTTCACGTTCAAGCTGTAATGCATTGTATCTTCTGAGCTCTTCCGTCGATGCAGTGCCCGTTTGGACCTTGATGTTCAACGTATATGCTTCCTCCGACACCTCGGGCTTTTCAAAACCTTGTAGCTCATATTCTCCTGCTACCAATGCGCCTCCGATCACGTCGCCGAAGGTTTTCTGGAACCGACGGTGTCCCGGATGATTGTTCCGCAATTCCAGAAGCCGCTCAGCCATAGCCGGATCCTGTCTTCCTGACTCCTGCAGCATCCCGAATCGCCTGCAATGCAATCATTGATGCACTTGGACTAATCCGCCTGCACGACCTGATTGTTCTGTCCGGTGACTGGCCACGCAACGATAACTGTCACAGACCCATCCTCCTCCTCGGAAACATCACCGAATGCCTCATGGGCCTGCTTCCTGTAATGCGTACTCATCGCAGCGAGGTCTCTGTCTGAAAAACGCTCTCCGTCCTCTCTCTTGAGACGTATCATTTGCCACCTATAATCTTCGATTTGCTCCAGCTCATGCTCTAATACAACTACTGTGCTGCCGTCCAATGCTACCGTCTCTGTCAACTGACGAATTTTATTGATTTTGGAAGTAGCTGCCCGTGCCCTCTCCTTCATGGCCGTTAATTCAGAGGTACCGAGACCCTCCATCACCGAAACGCATTGATCATGTGATTGAACTGTTTCTCTATCGACTGTCGCACTACACCCCTGAAGCCCTGTCGCTACTAGAAGCGGGGCAATTACTTTTCTCAGCCTGTCGTTGTTCAATAGCGACATTGGATTGATCATCGTAAGTCATTGCCTCCGCAAAGTCAAAATTTTTCAGTTGAAGCGCAAATTGTCATGGGAGGATGTTTTCCCATTCAGGGTGCTGTTTCAATAGTTCTGGATACCGGGCAAAGAAACCGGGATGCTCACGAATTTTACTTATGATATCTTCTGGATATCTAGCAAGGAACGTTGGATTATGCATGATGGTATCTGCAAGGGCGTCCATTGTGGTTGCCTCTGCTTCTTTTTGCAGAGAAGGATTTTGTTCCAGAGGATCCCCTTGCATCACTTGTCTCGCATCGCATCCAATCAGCGATGCCAACGTGAGAACAGTGCTTACCCCCGTTTTCCTGAATTTACCGATATTCCCAGTATTTTCTGGTGGTGAATGTCTCATGTGATGGTAGGAAAGATGTGAGAAAAATATTCACTTCAGTATGTGTATTCACGAGTTCAATAACGAAGTTGAACACTTAGGGTAATTCTCTACCCTCTTGTTCCTATGGCTTTCTACACCCATTTCTCTCAAGAAGAGCGCTGTGTTCTTGCTGCATATCTCTCTGAAAGCATGAGCCTTCGTGCGATTGCGAAGAAACTGCAGCGTTCTGTCAGCGGTATCAGCATGGAAATTGCCAGAAGTAGTACCGATGGAACACGGGAACGCTACGATCCCTATGCGGCGCATCTTGGATCACGGATGAAGAAATGGGATGCCAATCGCAGAAATCCGCTGAAGGATGAAGCGCTGCAGGGATATGTGCGTGCACAACTCAAGGAAGGATGGTCCCCCGAAGTTATTGCAGGAACGTTGAAAAAAGAGAAAGGGGAAGCAGTCGTTTCCCATGAAACGATCTACCAGTGGGCTTACAAAGCAGATCTTGTGTCGGAATTACCACGAGGAAAACCTCGACGACATCGCAAGAGATGGCGCTTGAAAGCTGCGCGTGGCACGCAAGGATTGGGCATGGTGCCGCGCATCGAGGAACGACCGGCGGCAGTGGCCTCCCGCAAAAGATTCGGAGACTGGGAGGGAGATTCCATGCTCGGAAAGCGAGAAAAAGGAGCGATTGTTTCCGTGCAACAGGAGCGCAAATCCCGATATGTGCTCTTCACGAAGTGCAGAGACAAGTCCGCATCACAGACGAAGAAGGCCGTCCTGCGACGCATGCAGAAAGTGGAACAGCCGATCAAGCGCACGCTGACTCTGGATCGTGGAACGGAGAATGCGGAGTGGACAGACTTCGGGCTGCCGGTCTTCTTCTGTGATCCCTACAGTTCATGGCAGAAGGGATCGGTGGAGAATGTCATCGGCCTGCTGCGGCGGTACCTGCCCAAAGGCATGGATCTCGCCACCGTCACCCCCAAGCAGCTGCAAGCCCTGCAAAACAAGCTCAATCACCGTCCCAGAAAATGCCTTGGCTTCAAAACCCCTCATGACGTGCTATCCTCTCATTGCCACCACCTGGGTGTTCAGCTTCCAGCTTGAATTCGGGTCAGTATGTGTATTTGACAATTGTTACGGCCGTTGGGCTGGGGGAAATTTACTACAGAAAGGTCCGTTACAAGTGGGAAATCCCAATGGTATTTCCCCAGAAGGATGCGGTGGTATTGGCGAAGGAATAGCCTCCTGAGAAGGCGGGATGCTCTGTAACATTGCGGTACATCTCGCAGGATCTGACGGGACTCTGGTTATGGCACTGTCCAAGTTGGAAGTGATACTTGTACCGAATGCTTGTTGCTGCATTTCTGGGTCAAGTCTTTCGGTATAAACAGGGACTGCATCCCCAGGCCTGTACCTGAACATCGCAGCATGTCGGAATGATGATGGGTCTTGAGCGAGGTATAGCTGTCTCTGAGGCTTACTCTCAGTCTTCCCTCCGGCAACAACCAATTCAACTGAGAGGCCGATATCACGACACGCCTGAGCCGTCATGATGAGTAGGGTCTTCGGAGACATGGTTTGTTCCCGGAGATCAATGGGTGGCTTTCCTTCTTCTTTATGGAGACGCATTTGTATCGCTGCCAATGCTAGGCCTGGACCCTGGGATAGCAGCTCTCCCACCGGATCCAGATTATCGTGTGGAGGTTGACGTAACTCCGCGGCATCAATTCTTCTCGCCGATGGCATCAACGGATCTTTTGTGTGCGTCGATCGTACCAGCAGGGCATCCCGGAAATTGACGTAGAGTTCCATTGCATGAACGATGTCATTATCGGGGATACCCATGCTCCGAAGAAAATCTGCAAAAACAGAGGGTGAAATGCGGCACTGGTTATTGGCATCTGTTCTCCATGCATCGAAGGATCTTGCTTGGATCGCTTGCTCAATTTGCTCTCTTCCCAGTAGTCCTCCCAGCAAAGTTGCCACAGTAGAGAGTGCTGTAAAGCTGATAAATTTTCGTCTGGAGGAAACTCCGTTGCCATTAGCACTCTCAGGACCATCCCCCGGGCTCTGCGATAATTGGTGAGATACTATTGAGTTGAGCATGACAGCATTATGATTGATATATACATTATGTCAATTGGTTTATCCTGAATAATTCTTATTCGTGAATATGTCTGCGATAAGCCACAATTCTGCGAGCTGCCCAGAGCAATCATCGTTTACGCAAGCGGCTCAACCATCAGACACCTCATGATGTGCTTCACGACAACTCTGAGCGTTACACTTGGGGCTAGAATCAAGGATGATTTTTCTAGTCTAAAGCCAGGTATAATCCCTACACAGGGAGACGCTCATTTCGCTACACTCCCACAGAATGAAACTAGCGTCCTTCAGCACCTTCCTTTTTCAGACATGCAATCGAAGTGTTGTTGGGTTTGGTATTGTTCTGACGGTGACAGTGTGGTTGGTTGTGATGCAGGCTTTACCTGACAACACAGGAGGTACTTTCAGGGCGGATATTGGCGATCCCTGTCCGCCGGGTTACAATTGCTGGGCGTCTGACCCGCTTGGGCTTTACTGTCCGGACGGAGAGACGCCGACGATCCTACCGGGGATGTTCACGTGCCCGGAAGGATTGGAGGGGTGGTGTTATCAATGTCCATCTTCAACTGTCTCCTCCGCCCCAGTCGCCTCCTCCACCCCCACCGCTTCCTCCGTCATCGCTTCCTCCGTCGCCGCATCCTCCGTCGTCGCCTCTTCCGCTCCCACCGCCTCCTCTGCCGCTGCTTCGTCCATCCCTGCATCCTCTGTCCCTGCATCCTCTGTCCCCGCATCCTCTGTCCCCGCATCCTCCGACCCTCCGGCCTCCTCCGAGCCGGCCGGCAGCAGCGTCGAACCGAGCGGGTCGAGTGAGGTGTATGCTTCCTCGGCAGGTGCTTCATCGGTGGTTGCTTCATCGGTGGTTGCGTCGTCGGTGGTTGCTTCGTCGATCGCTCCGCAAGCATCCTCAACCGCACCGGCATCCTCCGCGGCAGCATCCTCTCTCATTCCTCCGTCGTGGTCCGCCAATTCCGCCGGCTCCTCCGTTCCTTCCTCCGTCGCTTCCTCCGCCGGTTGGGTGCAGTGCCCCGCCGGTACGCAGTGTACCGTAGCCGAACAGAGCGGCGGATGCGCCGCCGTCACCATACACTGTCCGGCGGGAACAACCGTTTCCTGCATGGCAACCGGCGGGGGGACGGCAATAGCCGGGATAATGGAGACACGGTTCATCGGCGCCAGCTGCAGCGGCAACTGGGTGGACGTGAACGTCGCGCAGCTGCCATCCAAAACCGCATACGTTCGCTACGTCGTGACCTGTCCGGCGGGGGGAGGCGGCATCGTCAATCCACCCGCCACCGATCCGCTGCCCGCCGGCATCGTGCGTATCTCCACGGCACTCGCGGGTCTGGGTGGGACCGACTGCACGCTGACGGTGGAAGCGTACGGCTCTCTGCTGCTGACACCCGTCAATCTGATTCGCTCCACGACGGACACCTTCGACTGTGCGGCGAGCGCGGCGGCGACCTCCCTGCTCGTCGGCGTCTGCGGACAAACGGGCTGCACGGGAGAGTGCTGCCAGTGCGTGCCCACCTCCTCCGCGGGACCGGCATCCTCCTCTGCAGCCGCTTGTCCACCCGGATGTCCGCTGATGACTGCGGAACTGTGCACGGCCGGGGGAGGAACAGCAACATCGGCCCCCTCGGGAGCTGTCAGTCAGGGATGGTGGCATCGGTTCATTGCGGGATTGCTGCAATTCCCCCGCACGAAGATGGAAGGAGAACTGCGAGCGGAGGTAGTGGCGGGAGACGTCGATCCGAAAGCGGTGTGTGATGTCACCTGCACCGCAAAAACGGAACTCAGTTCATGGTACTCACCTTGCATGCATTGCTTCGCGAAATTCGAACCGGACGGCACAGTTTCCAAGGTCTACAAAACCAGGGGGCGTTGCTACGAAGGGTGGACCGACTGCGGAGATCCCAATGGCACGACCACGGCGTACTGCGGTCCGTTGCTCCAGGAGCCCGTCTGTGACATCACCACTAGCAGCTTGTCCGCAAGTTCCGCCGGTTCGGGAGGGAGCGGAGGTTCGGGAGGTTCGGGAGGTTCGGGAGGATCAGGCGGCAGCGGTGGGTCGGGTGGATCGGGGGGCTCGGGTGGATCGGGCGGGAGCGGAGGCAGCACAGGAAACAAGGTCTGCTGCTGCGGCGGGTCTGGTGGATCAGGTGGGAGCGGCGGATCCGGTGGGTCGGGAGGTTCGGGTGGATCGGGGGG
>JAKQEM010000017.1 GCA_029558515.1 bacterium
ATGCATCCATGCGTCGGGCATTCCTCATCATTGCACTCGTCTGCATGCTGCTCCTCGCACTGGTCTCCGCACGACTGCTCACTGCGACGGTGACGAGCGGTCCGCTCGAGACCGCCACGGCGTTCATTCGTGAGCGGCTATCCCTCGCCGCAGATGCGTGTCCGGGCGGCATGCAGCAACTGGCGTTCTTCCACGATCTCTTCCAGGCAAAAGAATTTACGCAGGATCCGGCGTTCGATGTGAATGGGAAGAATGGCGTGACAGAGATGGATGGGCTCGTGTTCGCGCAGGCGATGTATGGGATTGTGCAGACGTGCATTCCAGCGACGTGCGACGCGCGCGCACGAACCGTGGCGTGGGCGGATGCGAACGAGGATGGCACGGTGAGTGAGGCGGAAACCGAAACGGTACTGACCGGGCTCTTCGATTGGTTGGACAGTGATACTCCCGATGCCGCGCTCCTCATTGATGCCGATTGCAACGGTCAGAAGAATGACAACGACATGACATTGCTCCTCCAGAATTTACTTCTGCTCTTGCCCCAGTGACGATGCCGATCCTCTCCGCTCATCGTCGGCTCCGCACAGCGGTTATGATCATTCTCCTGATCATCCTCGTCGCCACTCTGGCATTTCTGTCATACAATCAAAAAACGTCATTGAGGGGAGAATTATGGGGAAACCGATACGTTAACCAAGAGCCGCTCAACTTGTATTCATCCGTGCGGTACAATGATGGAGGGTGTCCGTCGGTGGAATTGTCCTGGACGAATGTGAGGTATCACACCACTGATCCGAATCTGCTTGTATGGCCTCTTAATCAGTATGCGCGGTATGCAAATTACAATCGGGAAGGAGTGCGAATTTTGCGACGTTACAAAACGGATGGCGAATGGTGGAGTGAATGGGAGGATTATTCGTCGTTCCTGACACTATATGTTCGCGACAAATCTGGCGGCGCAGTGGATAGTAACGTCCGTCGGGGTTATCAGTATGAGTATATAATTTATCGGCCCTATAAGGAATCGTTTATACATTACTCCACGACTCAAACTATACCCATTACCCCACCGGAGCCTCCGGCTGCCTGTTCGGTCATGATCGATGGCCCGACCTCTCTTCGGGTGAGCGCCAGCACATCGTCGGCAACCTGCGCGGGGCAGGCTGACATTTACCGCGTATACGCCAGGTTTGACCCGACGGGCATCTTCACCTACTTGGGCCCCATGGAACTTATCGGCATTCGCGTCGGCAGTCACGTTTTCCATAATTTTGTTGCGGGCAAACCCTACTTTTTCGAAATCAAAGCCGTGAACACTGCGGGGGAATCGGAGGCGTGCACGACGTCAATCACCATTCCGACCGATCCGCCGGCTGCGCCCACCGACGTGGAGATCGAGGCGGACGCCTCAGGTGAACAGGCAACCCTGACCTGGACGTACGGAGACGATGTTGCCACATCGGATGCACCGTTCATGTTCTCGGTGTGGCACGCGCTGGAGGAAGAGGGACCGTACGAGGAAATTGTGAATACCATCTCCTCCGAGAGATCGTTCACCGCGCAGCTCCGTGACGGAGCTGTCAACTACTTCCACGTCAAAGCCGATAATTACCTCTACGAATCCGAGCCGTCCAATACGGTATCCGTCACCGTCCCGCCGGTTCCGCCGGATCTCGGCGCCGACCCCGTCACTCGCACGACGACGTTGTCTCCCACCGAAGTGCGCCTCACATGGCGTACGAACAGAGCGGATGACAGGCGCATTCGCATACAGAGATCCCTGTCGGACGATCCATCCTCGTTCGTGGACATTCACACCACGACGTCTTCGTCCGAGTATGCCTTCGTCGACTCCGCCTTGCAGCCGGACACCGAATACTTCTACCGCGTGGTCGCGTTCAACGCAGCCGGCGTATCGGAACCCAGCGCCGTCGTTGCCGTCCGCACGTATCCGCTGCCCGTCTATCCGCCGTCGTTCCTGAAAGCCACGCCCCGGCCGGATCAGCGCATTGATCTGGAGTGGTGGGACATCAACACATCGGAAGATGCATATTTCATCGAGTATACCACGCATGGGGATGACGCATTCGTCGAGTTCGCCACCGTCGGAAAAGACACGGAAACGTTCACAACCCCCCCCTTCTTCGATGGATTCACCTACACGTTCCGGGTGCGCGCGGTGAACAGGGTGGGCTTCTCCGGCTACTCGGATCCCGTCAGCGTCTTCCTCCCCTCTTCCGCCCCTCCCGCACCATCGTCACTGGAAGGAACATTCATCGGGAATGCGTTGCTCAAGTGGCAAATCAGCGAGACGGCACACGTCACGTCATTCATCATCGAGCGATCTGAGACCGAAACGGAGGGATTTGCAGAAGTGGCATCGGTGCCTTTCGATCCCCAGTGCAAATACTCCACGCAGGGGGTACCCGGTCAAGATTGCGCCCGCTGGTACAGCCCCGCGACAATGTTGCCAGGCGACGACTTCTACTACCGCGTGCGTGCTCGTAACAGCGCGGGGGATTCGCAGCCATCCAATACCGTACGCGTGACCGGACCTCTGCCGGTACCACCCGCGTCCCCGACGGATTTGAGTGCGACGTTCGTGCGGGGGGCGAGCGGCGGTTTCCTCCTGCAATGGAATGACAGATCGGACAATGAGGATGGCTTCGAAATTGAGCGGAGGATCGAGGCGGTGTCACCCGATTGGATCCCGCAGTATCCCGTGCCGGCGGACTGGGAGGAATACATGGACAATTCATTCAGCTATTCCACGATGCAATTTCGCATCCGCGCACATAACCGGGGAGGGTACTCGGACTGGTCCAATGTGGCGTCAGCCGTTCGTCCACCGCAGTTTCCCTGGTCACTGACCGGCACGGCACTGCCGGGCGGCATCGCGCTGCAGTGGGAAGATCAGTCCTCCAATGAAACCAATTTCGTGATTGTGAGGTCGGTGAATCCGCGCGATGATCAGGATTACGCGTTCCTGCATCAGACGGGGCCGGAAGCAACGGCATTCACCGATGTCACGGTCCGGAAAGGCGTCACGTACCACTATCGTGTGCTCGCGAGGAACGCGGGGGGAGATTCTGCTCCCTCCAATACGATCGTCGTCACGGCGCTTCCCGATCCTCCTGCGGGCCCGTCGGATTTGACGCTGACTTCCGTCCCCAACGCCCCCGATATCGTGCAGCTCACATGGACGGACAATGATGCCGATGAGGAAGGATTCAAAATCGAGCGCTCTCTCGCGGGAACGGAAGGAAGTTGGACGCAGATAGGAACGAAACAGGCGAACGTCACGATGTTCAATGACACACAGTTGCTGCCGGGCACCCGGTACCACTACCGTGTGCGATCCTTCAATGCCGGAGGAGATTCAGCCTACTGTCTCCCCGAATCCATCGTGACGCCGCTCTCGCCTCCCGCTGCTCCCGATGCTCTCATTGCGGAAGTATTATCCTCCGCTCGCATCCTGCTACATTGGACGGATCGCTCCACGAACGAAACGGGTTTTGCCGTGGAACGTGCGCCGTCTGCCGCAGGACCGTGGTCTTCGCTCTCCACCACGCTCGAAAACGTGACGACGTTCATCGATACGAATCTGCAGCCGGAAACGCAGTACGTCTACCGTGTACGCTCCCTGAGATCCGGCGTCAGTTCTCCATTCTCCAACACCGTTTCCGCGACCACACACACATTCATCGCAGCGCCGATCAATTTGTTTGCCACGGCGCTTTCCGCACGGCAGATTGATCTGAGTTGGGTGGATCAATCGAACAATGAAACGGGTTTCGTCATTGAAAGGAGGAATGAGCAAGATGTCGGAATATCCTGGACGATCAGAACGACGACCGGGGCGAACGCCACCGCATTCACGGATAGGGACCTCTCTCCGGCCAATCACTATCTCTATCGCATACGGGCGATACGAGGAAGCATGTACTCCGAATACTCCAATGACGCACCTGCAACCACCTTCTCCTGCATACTCGACGGAGTCAAGGAAGCCATGGAATTTTGCGATGACGGCGATACCGACGACGGGGACGGTTGCTCCTCCTTCTGCACCGTGGAACCTCAGTGGGGTTGCTCGCGGGTCAACGGCGAGAGAAGCATCTGCCAACGATGCGGAAACGGAGTCATTGAAGGAAATGAAGAATGTGATGATGACAATACCGACAACGGAGACGGATGCGGAGCATACGGTTGCCTCATCGAAGGTGGTTGGACATGTACGGGTGAACCCAGCCGGTGCCATAAATGCGGGAACGAAACGATCGAGCCCGGAGAAACGTGCGATGACGGTGACACCGATGCCACGGATGGGTGCGATCAATGCCACATCACCGAAAATTGGACCTGTACGGGTGAACCGAGCGTTTGCCAGCTATGCGGCAACGGCATACGGGAAGGAAGTGAGCGGACGACCGGCGAATGCGACGACGGAGACACAACCGGCGGAGACGGTTGCAGCGCTCTGTGCAGAGTGGAGACGGGCTGGACCTGTTACGGACATTCTCTCAGTGTGTGCAAGCGATGCGGGAATGGAATCATCGAAGGCAATGAAAACTGCGATGACGGCGACGTGTCCCCGAAAGACGGCTGCAGTGACTCGTGCAGGATCGAATCACAGTGGGCCTGTACGGGTTCTCCCAGTAAATGCTACCCCTGCGGCGACGGTATCTTGGATCCCGGACAGGAATGCGATCAAAAAGGGAGTAGTACACTGAATGGAGACGGCTGCAGTGCTTCGTGCACCCTGGAACCGGGATGGTCGTGCACCGAAGGTCAAAACAGTTTGTGCACGAATACCTGCGGTGACGGCATCAAGAACGGCGTCGATTCCTGCGACGACGGCAATCAGACCAGTCAAGATGGCTGTAGTGCGAGCTGCAGAGTGGAAACCGGCTGGAGCTGCAGCGGTACACCCAGCCGCTGCCTCTCTCCTCTCGCACTCCGCGTCCTTCAGTTGCTGGATATCGATGCCACCGCTCTCCCCACGCTTCGCCAGAGAATTGCATTCACCGCCGCAGCTCTGCGCGCAGAACAGGAGCAGAATCTGCAATTCGATGCGAACGGCGACGGCTTCGTGCGCCGCTTGGACACGCGCCTCCTCCTCGGCGCCCTCCGGCAGCTCTCCGGTCGGTGAACGCTCTCCATGCCATATTCCCTCGATTTGAACAGGAGCATCATTTGCAAAGTTCTGGTGCAATAGA
>JAKQEM010000043.1 GCA_029558515.1 bacterium
CAAATCCCATTGAGGACTCTCACTGCCGGTAACGTAACAAGCAACAAATTTGTAACCAGGAACAAGAACCAACACGAAGGAGAGAGGTATCATGGCGAAGCAAAAATTTGATCGAAATAAGCCGCACCTGAACGTGGGAACGATGGGGCACATCGACCATGGGAAGACGACATTGACAGCGGCGATCACGAAATACTGTGCAATGCTGGGTGGGGCAGATTTTCGGGCATACGACTCGATTGACAATGCACCGGAAGAGAAAGCGCGCGGGATCACCATCAACATTTCGCACGTGGAATACCAGACGCCGAATCGGCACTATGCGCACGTGGACATGCCGGGGCACCGGGATTATATCAAGAACATGATCACGGGAGCGGCGCAGGTGGACGGAGCGATCCTGGTGGTGGCGGCGCCGGACGGACCGATGCCGCAGACGCGGGAGCACGTATTGCTGGCGCGGCAGGTGGAAGTACCGAGCATCGTGGTGTTCTTGAACAAGACGGACCAGATGGACGATCCGGAGTTGTTGGAACTGGTGGAACTGGAACTGCGGGAAATGCTGACGGAATACAAGTTCCCGGGTGACGAGACGCCGATTGTGCGCGGGAGTGCGTTGAAGGCATTGGAATCGACCTCGACGGACCCGAATGCGCCGGAATATGCACCGATCAAGGAACTGCTGGATGTGGTGGACACCTACATTCCGGAACCGCCGCGGGCAGTGGACAAACCGTTCATGATGGCAGTGGAAGACGTGTTCTCGATCAAGGGACGCGGGACGGTGGTGACAGGCCGGGTGGACCGGGGCAAGATTCACACGGGAGACCCGGTGGAGATTGTAGGCATGCGGGAAAAGAGCATGAGCTCGGTGTGCACGGGCGTGGAAATGTTCCACAAGACCCTGGACGAAGGCATGGCAGGAGACAATCTTGGCTTGCTGCTGCGTGGGATAGAGCGGACGGACGTGGAGCGCGGCATGGTGGTGGCGAAACCGGGAAGCATCACACCGCACCGGAAGTTCAAAGCGGAAGTGTACGTGCTGAAGAAGGAAGAAGGCGGACGTCACAAGCCATTCTTCACGGGGTACCGACCGCAGTTCTACATTCGGACGATGGATGTGACAGGGAACATTGCGCTGCCAGCGGGCGTGGAAATGGTGATGCCCGGAGACAACGTGAACATGGACGTGGAATTGATCAT
>JAKQEM010000007.1 GCA_029558515.1 bacterium
GAATTTACGCAGGATCCGGCGTTCGATGTGAATGGGAAGAATGGCGTGACAGAGATGGACGGGCTCGTGTTCGCGCAGGCGATGTATGGGATCGTCCTCAGCTGCGGGCAGGGTCCGTCTGGCTGCGTCGTGGATGGCATCCTATCGACATTGGAAGAGTGTGATGACGGTAACTCCACCGACGACGACGGCTGCACGGCTTGCAAGATTGATCAGGGGTACGTTTGCGTGGACCCCCGTGGCCCGGACCGGCCGTCCGTCTGCCAAAAGTGCGGGAACGGCGTGAAAGAAGGCACCGAGCAGTGTGACCCCGATCCGCTCCAGGGCAGTGCCTCTGACTGTACTCCGACCTGTACCTTTCCTGTCTGCGATGCCAAGTTCGCCGTTCATCCGACGGACTGGAATACGAACAGTACTCCGCCTGCCTGTGCCACAAACGGTTTTGGCAAAGTATCTCTCCCCGGCACGCTTTCCACTGCCGAACTGATGGATCTGAACAAAGACGGAAAACCGGACATCGCCGGCATCGCAGACATTATCCACACCTATCTCAACGTAGGAGGATTGAAATTTGAAAAGATCATTCTGGGTAACAATTTGGAAGAGTGGCGTACGCGGCTCATGCTGATGATGAAATTTACGAATCTCAATGAAACAGGCCGCCAAGACATGCTGCAATCCATGCAGGATACCATCCTGTGTTTTCAACGGCAGCATCCGCGCACATCCGCGACGGATGCCCTGCTCTACCGATATCAAGTCGTGTTCAATTTCATGCAGATGGATGACACAGCAAGAGAAATCGAATTGCGGACCTTGGAAAATCAAATCAAAGATCTGGAAATGGTCGGTGAATCGAATAAGACGAACATAGGCCATTCACCCGTTGCACGCGCATATGATCTGGATAGTGACGGAGATCAGGATATTCTCATCATGTCGAAACGCACCACGGGGGGAGACATACTCACCACCAATCTCACTCGGTGCATCAATACCGCCGGCTCTTTTCGATGCGGTGCGGCAGGCGGCATGTATTGGCCATGGTTCACAGCCGTTCAATTGGACGCGGATCCGCAACTGGAGATCGTCGTACCCGCATTGGATCATGTGGAATACTCCGATGCACTGGCGCCGATCGGAAGCGCCGGAACTGTTTTTCGCCTTTCTGACATTCCATTCTATGGGACACCCATTCCCGGCCTGACGACATTCTCCGCCTCGGCCGTCGGCGACAAGCTGTACAACGGATCGGTGATGTTCGATGTGCACCAAACGTGCATGCTCTTCGGAAAACCAAACGGACGAGCGGGCTGCATCGCACCGTCTCAGGGAACGGAAGATCTCATCCGTGTGGCGGATTTCGACGGTGATCATAAGGATGATTTTGTCGCAGTGGTATCCGAAAACGGAGCCAGAGATCTCTCTCTGCGACTCAACGGTGATCGTACGCTCGGACGAGTGCCCGGACCCGAGTCTAGCTTCACGGGCGGACGAGAAACGTGGGTGGTGCCCGTAGATATGGATAGAGACGGCGATCTGGACATTGCCGGAATCGCACAGTCGGCAATAGCAATCACCCAACCTGCTTGGCAGACCGTATTTTGGATGGAAAACCGCGGCAGTGCGCCATGGTCCGAACATGTCATCGCAGAGAATAGTGGCGCCTTCAATGTCACGGGAGGCACGTTTCGCGCCGCGGATTTGGACGGAGACGGGCTGCCGGAATTGTTCGCACCCGGTTTGAAAGGAGGCATATTCACGCGAAGCTGCACACACTGAGATGTTCCCGTACATGCCCTCCTGCGTGCGGCTCGCCCCATGAGTCCTTTTCTCCTCGCAGTCCATCCTCATATGCGTCGCACTCCCCTTCTCATTGTCCTCCTCCTCGTTGCGGGACTGATCGTCGCACTGGTCTCCGCACGACTGCTGACTGCGACGGTGACGAGCGATACGCTTGAGACCGCCACGACATTCATTCGTGAGCGGCTGTCTCTCTCCGAAGGTATGTGTCCGAGCAGCACACAGGAACTGATGTTCTTCCACGATCTCTTCCAGGCAAAAGAATTTACGCAGAATCCGGCGTTCGATGTGAATGGGGAGAATTTTGGGGTTGCAGTGCACACAGGGTAAGTCGTGCCACGCGAAAGAATCGGAAAGATTCGGCAGTTGTTCCATTCCCACGGAAGCACCGGCAGGATGGACCAATTGCGACGTTGTTCCATGACCGGTCAGTGGCAGTTGCGACCATATGCATCAACCCATGGCAGCCTTATGTAGCCATCCTTCTTCTGTCCCCCCTCCGCGCACACCAGCCGGCTCTCCTCGTCATCCTCGACGTTTTTCTGACCGTCTTCCCGATGCTGCTCGCCATCTCGTCGACGTGACCTTTGGATACACTGCGGGTGACGATGGCAGAAACACCTTGAGTACCGCCTCTCGTACTTCTACCATGCATCCATGCGTCGGGCATTCCTCATCATTGCACTCGTTTGCATGCTGCTCCTCGCACTGGTCTCCGCACGACTGCTGACTGCGACGGTGACGAGCGATCCGCTCGAGACCGCCACGACATTCATTCGTGAGCGGCTGTCTCTCGCTGCAGATGCGTGTCCGGGTGGCACGCAGCAACTGGCGTTCTTCCACGATCTCTTCCAGGCAAAAGAATTTACGCAGGATCCGGCGTTCGATGTGAATGGGAAGAATGGCGTGACAGAGATGGATGGGCTCGTGTTCGCGCAGGCGATGTATGGGATCGTGCAGACGTGCGACACGAGTGCTGCTCCATG
Source organism: bacterium (assembly GCA_029558515.1). Taxonomy (GTDB): domain Bacteria; phylum Patescibacteriota; class Gracilibacteria; order Peribacterales; family Peribacteraceae; genus JAKQEM01. The sequence goes on from JAKQEM010000007.1 coordinate 2,790, forward strand.
GTTGCTGATCGACAATGCAGATCCTGCATTCGAGTATGATGCACGTTTTGCGAATACGGACGCCACAACGCAGACAGGGTACGACGGTTCACGTATCCGTGTGCATGGCGGCGCTCCTCTTTCTCCGGGGAATTCCATTGCACGATGGAATTTCGGGGACGTTCCCGACGGCACGTACGATGTGTACGCAACGACACGACCGGGGCAATCGTGGTACGTCCTCAATGACGTCACCGCATCGAACATGCAAGAAATTGCCTCGTGGAAGAATGAGGGAATGGGCTTTTCAACTGTGACATGGAGAGATGTCGGATGGGCGCGTGTCGGTACGTTCACAGTGACAGACAACCGCAGGATCGTGGTGGACATGCTTGCGTCCAATTCCAACGTTTACTATCCGGCCGACGCAGTCATGATCGTCCGCACACCCAGAGCATGCGGAGACGGTACGCTGGATGCTTTCGAACATTGTGATACCGATGCGCAGTGTGCATCGGGGTATGCCTGCAACCAATGCCAGACATGCGTTCTGCCGATTCCCGCGCGCACTTTTAAAGACTGGGTTCCGCTCAGGGTGCCGCACGTCTACAACGGCATGTCTCGCGTCGCCGAATACAAGGGGGAATTGTGGAGCGTCGGGATGGCGGTCAACTCGGATGTCGCACACGTGTACCGAAACAACACATGGCAACCGGTACCTTTCCCGACACGCAATCTCAAGGGGAATGCACTCGTCGCGCACAATGGTTCATTGTATGCGCTCGGCGGAGAAGGTGATGCCATCCCCGGAGCCGGCTTCTCGTACGATCCTGCGAAAGTCATGACGCACTACGTGGAATATGAACAGGCTTTTCGCTTCCTCTGCACTGTTCCTGCCATGCGTAAGAGTGTGTCTGCCGTTTCTTTCCGCGGCAGACTATGGATTGCAGGCTACTATAATTCGTATGACACCGGTGTCTCAATATTGGCAAGCGGAGAAGAGGAAAACGTCTGCAATTTTTCCCATCACGGAGCAACCGGTTTTTATGAAAAGTGGGGCACGCTTGCTGTCTTCAATGATCGCCTGTGGTTTATCAGCCCCGGCAGAATATATGCGACTGTCGACGGCACCGAATGGGAGGAAGTAGCCCTGACTCCGTGGAATACACCGAACAACGGCAACAGCCTCGCTTGGTATACTATTCTGGCATTTGCTCAGGGGGGAAAGTTCTGGATTATGCGAGCAAATGACGTCAATCAGGAAGCCATGACACTCTACATGTCAGACGATGGACGAACGTGGAATATGATCGATCCATCCTCCCGTCCCTTTACCTCGTCCTCCGTCGTGACACCCTATAAGGGAGGATTGATGATCGGCAGTTTGACCAATCCTCCTCAACCCGATGTCACGTGCGGTGATGGTACGAAAAACGGTTTTGATTATTGTGACGAAGATGATCTCGACGGAAAAACATGCATGGACATGGGATACGATGTCGGCACCCTCACCTGTACACCACCCGCAACGCAAAACGCATGCACATTCGATACGAGCGGTTGTGACTACGACTATTCCTTGAGCATGCATCAAACTCTTGCCGGCGGTACGGTCACTCCCGGCACCGTCGATGTCCCCTTACTTCGTTTTAACGTGCAAGCAAGCGAGCCTCTCCGCCTCTTCACTCTCAGTTTCAATGTAGCATCTGAAAATCTGTCCACATTGGCAAACGTCAGTCTCTGGAGTGACCGTAACAGTGATGGTGTGATGGAAAAAATCGCCGATCGTAAGAGTACAACCCTAAAAAGCCAAATACTATTCGGAGGAGCAAAATCATACAACCCCGGCGGTCTCCTCGACCTTTCACCTGCAAGGGAGCATGTACTGGAAGTACGTGCTGATTTCTCATCCGCGCACATCATACAACCGTTCACGCTGAAAGCGGACTTCCCGCAGTACATGGTGACCGCATACACACCGGACGGGCAGCGCACCCTCGAAGGAACGACATGGAACGGAGAGAGATGTGAGACAAAACCATGTGATCTTTCCATCGATTTTCCTCCCATTGAATGGAAATCTTCCGCACCCTACTGCGGCGATACCATCCCTCATCCCGACTTGAACGAACAGTGTGATGACGGCAACGACGTTCTGTTTGACGGTTGTCATCAGTGCAAATGGCTGCCCAGAGCCGGCTCCCTTTCGTGGGAACAGGTCGCATGGAAACCGAACTTGAGTACGGACGCCGCAGTTTTTCCATTCAAAGAAAAGTTCTGGGCGATCGGTGATTCCTATGATACGGGTGAAGTCCAATCATTCACTCCGGGGCAGACGCGCTGGGCATGGGTACGTGAAGCAACATCTCTGCCCAAGTTCAATGTAATGGCAGGAACCGTTCACGATGACAAGATGTGGGTTATTGGTCGCGACAAAAAAGTCCACTATTCCGACGATGGTAAAATCTGGCACGCCGGTATCCCGCTCCCGTCCGGTTTCGCTGCAAAAAGCGAAGTCCTCTTCCAGTCATTCAACGGAAAGTTGTGGATTATGGGAGGCCGAACAGACATCCAACCTTTTCAAACATTCGATGTATATTCGTTGGACACGCGGAATGGAAATGCGTGGCATCTCGAACAACCCTCTCCTTCTTTTCAAACATTGGATAAAGAACAACCGCTCTATTTCATCAGCGTGCCCGGTGCGATTCATAACAATCTGCTCTGGATTCTCTCCAGTTCGCAATTGTTTTCCTCACCGGATGGCATCCACTGGTCTTCGTCCGGCAAAGTGCCAAACGGAGGAGCGGGACTCGTGGAACATCAAGGGAATCTGTATACGATCGGCCAGGAAAAGAGGTTGCTCCTCACAAAAGACGGTCATGCTTGGTCATGGACCGATCCGGTGATCGACTTCGAACCATTCCGCAAACTCTTCTCTCTCAACGGAAAACTCTGGGAACTGACGAGCGGCGGTTTGTACCGGGCATTCTGACATGTGACCGGAGCACGGCGGTACGACAACAATCATCTGCACACCGGAGCTGTCCACACGGCGACGGCTTCGTGCGCCGCTTGGACACGCGCCTCCTCCTCGGCGCCCTCCGGCAGCTCTCCGGTCGGTGAACGCTCTCCATGCCATATTCCCTCGATTTGAACAGGAGCATCATTTGCAAAGTTCTGGTGCAATAGA
>JAKQEM010000028.1 GCA_029558515.1 bacterium
GAATTTACGCAGGATCCGGCGTTCGATGTGAATGGGAAGAATGGCGTGACAGAGATGGACGGGCTCGTGTTCGCGCAGGCGATGTATGGGATCGTCCTCAGCTGCGGGCAGGGTCCGTCTGGCTGCGTCGTGGATGGCATCAAGACCGCAGGCGAAGACTGTGACGACGGGGACAGCGATGACGAAAACGGCTGCTCCAACACCTGTGCCATTCATGCCGACTATACGTGCAGTGGCGCGGAGGGACAGAAAAGTGTGTGTGTACTCAAGCCTGCCCCTCAGTGCCGCGATGGAGTCGATAACGACAAGGATGGGAAGATCGACTTCCCGGATGATACGGAATGTACCAGCGCCGATGGCACATCGGAGGCGTTACTCGCGCCCGTCTCGATACTCTACCCTGCGGATGGTTCTGAGTATCTGAACTTGAGAGGGGATAACAGCTTCACAGTGCACTATCTTGTAAGTGAAGCAATGGACAACGATGTGAGGAGCATCAATGCCGAATGGATTGATGGCAGTGGGAAGAAGATTTCCCTTCAAGGTGATCCGATGAGCACGTCGCTCTACATGAAGTTAGATCCAACCTATGTGGTGACGTGGGCCGGACAGCACACGCTCACTCTCACTACGCGCTACGAAGATGGTTCATCGTATTCCACGATTTCTCGCTTTACGGTGAAGCAGGTGCCTGTCGTGAATCCTCCCTATCCTTCAATTACTATCGTGGTGAATGGCACATCATCACTCAACTTCTTCCCTCCCGTCTACCGGTATTCTCCGACGTCAAATGTTACGCTCAGCATTCTCTATCCCGAAAAGTGGGAGAGTGTGCAGTCGACTCAAGGTGACATCGATACATGTAACGACGGAATCGACAACAATGCGAATGGGCAAATCGATGAGGGTTGTGTCATCGACTACACGATCAATGGCGTGGCAGGGAAGATGCAATTAACGTCGAATGATTTTAAGGCACGAACGCTCCCCGGTCTTTGGGAGCCCGGTTCCTACACGATTACGGCGAAAATAGGGAAGGAAACAGTCGTGACGTCTTTCGTGATCCTGCCAACGGCCTGTCACGACGGTCTCGATAATGACGGAGATGGCGTGAAGGATTATCCCCAGGATACGGGGTGCAGCCATGCGGGTGATCCTTCGGAGAACGGTGCGATCCTCCGTTCGATTGTCGGCCCCGCCGGGGTGGTCCGTGGAGATACATCGGCTATCACCCTCTACGGAACCCTCCATGGCGATAATACGTCGATGATCATGCGAGTCCTCGTCGACGGCATCGAACGTACGCGGTTCGGTGGAACCGCATGGAATGCGTTGCCCATTCCTCTTGGGACAGCGGGCCAGGGTACCCTGACGATCGCCGTCGACCAAGATCTTCCTGCGCAGACACCGGGGGTCCGCATCTCCCAAGGAGTGCACGCAGTGAAGGTGGAACTTGGGCGGTACGATGGCACGACGTGGGTGAGCCACGGGTCACATGAAACGACCGTCACCGCATACACCTGCGGGAATGGGAAGGTTGATCCCACCGAGCAGTGCGATGGTGAGGCAACATGTGGCACCCTGACATGCCAGACCCTTGCGGCGTCGCAGTGTTTGGACGGATCGGATAATGACAATGATGGCGCAGCGGATTCTTTTCACGTACAGCAGCTCATGCCACTTGCGACCACTGATGACGAGCTCATCGCGGAGAATTCGGAAGACGGCCTCGTCTATACCGATGAACGGCTCTTCCTTCCTCTTGACGACAAGAAACTCGTCGACCGAGTTCGAATTCGTGATCGTGCGGATCCAACGGTCGTGAAGGCCACTGTGGATCTTGGGTACGAATTCCGTAAGTCTGTGTGTGACCAGGACGGCCGGGGAAGTGCACTCAAGAATTCGGGTGTTGAGCACGTGCAGGCCGGCACGACAGCCGAGGGTCCGTACGTCCTCTTGAATCTTTGGTGTGCCACGAGTAACAACAGCGGTGTGAATGTGGCGGTGAAGATGGACGGAATGCTCACGAAGGTGTTGGGCATGTCGCGCGAGATTTTGAGGTATGATCTACGACTGATCGACGGAGGGAAGCAGCTTGTGTACCCCTCAGACGCAGGAGACGCGTTGTATCTGGTGGATGCCACAACACTCACACTCACAAAAACCATCCCGCTCAAGATGTTGGCAACTCATTTCTCGCACATTGCCGGCAATGAGTTCTACTACGTATCCAACCCATATGCAGGGAAAGGGGGACCCCTCTCAATTGTCCGTGTGCGCCTGGAGGATGGGTCCCAGGAAGCAGTGGCTCTCCCGGAGGAGATCGCCCGCTTTGGAGTGCAAGCTGCAGTTGGGAACGGTCAGGATTTCTATCTTTCGCTCTCGCCGAATTTCTATCCCTCCGGGCATCCGATCACAACCGATCTTCCACCAGATATCGTTCGTATCGATCTTCGCACACTCACAGTTGCGGGTACGCTCAAGCTCAGTGTCCCGCGCCGTCTGGATCCGGTGAATCACCTGCAGGATCTCTATATTCAGTTCACCCCTGTGTCCGCAACGGACCGGTATGTCGTTGGGAATGTGTGGATGAAAACCGTTGGCCAGTTTGCGAAAGCATCGCTCGGCATCCTGGCGGTCCCCAAGCAGAGCATCGTTGGGGTGGTTGAAACGTCGACATCCATGCGAGAGTATGCATCCGGCTCTAAAGTGGTCGGGAATGGCATGGTGTTCGTCCCACGTACCGATACCTCTCAGTTGCTTCTCTGCTCTGATAAGACGGGAGCAGGCGAAGCGGTGTGGTGTGGGAGACGAACGACGCCAATACAGTGGACGCTGCTACGGTTCGAAAGTGATACGCAGTGCACATCGGTAGACAGCAATGAGTCCTGAGCTCACCTATGAAAAGGGTGCATCATGCGCCATTTTTTGATGAGCGTGCCGCGATGCCGATGATGGTGCGGACAAGAGTCTGCTCTCTGAGCCCTCCCAAGTTCTCCCGTCCATCCTGCGTAAGAACCTGCTCCTGCGTGAGGCCCGTTTTTTCGATTCGTCCAGAATCCCCCGGCTGTGTGATACGGAACACACACGACTGTCCCCTTGAAAAAAGTCCTTCAATTTGTTATACTGGTTGGATTTCACAAACACACCCACTCACACCCATGTCCATCGAAACCTGCATCGCCCACGCCATTCACAAAGATCTCGATATTCTGGAGGCCGTGCCCGATGTGCAGAAAGTGCCGGTGGAGGAACTGGAAACCTACGTGGAGCAGTACATCACGGCGGTGCAGGACATTCTCTGCACCATCGTGGAGACGAAAGGAGAGTCCTACCTGCGATCCAAGGACGCTGCGGGCCTCTGTGCCGCCTGTCTGGACGCGGGCATCAGCCTGCCGCCCCGGATGCTCCTGCGCATGTGCCAGACCATCGTGCAGCTCACCACCCTCGACGCCCAGTTCATTCTGGACACGGAGGACGGCACCAGCCTCTACTACGTGCGGATGGCGGTATCATGAGGGCATCGGCGACACCAAAGCAATCAAAGGATCCCAAAACGAACCGTAGAGTGCCGGGAAACCTCGCTCGTTAACGCTTGGAGAACTGCGGCGCGCGGCGTGCACGGTGGAGACCCGGCTTCTTGCGCTCTTTGATGCGACTGTCACGACGGAGGAACCCGGCCTGTTTCAGTACATGGCGATAGTCCGGACTCATGAGAAGCAGCACGCGGCTGATGCCATGGCGCACGGCGTCGCTCTGCGCGGACTTGCCTCCGCCCTGCACTTCCACTTCGATGTCGAACGATTTCTTCTTGTCCGTGAGTGCGAGCGCCGCAAGAGCGTTTTCAATCTGCACACCGACAAAATACTTGGCAATCGGATGCTTGTTGACGACGACCTCGCCGGATCCTTCCTCGTACACGCGAACGCGAGCGATCGCATTCTTCCTTTTGCCGACGCCGTAGAAGTACTGTCGCTTGGAGTCCGTCATGATTGCGTGCGGGAGAGGGCTAGAGGCTTGGGTTTCTGTGCGGCAAACGGATGCTCGCTCGCCGCAAACACGTGCAGACGCTTGAGAATCTCGCGGCGGAGACGGTTGTCGTCCAGCATTCCCTTGATGGCGTTCTCGATGGCGAACGTCGGATTCTTCTCCATCATCTGCGTGAGAGAGGTGTGTTTCATATTGCCCGGAAAACCCGTGTGGCGATGGTACACCTTGCGTATCCCCTTCTTGGGCGGCAGCGCGATCTTGCCGGCATTGATGATGACCACGCAGTCACCGCACAGCTGATGAGGCGAGAACGTCGCCTTGTGCTTGCCGCGGAGAACCGTGGCCGCCTTCGCGGCGATCTTGCCGATGGACTGCCCCTCGGCGTCGATGAGGTGCCAGACTGGCGCCGATGGGGGAAGGGTGGTGGTCTTCATGAGGGGGAAGAATCCGAGGGAACCGAAGGAACCGAAGGAACCGAGGATTCCGAGGATTGCTTCGCAGACTTCGTCGGTTTCTTCGGACTCTTCGGTTGCGTCGGTTGCTTCGTTGTTTTCTTTACCTTCTTCTCAGGTGCGGCTGCAGACGTCGCAACCACCGCATCGACGAGAGAGAAATCCACCACGGCCGCTCCGTCACCCTTGCGACTGCCCACGGCCGTGATGACCGAGTAGCCTCCCGTACGGGTGGCATACCGCGGGCGCAGCACTTCCATCAGCTTGCGGCTGGCGTTCTTGTCAGTGACGATGCGGTTGATGGCCCGGATCGCAATGTGGGCTGGTTTCGTCTTCGCCGTCGTAATCAAGCCGTCCACGATCGGGCGAATGACCAGTGCGCGCTTCTTGATCGTCCGAATGGATTCGTAGAGCAGCACGGACGTCACGAGATTCCGCTCCATCGATCGGGCGTAATCCGGTTTCTGGTTGAGCCGAGAACGATTGCTCTTGTGGCGCATGGAGCGGGGAAAATAGGGAGTGAGAGGATAGGGGGGAGGACGATGCGATGCAAGGATTATTCCTCTCCCTCTTCGCCCAGGGTCAAACCGCGGGTCGCGAGGGTCTCTTTCACTTCATCGAGGGCTTTCGCCCCGAATCCGCGGAAGTTGCTGAGCATCGATTCGGTGCACTTGGTGAGCTGTTCGATGGAGCCGACGCCGGCGTTGATGAGCGAGTTTAACGTGCGGGGCGAGAGATTGAGAATCTCAATGGGCGTGTAGCTCTCCTTGGCGGGAGCAGCGGTCCCCGGCTCCTCCACGGCGACGGGGGCCGCACGGGAGAAATCGGCCATGAACTCCGGTTCCACCGTCTTCTGATCGGACCCGAAATACTTGAAGTAGCTCTGCAGGAGTTGAGACGCAAATTGCATCGCCTCCTCGGCATTGAGCGAACCGTTGGTCTTCACCTCCATAACGAGTTTGTCGAGATCGGTGCGCTGGCCGACGCGCGCTGCTTCCACCTCGTAGCGAACGCGCTCCACGGGACTGAACACCGCATCGACGTACATGAGACCCGGCTCATGGTGCTGCTTATTCCGCTCGGCAGCCGACTCGTATCCCACGCCCTTCTCCACGGTGACATGCATGGACACGGAACCGCCCTTCTCCACGGTAAACAGCGGGAGATCCGGATTGAGTATGTCGATATCGGAACTCACTTTGAGATCGGATGCCTTCACCTGCTTGGGTCCCTTCACATCCAACGTGATGGTCTCAGCATCCTTGCTGTGCTTGCGCAGTTTCAGCTGTTTGAGCGTGAGCATGATATCGACCACGGATTCCTTCACGCCCTTGATCGTCGTGTACTCATGCTGCACTCCGTCGATGCGCACCGATGTGACGGCGGCACCCGGGAGACTGCTGAGCAGAACGCGACGCAGCGCATTGCCCAACGTCATGCCGAATCCCGGCGGAAGCGGAGCGATGGTAAAGACAACGTGGGTGTCATCACCCTTGGTGCCCTTGGCCGAGCTGAAGACGGGCAAACCGATTTCTTCCTGAATAATGTGCATAGAAGGAGGGAGGGAGGTGACAGGAATGGGCGAACTGTCGCCCTGGATTATATTAATTCCGAGAGTAGAATTCGACGATCTGGCGCATTTCGACGGCCTGTTCGGCGTCCTCAGGCGCAGGCAGAGCGGTCATCTCCGCCTTCAAGTTGGCGGCATCCACGGAGAGCCACTTGGGAGCGTGATACTTGGCGTTGCGCTCGCGAATCGCGGCAAACACCGGGGAATCCTTGGCGCGGGGTCGAATGGAGATCACCTGTCCGGGCTGCAGCCGATACGAAGGCGACGTGACCCGACGGCCGTCGACGAGGAAGAGACCGTGACCGGAAAACTGACGGGATTGCATGCGCGTCATCGCAAACCCCGCGCGATAGATGGCGTTGTCGAGACGCTGCTCCAACAGGCGCTTCATCGTGTCGCCCGTCCGGCCTTTGGCCTTGATGGACTCGTCGTAGAGACGGCGGAACTGCTTCTCCGAAAGACCGTACATGTCACGGGCTTTCTGCTTCTCCTTGAGCTGTTTTGCATACTCGGAATCGCGGCCCGAGCGCGTCTTGGGTCCTTTGCCGGGACCGTAGGGCTTGTGCTGCAGAATCTTGTCGTACTTGTCTGCCGCAAAGATATTGACGCCATGACGGCGGACGCGTCGTGCTTTGGGACCTGTGTACTTCATGAGGTGAGGAAGGTGAGAAAAGACAGGAAAGGCAGAAAGGTTGATCGATTACACGCGGCGGCGACGGGGGGGGCGACAACCGCCGTGCGGAATGGGCGTGACATCGATGATCGCGTCGAGATTGAGACCAGCTCCCTGCAGACCGCGGATAGCCTGTTCCCGTCCGGGGCCGAGTCCTTTGATTTCCACTTGGACCGATTCGATACCGAAAGACAGCGCCTTCTGCACCGCATTCTCCGCTGCGATCTTGGCCGAGTACGGGGTGGATTTGCGTGTTCCGGCAAACCCTGATGATCCCGAACTCGCCCAGGCAAGCACCTTGCCCTCCGGGTCCGTGAGCGACACGATCGTATTGTTCTCACCGGCATGAATGCAGGCGCGCGCCTGTCTGACCGTACGCTTGACCTTCTTCTTGCGAATCTTGGTGACGGGAGTGGTGGAGGATTCTGCCATGAACGATGCGGGGTAAATGGTTGTACAGTGGCAGAGACGCAACGTCGCGCATCTCTACGCATGAATGGTTAGGTCTTGGACAGGGTCGTGCGGCCGGAGAGACCCGTCTTCTTCTTGCCACGCTTGGTACGCGCGTTGCGGCGCGAGGTCTGTCCGCGAACTGGAAGTTTGCGGCGGTGACGCATGCCGCGCCACGTACCGATATCCTGCAGACGCTTCACATCCAGCATGGTCTTGCGATTGAGTTCTCCCTCAGTCACCTCCCTCTCCACACGTGAGCGCAGGCGCGCCTCCTGCTCCTCCGTCAGCTTCTCCGCGGGAAGCATCGGATCGATCTTGAGTTCCGTGAGGATACGTCGTGCAAGCGGTCGTCCGATGCCTTTGATCGCGGTCAACGCGATGAGAATGTGTTTGGAGCCGGGGAGGTTGATACCCGAGATACGAACCATAGTGCGAGGTTGTAGGTTGTAGGCAGTAGGGAGGAAGAAGGAGTGGGAATCGTAGGAAACAGATGGGGGAGAGGAGGAGCGGTGCAGATTGTACATCCTACCACCTGCTCACTACGCCCTCGTTACCCTTGACGCTGCTTATGCTTGGGCGTCTTGCACACGACACGCACGCGGCGCACGCCACGGCCGTCCCGCCGCAGGATGATGCGGCAATCTTTACACATGCGTTTGACGGAAGCACGAACTTTCATGAACGATGTGGGGAAGAGCGGGGAGAAACGACATCAGTCGGCGCAGGAGCGTAGACGGGATTGCCTTCGTCATCGAACCGCTGATCGGAACGGAAACGATACGTGATGCGGCCTTTCTGCAAATCGTACGGCGTCATTTCGATACGGACCCTGTCCCCGGGGAGGATGCGGACACGGTGGACACGCATACGACCGGCTAGGTGGCAGAGCAGTACATGATCCTTGGCTTGCGGACTGAGTATTTTGACCTGGAACGTCGCATTCGGGAAGGTCTCTTCCACGATGCCGATGAGCTCGATGACGTCCTTCGACACAGTCGCAAAAAAGGGAAATGGACCGCAAAAGCCGCCGCATCCTACAGATCGATTGGATCATCAGCAAGCTTATTCTTCGCAAACCACACAAGAACGGAAAAAATCAGTTGCATGAATAATATAATATTGTCTTATAACAATTCAGGCGATGATGTCACATCCCTGCTCCGTCACGAGCAGCGTGTACTCACTATGGGAACAGAGCGACCCCTTTGCAGTGACCAACGTCCAGCCGTCGGAGAGTTGTCGCACGTCGTCATCCTCAAGTGACACGATCGGCTCGATCGCCACGACCGTTCCCGCAGGGAACACCGGTCCGGTTCCGCGCCTTCCGTGATTGGGAATATCGGGATAGTGATGGACGCTCTCGCCCAGGCCGTGGCCGGTCAGAGGTTTGATCACCTTGCAGCTGCCCGCACGGACGACTTCCTCGATGGCATGGGAGACATCTCCCACGTGGATGCCTGCTTTCAGTACCGAAACGGCACGCTCCAGCGCCGCTTGCGCCACCTCCATCACATGCACGGCATCCTCACTGACGCGGCCGATCGGGACGGTGATGCACGCATCGGTCACCAGACCCTCGAAGCGCACACCGCAATCCAGCGATACGATGTCCCCTTCACGCAATGCGCGCGCACCGGGAATGCCGTGGACGCATTCTTCATTCACCGATGTGCAGAGCGTTCCGGGAAAACCGCCGTACCCTTTGAACGCAGGTTCGCCGCCGTGCTCACGAATGAACGCTTCGGCCCATTGATCGAGTTCCATCGTCCTCACGCCCGCGACCGCTTTCCCGCGCAACATTTCCAGACACGCGCGTAAAATCTTCCCGCCCTTTCGGAAGGAAGCGATCTGTGCCGGAGTGAAGGTTTGGATGGTGGGGATGGGGATTGGGGATTAGGGATTCGGACTTCGGGATCGAAGGAGAATGCTGATCACGTTCATCCGGAATTTTCTTGATCATTTTGCATTTTACATGTCACATTTTGCATTCCTCTTTATTCAATCGCCAACAGAATCCTCTCAAACACCTCCTCCATCCCTCCTTCCCCGTCCACCTCGATCACTTTTCCCTCCGCCTCAAATGCCCGGATGGCCGGCTCGGTCTTCTCGTGGAAGAGCGCCATGCGGCGGCGGATCGTTTCCTCATTCGCGTCATCCGCTCTCCCCTGTTCCCGCGCGCGTCCCAAAATCCGCTGCACCGCGTCTTCCTCGTTGATCGTGATGTGAATGCAGAGGTACTCGCGCTTCAGCGCGTCCATCATCGCCATGAACGCCTTGCGTTGATCCATGTCACGGGGGATGCCGTCAAACAGGATCCGCTTCCCGCCGCCGTTCAAATCTTCCACGAACCCGCGGACCACTTCCATGATGATTTCGAAGGGGACGAGATTCCCCTGATCGATGAAGGACTTCACCCGCTCCCCCAGAGGAGTCTTCGAAGCCGCGATCTTGCGCAGCTCCCCTCCCGCCTCGAAGATGACGTACTCCTTCTCCTCAGCCAATCGCTTGGCCTGCGTTCCTTTGCCGGATCCTTGAATGCCAAAGAGGACGAGATCCATAGCGCGAGAGAGGATAGCGGAGGAAGGAGGAAGTGCAAACGAAAGCATCGACCCTTTCCTATTATACATAAAATGAGTATAATATTATTGTCATTTTCCCCACATACACATGACCGAATCACAGCAAGACAAGCATGCCATTCCGGAACCGATCGCTACACTGGAAGGCTGGTCATGGGAGCAGTTGCCACTTGGCACCCTCGCACGATCAAGCAGGGATGGAAAAGTGTACCGTAAGGAAAATGGATCTGAAGGGCGAGAGGTGTGGTGGGATGAAGAGAAACAAGTATGGCATGAAGGTATGCTCAATACTGCCAACCTCATTGATGGTCAGGGATTTGATGTGCTCGAACTGCCGAGCGAGCAAGAAGTACGGGGGCGATTGCTTCGCGACATAGAATGGGCGGCAAATGCATCTACCAACGAAGCGGTGGCAGAGAATCTAGACGCTGTCATTGGCATTGCACATCAGCAACAGTCGAAGGTTGCAGACATTCTCGGCCACGCGCCGCATGCGGAACCGACGGAAACTGGAAGAAATTTCTTGCGCCGGATGCCATTTTCGGAAGTTCCAAATTTTGGAAAAATTCTGGTTGCTGGGCGAAGAGGAGTGTGGCGAAAAGAGGGCGACCGATTGACAGCCGATCTTTCTCAAGGGGCAAAGCTCATAAGCCCTTGGTATGAAACAACTATTGCCCCCGATACGATCGTGACGTACATCGCGGTGTGATGAGATTCTCGATTGCACCGGCAGCTGAGACTGCAAAGTGTGCCCATCTCACTGTGCTCAAGCATGTGGTTCATCAATTGGATGAGTGCTGTTTTCCTGCTCATTTCTGAATTGCTGCAAGACCAAGTGGCATTTCTTCCACTTAAGTAAGCAGTGCACGATAAAATTCAACGTCTTGACCGACCTTATAATGATCCAAATCTACTGCTAACTCAGCAGCTAGGAATCTCAGCTCCTCAAGAAGCTCACCTCTACCATGAGCCATCTCTTCTGCTTCGCCAAGAACTGTAGTTTGTCCTATTCCCATAATCATTGGTGGGGAAGAAATACAGCACGTATACACTACACCAACTTATCGTAATCGTGCGCCAGCATTTGCGCATTCACCTGGCGAATGAGTTCCATGACGACGCCGACGACGATGATGAGTCCTGAGCCGGAGATGAGGAGATCGTTGGCGTTCAGAGTGGAGAATTTCGTGAAAATGAGCGGGATGATGGCGACGAGTCCGAGGAAGGAGCCGCCCCACAGGTTCAGACGGTTACTCGTCTTTTCGAGCATGGCCGCCGTCTGCTGGCCGGGACGGAGCCCCGGGATGAATCCGCCGCGCTTCTGGATGGTTTCCGCCACTTCCTTCGGCTTGAAGGTGACGGAGACGTAGAAGTACGTGAAGGCGAGCACGAGGAGGAAGTAGAGAATGATGTACGCCCAACCGGGATTCTGCGCGTTGAAGTACGTGTTGATGACGGAGACGAGACCCTGGAAGCGGGGAGCCGTCTGGAGGAACTGCGCGAGGATGGCCGGCATGGTAATGAGGGAGACTGCGAAAATGATCGGAATCATGCCCGCTTGATTGATGCGGATGGGGATGCCGCCCTGCACGCCGCGACCCGCACCTTGGTTTGCGTACGTGATGGGAATGAGACGGTGCGCATCGGTGAAGAGCACGACGGCGATGAGGGTGGCGAGCGCCACCATGGCAAAGACGACGAACGCTCCCTGCTGACTCTGCCCTGTGAGGATCATGGCACTGACCTGTGCGGGGATATTGGAAACGATGCCTGCGAAGATGAGCAGCGAGATGCCGTTGCCAATCCCCTTCTCCGTGATGAGTTCTCCAAGCCACATCAGGAATACCGAACCGGCCGTGACGAAGAACATGGGAAGGAGGACGTTCGGAAACGCGGTCTCCACGAGACTGATGCCGCCGCGCGAGAGGAGGATGAGGAATCCGTAGCTCTGCACGAACGCCAACGGCAACGAGAGCCAGCGCGTGTAACGATTGATCTGCTGCTGCCCCTGCTGTCCTTCCTTGCTGATGGCTTCCAGCTTGGGAAAGATCACGGTGCACAGCTGCATGATGATGGACGCGTTGATGTACGGCGAAAGCCCCAGCATCACGATGGAGAAGTTATCCACGGCGCCGCCGGTGAGCGCGGCGAAGACGCCGATGAGTCCGCCCGAGGTACGACTGTTGAGGAACTGCGAGAGTGCGAAGGGATCGGTGCCGGGCACGGGCAAATGCGCAATGACGCGGTAGAGGATCAGAAGGACGATCGTCATCACGATGCGGCGGCGCAGGTCCCGGGTGTGCCAGATCTGTCGGATGTAGGAGAACATGGATGGGAGAATACTACCGCACAATCGTCAGCGTACCACCTGCATCCGCGATGGCCTTCCTGGCGGACTTGGATGCGGCGTGCGCTTCGATGCTGATTTTCTTGGTCATGGTACCGGTGCCCAAAATCTTCACTCTGCTGTTCCTGCGCACCAGCTTTCGATCGATGAGATCGGCCAGGACGTAGGTACCTGCATCCAAACGCTGCTCCAGCACCGCAAGATTGAGCGCCTCATAGACGATCTTGCGCGGAGGAGTAAACCCGCCGAGCTTGGGTTGACGGCGAATGAGCGGCGTCTGTCCTCCTTCAAATCCGAAATGATGACCTTTGCCGGTACGCGACTGCTGTCCTTTGGTGCCGCGTCCCGCGGTCGTACCGCCCTTGCCGCTGTTGCCGCGAGCAAGACGCTTTGACTTGGGACGGGAGCCCTTGGAGGGTTGAAGAGTGTGCAACATACGAAAGTACGGGGAATCATACCCGAAACGCAATCGGGCCGTTATGGTACTGGCAGCTTGGCGGGTTCACAAGTGCTTTTTGCCATCCATTTTCGCCAGACGTTTCCCGAATGCCCCCGCCGCAGCCGGGCCGTTTCCGGTGAGGAGCAGACCGTCTTCCACCACGGGCGCATCGACGAAAATCGCTCCTGCACGCTCGAGCTCCCGGATTTGCGTACCGTAACCGTCATCCCACACCGTCGCCTGTTTGCCCTGCAATACCCCTGCGGCGGCCAGAATCAGGGGTGCGATACAGATGGCGCCGAGAGGTGTGCCCGAAGCAGCGGCCTCACGCGCGATTCGCAGCGCCTCCTCATGCGTCACCAATGCCTCCGCCCCCGGCCCGCCGATGAATGCGATCCGCTCATACGCATCGATGCGTACGTCCTTCAGAGCAATCGTTGCCACTTCCGATCCGCCGAATTTTCCCGTACACGTCCCCGCTTCGCTGCTTGCCAGCACCACATCGAATCCTGCGGCGATCAAACCCTTACGCGTGCCCTCCAACTCGCGATCCTGATAGTTGTTTTGTGCGATGATGAGGAGAGCGGAGGACATAGGCATGCATGTAGGCTAAGTATGTCCTTTCTTGTCGACCGGACAAGTGAAGAACCGCCTTTTCTCACCTTCCTCCCTATTCCGCCCTCTTCTCCTTCAACGTTCCGTCTTCCGCGACCTGCTCCTTGGATACCTCGATGATCTGCGGTGCGGACACATCGGCTGCTTCCTCCCCCGCTTCCGCCACCGGGCTCTCCTCCACAACCACTCCACCCTTGACGGGCTTGAGTTTGGCCAAAGCCATGAACGTTGCCTGCGCATTGACGAGTTTGTTGCCCGTGCCAAAACGCTTGCTGAGGACGTTACGCACGCCGGCGTGATCGAAGATGACGCGCAACGCCCCCCCGGCGATGATGCCGGTTCCCTCGGATGCGGGCATGATGCGCAGTTTCGCCGCCTTGAACTTCACATCGACATCATGCGGAATGGTTCCTTTGACGAGCGGCACGCGGATCATGGCTCTCTTGGCAGCCTTGGTCGCTTTCTGCACGGCAGCCTGGACTTCATTGGCCTTGCCCGTGCCCAGTCCCACCCTGCCTTTCCTGTCCCCCGCCACCACGATGGCGCGGAAGCGCATGCGGCGTCCACCCTTCACCACGCGCGTGACGCGATCGACCGAGAGCGTCGTCTCGGTAAACTCGGATGGTTCGCGCTTTGAGCGACCGGAGCGATCAGACTTGCGATCAGGACGGGAGGATTTGGCCATGAAAATTCAAATGGAAATAAATGGAAGAATTACGCTGAAAGTATGGATTGTACATCGGGAATCGGAACCACAAAAACTTGGTGACCTTCTCCCAAACAAGTAAAATATTTATCATAAATACGATCTACTGTTAATCGCAGCGTTAAGTCAGTTTCTGCATGTGGAGTGTTATTAACGGAAGCTAAATTATGCGGTGTCTGTCCGCCATTTAGATTTTCAACTGCAAGAAGAACTGCAATGGGACAATCCATGCTTCTTCCAACAAACCCCGCTAGATTAGTGTCATTTATTATTTCACCTATGCCGCTTGAAGGTAAAAGAGAAGCCATAAAATCAGAAGGTGAGTCCGCCTTCGCGGGCGGCGTCGGCGAGCGCCCGGACACGGCCGTGATACTTGTAGGCATTGCGATCGAAGACGATGGTCGTGATGCCGGCATCTTTGGCTTTCTTCGCGATGAGCGCGCCGACTTTCTTCGCGCCTTCCACCGTCGCCTTCGCCTTCACTTCCTTGGTGGAAGCACTGCAGAGCGTGCGTCGCGCGACGTCATCGATGATCTGTGCGCTCATGGAAAGCAACGAACGATGCACCGTGAGACGCGGACGATCGGCCGTGCCGCGTACTTTGGCGCGGATGCGGCGCTTGCGCGCGAGCCGGAGGTTGGTCTTGATCCTGGACATGGGTGCGAAGAAAGGGGGGAAATGCGATGGGATCACGCAGCGGTCTTGCCGGCCGCCTTGCCCGCCTTGCGACGGACGACTTCATCGATGTAGCGAATGCCTTTGCCTTTGTAGGGCTCGGGTGGGCGGAGTTCGCGGATCTGCGCGGTCACCAGTCCGACCAGCTGCTTGTCGATCCCGCGGATCATCAGAATGTTCTTGTTGCGCTCATCCTGGGCGATCTCGATGCCGACCGGAATGGCGAAATCAATGGGATGACTGAATCCCAAATGAAGCTGCAGCAAGCGAGGTCCCTTGAGAGTCACCTTGTAGCCCACTCCGATGATCTCGATCTTCTTCTCGTACCCGTCGGAGACACCCTTGACCATGTTGGCGAGGAGCGCTCGCGTGAGGCCATGACGGGCCCGCGCATCTTTTGAATCGTTCTTGCGGGACACTTTGACCGATGCATCTTCGACGGCGACCGACACCTCCGGAAGGAGCGCGTACATGAGCTCTCCTCTGGCTCCTTTCACCGTCACCGTGCCGGAGGCGACCGAGACGGTCACACCGGAGGGAAGGGCCACTGCTTTACTACCGATTCGAGACATGAGTGCTAGGAGATGGTACAGAGAACTTCACCGCCGATCTTGCGCTTGCGCGCCGAAGCATCCGTGAGCAAACCTTCGCTGGTGGTCAGAATGGCGATTCCGTAGTCGCGCAGCACGGGACGCAGGTCCGCAGACGAAGAGTAGACGCGACGACCGGGCCGACTGACGCGCCGAAGCCTCAGTTTCTTTTCCGGATGGAACGTGATTTTGAGTGACAGTTTGGGCTCGGTGCCCGTCACCTCCACCGCCTGCAACCACTCTTCCTTCACCAGAAGCTCGCAGAGTTCCAGCTTGATCTTCGACCAGGGCGCGATGCAGCTCTCCTTGCGGACAGCCTGCGCATTGCGCATGCGAGTCAGGAGATCGCCGATGGGGTCTGTAACGAATGTCATGAGAGGAGGAAGGTGTAGAGACGCGCTATAGCGCTTCTTTACCAGGAAGATTTGGTGACGCCCGGAATTTCGCCGTTGCCGGCAAGTTCGCGGAAACAGATGCGACAGACACCGAAGAACCGAATGAACCCGTGCCTGCGTCCGCAGAGACTGCAACGATTGTAGACGCGTGTGGGGAATGCCGGTTTGACCCCGGCTGCCTTCGCCGCGAGGAATGCATCCAGTGCGTTTCGGTGCCGATTGAGGAGAGCTTTGCGAGCCATGGAGAGGAGGGAGGGCAGATCTGCGATCTGCGGGGAAACGGGGGGGATTGTCGGGAAGGATGACACGAAGGTCAAGCAGTTTTCCGCGTCTCTTTGCGTTCCTGACGGAAGGGGAGACCGATTTTCTTCAGGAGGAGCCGAGCGGAATCATCATCCTTCGCAGTCGTGGTGATCTGAATCTGCAGACCGAAGATCTTTTGGACGTCATCCGCCGGCAACTCCGGAAAGACGGTCTGATCACGGAGTCCGATGGCGTAATTACCCTTTCCGTCCAGTTTGACGGAGAGCCCGCGGAAATCGCGGATGCGCGGGAGGACGAAGCTGACCAGTCGGTCGAGGAATTCCTCCATCCGACGGCCCCGCAGGGTGACCATGGCGCCAACGACCTGCCCCTCACGGATCTTGAAATTGGAGATCGCCTTCCGGCTCCTGCGCAGCACCGGCTTCTGTCCCGTGATCTTGGAGAGCGAGTTGGTCACGAGTTCGACCATTTCCTTCCCTTCCATGTGCGTGCGGTTGATGCCGACGTTCACGATCACCTTTTCGATGCGGGGGAGAGCGTGGACGTTGGTCTCCTTGAGCTCAACTTTGAGCTCTTGGAGAATCGGTCCGCGCAGCCGATCATGGAGCGTTGCGTATGTCATGGTTAACCGCCTTGGGAACGATGAGCGGATGGCATGGATTTGGCGTCAGAGGTACCGGCGGCGAGCGATCCTCCCTCCTCCGCAGTCCCCTTTCCCTTGTCACCGCGCCTCCAGAACGGTTGCTTGTGCGGTCGTGCAACCGAGGATCCCGAGGAAACCGATGATGCTCCTTTGGCACTCGTCGGTTGCTTCGGACTCTTGGGTTGCGTCGTTTGCTTTGTCTTCTTGGTTACCGCCACGCCTTTGATCTCCTCGCCGCTCCGCTTGGCGATACGCGTCTTCTTCCCCGTCTTCACATCGATCTTGTACCCGACGCGCGTGGGCTTCTTCGTCTTGGGATCGAGAATCATCACGTTGGATGCGTCCAAGCTCGCCTCGTAGGAGATGCGTTGACCGGCCTGCTGCACCGTCTTTTTGATGTGGCGGATGCGCATGTTGGCTCCCTCCACCACCAAACGGTTTTTGCCGGGGAACACACGCAGGACCTTGCCCTGCTTGCCTTTGTCCTTGCCGCTGATGATGACGACGGTGTCGCCGGTGCGGATCTTCATAGGACTTCGGGGGCTTGGGAGATAATCTTCTGGTACCCCTTGGCGCGCAGTTCGCGAGCGACGGGGCCAAAGACACGGGTGCCTTTGGGCAAACCGTCCTTCTGAATGATGACGCAGGCATTGTCGTCGAAACGAATGCTGGAACCGTCCTTGCGATGGGTGGCGCTCACCGTCCGGACGATCACTGCGTGCTCGACCGCCTTCTTCTTCACCGTGCCGCGTGGCGCAGCTTCCTTGATGGAAACGATCACCACGTCGCCGATCCGTGCGTACCGTCGGCGCGTCCCGCCAAGCACACGGATGCACATCGCCTCTTTGGCGCCCGTATTATCTGCCACAGTGAGATAGGTTTGCTGCTGGATCATTTGAAGGAGGGAACCGAGGATTCCGAGGTAACCGAGGCAACCGGAGATCCCGAAGAGAGCTTTTCCATCCTCGTCGGTTTCATCGGTTTCTTCGGTTCCGTCGATTGCTTCTCTCGATGCATCGCCTCCTCCACACCCTTGCCTTCCGTCATTTCACTCACGCGCGGGACGCGCTTGATAACCTCGATGATGCGGAAGTGCTTTTTTTTGCTGAGAGGACGACACTCCCGGATGCTCACTTCATCACCCACCCGGATGTCCTCGATCCCTTTGGAATCGACGAGGAACTTCTTGCTCATGCGGAAGCTCTTCTTGTAGAGCTTGTGCATGACGGAACGGTGCACCGTGACGGTGACCGTATCCTGCATTGATGCCGATGTGATGATACCGAGCTTGGTGAGCATCAGGAACGTGAACGGGAAGGAGCGGGGATTCTAGAGGTTGCACGCTTGGATTTCAACTCCGGCTGCGCCGCGGCCGAGAGCTGCGTGAGGACCGTCAGCATGCGGGCGAGCTCGCGCTTGTCGCGGCGAAATCGCGCAGTGTCCTTCTCGGTCCGCATCCCTACGCTCAGGCGCGTCTTGGCAATCTCGAGACGACGGCGGTCGATCTCCTTGCGGAGTTCATCAATCTGCATCTTGCGGAGCTCGGCGGTGGAAGCACGGGTTGTCATCGTCGCGATCAGGCGGAGAGAGTAAGAGAAACAATGATCTTCGTTTTGAGAGGCAGTTTGTGACCGGCCAAGCGCAGTGCTTCGCGGGCACTGGCCTCGGGCAATCCGTCCATCTCGAAGAGGATGGTACCGGCGTTGATGGTCTGCCCGTAGTACTCCAACGAACCTTTTCCCGCGCCCATCGGCACCTCCGCTGCTTTCTTGGAAACCGGCGTGTGAGGGAAGACGCGAATCCAAATCTTGCCGCCGCGCTGCACCGAGTGCGTCATCGCTTTGCGAGCCGCCTCGATCTGACGTGCGGTCACTTCGCCGCTCTCCGTCGTCTTCAGTCCGATGGAGCCGAATGCCAATCTCGCGCCGCGCGTCGCAGCCCCGCGACGTGCGCTACGATTGCGATGCGCTTTCCGATGTTTGAGCTTGGCTGGTTCTAACATGGGGAGGAGAGGGATGCGGAATGGTGGATGCGAGCTGCGGGGTGCATCACCTTAGGAAGCATTGGAAGGGAGGACGGAAGATTGGGCCTGCTGCACATTCTTGAACACCATGCCCTTGTACACCCACACTTGGATGCCGATGGTGCCGAACTTCGTGACGGCGTGGCGGCGGGCGAACTGGATATTCGCACGGAGCGTCTGCAGGGGGATGTTGCCTTCTTTGAAGAGGTCGCATCGCGCGATCTCCGCGCCGTTCAAACGTCCGCCGATCGTGATCTTCACACCCTGTGCACCCGCCTGCATCCCCTTCTCCATCGCCATCTTGCAGGCGCGGCGATACGGCATGCGTCGGACGATCTGCCCCTGGATGGTTTCGGCGATGACGTGCGCGTCGGCATCCGGATTGCGCAGCTCCTGAATGTCCACCTCGAAGGATCCGTTGAAGGCACGATCGAGTTCCTTGCGCATGTCATCGATGGCCGCTCCTTGCTTGCCGATGATGATACCGGGCTTGGAAGAGACGATGCTGACATGGATCTTCTTGCCGCGCTCAATGAGAATCTCGCTGATGCCGGCATCGGGGAGTTTCTTGATGATATGGCGGCGGATGAGCTGATCTTGGAGGAACAGATCGCGGTACTTGCGACCGCGCGCGAACCATGTGGATGGCCAGGAGTGCGTGATCCCGATCCTGAGGCCGTTGGCGTTCACTTTTTGACCCATAGATGTTAGGAGGCGGAGGAAGCATCCTTCTTCGCCGAAGCGTCGGAGGTTTTGGATGAAGCACGTGGAGAAGTGTGCTGTGCGGGAGACACTTTTACCCTATTTTTTGCTCTTTGGGAAGATGCGGACGTCGTTTTTTTCTTCGCCGTCTCCTCCTTCGGAACACTCACGGGAGTCGATGCGTCCGCGACGCCGAGCGTGAGACTGATGTGACTGAGGAACTTCGTCATGGGACGCACACGGCCGCGGGACATCGGCACACCGCGGCGGTAGCCCGTCCCCTGGTTCACGACGATGGATTTGATGACAAGCTGCGACGCCGTCTGATGATCATTGTGTGACGCATTGGCCATGGCGGACCGCAGGAGCTGCTCCACCATGCGTGCACCTTTCTTGTGCGTGCGGTGCAGCGCATCCATCGCGCCGTGCACGGGCATGCCCCGCACCATCTTGGCGATGATGTTTGCCTTCTTGGGAGCGATGCGGACGGAGCGGAGATGGGCTTTCATGGGAGGAGAGGGATGAAGAGCTATTTGGTGGCGACGGGTGCGGCGGCGGGTGCAGCGGCCTGGGCGGCGCCCTTGGCCTCGGCATCCGCCATCTTACCGCCGTGCGTCTTGAACTTTGTCGTCCAGGAGAACTCGCCGAGTTTGTGGCCGACCATCTGCTCGGTGACGTAGACGGGGAGGAACTCTTTGCCGTTGTGAACCGCGAAGGTGAAGCCGACGAATTCCGGCGGGATGTCGCAATCCCGCGCCCACGTCTTGACGATTTTTTTCTCGCCTTTGTCGACCATGCGCATCACCTTCCGGAGAAGCTTCGGATCGACGTGGGGGCCTTTTTTGAGCGAGCGGGACATGGGGATTAGGGATTAGGGATTAGGGATTTGGACAGCGGGGGAATTTGACAATTGTCATTCGCATTACTTCTTCTTGTTCTTTTTGATGCGGCGGCGAACGATGAGGGCATTGCTGCGATGTTTGCGCTTGCGCGTTTTCACGCCGAACGCTTTCTTGCCCCACGGAGTCTTGGGAGCCTTCAAGCCGATGGACGAGTGCCCTTCTCCTCCTCCGTGCGGGTGATCCACGGCGTTCATGGCAACGCCCAGCACCTGCGGACGACGTCCCATCCAGCGCACGCGACCGGCCTTGCCGATGGAAATCAGATTGTGTTCGGGGTTGCTGACCGTCCCGATGGTCGCCGCGCACTCCTTGCGCATCTTGCGCATTTCACTGCTGGGCAGCTGAATAATGGCGAAATCTCCGTCGATACCCACGAGCGTGGCGGACGTCCCTGCGCTGCGAACGATTTTGCCGCCCTGTCCGGGATTCATCTCGACATTGAACACTTTGTACCCCACCGGAATGTACTGGAGCTGCATGCGATTGCCCGTTTTCACTTTGGTGCGTTCGCCGGCCACCACGGAATCACCCGGGCGGAGGTTCTGCGGAGCGAGTACGTAGCGCTTCTCACCGTCTTCAAAATGGAGCAGAGCGAGGCGCGCGGAGCGATTGGGATCGTATTCCAACGCCGCGACGACTGCGGGAATGTTCATCTTATCGATCTGCTTGAAATCGACGGCGCGCTGCAGACGCTTATGTCCGCCGCCGCGGTGACGAACTGCGATGCGGCCGTTGCCGCCACGACCCGAAATACGTCGCTTCCCGCAGACCAGACCCTTCTCCGGCTTCTTTTTGGAAAGATCCGAGAAGTCCGCAACCGTCATTTGGCGGCGCGCGGGAGACGTTGGTTTCATCTTCTTCATTGGCATGGTCTTAAGAAACGGTACGGAACTGAGCGAGATCAATGCCCTTGCTCTTGGGCGCGAGTGTCACGAGCACTTTTTTGCCGCGTGCCCGTTTGGTAAAGATTTTATCGGCACCCACGGCGCGGCTCTTGGGACGCACGCGCATCACGCGCACACTCTGCACGTCGACACCGAAGAATCTCTCCAGGGCGTTCTGCACGTCGATTTTTGTCGCCGCAGATGCCACCGTCAACGTGAAGACGTTGCTGAGCTTCAGCCGCTCGCTCTTCTCGGTGACGGGGGAGCCTGTGATGACGGAGGAGAGATCCATGGATTAGGAATGAGGAGTTGGGGATTCGGACTTCGGGTTCTTGGGAGACACCACTTTCTTTGTAGTCTTCGTAGTCTTTGTCATCTTTGCAGTCTTCGTCTTTGTCGTCTTTGCAGTCTTCGTCTTCTTCGGTTGCGTCGGTTGCGTCGGACTCGTCGGTTGCCCGTCTGACTCTTTCTTTCCAAACAACTTCTCCGCCGCCGAGATCGCCTCCTCCAAAAAGATCAGATGGCGCGATCCCAAGATATCCTCGGGGTTGAGATAGGAAGCGCTGACCGTCTTCACGCCGGTAATGTTGCGAGCGGACAGGCGCAGTCCCGCATGGGAAGCCGCCGTCACCAGAAGCAGAGAGCGACCCTGCTCCACGGGAAGTTTGCCCAAAAGCGCAACCAGGGACTTCGTCTTGACGGTCTCCGGGTAGTTTTCCAGCACGAGGACCGCACCCTTCTTCGCCTGCACACTGAGACAGGACCGAAGCGCTGCATGACGCATCTTCTGCGGCATCTCCTTCTCATAATTGCGATCTTTCTTGGAACCGAACGCCTTGCCGCCTCCGCGCAGACCCGCCGCGCGAACGGGGCCGCGACGGGCACGACCCGTGTGCTTCTGCGCAAACATCTTTTTGGTGGAACCCATCACTTCTCCGCGCGACTTGGTGTGTGCGGTGGAGCGGCGACGATTGCTCTGCTGGCGCACGAGTGCCTGGTGCATCAGCCCTTCGTTCACCGGAGCATCGAAGAGCGACGCGGGCAGCGTGAACGCCTTCACTTTGGAGCCGGTGGCGGAGAAAAGGTCAGTCTGCATAATCAGGCGTTGGATTCGAGTGTGAGGAAAACGTGCGCGCCATTGGGTCCCGGGACGGGTCCTTTGACGGCAATCATGTGTTCTGCGGCGTCATTCACGATAATGGCGCGATGCTTCAACGTGAGATGCTCCAGTCCCATGTGGCCGGCCATGCGATGTCCGCGGAAGATGCGACCCGGCGATGTGCGCATACCCACCGATCCCGGCTCGCGCTTGAAGTGTGAACCGTGCGTCTTGGGTCCTCCATGGAACCCGTGGCGACGCACGACGCCTTGAAATCCCTTTCCTTTGGAGACGCCGTGAATGGTCACCATGCTCTCCGCCGGCAACACCTCCGCCGTCACTTCCTTGCCGGGCGCAAATCCTTCCAGAGATTCCACCTGGAACTCCTTTTGGACGCTGTAGCGCGTGTGCTCCTTTCCCTTGCGTGTCTTCCACTGCTTGGCGCCGATCCCTAGCACCACGGCATCGTACCCATCCTTCTCCTTGCTCTTGGTGCGCACGACGGTGTGCGGTTCCACCTTCAGGTACGTCACGGGAACCGCTTCTCCGGTGGGGAGAAACGCGCGCGACATACCGACTTTCTTGGCGATGAGTCCGATCATACGGGAACAGTGCGGACAAGAGCTTGGAGGTTCATCTGGCCTGCTTGGATCCCTTGGGGAGAGCGGCAGGCTGGAACGTAAGCACCTTTAAAGAGTGCGGGGAGTGTAGAACATTACATTGGAGAGTCAAATGATTTTTGCGCGCTCCTCTCAATGCCGGCGTCTCTGATAGATCTCCCGTGACAAAGCTGTCACTGTCTCCTCTGCAATCTTGGGCACCAAAAGCGTTGCAAAAGAAACCAATGCCCGCTGCTGCGCATCATCAAAACTGATCTCATCATGCAAAATTTGTGGTCGAAATTTCATCAGTGCCTTACGAAATTCATCGAGTGTCCCTTTCTGCCTCGGTCCAAAACAGCATTGCAGGCCGGCATGGAGCAACGCTTTGGCTTGCGTGACAATGGCATCTGCGGTGACATGCGCATGCGCCTTCATGAATCTTATGACACTGGGCAATGTTTCAATGGATTCCCATGGAATGACCGGAGATAGAATGTTCTCCTGTTCCTCCTTTCTCTTGAGTGCGCATGCAGATTCATTGATGCGTTTGCAGAGGGATACATCCTCTTCGTATGCCGACAGATTCTCCCCAATGGATAATCTTTTACGAGCATGATGCGCTGCATTCACAGTACTTTTGCTCAACCCACAATCGAGTGCGAATGTGATCGTATGCTTCTTTCCGCTCTTCCTCACCACAGATACCTTGCCGGTGCCAAGATCCTCAAACCACACAGGTTGTCCTTCTTCAAATTGCTCAGCAGCAGCTTGATGTATGGCATTGACCGCTCGTGCTTCACTTCTAATCCGATTGCCAATTTCTGTGAGTCGTTCCCTGCATGCAGCAATGGCGGCAGGATCACCATCTACAATGCATAAAACTGAATCTCGAAGATCATGCAATTCTTGCCGCAATTCCTTCTCATTCAGTACTCTTAACGGAGAATCCGCCAATGCCCCAACGAGTGCTTCACAAGCCTGCCGCGACTCCGCCGCGGTTGCACCCACATCTTCACCGTGGGGCAACGGATCCCTGTCATGCTGTTCCGGAGATGGCATATCACATATATTGTATAATAAATCGTGAAGAACGTCTATTACAACTCAGGCGGGACAACCATTCCCTCTGCTCATCCTCAACCTGACAAAGGACAAAACACCCGCTATCCTGCCCGCCATGGATCCCATTCGACATCAGAAAGCGGAGGCGATGCGCGCCAAGGGCACACAACCCTATGCCGCGCGTTTCCTGCGTTCCCACATGCTGCAGGAAGCTAAGGCCGCAGCCGACGGAACCGGTGTGGCGATTGCCGGGCGGATCGTGCTGTTTCGCGACATGGGCAAGATGACCTTTGCCGTGTTGCAGGATCATACCGGGCGGCTGCAGATCGCGGCGAAGGCGGATCACATGGACGAAGCGTCCTATCGGGATTTCCTCGCGCTGGTGGACCTGGGTGACTTCATCGGAATCGAGGGGGAACGCTTCACCACGCAGAAAGGCGAACCGACGGTGCGCATCACCAAGTGGACCATGCTCAGCAAGGCTCTCAGACAGCCGCCGGAGAAGTGGCACGGCGTGAGTGACCCGGAAACTCTATGGCGACAACGGTATCTGGATCTGATGACCAATCGCGCGACCTTCGACCGCTTCCTGTTTCGCAGCAAGTTTCTTGAGCGACTGCGGCAATTCTATTGGGATCATGACTTCACGGAGGTGGAGACGCCGGTGCTGGTGAACGCCGCATCGGGCGCGCTCGCCACCCCCTTCCGCACACACCACAACGCCTACGATCTGGACATGTATCTGCGCATCGCACCGGAGACGTATCTTAAGGAGTGTATCGTCGGTGGATTTGACCGTGTGTTCGAAGTGGCCAGGGTTTTTCGCAACGAAGGACTCGATCCCTCTCACCTGCAGGATTTCACCATGCTGGAGCACTACGCGGCGTACTGGGACTACAGGGTGAACATGCAATTCACCGAGGACATGTTGACGACGGTACTCAAAGACCTCGTCGGCTCCCTGGTCATTCCCATCCCCGACCGCGACGGGCATCTCCTCGACGTGGACTTCACCCCGCCGTGGCCGCGCATCAGTTTGCGAGAGACCATCCAACGAGAATGCGGCATTGATTTTGAGCAATATGATTCAGCATCAGCCCTACGGGAAGCCATAAAATCAAAAAATATCCGACTGGAAATCGACATGGATTCCCTCGGCCGGGGCAACCTGATCGATCAACTCTACAAGAAGGTCAGCCGCACAAAGATCGTTCGCCCTACCTTCATCATCGAGCAACCGCTGGATCTCTCCCCCCTTGCTCGTCGCAACGATGACAATCCCACCATCACCGACCGGTTTCAATTGGTTGTGAGTGGGTGGGAGATCGTCAACGGCTACAGCGAACTCGTCGATCCTGTGGATCAAGCGGAACGATTTGCAGAACAGGCGAAAGCGCATGAGGGAGGCGACAGCGACGCGCACCGCAAAGACGATGATTTCGTGACGGCGTTGGAATACGGCTGCCCCCCGTGCAGCGGCATCGGCATCGGCATTGATCGTCTGGTCGCACTCCTCACGCAGCAACCCAACCTGCGCGACGTCATCCTGTTCCCTCTGATGAAACCCGACGAACAGCAACCGAGGGAACCGAGGGGTCCGATGCAACCGATGATGCCAAAGACAGTGCCTTCCTCCTCCGCATTGCCCGACGAACAATCGAAACGTTTCGTCGCGATTCTGAATAGGAAAGCCGAGCCGGGCAAACTGATGAATGCACTGGGTCACATGACTGCGGGGCTGAGCAAGCTTGCGAGTGAGCACGATGATCTCTGCTTCCTTCAGTATGAAGATCTAGATGGAGGTGCACATCCGGGAATTTCACATTATCCCTTCATCGTGCTGAAAGCGGACAATGCAAATCAGATCCGTCAGGTGAGAAACAATGCGATGAAAGCGGGGGTCCCCTTCACGGATTTCACCAGCACCATGACAGTCGGCACTTCTCAAAAACAGCGTGATGCGACGAAGGCGATACGAGAGAAAGATTTGGATTACTACGGTATTTGCCTCTTTGGCAGAACGGAAGATCTGGCTCCCCTCACAAAGAAATTTTCTCTCTTCAAGTAAGAGTGCATTTGGCACTGTACATTTTCCACTCATTCCTATGTCCGCACCTCTCCTCGAACACGCTTCCTACGGCCACCTCCTCCCTTCCGCACACGGTCTCCTGAAGGCACACACCGACCAGACCAAAGCGCATCTGCTTGCAACGGGAGCTGCGATGGCAGCCTTCGCCAAACGTTTCGGCGGCAACGAACAAACGTGGAGAGTAGCCGGGATGCTGCACGATCTGGATTGGGATCATCTCGACAAAGACGCCGAAGAACACTGTGGTAAAACGCTGGAACAACTCCTCTCCACGATCGATGCGCCCGCAGAACTCCTCGGCGATATCCGCGCGCATTACGCAACCAAGTACGGCGCTCAGTATCCGCTCGATTCGATGCTCCGGAAGACCCTCTACTGTGTGGACGAACTCACCGGTTTCATCATCGCGGTCGCGCTGGTGCGGCCGAGCAAGAGTCTCCGTGACACCGAAGTGAAGAGCGTGATGAAGAAGTTGAAGGACAAAGCCTTCGCCGCGCAGGTGGATCGCGCGCAGATCCGCGCGTGTGAGGAACTGCTGGAAATGCCTCTCGATGCATTCGTCGGGGTCACGTTGAATGCAATGAAAGAAGTAGCAGATCAATTGGGTCTGTAATGCGACTTGCCCTGAGCGACCCTGCACCGAATGTTGTGCAGGGGAGTCGAAGGGTGAAGGGGGTGGCCAAGGAGATCGGTCTGTGAGACGCTGCGTGCAATGGCCTACCGTCTCTTCGCTCTCCTCAAACGCCTCTGGGTCGCCTGCGGCGAACCGATGCCGACGATCGTGCGCGGCATGCGACGGTATCTGAGCCGGTGGTTTCCCGTCCGTGTGCCGGGATCGTTCCCGGTGTCGTACCGACGAGGCAGATCACATCCGCTCACACCGGACATCGCCGTCATCATCCCCTGCCACAACTACGGGCGCTTTCTGGCGGAGGCCATCGAGAGCGTACTCACGCAGTCGCTGCCGCCTGCGCAGATCATTGTGGTGGATGACGCGTCGGAGGATGAAACGATGCGCGTCGCAGCATCCTTTGCGGGTCGCGGAGTCCGTGCGATACGCATCGAAGCACACGATGTCGCAGCCGCGCGCAATGCCGGAGCTCTGCAGACGAGTGCTCCCTATCTCGTCTTCCTGGATGCCGATGACAAGCTGCCACACCACTACCTCGAACGCTGTCG
The DNA here is from genome assembly GCA_029558515.1 of bacterium. GTDB lineage: Bacteria > Patescibacteriota > Gracilibacteria > Peribacterales > Peribacteraceae > JAKQEM01. Next base: position 26,934 of record JAKQEM010000028.1, read on the forward strand.
CGAAGCATTTGATGACCCCGCCGTCGCAATCGTCTACGGAAATATGCACGAATACGGAGAAAGACAGAGGGTGATCCGCACTCCCCCATTCGACAGAGCGTCTCTCCTGCGCAGCAATTACATCTCCTCTCACGCGATGATCCGGCGTCAGGCGTACGATCTGGTCGGGGGGTACCGCTCGTTGCACAATGCGCATGAAGATTGGGACCTCTACCGCCGCATCCTGCGTTTTCGTTGGACGGCCAAGAAAGCAGATACGTTCGTTCACTACCGCATGCACGGGGAAAGCATGCTCCACCGGCACCAACGCAACGCGATTTCCTACTGTACGGACGCCGCACTCCTCACCACTCCCATCACGATTTTCTCGCCGTTCTGCGGACGGACAGCCATTCTTCCCCGCTTCACGGAAAGCTTACAACAACTTTCGATCGAAGATCGGTCGCTCCTCACGGTCCACTTTCACAATACGTCCGCTGATCCCGCGTTCGATGATCTCCTCCGATCGGCACTCAACCAGATCCCCTGCGGACGCATGATCTACACGAGCGCACCGCATCCGGCTCACTGGGGCCACACCGCACAGTCACTCGTCGAACATCGCGTCCGTAACGGGCGCAACGCACAGTACTACTACGAGCTGGCCGTGGTGAAAGCCTACAACCACCTGCTCATCAGCTGTGACACGGAGTATGCGCTCGTTTTGGAAGATGACGTGCTGCCCGCTCCCGATGCGCTTCGACGTATGCTGCAGACGGTACAAGCGGATACGGCGGCGGTCGTCTGCCACTATCCGTGCCACCTGCAAGGGTACAGCATGGTGTGGCGCGCGAACCGGGACGGTACGGTGACACACTTCCCGAAGCGCCGCCACGGCGTCGAGGAAGTGGGCGGTTCGGGCTTCGGCTGCTCGCTGCTGCGTATGAGCGCTTTCCGCACAATGCCGATCCATACGCGCGTTTACGAATCCCCCCCGCGCTGGTACGACTACAATGCGTTCGATCATCTGCGCACACAGGGGAGAGTGCTCTGCAACTGGGACATCGAAGTGGAGCATGTACGCACGGAGCGTTTCCTCAACCCGACCGCACCCTTCCCTCCTGCGTGATGCATCCCTTCTGGGACACCGTCCTCCGGCCGATCCTGACGCTCCTCCGCCCCGACACAATCGTGGAAATCGGCGTGGAAAACGGGAAGACGACGGAGAAGCTTCTGGCTTTCTGCACAGAGACGGGCGCCGCTTTACACGGGATCGATCCGCTCCCGCTGATCGACGAACAGAAATGGAAAGAGCAATGGGGAGAAACGTGGACGCTGCACACGGGCAAGAGTCTCGATGTCCTGCCGCATGTGCCCGGGTTCGACGCCCTGCTGATCGACGGTGATCACAACTGGTACACCGTCTTCCATGAATTGCAGCTGATGCAACGACACGCCGAACAACACGATCGGATGCCGATTGTCTTCCTGCACGACATCGACGCGCCCTACGGGCGACGCGACCGCTATGATGATCCCAAAAGCATCCCCGCCGATGCGAGACAGCCATGGGAACGCAGTGACATCAACGGACTCAATCCCACTGTCTGTCATGCAGTGCGCGAAGGGGGACCGCACAATGGCGTGCGCACAGCCGTGGAAGATTTTTTACTGGAACGGAGCGATCGCTATGCATTCTTTGAAATACGAGGCTTCTTCGGACTGGGCATCCTCGTGCCGTATGCACGTTTTGCCCGCCATCCATCTCTTCGAAACTTGCTAACCGATCTTTCGCCTTCAGCCCTTCTGCAAGCGCATATGGAGCAATTGGAACAGGATCGCATGCTGCGCATTCCCTGTGCGGACCATCTGGACCGATCTCTCCGGGAACAGCACGCCCTGCGTGAGGAATGCGACACACTTGCCGGGACCATCGAACAACTGCTTGCGGAACAGGCAAGATATGTGGAGAGCATGCATGCACTCGAGCATCTCACGCAAACGCGCAGCTGGCGATGGACGGCATGGCTCCGCCACATTGGAGCGTTCGTCACTCGTCACTCATGACTCACGATCATCCACGACCCTTCCTTCCTTCAGAAACACCATCCGGTCACAGATATTCTCCAGCTGATCGATCACATGGCTCACGAGCACGACGGTCTTGCCGCGTTCCTTCATGCTCCGCAGATGCGCGCGACAACGCTGCTGGAACTCACTGTCCCCCACCGCGAGCGTCTCATCGAACAGATAGATGTCCGACTCGATGATGGCTGATGCCGCATACGCGAGACGCAGCATCATGCCGGTGCTCAAGCATTTCACCGGCACGGCACGATGATGCTCGATGCCCGCAAATGCAATGATCTCATCCATCCGTGCACGGATGACCCGCGGGGGAAGCCCGTGTAACAATCCGTGCAGATACACATTTTCCGTCGCCGATCGCTCCGGGTGGAATCCGGCACCCAACCCGAGAAACGCAGACAGTCGCCCTTCCGTTCGCACAAAGCCCGCATCCGCGGGCAGCAGACCTGCGATGATCCTGAGCAACGTCGTTTTTCCCGAACCATTGGGACCGTAGAGACCGACCCACTCTCCTTTTTGTACTTGCACATCGATATTTGTCAATGCATCCATCGTCCACAGTTGCCGATGCCGCCGCCAGTGCAGCAGGTGATCCTGCAGATGCACCGACGGATACACCGCCTGCCGGAAGGTCTTGCAAATGCCGGTGCAGGAGATGGCGGGAGGAATAGGGATTGGGAATTGGGAACTTGGAACGAGCGTACCTGGCTTATTGGACAGGTGCTACTAAGAGCACTATTGCTCATAAGCTATGCAAATGAATAGTATCCCTCAGGCTCCAGCCAAGCGATTGCATATCCCGCTCCAATACACCAATTCCAAATCCTCAATCTCCCTCAGTACTCCTGCAAAAAGTACCGGCTCCTCCATCGGAAAACGGCGACGCCCAGGAGAAAGATGACCGCGCACAGCAGCAGGAACGCAAGTGTGTGCGTGACGCTCGGAACGCCGACGGATGCGGCGGGCAGGAGGGCACGGCGCGCATCGAAGAGAAGGATGGAGAGCGGCTGGAAACGAATGAAGTGATCGAAGAGTGACCAGACGGAGAGGGAAAGCGACCCTGAGAAGAGGTGCACAAAATCCTGCGCGAGCGGGCGCACGGGCCGGAACGCATAGAAAATCGGTGTCAGCCAGAAGAGTACCTGCAGCACGATGCTCCACAGGTACGGAATATCGCGAAACTTCAGCGAGAACGCGCTGAGGAGCATGCCGATGCCAAGTGACAATAGCGTCGCCTCCGTGATGATCACCGGCAGGTACAGAACGCCCAAACCGATTTCCGCGCCCAAGCACCCCATGATGAGAAAGAGTATGACAAGGTACCCGCAGAGGATCAGCACATGCGTCCAGCCGACACTGAGAATCAGAAGCAAACGTGGAAAGCGCACCTTCTGAATGATCGCCGCTTTCTCCTGCAGCATGTTGATGCACGCGGTGCTCGTCATGGCGAAGTGCTCCCAGAGCAGCAGCCCCAGGAAGAGGTAGAGGGAATAGTGGGGGATATCGGTGACCATCCTGCGGAAAATATGGAGGATGACGGCGTACTTCACCAGCGGATAGATAAGCGACCACAGGACGCCCAGCACCGATCCGCGATACTTCATCCGAAAATCCGCCCAGCCCATGGCCAGGACAACGCGAAGAGAGTGTGCAAGGGAAAAATGGGAGGGCATGAAGTTGGAAATGGAGCGTTCCGCCGTACTGCGAATCCTCTGACTGCCACGAGCCATGATGCGTCCTTCTTCACTCTAAACCCTCCGCTCTACACTCTCAACTCTATCTCTTCCTCCACTTCCGGCTCGAGCACCGCCACCTGCGGATGCGCCGCAGCAATGCGCTCACTGAACGCATGCATGCCCTCTTCTTCGCCGTGCACGAGGATGACACGCTCCAACCCTTCGACCTTGCTGACGAACGCATCGAGATCCGCGCTGTCGGCATGACCGGAATACGCCTCGATGTAGACGACTTCCGCTTTCTTCGTGTGGAATTCATCGAATATTTTTACCTCCGTAACGGCGGGATCCAGAATGCGCGCCCCCAGCGTATCATGAGCCATGAAGCCGACTGCCAGCACCGTATTGCGCTCGTCTTCGATTTCGTTCTGCAGGTGATGACGAATGCGCCCCGCCTCGCACATACCCGAGCCCGCCATGACGATGAACGGACCCGGCTTGCCGTTCAGTTCCTTACTGTCCTCCACGCTCGGCGTGTACGTGGCCAGGGAAAATTGAAACGGATTATGCGCACGAGACAGAAAATCATCGTACATTTCTTTGTCGTAGCACTCAGGATGCTTCATGAAGATATCGGTGATCTTGATGGCCAACGGCGAATCGATGAAGATGGGCACGGCGGGGATTTCCTTGGCGTCCCACAGGAGGTGCAACTCGTAGACGATCTGTTGCGTCCGCTCCAGAGAGAACGCGGGAATAAGAACTTTTCCGCCGCGTGCAGCCGTCCTGACGACGGTATCCCTCAGTGCGGTCAGCGCGGTTTTGACATCCGTATGACGACGATTGCCGTACGTCGACTCGCAAATCAGCGTCGTCACGGGCGGCATCTGAGCAGGATCGCGAATGATGGGGAGCGTATTGCGACCCAGATCTCCGGTGAATCCGATGCGATGCGTGACCCCGTTTTCCGTCGCCTCGATCACCACCATCGCGGCACCGAGCACGTGTCCTGCTTCGATGAACATGGCACGGACGCCGTCGGTGACCGTAAACCACTCGTTGTAATTTTCCCCCGAGAAGAGCTCCATACACGCGACGGCATCGGCCTGCGTGTACAGCGGGCCCGAGGACGGGAGCATGCTCTTGCGCAGGTGCTTGCGGAAAAACTCTTCGTCTTTCTCCTGGATGTACCCGCCGTCCATCAGCATCACCTCGGAGAGATCCTTGGTGGCATACGTGCAGAACACGGGACCGCGGTAGCCCTTCTTCCACAGGAGCGGAATGCGTCCGGAGTGGTCCATGTGGGCGTGACTGAGCAGCACCGCATCGATGTCCTTGGCGGGATCAAACGTGAACGATGCGTTCTTCACCGCAGTCTCTTTGCGCTTGCCCTGGAAGAGTCCGCAATCAAGCAGAATACGCTTACCGTTGACCTGCAATTCATGGCAGGAACCGGTGACTTCGCGCGCGGCGCCGTGAGGGATGATTTTCATGAAAGACTCTGGGAAAGTAGTGTAGGTATGAAAGCAGAACTTTCCTTTCATTGTAGCACAAAAGTGTCTGTTCGTCTTGCGATGTTTCTCTCAGCACAGCCCCACAGCCTGCATGAGGTCTTTTCTCTCCCCTTCCGAAAGCGGCCTCAGTTCCCCCGGTTGCAGCTTGGGATCGGCAAGGGTCAGGATGCGCGTGCGGACGAGGGAAGCGACACGATTGCCCGCTTTCTCCACCATGCGGCGAATCTGGCGATTGCGACCTTCGGTCAGGACGATGCGGAAGCTGCGCGGATCGATGCGTTGCACCATCGTTTCCTTGGTCTCCTTTCCCAGAATGATCATACCTGCGGCGATCTGCCGCAGCACGTCATCGGTCACGTCCCACCGGGTGGTCACGACGTACTCCTTCTCGTGATCGAACTTCGGATGCGTGAGACGGTACGCGAGCGGACCGTCATTGGTGAGGAGCAAGAGACCGCCGCTTTCTTTATCCAGACGTCCGACGGGATAGATTTTTCCCTGCAATGCCGGGGGCAGCAGATCGCGTGTCGTCTTATCACGCAGAGGTTGCGGTAGGGACGCGGATCCGTCCCTTCGCTTCATCGCCCGCTTTTTCCCCTCCGTCATCGGCTTGCCGTCTCCCGCCTCCCACCGCTCCACATTGCTGGTCACCACGCCGATGGGTTTCCACAGAAGATAGTAGAGCATCTGCTTGCGCTCCTCGATCACCTGGCCGCTCACTTCGATGTTGTCCTTCTCCGGATCGGCTTTCTGTCCGAGCTTTGCAACGACGCCATTGACCGTCACGAGGCCCGCCGCGATGTACTCCTCGGATTTTCGCCTCGACGCGATCCCCCGAGCCGACAGTATCTTCTGAATGCGTTCTTGCATGCAGACATCCTACGCGCAATGAAGCAAGGGTGATATAAAACCGACGACGTATCATTTCCGCCTTCGTCTCACCCACGCCCACCCCGCCGCCGCGCCCGCGGCCATCACGGCGATCGCAGCGGGACCGGTATCGGATGTGGCGGGCGGACGAGTGGCGTCGCTACCGGGCACGAAGACCGATCCTTCCGGCGGGAGGAAGGGAATATCAAGCACGGAACCGGGATACGGGGATTCTGCCGCCGAACGTTCCTTCTGACAGAAAGACGAACAACCGTCCCCGTCCATCCTGTTGCCGTCATCGCAACGCTCCAGCGGCGTATCCAAGATACCGTCGCCGCAGCGGCTTAAGGTGCAATCGGGGCGACAGGGCGCATTGGGTTTGTCGCTGTTCTCCACTCCCGCATCGCACTGCTCGCCGGGATCGATGCGGGTATTGCCGCAGAAGGGAGGAAGAAGATCAATCTGCGACTCCGTCAGACAACGATGTTGAATGCAGCGTGCACCGGCCGGGCAATCGGCATCCTGTTCGCAGAAGAGTCTGTCGGCGGGTGTTTCTCCGTCTTGCACCCTAAAGTCATCACGCAGTGCGGATGCCGTGACAGTATCGGTGCAGCGGAAGCAAGGAAGATCGGCGATGGGACCGCAGGAGAGTCCGACGGACGCACAGTACGCATCACCGACTGCACACTCGGTCCCCGTACACGCCACCGCATCGGGGAAGGGAGGCTCATAGGGAGCGGAAGACATGCGGGAACGCACGCTGCCTATCCACGCATCCGCGGAAGAATGAGCGTTGTCGCCGCTGGATCTGCTGCCCGAGAAGTCCGTCACGCATTGGAAACAGGGAGGACTCTGTGTTTCGTAGCAGAGACGATTGATTTGAGCGCAGTACGCGGCTGCTCCGCGCACACATGCATCACCATAACACAGAGAGTCTCCACTCGACACACCGGATTTGCTGGAACTTCTCGACGAACGCGAACTGCCGGACTTACCGGATGCTTTGGAACTCTTGGAGCGGGAGGCACCGGAGGCGGAGCGCGAGGAGAGGGAGCCGAACGACGGACCGCCGGAGGAACGGGAGAGGCCGGAGGCGGAGCGCGAGGAGAGGGAACCAAACGAAGGACCGCCGGAGGAACGGGAGAGGCCGGAGGCGGAGCGCGAGGAGAGGGAGCCGAACGAAGGACCGCCGGAGGAACGAGAGGCACTGGAGGCGGAGCGTGAGGAGAGGGAACCGGGGAAGACCGAACCGGCGGATCCTCGAGATCCGCCCGAACCTCCGGACGACCCAAAGCAGCAGCACACCTGATCGCCGACCGCCACAGCTCCGGCAGACCCGGCGCTCACGACAAATCCCGTACTCGCATTGCCACGACTGGTAAGAGCATCAGTACACCAATTCGTCAGATCACAGTAGCCGCCCCACGCATGCGTGCACGCATTGGTCGGTTCATCCAACTGCGTCTGCGTGCACTTGTAGTACAGGCACGGATCGCTGGGGATGCCGCAGCTGACGAACACGGACGGCGACCCGGTCTGCATGCAACACACGGGTTCTTCGCACTGTTGCGCAACCGTATTGCAGATTTGTCCTTCCGCGCATTCTTCGTTCCCATGACAACAATCTTCAATGGGTGTATAGTGGCACGTTTTGTTGTCGACCGGACTGTACCGGGACTGCTGACAGGTGACCGTCTGGCAATCAAACTGCGGACAATCCGCAACGGTGTCGCAGAGCTGACTGCTCATGCACGCACCATTCGAAGGATCACAAGCCGTCCCCGCCAAACAGGACATCGGCTCGTTTTCACATCGTGCAAAGCCGACGCAGCGATCCACGGTGCACGCGTCTCCGTCATCGCAAAGCGGTTGCAGAGAATCATGAACGCATCCCGTACCGCATTGCACATATCCCGTACCGCACACGGTGCACTCGCCATCCGTGCACGTACCCCCCATCCCGCACTCGCCGTCGCTCACACACCGGTACTCGCTGCTGACACTACTGCTCACGGCATCGTCCGACGACGGGCAGCAGCACGTCATATATGTTTGCGACGGGTTGCCATACGCCCCGCCTTGCAGCACCGTTGTCGTGATGGTTCCCGATGCTTCCTGTCCGACGGGACAGACATGCTCGCCGATACCGCGCACGATCTCGCACTGCGTGCCAGACGCACCGCACGCGACGGGACAGTATCCCAAATCAATCTCGCCCTGCAGCATGCACGCGTCCCCGCACTTCCCGTACCCCGGGCCGCAAGTGCACCCCGCCTGCGTACACGTTCCGCCGGGGCCGCACCAAGCGTTCTGCGGTTGATAGGCGCAGTAAGATTTTGTCGGATCCAGCGGGATGACGCACACGTCGGCCGTGCAGAGATTGCCTTCCCCCGCGCAATCTTCATTGGAGCAGCACTGCCCTTGTTCGCACGTTTCGCCGGTCACCTGGGCGAGAGGCAACGTATCGCCCCTGCGGAAGGGAAGAAAATCGAAGCGGAGCAATCCGGCAAGGAAGCGCAGGAAGCGACTGCCAAGGGACAAGGTGCCCGTTGAGCCACCATCGACGGTTCCCCCCGCCGCGGTGCAAGCATTGGCCGTGGGATACACGGGGCAACCGGGAGGGCAGACGAGCGGCCCCGCCGACCCGCCGCTCCCGCCATTCCCTCCCGAGCCTCCGCCCCCGCCACTCCCACCGGACCCGTCGCTGCCTCCCGAACCTCCCGATCCACCCGAACCTCCGCTTCCTCCCGTACTGCTCTTTGTGGAAGCAGCGGATGATGTGACGCCGGTGCCGTCGGGCACGCACCGATAACACTCACCTTCGCAAGTGTCGTTTCCGCACGTAGTGATGTCACAGACGGGCTCCTGGAGGAGCGGACCGCAGTACGCCGTGGTCGTGCCATTGGGATCCCCGCAGTCGGTCCACCCTTCGTAGCAACGCCCCCTGGTTTTGTAGGCCTTGGAAACCGTCCCGTCCGGTTCGAATTTCGCGAAGCAGTGCAGGCAAGGTGAGTACCGCGTACTGAGTTCCGTTTTTGCGGTGCAGGTGACATCACACACCGCTTTCGGATCAATGTCTCCCGCACGTTCAAGCGTTGTTCCCTCCGGACAGGTCGGAGGATCTTGCACGCACTTCCCGGCTTCAGTGCGCACAGGGCAGGAATATGGCTCCTTGCAGTTTTGCCATGGAATCGAACTGGAGGAAATGGAGCTGACGGAAAAGAGAGCAGAATCAGAAGAGGACGCACGCGAAGAGCTCACGTTGACCGAGGACGATCGTGAGCGAGTGCTTGCCACCGATGATGACACAAGCGATCGAACGCTCGCAGTCGATGACGCACTCCCCTTGCTGGAGGCGGAACGCGGTGCGGGTGTGCAGCAGTTCCCCACGTTCCACGGCGGAGTCAGTGCGCCGATGATGCAGCTCTGCGCCATGGTCGTTCCGCCGATCAACTCGCACTCACGCGGCAGCAGACACCCCTGTCCGGCCGGACACGAGGAAGCGGAGGAGCCGCCGCTGCCGCCTTTGCTGCCACCTTTGCTGCCGCCGGCAGAAGAGCCGTCGTCGACCGAGGCGGCGTTCGATGCAGCGGAACCGGGCGTGGCTGGGCCGCACTGAAAGACATTCGGAGGACCTATCATGCCGGGGTTCGCGCAGACGGGGTTATAGCCGCCCGCGCCGTCCGTCCACGCAAAACATGCTTTCCCGGAAGGACAGGTGACGCCACCGCACGCGCTGTCGCAGGCCGCATCACCGTCTCCATCTCCATCCCCATCCCCATCCCCATCCCCGTCTCCGTCTCCATCTCCATCCCCGTCTCCGTCTCCGTCTCCATCACCGTCGCCGTCTCCATCTCCGTCTCCGTCCCCGTCTCCGTCTCCGTCTCCGTCACCACCCATGCCACCACCACCACCACCACCACCGCCACCCGGACCACTGTCGCATTTGGGAGCCACGACACCAAGTGCTCCTACACATTCTTTTGCATTCACACAACGCCCTGTTGCCATACCGGCGGGCTGGTAGCAACAAACAACACCTTTCTCTTTGCCGTCCTCTACTATTGGACGGGTATATTGCCAAAATGTTTGCCCATTTGCTAGTATTGTCTCGTTCCAGTTCGCACTACAATCACTCGCATACAAACAAGCACAACTTACATTAGGTTTACCACATGTTTCAGCAAGTGTCTCGACTGGACGACATGTGTATTTGCCAGGACCAATTCGGTTTGTACACACATAGCCTGGTGGACAGCCCTCCTGATTAGCTAAAGTACCCTTCCTGCGCGTACATTCGAATACCTTAAATTCTGTAATCAAACGATGCTCGTCCGTAATCTGACGTTTTTTGAACAACAAATCTGAGAGACCGGCAACCAAAGATCGCCACACACCCAAACGACGGTCAGAAGATGCCACCGCACTGACGGAACTTGCAGCGTCGTCCTCGGAATCGGGGAATTCCTCCTCCGTCGTAAAGCAGCAATGCGGAAGACACTTTCCGTCCCCCGATGCAAAGCACCCGTCTACGCCGGCCACCACCGTCTGGCTGTTATCCCCCACCGCATTCGTATCGTTCGGTCCCCCGTCCCCCCAGTCGCAAACTTCTACCTCTCCATCCGCGTTCGACGCCTGTACGATGCCGTCCCCGCACCGCGCTTTCTTGCACGCGTTGGAGCAGGCATCGTTGTCCACGGTATTCCCGTCATCGCACTCCTCCATCTGCCCCGCAAGATTCGGCGCATGCACTTTGCCATCCCCACAGTATGTCGGCACGCAACGGAAGCATTGGCCATCCGTGCCATCGGCGCACCGGTAACCGGCTCCGGCCGTTTCCATGATGTGCCCCTCGGGACACGTAATGAGTTCCGGGTCAGACGTGCACTGATCGTAGCCTTCGGGGCAGGACGGATTGGTGCAGCGAAGACATACCCTGCCGTTCGGGAGCGGACATCCGGAACCGACGGGTTCCGTTGTCTCGAACGTACAATCCATTTGCGAAGGATCTCTATCGTAGAAACCTTCCGGGCATCCGCAAATAAGATTCGGCGTGCATGCCGTCGTCGTGATTTGGTTGTAACACCCCTGAGGCGGTTCGGACGGCGGATTGCACGTTGCGCCAGCCGTTCGTTCCGGATCGCAACTGCACCGATTCCAGCCGCTCCGTTGGTACCAGACGGGATCCAAGCGTGTTTGTGTATTTTCATCCCATGCGCAGAAAGACTCCCACAAACAATCTCCCGTGCAGAGAGGGACAATACCGGGATTGCATTCTCCATTGGTACATGTCCCGCTAACACCATCAGTTTCCTCGCAAGACACCCCGTCGGACCGCCCCGCACAACTCGTCACCACCACCGCGCCAAGATTCGGAGGACGTACGTCGGGGATCGCCCGCACGATCAGCAACGCCGTCACCGCAAGCGCGGCGCCCGAAACCAGTCGCATGGCGTGCCGGGCAAGGAAGGTCCGCATGGACGCAAGATTCATTCTGCGAAAGTGTACCGAAATTCGCCTCGTTCTGCCGTAGACATTTTTAAATTTCCCACCCAAACGAAACCACGCGGAAAGATACGAAAAAAGCACCTCTTGGGAGAAGAAGTGCGTCGTTTCCGTCTGTGATGCAAAGTACACTGTCCTGGCATCGGCCTACTCTGGCGGCCTGAAAGGCCACTACCATCGGCGCTGGAGGGCTTAACTGCTGAGTTCGGAATGGGATCAGGTGTACCCCCTCCGCTTCAGACACCAGGACGGTATACTCTGCGTGCACAAGACCGACGAAACACAATCGAACGTCTCAGAGAAGAACCAACCGCAGCATGGGCATTGTCCGCCCGCTTGTGCCGCGTGAACAGTACTCTCCAAAAAAATGGATCTCCCGCCTTCGCTCCTGAAGGAGGTATGGCGGGTGATTTCTTTCAGAAATCGAAAAATGTTCAATCGCCCGTTCGTACCACTCGGCTGAATGCGTTACCGCACGTACACCTGTGGCCGATCTACCCCGTAGTCTGCGGGGGGGCTTGTTGGGAAACGCAATCTTAGGAGGGGCTTCCCGCTTAGATGCCTTCAGCGGTTATCCCGTCCGAACATAGCTACCCTGCGGTGCCGCTGACGCGACAACAGGTACACCAGAGGTTCGTCCGCTCCGGTCCTCTCGTACTAGGAGCAGCTTCCTTCACGTTTCCAGGGGATCACGGAGGATAGAGGCCAAACTGTCTCACGACGTTCTGAACCCAGCTCGCGTACCACTTTAACCGGCGAACAGCCGGACCCTTGGGACCTTCTTCAGCCCCAGGATGTGATGAGCCGACATCGAGGTGCCAAACCGCTCCGTCGCTGTGGGCGCTTGGGAGCGATCAGCCTGTTATCCCTAGAGTAACTTTTATCCGTTGAGCGACAACCCACCCACGTGGTGATCCATGCACCCTTTTATTCAAAGGGTGCTGGAAGGTTGCCGGATCACTATCACCGACTTTCGTCCCTGCTCGGCATGTCTGCCTCACAGTCAGGCCCACTTGTGCGATTATACGACCGTACCGATTTCCATCCGGTACTAGTGGACCATTGCACGCCTCCGTTACATTTTAGGAGGCAACCGCCCCAGTTAAACTACCCGGCAAGCACGGTCCCCCGCTCCGTTTCAGAGACGGGGTGAGTATCGTCCGAACACAAGGGTGGTATCTCAAGGATGGCTCCATTCCGGCCAAAGCCGAAACTTCGCAGCCTCCCACCTATCCTGCGCATGTAAACGAACAATACAATGCCAGCGTATAGTAAAGCTTCATAGGGTCTTTTCGTCCTTCCGTGATCAAGACGGCATTTGCACCGTCAATGAAATTTCACCGGGCCTTGCGTCGAGACAGTGCTCAGATCGTTGTACCATTCGTGCGGGTCGGAACTTACCCGACAAGGAATTTCGCTACCTTAGGACCGTTATAGTTACGGCCGCCGTTCATCAGGGCTTAGGTCGGAGGCATACACCCCCTCCCGTGACCTTCTGACACTGGGCAGGCATCAGCCCCTATACATGGCCTTACGGCTTTGCAGAGACCTGTGCTTTTGGTAAGCAGTCGCCTGAGCTCTTTTGTTGCACCCCGCACCCTTCCTATCCTCTCTGTTCAAAGAACAGGAAGGGTGCGGGGAGTCCTTATCCCGAAGTTACGGACGCTAATGTGCCAAGTTCCTTAACCACTAATTATCTCGATTACCTTAGTATTCTCTACTAGCCCACATGTGTCTGATCTCGGTACGGGTTTATTATACATTAACGCTAGAAGTTTTTCTTGGAGACAGAACGATAAGAATTGATGATATTGCTATCATCTCTTGATGAAACTCGCTATATAATGATAACGGATTTTCCTATTATCACCCCCTTAACCAAAGTTAAGATAAGCTTGTTTGTTCAATGACAATCCTTCAGTCACTCTTACAAATCCCATCCCGTCACTCCATTGCTGTATAACAAAGCACTAGAATATTAACTAGTTATCCATCCCACACTACCTGTCGGTGTGTAGTTAGGTCCCGGCTAACCCTACGACGATGAACGT
>JAKQEM010000038.1 GCA_029558515.1 bacterium
GAGGTTTCGTTGCATGGCGTGTGGCCGTCAGTTCGTGCGTCGCTACAAGAAAAAACAAACATGGGTGAATCGAGCGTATGAAGAGTACACGGAGCACAGGCAGACCTACGAGAATCTCCGAGAGCGGCATGGCAAAGATCCCAAGACGCTGCGCAAGTACTTCGATGCGCACGCAGGAGCATCCGGGGAGATCATCCCGGAGAGGGATCCGATCAATCTGCTCATGGACGCGACGTTCTTTGGCCGCACGTACGGTATCCTCGTCTGTCGTGCCAACGGACGCAATCTCTACTGGAGAGAAATCGGCAGTGAGAAAGTCGAGTACTACGGCGCTTGTGTCGACGTGCTCACTGCGGCGGGGTTCCGGTTCCGATCGTTCGTCATCGATGGCAGAAAAGGGGTGCGCACCCTGCTCCGGGAGCGATACCCCGCCATTCCGATACAGCTCTGTCAGTTCCATCAGTTGCAGACCATCACGCAGAAGCTCACGAAGCGTCCGAAACTGCAGGCGGGCAGAGAACTACGTGCGATCGCTCTGACGCTCACACGTACCACGCGAGAAGCCATCACTGCATCTCTCGATCAGTGGTATGCACGATGGCAGGATTTTTTGAAGGAACGCACGGAGAGCACGGATCGCAAGAGACGATGGCGGTACACGCATGAAAAATTGCGCAGCGCGTACTTTTCCCTCCGACGAAATCTTCCATGGCTCTTCACATATCAAGATCATCCGCATCTCTGCATCCCCAACACCACAAATTCCTGCGATGGTTCCTTCGCACACTGGAAAAATAAAGTGAAACTCCATCGAGGACTTTCCAAGAAACGACGAAAACAGATGATCGATGCTCTTCTTGAAAAGTGATCAGAACATATTTTTAGCATTCATTATTTCCCTATAAGCCAAAATCATCAAACCATGGGAAACACACATACCTGATCCACCTCCTCCATCAACCTCTTCGTCTCCGCAAGCGCCACGATGATCTTCTGCCAGTGGAGGAGATCGTCACTGGAAAGCGTCCTTCCCTTGCGATCTTTGAGCCACTTCTGCGCGGGCTGGTAGCCGCCGATGAAGAATTCCCACGCCACAAGAGGAACGTGATCGAAGTACTGCGTAGCATTGATCCCCACTCTCATCGAGCGCCCCTCTCTCGGCCGGTGTGCAGCGCGTGGAAGGAGAGGAAAAGAGGGTTTGGGAATTCGGTGCATTCAGGAAAGCGAATGAATTCGCTGTTTTGTTGTTTGTTAACCGGCGATTTAAATCGCCGGTTAACGTGAAACGTAAACGTGAATCGCCGGTTAACGTGAACGTGAAGAATATGGAATGGAATCTGCTCACTACAACCGACAAACTACTCCCTACAGATCATCCGGCGGAATGCCGAAGTAATTAAACAGGAAGGCGGCGATTTCCTTGAAGACGGGGGCGGCGGTGGATTCCGCGAAGACCTTGTACTGAAATTTCGGCCGGTCAAACTTCACGAGCAGAATGAACTTGGGATCGATGGGCGGCGCGTACCCCATGAACGTATTGATGGTGGAACCCGTGCCCGCTTCGTAGCGTCCGCCCGGTCCGGCGATCTGACTGGTGCCGGTCTTGCCGGCCAGTTTGTACCCCTGCACTTTTCCCTTCTCCGCAAATCCGTAATCGGAAGAAGCGGTGAGCATGGCGGTGACGATCTGCGCCGTTTCCGGTTTGATGACCTGATCGATCATCAGCGGTTCACGCACATCCTCGGTGCCGTCCGCGTGCACGATGCGATCGATGAGCATGGGGCGCATGAGTTTGCCGTTGTTGGCGAGCGCCGTGTACGCCGTGATGACATGGAGCGGCGTGGAGGAAAATCCCTGCCCGAAGGAAGCGGTGGCGAGATCCGATGCCCTCCAATCGCGCCACCCGCGCAGGACGCCCGCCTGCTCGTCCATCAATTCGATGCCCGTCAGTCTGCCGAATCCAAACACATCCAGCTTGCGCTGAAAAAGCTTGCGTCCGAGTTTCTGCGAAATACTCGTCATGCATGTGTTGATGGAGTACGCGAGACAATCGGTCATGGAGACTCGTCCGTAGTGATTGAGAAGGGCGTTATTGATGGTCGTCGTCTCGTCGATCTCGACGGGCCCCGTATCATCATACGTGTCATCGGGAAGAATTTCCCCTTGATCAATCGCGATCGCCATCGTGACCGGCTTGATGACGGACCCCGGTTCGTAGATTTCCTGCACGGCTCGATTCAAATACGCACCCACCCCGATGGCATTTTTGTACTTCAGCCACACGTGCTGCTTCTCGGTGGGGAACACTTCGAATCGCGTGTACTCGCCTTCGTAGACGTAGTAACGAGCAAGATCACGCAGGTCATAGAGCACTTCCGCTTCCGCAAGCGTTGCGGCGATGTTCTCCGGCTGCGCACTGCGCCCTTCACTCGTGAAAAGATTGGGGTAATAGTCCCGGACGATGCGCGCGTTCGTCACGGGATCAAACAGTTCCACGACGATGGCCGACTCCGCGGGAGGAAGCAGAATGATGGGCTCCGTCTCGAATACATCCGCGTAACTGCCGCGATGAAAGATCGGCGCGTTGGCCAGCGCAATGATCCTGCCCGTCGCGGGATCCATGACGATGGCCTGGGCGCTCTCGGCTTTGAACGTACGCACGGAACGATCCAGAATCCGTTCCACTTCCTTTTGCACGACGGGATCAATCGTCAGAACGACCGTATCGCCGTCCGTCGCTGAAACGATCTGCTGCTCCGCGGTGAGAATTTGACCGCCATGGGGATCACTCACCGAACTGATGATGCCTGCCTGACCGCGTAGCTGCGCATCAAACGTCCGCTCCACGCCGTACTGAGCATCCTGGTTCTGATTCATGAATCCCACGATGTGCGATGCAACGGTGGCATCGGGATAGAACCGCCAGTGCTCCTGAATGAGCGCGACGCAGCGCAGAGGGTCGATCGACGGCGCGGCGGCGGCCTGCTCCCGGGAGGCAAGCATGGCTTCCCTCAGCTGCAGAGAAAGCGCGGGAGGCAGCTTGCGCATGATCGGGACGTAGCGCAACGGTCTGCGTCGGAGCAGATCCATGAGTGTCTCCGTCTCCATGACGAGAATGGGTGCAAGTGCGCGACTGACGGATTTCAGACGATTGGAAGAAATTTCCTCGGGATTGCCGAAGATGAGTTTCTGCGACATGTTGATGGAAATGCCGGGGAGACCGAGGTCGCTCACTCGTTGCATCTGCACCTTCGTCGCATTGTATTTGAGCGGCATGAAGGTGACGGTCCGCTCGGCAATACGCCGCTCAATGTCCCGCGCAAAAAGGCGGCGAACTTCCGTGAGATCGGGAATGGGAGGCGGAGGGGGAGGAGGGAGCGCTTCCTGCGGCAGCGGTTCCAAGAGCGCTCCGGATGACAGAGTGATATGCCGCACCGATTCCATGGGGTCAAAGAGAGGAGCAAAAGGCGTATCGCGAAACTGAATCAACTCACGCGGACAATCCTTATCTCCCGATGAGCAGAGCGCATAGAACTCCTCCGTCACCAGCAGATCCGCAAGAGTATCGGCGACCACGGACGGGTGTTCCGCAATGAGCGGATCGACGTACACCAAATCGAGGGTGGTATTCGTCGCCAGGATCGACGTCTCACCGGTCTTGCTGCTTCGCCCCAGTATCTCACCTCTGGCTGCCGGCAGCGTCACGCCGCCGAAGTGCTGGGATTGCGCGAGAGCCGTGTATTCTCCTTTCTTCAGGAGTTGCAGCTCCATGAGCCGGGCGACCACGACAAGGCCCAGGAGCAGCAAAAAACCGTGTACGACAACCATTCGACGCACCAGCGAGCGCTGCTTCTGCACTTCCGATTGATGGGCGGCCCGGGAGAGTCTCATCGAGGCGCAGAGGATAGCAGGAAAGCTCGCTTTGTGATATACTATCCAGATGAATCTGCCCGATAGCGCCACCCTCGACGGAGAGCAGCTCCTGCAGGCCTTGCAGACCTACTGCACGGAGCAGGGTGTCTCCGACATCCACACCTCTCCGGAGAAGAACGAGGTGCGCGTGGAACTCAGACTGCGAGGCATGCTGGAGGCGCTTCCACCCATTACGCATGCCGTGTACGAGCAGTTCGTGCGCCGCATCAAATTCCTCTCGCACCTCAAGCTCAACATCACCACCATCCCGCAGGACGGCCAGTACACGTTTGACTTCGCGGAACGGACGACGGACGGCACAACCGCAAGTCGGACCGTCAACGTGCGTGTCGCCACCCTGCCTTCCCGGTTCGGCGAAACCATCACACTGCGTCTGCTGGATCCCAAGCGCGGCATCATTCCGTTGGTCGCACTGGGATTCCCCGGCGACATGCAGCAGGAACTGGAGCGCATCGTGCGGATGCCCTACGGATTGGTTCTCGTCACAGGACCGACCGGATCGGGAAAGACGACCACCCTGTACTCGCTGCTCTCCACGATCATCGGCACCAATCGAAACATCATCACGCTGGAAGACCCGGTGGAGTACGAAATCGGCGGCATCGTGCAGAGTGAGATCGATCCCGACCACGGATTTACCTTCGCCTCGGGACTCCGCTCCGTACTCCGTCACGACCCCAACGTGATCCTCGTCGGAGAAATCCGCGATCTGGAAACCGCGCAGACGGCCATCGATGCATCCCTCACGGGACACCTGGTGCTGGCGACACTGCACACAAACAATGCCATCGAGGCGATTCCGCGCCTCCTCTCCATGGGCGTCAGTCCCTACACCTTCGCCCCGGCACTGCGAGCAATTCTCGCGCAACGGCTCATCCGGACGCTGACAGAACAAGCCAAAACGAGCGGTACGTACGATCCCTCCGATCCTCTGATCTACGGCGGCCGCTGCGTGCTGCCGGAGCTCATCACTGTCTCTCCCGCACTGCGCGATTTGATCCTCTCGCAAGAAAGCGAGAGGCGTCTGGAGGAGCAGGCGCGCACGGACGGCTATCTGCCGATGAAAGACTGGGGCGAGATCCTCGCGGAACAGAAGATCACGACCCGGGAAGAGATCGAGAGGGTCACTGCCTGATGTGCAGTACCGTTCCCTTGTGCTACACTCCATGCATCGCGTATGATCGCGCGCTGATGCTTCGACGTTACCGCCATCGCAGGGGACCCTACGCAGTGGCCGAGCCCTCCCGCACGGGGAGCTTGGTGCGCAAGCTTGTATGGTACGCCGTCTTCCTGCTGTTACTCTACTGGGTCGGTTCTTGGGTGGTGGGATGGTTCGGCGGAGGATCGAGTGTGCAGAGCCGCTCCGTCTCCCTGACGGTGGAGGAAAGCAGCGGCGTCAACGTGTCGTTTGACGGGGGATTGCTGCAACAGGCGGAGACGGGCGTCAAGCTGCATCCGGGTGACCGCATCGTCACGACGGGGGGCACGGCAACACTGGATTTCTTTGACGGTTCGCGCATGCGGCTGGACGAGCAATCCGATCTCATGATTCGCGAGAGCGAGCAGGGAACGGAAACATCCTCATACGATGTACAGCTCGACAAGGGAGCACTCTGGTTGCGCACGCCGCCCGAGGCGTCCTTCAGCGGAAGCGTGGTGCGCACGACACAAACATCCGCGTTCACTCTGACGTTCCCATCTGATACCGAAGCAGTCGTGGAACAGGACGGCATCATCGTATTCAGTGCCGACGGCGCGGGAGTGTCCATGCTTCTGGGTGACCGTGACGAATCGATCATCATCGGCGAAGGCCAGCAGATACGATTCCCGGACTCCGCCGCCATCACGGGTGATCCGCTCCGTTTCCGCAGTGCCATCAACCCGCTGGCCGTTCAACGAGCATTTGTGGAGGACGCGCGAAAACTGTCGGCGATGAATGCTCCAACCACCGCAGATGCCGCGGACGGCACACTCGATCTGCTGACGGTACGTTCACCGCAACAAGACGCCGTTGTGGAAGGCAGGACGGTGCTCATTGAAGGATCCGTGGATGGCAGGGTGGATCGCGTGCGCGTGAACGGATACCTCGCGACCATTGATCGCGAAACCAATAACTTCCGTCAGGAACTCTCTCTGCGCGAAGGAGAAACAACGACCACAATCCGCATCGAAGCATTGGATGCGCGCGGACTCGCTCTGACGGAAACCACTCGTACCGTCCGCACCGATACGAGTACGACGACCGCAACGATACCCGACGCCGCACGTCCGTCCATCACTGCCCCCGCGCCCACCGGCACAACGTACCGAACGCAAGCGGAAGAGATCGTCATTCGCGGAACGGCTCCCGCAGGAACGGAACAGATCTTCGTCAATGACTACCAGCTGCAACTCTTCGCACCGGGCAATCCGACGTGGAGCTATCTCGCAAAAACCACTCTGGGCAATTTGGTTCCGGGACGCAACGTATTCAACGTGTACGCCGTGGACGGCGCCGGCAATCGCAGCACCGCCGCAACGATCACGATCTTGTTTGAGGAAGGAACGGAAGGCGTAGTGGCGGGAGAAGCTCCGGATACTTCGTCCGATCCCGCAGCCCAAGCGCCCGTTCTCAGCGAATCCGATCTCCCCGTCAACGATCCGCTGCTTCCAAACTCCGTCGCCGTTTCCGCCCCGCAGGCAGGTTCGACGTACACGGCGACGGGAACCGGTTTCCTCTTGGAAGGTACCACTTCCAAACAGACGGCGAGCGTGTGGGTGAACGGCTACCGACTGCAACTCTATCGCCCCGGCGCGACCTTCTGGAACTACATCGCCTCCGCCGCACTTGGCACTCTCAAGGAAGGCACCAACACCTACCGCATCGTCGCGCGCAACGCAGAGCATCAAATTCTGGATACCTTCACCTACACGGTGGAATACCAACCCTGATGCATGGCACACGGTCTTAGATTTGAAGAATACCTTGATGAATTCGGAAACCCGATCGCGCTACCGATGTGCGCCTTTCCAGACCTGCGACCAGACGACAAGGAAGAGTCTCCTCAAATAATTGATTTAGAAGGATGGGAATGGCTACAAGGTTATAAAGAACATACCAGACGTATGGCACGCGCCGGGTTTAATCACCGAAATAAGTCAGAGAGTCCGACGCTTTGGAGGACGGATCGAAATGCGGGCGGGAGCGGCGCCTCCACCGTACGCGCGTGAGCGTCGACCGGGGAAACAAACGCCAGTTTCCATGCATGCAGACACAAGGACGTGATTCCCAATTTGGCAGAAAGTGCCTCGCTCTCACGGGAACCGTACGTGTGATCTCCCAGAAGCGGATGCCCGATGCTCTTCAGATGCACGCGGATCTGATGTGTGCGGCCGGTGTGCAGATCACACGCAAGCAACGCAATCGCCGCGTCCGCTGCACCGACACCGGCCAGCGTCCGATACGTCGTGCGAGCTTCGCGACTTTTCCCCGCACCGATGACCGTCATCTTGGTGCGATCGAACGTCGAACGCCCGATCGTCGCATCGATGACCGCAGCCGGCGGATCGGGAATGCCTGCGACGAGCGCAAGGTATGTTTTCCCGATGGTACGATCGGCAAACTGTTGCTGGAGCGTCTTGTGCGCCTGCGGCGTCTTGGCCACCAGCAGGCAACCCGTCGTATCTTTGTCGATGCGATGCACCAAAACGGATGAACTGGAGAAGGGGAGCCCGCGCTCCCGAAAGAGCCGGACGATGCCGTGCAAAATGGTCTCCGCATCCTTGGGCATGCCCGCACCGGGATGCACCGCGATGCCGGCGGGCTTGAGGAGAACCAGACAAGCGTCATCTTCGTACAAAATCGGCAGCACCATGTCGGAGGGGGACAAACGTGTTTCCGTGACCGGTGCAAGCGATGCAGATACTTCTATGACATCCCCCATATGGAGGAAGACGGCGGATTTGCGCGCAATGCGGCCGTTCACCAGCACGCATCCCTTCTTCACCAAATCCCGCGCCTTCATGCGTGACACGATGCCTTCCTGTGCCAGAAACACATCCAATCGCATGCCGCCTTCCGTCGTAAACTTCTGCATGAAGAGAGTCTACCGTTTCTCCGTCCCAAGCGGTATGCTCGACTCGATGACACCCCCACCCCCCGAACTCCTCACCCGCGCAGTGGAAACGGTCGTACCGCGAGAACTGGCCGAGCAGAAGCTTGCATCGGGCAAACCGCTGCGCCTCTACCTCGGCATCGATCCGACGGGATCCAAACTGCATCTCGGCCACTCGGTCCCGCTGCGCAAACTCAAAGAATTCCAAAAAGCCGGACATCACGTCATCTTCCTCGTCGGCAGCTTCACGGCGATGATCGGAGATCCCACGGGTCGGGATACCATGCGTGAACCACTCACCAAGAAACAAGTGGAAGAGAACTTTGAAACATACAAGCAGCAAGCATCCAAGATACTCGACTTCTCTCAAGTGGAGCTGCGGTACAATCACGAATGGCTCGAACCGTTGAAGCCCGATGAATTTCTTCGAATCGCAAGCCAATTCACCGTGCAACAGATGATGCAGCGAGACATGTTTAAGGAGCGTATGCAATGGAAAGTCCAATGCGTGCATTGCGGCGAACTCTCCAATTCGCCGATGCAATTTTCCAGTCCCGAAGACTTTGAAACTGCAACAATCGAGGGAAACAGCGTGGATTGTCCGCACTGCGGGAAACGGACCCCCTGCACGCGCGATAATATTTTTCCACCTGCAAATCCCGTCACATCGGTCGAATTCATGTATCCGCTCATGCAAGGGTATGATTCCGTCGTTCTTGATGTCGATTGTGAAATCGGCGGCAACGATCAACTGTTCAACATGCTCTGCGGACGCAAGCTCCAAAAACGATTCGGCAAACGCGAGAAGTTCGTTCTGACAACCAAACTGATCGAAGGGACGGACGGACGCAAGATGAGCAAAACGTACGATAATTGCATCTATCTGGAAGATTCCGCATCGGAAATGTTCGGCAAGACACTGTCGATCAATGATGATCTGATTGCTTCCTATATGGAGTGCTGCACGGGCATCCCGATGCAAGAGATCGCAGAGGCGAAGAAAGCGATGGAAAATGGCGCGAATCCCAAGGAGTTCAAGGTACGTCTGGCCAAAGAAATCGTCACGCTCTACCACGGTGCGGATGCAGCGAGCCGGGCGGAGGAGGAATTCAATCGCATGTTCCAAAAAGGGGGGCTTCCGGAAGAAATGCCGGAAGTGAACGCCGAGAAAGATGAACTGCTGATCAATCTGCTCGTTCGAACGAAGACGGTCTCCAGCAAATCCGATGCGAAACGTCTGATCGAACAGAAGGGGATCGCGCTCAATGATGAAATCGTCACGGCGATGGACAGGAAGGCAGCCAAGGGCGTTGTGCGCGTAGGGAAGCGAAAATATCTGAAGATTTTGTGATGCATCGTCGCTCAATCGTCCTATACATGCAAAATGACAACACAACTCGCGAAGAGAAAATGTGTTCCCTCTCTCCACGCACGCCATCGACGGACTGAGTGTAAATGACTTCATTCATGCGGCAAAGATCGATGCTTTCCCGGAAGGCATAAAAGCATCGGCAAATGAACCCCATGACGTACCAGTAATGTCACAGGTAGTCGAAACGTTAGTCTCGCCCGATTTTCATGAAGTTTACTCGTTCTCTTACGACCGGTCCTATCCTCCATAACACTTGCGAGGAAGTTGTGTGAAATTTTTATGTTTGGTATACCCATGTATACTATTGGTTTTTTGTCGCGTAATACTTGACAGATATTCGTTTATATTTATTATCTTCATAATGTCTACTACCGATGTGCAACAGCTTTCTGATGAGGTTCGACGCGTTCGTACAGATACTGTCAGTCATGCTCGAGATGAAGGTCCGTCAGATGAAAGTGATGCACTGTATTTGCGCTGTCTAAGATTGATGGATGAATTTTATGAGATTCTTGATCAAAGATTGGGCATGGAGTTTTATGATGTGCTCAGTGCTGAATTTTGGCGCGAATACCCACAACATGAGTTACGGCTTGCAAATGAAATTGGGCTTACGCCGAATGTCAGAAAGGGCTGCAACACACGTTTCGGAAGGCAACGAACAACTGCCGTTACAAATGACCTGATGATTCATCAATTCGGAGATTATGATGGTGGGGCAGAATCAGTGTATCGGGTTCTTGCGAGAGATCAGTTCAGGGCGTTACTAGAAAGACAACTACTGCGCCGCGAGGATAAAGACTTGTTTCTGGATTCAATGCCTTTGGATTTATGTGTGTATGATGACAGCCAACTCAGTCCAGCTATTAAACCTAATTTACGCGAAAAACAGGTAGCTGCTTTGCGTCAGCTGTCGAAAAGAAATTTAGACGATGTACCGGAAGCAATCTCAACACAATGTGATATTCAAACTGCAGTGTGGTACTGGCCGCTACCTGAAAAGAAAACACCAAGATTGATCGCTGATAATCCAGAGATGGCGGCCGGGTATGAACAAATTCAACGTGTAAGACATATGGCCGACAGGATCGAGCCGGCATCCAGATTGGCTCTTGCCTTTTTTCAAGAAAACTGGAGGAAGGTCAGCGCGGATTTTGGCCATGAAGGCCCAAGAGTGATTTATATGATACGCAAGTATGGGAGAGATGACCTCGAAAGAGTTATGAGGGGGCAACCGGTTCAAGAATGGTAAATCAATGGATATGCATGGATGATTTTTGTTTTGTATATGTTTAACCCTACCAAAGCAAAAAAACTCCGCCTCGCCCAAATACGGCGACAGTAAGTCATTTAGCTTCCCATTGTACCGCCTCCGACTGCGTACGACTGTAGACGGAAAGCAGTCTTCTGCGACAAACTCTTTTGAGTATCCTGTATGAGCGACGACAAAAGCAATGACAGGAATCGGCAATTCAAAGTGTCATCACGCAAGAGTCCGTCGCACCATCCACATGCAGGTGGCCATACCGAGAATGAAGATGAAAAGTGACATGGAGCTGAATGGAGAATAGGGAAGGAAAAGAGAATACCGTCCGACTACGTATGACCGATAACAACATCCCCGCCATCAATGCGACAGCTGCATCCTGCACGTAACGGTGCAGCCGAGTGTCTGAAGCGTGCGCTGCAGACGGCGCAGAGGAGCGCGGTGGCGAACGGAAGGCAGACGGATATGAATGCCGCTCTCCCGGGGGAGTGTCTCCACCCACGCAACGAGTGATGAGATATGGCCGCTCAACGCATCATGGTTGCGATCATCCGCCATCGACCAATCGATGACGAGACCGGACGCACCGGCGGTGGGGGAGTGGCAGGGGAGTGAAGCCATGTGCTGAGTGTACGCTCGTACACCCAAAATGCAAGCAAGGAACGCTGGAAATTTTTCTCTCCTATGGTGCGACTTCACTCTAGAAATTTTCCTGAAAAAAGAGGACCGCAATGATGCGGTCCTCTGACATATCGGAAAATAGGGGACGCCTACAACCGCGCGTCAATGGCAGCCTGGAATGTTTCGAAGGGATACGCGCCTTCAATCCTCTCTCCTTCGCCATCCGAACCGATCACCCAGAATCCCGGCGTCCCGCTGATACCGGCGGCCTGCCCATCCGCCATATCCTGCGTCACTTCCTCGGCATGGGTGCCCTCGTCCAAGCAGGATGCAAATTCTCCCGCATTCAAACCAAGATCAGATGCATACTGTTTGAAAACGGACGGCGCGTCCGTCGAGGAAGACCATGTCTGCTGCTGAGAGAAAATCGCCGAATGCATCTCCCAGAACTTGCCTTGATCTGCGGCGCACTCCGTCGCCTCCGCCGCTTTCTGTGCATTGGGGTGGAAAGAGAGAGCAAAATCCCGCACGACGTACTTCACCTTACCCTGGTCGACATACTCCGATTTGATTTTGCCAAACGTCTGCTCGTAGTGTCGACTGCAGAAGGGGCATTGATAATCGGTAAACTCCACGATCGTCACCTTCGCGTCTTCCTCTCCCAGCACGTCGTCATCATCTATGGAGGGAGGATCGTACTCAACGACGGGAGCGGCAGCCGAAGGGTCCGCAATTTCCGGAGGAGCGGACGGACCGCCTGAGGGCAGAATGCCATCAATACCGCTGGCGGCGGCGTAGCCGATGACGAGGCCGAGCAGACCGATCGTCGCGGCAAACCACGGGGTGTTGGGAGTCTGAAGCGGAGACATGAAGGGGAAGAGAAGAAAAATAGATACGGCGATCATACGGTGAATTGCGTGTGACGCAAAGGTAAACGGACAACTTTCCGAATTTCATGCAATGCGCTGCGACGATACCGATTCCTCCCGCCCGTGAAATTTTCGGTGCACTTCCTTGAGTTGGGGATTGGTGACGTGCGTGTAGATCTGCGTGGTGGAGAGATCCTTGTGCCCAAGCAACTCCTGCACGGAACGAAGATCCGCTCCGTTACGCAGAAGATCCGTGGCAAAGGAGTGTCGGAGGGTATGCGGAGACGGATCGCTGACAATGCCTGCCTGGAGCGCATACTTCTTCACGACATTGTAGATCCCGATGCGCGACAGTCGAAATTCTTCTCCCGGGGGCAAAATATCAGTCGCACGTTCCGGGTGACGAATGAAGAGCGGCGCGAGGTGATCGGTGCGACTCTCCATGTATGTCTGCAGTGCGAGCGCCGCACGATCGGAAAGAAAGACCACCCGCAGCTTCCCGCGTTTCCCGCGCACGGAGATCTCCCGTGTGCGAAAATTCAAATCCTTGCAATTGAGAGAACGCAATTCCGCCAAACGCAACCCGGTGGAAAAGAAGAGGTGAAGCATCGCGCTGTCCCTTATCCCCTCACGCAAAGTGACATCCGGAGCATCTAAAAAACGCACAAGCTCTTCGACCGTGAGCACCTTTACCTGTCGAGGCTGCTCCTTGAAACGCTTCACACGATCGGGAGGATACACGTCCAATTCCTCTTCCTGAATCAAATACCGCAAAAATGCACGCAGCACCGTGAGGTGATGGTTCATCGTCCGAATGGAGAGGGGAGCATTCATGCGTGAACGAACAGATTGGAGAGATTGCTTGAGAGTACGCACCACCTGTTTATCCAAATCATTGACTGTTTTGATAGAAAGTAGCGAAACAATCAAATCCAAAGACTGACGATAACTGGTGAGTGTGAGCGGGGATTTGTTCTCCTCCGTCTGCAAATACAAAAGGTATCGATCAATGGCTGCGGAGAATGGGAGGGGAGGGTTCATAGGTGATCCATCGTACTTAACATAATGCATTTTATGTTACCTTTAGAATCGATGCAAGAGGTGAAAGCGTGATGTACAGGCCACAGGAGTCCGACAGTCGGAGTTCTTCAATATCGTCTCTGGAATCCGGGAAAGAGTCTGTCCAAATAGAACGCGTAATACACCATTGCAAACACTTCGCGCACCGTGCTCCGCCATTCATTGAGTACGGGAGGCCGCTCCTCTGC
Source organism: bacterium (assembly GCA_029558515.1). Classification (GTDB taxonomy): domain Bacteria; phylum Patescibacteriota; class Gracilibacteria; order Peribacterales; family Peribacteraceae; genus JAKQEM01. The sequence continues at coordinate 13,425 of JAKQEM010000038.1, forward strand.
CGGAAGAGTGTTCAATGCTCCCCAACCCTGACGCCAAGACAATAATTCAATTCTGGCAAGGTGAAACTGATCACTGATGCCTACGACTTTTTCACATCCTTCTGTCAAGGGACGGGCGTAGAGAAGATTTTCCCACGTCGAATGCGATGACGATTCCAGTACGATGTCCTGCGGATCGACGCCCAATGCCACGGCATGCGTGCGCATGACACTCGCCTCGCTGTCGCTAGCCCCGCTCCCCTTTCCGACGCCGCCGCTGAGAATGAGTGTTCGGACTTGTCCGTCCCGATACAGTGCCGCCGCCTTCCCCACTCGCCGCAGTATGGCCGGGCCCGGCGTGTCATACCCGTACACCGCCGCGCCGAAGACAAGCGCACAATCGGCGGGAAGCTGTGCTGTTCCGCCAAAATACGAGCGAATGGAGAGGGTGACCACTGCGAGGAGCACCATGAATGCTGCAAGAATGGCAACCCCCGACCACAAAAGGCGGATGAAGAATCGCCGGACAGGAATGAAAAAGGAAAACATTACTGAGGCACGATGGAAATGTGCGATCCGATGCGCGGAAGGGTCCGTGACCAGGGCGGCCACTGGGAAAGTGAAACCGCCTCCACCTCCGGCAGATTCCGAATGACGCGCAACGCTTCCTCCTGTGGCATCCCGACCACCAACTCGCGAATGGTACGGGCGAAGAGCGCTCCGGCGGGCTGCAGCGGATCTAGGACGTACTCCTCGGTCGCGGACAAGTCGACGGTGAGCTTGATCCACGATTGATCGTCGGCGTAATCGATGACGTGCACCACAAGCTGGGAAATCTCCACATTCGCAGTGACCAGACGCCTGCCCTCCCGTACGTGATCCTCCAATTCCTGCAAGAGCACCGGAAACACCTCCGCGGCGTCATACGCAAACATCCGGAGACGAATACCCCCGGTAAGCTCGATGGCATCGGTTGGCTTCCCCACCAAATCCGTCGGCACCGCAATATCTCGGTAGGTCACCGATGTCAGCTGATCGTACCGCAGAAGCTCTATGCTGCTATCGCGATTCTCTTGTCGCATTTCTTCGATTTGAGCGTCCATCGTGGTATTGGCTGCCGCCAGTAATTCCTGTTCCAGACGTTTCCGAGCAGCCGTGATATCCTCGGGCTTCAACACCGAGGAATACGACGTGGTGCCGCCGGTGGCCGCCACCCGGTTCTCCGCATACACCAGAGATCTCTCCTCTTCCGAAAGTCCGGGTATCTGCCATTTCACACCCGGAGGCAGATTGCCGCGCTCACCGATGATCTGACCATAGAGATCCGTCGGATCGGCGACCGCCCAAACCTCCGCCTCCATTCCCGCCTCGACGATCACGGAGCCGCGGCTGCGAAAAACCATGCCCGCCTGATTGGAAAATCTCGTGCCTGCGCGAAACGAGTACCGCTCATCCGTGGTATTGATGACGGTCAGCAATACTTCCGAAGACGTGCCCGTGAATTCCTTGCTGATCTGGTCGAATGTCAGTTCCTTGGTGAGCTCTACGATGACGGGAATCAGCGGCATCGTGCGCACGCGTCCGGTCGCACCCGTCACCGTCCCGGTCCCCGAGACGAGGAAGATGTTCACCGTCTGCGTCACCGGTTCCTGCCGCGGACGTATGGCGATTTCCGCCGAAGGCAACAACCGAAAGACGACGATGAAGAACAGGACGCCGCTCAGGAGCACCAGGGAATAAATGCGCAGTCTCGGCATGGACAGAAGTCCCAATCGCTGGAGACGAGACGTGAGCTGCTGGCGCCAAATGCGCGGGGAAAATACGCGCAGCACATCGCTGAGTGCCGGGTGATCTTTGAGCAGTGCGCGGATTGCCTTCGCTGACGTCACCGTGGCGACACCCGCCGCGTGCAATTCCTTCATCAGTACGGGGTGCTGCGTGGCAACCGTCACGGTGTCCCTGCGCTCCCGGCAAGCCTCCAGAAAGGAATCTCGGAGCACGGGCCGATCGAAAAGTTCTCCTTCGCGCCCGGAAAGAACGAGAAGCGTGCGCCCCTCCGCCTGATGGAAGCGAAGCAAGAAAGCATTCCAGGATTCTCCGTCCTGCGGGAACAGCACCGTGAGCAGCGACGTGGAAGAAATCAATCCCATGACATCAGGAATGCCGGGCAAGTGCGCGCAAAGCCGGCAATTCTTTGCCCGAAACGAAATCCAACATCGCACCGCCACCCGTACTGGCAAACGTGTACGAGTCCAGGGAAAGACCCGCCCGGGCGTGGAAGTCGAGCGTGTCGCCGCCGCCGATCACGGAGAGAGCTCCGTCCTGAGTCGCGCGACGCACGGCATCGGCGATGGCAATGCTCGCGTGAGAAAATTGCGGAATCTCGTACATGCCGAGCGGACCGTTCCAGATGATGGACCCCGACGCGCGGATGATTTCGCAGTAACGCTGGACCGACGCACGTCCGACGTCAAAGATCGCCATGGTGTCGCCGATGCTCTCCAACGACAAATCGAGGGCATCCGCCGTATCCGACGGTTCCGTTGCGACGATGCCGTCTCGCGGCACGTGAATATTGGCAAGTTCCGGTTTGTCACCGAGAAGCATGAGCTCCTGCGCCTTATCCAAGAACGCATCTTCCTTCTTCGAGCGGCCGACATTGAAACCGCGCGCTGCCAAAAATGTGTTGGCGATCGCCCCGCCCGTGAGAATGTCATCACCTTTTTTCAAAAAATATTCGATGACGGGGAGTTTCGTCTCGATTTTCGCGCCGCTCACGATGAGTGTGACGGGGCGACGAGGATCATCGATGATGGCGGAAAGGTGCTTCACTTCCTCCGCCAACTGCAGACCCATGTACGCCGGAAGCAGCTTCGCGAGGGCCACCATGCTCGCGTGTTGACGATGACAGTTGGAGAACGCATCGTTCACGTACGCATCACCCAGAGAAGCCAGCTCCTCCGCAAACGACGCATCGTTCGTTTCCTCACGCGGATCGAAGCGCAAGTTTTCGAGCAGCAGGACCTCCCCTGCTTTCAAACGTTTCGCCTGTGCGCGCGTGTCGGCACCCGTGCAGGACGGAGCAAAGTGTACGGTTGTCTTGAGGTACCTTTCGAGGACGGGGACGAGCGGCTGTTGCGTGAATGCCGGATTGATCGTTCCCTTCGGTCGACCCTGGTGCGCGATGAGAATGAGTGCCGCACCGTTGTCCAAGACATGTCGCATTGTCGGAACAATGGCTTCGATACGAGCGGTATCGATGACTTCACCTTTTTCGATGGGTACGTCAAATCCCGCACGGACAATGACTTTCTTTCGAGCGAGTTCCGCATCTGTCAAGGAGGAGATGGTTGGCATGGGTAAAGTGTAGCGTGGGATGCAGATCGTTGAAAAAAGATTTCTTGACTAATGGCACCGCCGTGGGGAGGTAACGCATCACCGCAACGCTGCATCCTGCTACCATACGTCCATGTTCGACTCCCCTCTCGGTACGGCTCCCCTCCTCGCATTCGCGCTGACGGTGCTCTTCCATCTGTTGGCGATGAAGCTCTTCCCCCGATGGAATCTGCTGGATTTTCCGGAGAGGTACGGCCTGACGCGCGGACGACTCCCCTACCCCGCCGGCATACTGAGCATTTGTGCGTTTCTACTGATTTTTGTCTTCATACAGCCGGTATCCTTACAAGCGTCGGGGGTGATCGGCGCCGTACTGCTCCTGGGCGTGACGTCCGTCATCGATGACCGCAAACCGCTGCCTCCCCTCCTCCGTCTCGTCATCCAGGCCGCTGCCGCGTTTCTCGTATTTGCGACGGGTGACTGCACGGGCAGTCGCATCTGCTCCGTCACCAATCCGCTGGAAGGCATCATCGGTGGGGACATCATTGAACTGAACGGCTCCTTCCCGATACTCAGTGTGCTCGTCACCGTCTTCTGGCTGATGCTCACCGTGAACGCCCTCAACTGGTTCGACGGCATTCCGGGACAGGTCTCCGCGATTTCCACCATCGGTTTTCTCACCATCGGGTTTCTCGCGCTCAGCGCACGGGTCGATCAACCGTCTCTCGCACTTCTTGCCTTCACGATCGCCGGCATCAGTCTTGCGAGTTTTCTCTTCGAACTGCCGCCTCCTCTCGTGGTGCTCGGAGATACCGGCGCGATGTTCTTCGGACTTCTGCTCGGTGTGCTCACGATCTTTGCAGGAGGAAAAGTCGCGACGGCATTCCTGGTGCTCGGCGTTCCCATCATTGATCTCCTCTTCGTCACGATCCGCCGCATCCGTACCAAACGCTCCCCCTGGAAAGGCAGCATGGCCGGCGAACATCTGCACCATCGTCTGCTCGAGAAAGGATGGCACCCGCTATGCATTCTTGCGCTTACCGGCGCCATCGGCACGGCCTTCGGCATCACCGCGCTCTTCCTGGATACCAAAGAAAAGATGTTTTCCGGCGTCGTTTTGCTGCTGATCATGGTGATGCTGTCTCTGTATGCGGATCGAAAGGGAAAAAATCATCCATGAGTGTGACGAAATTGCTTCGAACACGTATACTGCTTCGAGCGGCACCACCGCTTCATCCTTCCATTTCCTTTCTCCATCATCACCATGCACACACGATTCACCGCCACCATCGGCAGCATCGGACTTCTCCTTACACTGCCTGTCTTCGCGCTTGCGCAAACCGACGCAACGGAAGACGCGGAGCGTTTGGAACAGGAAATCCTGGAGAGCATCGACGAGCAACCTGTGCAGGTCGCCCCACCCGTCGTGGACGGCAAAGGCGGAGGAAGTGCGAGTATGATCTATCCCGGACCCGCGGGAGGCATTCAGGTGGATACGAGTGTGACGAAGGAAGTAACGCCGGATTTCATCGCGATCAACGCATACTGCGACATCGGCCGACGTGACAACAGAGACGCCGTTCGCGATGCACTGCAGCAACTGTTCCTGGATATCAAAGCAGCCGTCGGATCCTCCGGCATCGTGCGGCGTTCAGGCGGCATCGGCATCTATCCGTACTCCGATCAAAGCGGAAGGGAGACGGGACAATTTGGCGGCAATCTCAGCCTCATGGTCCGCGTCACGCGCCCGGCGGACGCACAGCGCATCTTCGAGTACATCGAAGACAAGAACTGCGGACCCAACTGGGATGTGCGACTGGTCGACACGCAGAAGCATGAAATGAAAGTGATCGACGATCTCGCGGAAAGACTGCAGAACCGCAAAGCAATTTTCGAGAAACTACTGGGGCGCCGCCTCACGCAGGTGGTCAGCGCCACGCTCTACACGTGGGTGGACGGGTACATGACGTACGATCCGGAGAGCAACACTGCGGAAGCGACGACAACTCTCTCCGTCTCATTTGACCCGGGTACCCGCGCAATGATCAGAACGCAGCAGAAATAACGACACGTTTCGCATACGCACAAGGAAACGCGGTGACGCTACCGTCACCGCGTTTCTGCGTATGAGCACCATCTGTCATGCTATCGCCCCACAAACACCATCGGCTTGCTCATCACTTTGAGCGGTTCAATGAGAATGACGATCGTAATGGAACCGCGAGGAAGCATGCGCACCGTGGCGACACCATTCTTGAAATCTGCGACCGTAAGTTTCTCCGGCTGAAATTCCGCGTCTCCGAAAGCAGTGCGCATGTAGAGTTTTCCGGTGAGACCCGCTGCATTCGCGACCGCGCCTTTGGCATCCAGCAACGTAATGCTGATGTCCTGCCACTCCCGTGCGCCGAACGAGCCGCTGTGCTCAATGAGTGCGGATGTCACGGGCTCCGCGGAGGGAGTTGCAGGTTGGATGACGGTCGGCTGAGCGGCGGCGACGGTTTCCACCTGAACGATGACGGGGGGAGCAACCGACGAGCTCGAAGCAACCGACACGACTGCGTCTGCGGACCGTGCCGAGGAAGAAGCAACCGATTCCTCTGCGTCAATTTCGGGCACACTTTGTGGAACAGGCGCAACGGGTTGCACTTGGACTGCGACGACCTTCTCTTCTCTCGCATGGGCGGCGAGCCTCCGGGCAATACGCTGCGCACGGCGTTCCGCCGGGGTCATGCGTTTGGTCTCCGCACGAGCCACCGTTGTATTGATGCCATCTTTGATGATCGCGGGCGGATAATTTGCCTGGACGTACAGGAGCGGATGCACCGTATACTCGTAACCGCGCTCACTGTGCAGACCCGCATTGATGGCCTGCGAGGTGTTCATACCGGCTTCCCGGGCCTCGGAGTAACTGAATGCCCAGTAGGGATGCCACGGTGCCTCATCACGGTCGATCTGAAAGTGAAGGTGCGGTCCGGTGGCATATCCCGACTTTCCGGAAAAGCCGATGGTTTGCCCTTTCTGCACGGTGTCTCCTTCCGCAACCAATTGTTCGCTGAGGTGCGCGTAGCCGGAGTGCAGGACGGTTTCTTTGCGCGGTTCGTCGGGATCAGGCGCATGAGGATGGCGTATGACGATCAACCGTCCAAATCCGCCGGGATCTTCGGCCACGCGTGTCACGATGCCGTTCATCACGGCGCGAACGGGCGTTCCCTCCGGGACGCGAATATCGACGCCGATGTGACTTCCCTCGCCGTCCGCACCCGTATCATAGGCACCCATGTTGCCCACGGAATACACGTCGGAGCGCGGCGCATCCTCATACGATTTCTGCTGTTCACGCTGATCGTACGTAGGGAGCGCCACCAGCAAATCGCGCGGGACCTGCCGATAGGTGTTCAGTTCCAGACTGCCGCCGTACTGCGACCAGCGATTGTAATCGGGCACCAGCGCAATGGGGGTGACTGTCCCCGTGTAGGTGATCAAGCTATCATCGTACTGACCGAGTGCCGCCTTCCAGAATGCGTACCATCCATGTTGCCCCATCATGTTTCCCGCGATGAACGCCACCAACGAAAGCGATGCCACGAGGAAGGATGATTTGTGCTTGAGGTACGTGAGCGCTTCAAACGCCTCCCCTCTCTTCCGAAGAGGCTTCGCCTTGAATCCCATGCTGCGCGCTGATCGGAGACGTTTCCCGGTCATACGATTGTGTGTGAATGTGTGTACTTGAGCATAATATCATATTGAATGAATATGTCAATAATTGACCGCATCCACCAACGGCTTCCAAACGCCGAGAATACGCATTTCTCGGGTCAATCATTGGCGAAAACGCTCTACGCATTTCCCGTCGATATCCTCCTCACAGGCGCATTGGGCGCCGGAAAGACGACGTTTCTGCGGGGATTGGCGGAAGGACTCGGCATCGCGGGACCCATTGTCAGTCCGACGTTCGCGCTGGAACAGCGCTACCGCACGACGGACCACACGGATTTCATCCACATTGATTGCTACCGACTGAGCAACCTGCAAGCCGAGCAACTGCTGCACGCGAGCGACGATCACACGGGCATACGCTGCATCGAATGGGCGGACCGGCTGACGCATCTCCCCGATGGCGACCGCATCCGCATCGCACTCCGGGAAGAAGGAACGGGACGGGCGCTCACCGTCGACTTTGAAGATGTTTCACTGCCGACGGAAGAGGAAATTGTACAGTGGCGCCTTGAAGTCCGACTTCCGCCGCACATCGCCACTCATTGCGATACGGTCGCACGGGTCTGTGATGCGCTTTCAAATAACCTGTTGAGTCGCGGCATCCTCGTCCGGCCGCTGCTCTTGCGACGGGCTGCGCAGCTGCATGACCTGCTGCGATTCATCGATTTCCTGGCGCACGCTCCGACGACCCGCACCACGACGACAACTGCAGACGAGCATGTTTGGAATGCGCTGAAGGCAGCGTACAAAGGCCGGCACCATGAAGAGGCCTGTGCCTCGTTCCTTCGGGAACGAGGGTACGCGGCACTTGCGTCCATCATCGCCGTACACGGGGTCAATACCCCGACGCAGAAACGCAGAACCATCGAACAGCAACTGCTCTACTACGCGGACAAGCGGGCGGCCTTGGACACAGTCGTCAGTCTGGAGGGACGCGTCCGGGATTTCATCGAACGCCACGGGCCGTCCGCAACGGATCACGGACGGATGATGCTGAGGGAAGCCATGGTCATCGAACGACAATTGTTCCCCGATGGTCCCCCGATTTGAGCCTGATACCATACTCGCACACATGCGCCTTCCCCTCCTCCCCCTCCTCCTGCTTCCCACACTCTCCTTTGCGCAAGGCAATGCGGAAGAGGAGCAGCAGGTCTTCGACGCACGCATTCAAACGGTGGAGATGCAAACATGCGACGGGCAGTCTTGCGCGGCGATCACACTCATCGGCCAAAGCGGCGCATTCAAGGACGAACGATTTTCGATCACGATGGACGAACAAGACGCTCTGGGCGGCAGACTGGAAGACTATGAACCGGGGGACCGCGTCATCGTGCAGACACAGATCCTGCAGGAAGACCGCGTGTTTTTCATTTCCGACCGCATCCGGCGACCGGCGCTTCTCTGGCTCGGGATACTCTTCGTCGTCAGCGTCCTGCTGTTTGGCGACATGGGCGCGTTACGCTCCTTCCTGGGGACCGCTGCCAGCTTCGTCATGCTCTTCCTCGCGATCCTTCCGGCGATCCTGCGCGGTATGTCGCCCGTCCTCGTCGCGATCCTCGGCTCCATCGTCATCATGCTGATTTCCTTCTTCTCTTCACACGGCATCAACCGGAAAACACTCGCAGCACTCGGCGGCACCACCATCAGTCTGATCCTCACCGGCATCCTCGCGCGCATCTTCACCTCACTGGCCGACCTGGGCGGCATCGCACAAGAGGAAACGCTCTTCCTCCTCAGTGAATACCCGGATATCGATACGCGTGGCCTGCTCCTCGCGGGCATCCTCATCGGGACGCTGGGCGTTCTGGATGACGTGACCATCTCGCAATCCTCCGCCGTGATGGAACTGAAACGTGCCAATCCCCTGCTCTCCGCTCGCGATCTCTACCGCAGAGCCCTGCGCATCGGCTCCGATCACATCGCCGCCACCGTCAACACGCTCATTTTGGCGTACGCGGGAGCGTCCCTTCCATTGCTCCTCCTCCTCGTCGGCGTCCCCGCAGGCGAATCGTGGCTCACGATGATCAACCGCGAAGTGCTGGCCACCGAAATCGTCCGTACGCTCGTCGGCAGCATCGGCCTCCTGGCCGCCGTCCCCCTCACGACACTGCTCGCGAGCAGGCTGGCACAGAAAGTATAATTGGATGCCGACATATTTTTGATACACAGCAACTCAATACTATACGCATAATGTACCGATTCCTGCAGTTATGACGAAAACATGCCGCATAATCACTAGTTTGGCCGAAATCGCGCGCAGCGGATAGGAAACCACTGCTGCGCTCTGAAATTTCGGCCAAATGCCGCGGCTCTGCGCCCTTTTGACGATCGCTCACTCCTCAGACCGCTTCGGG
>JAKQEM010000026.1 GCA_029558515.1 bacterium
GTCTTCGTCCTGGCCTATAACACCGTCCCGCTGCAGGATCGCAAGCGCCATTGCTACAAAGTTTCGTGCCTGATTCTGCACTTCCCGCTCTCTATAGGTCGTCATGTTACACCTTTTTTATCTCTGGATGTTCATATAAAAACGCCCGGATGCGCAGTTTGTCTTTTGCCGTCGCCTTTCGGAAATTTGCAAGCCTGCAACAGATATGGCAGTCTGCAATGTACGCAAAGTGACACCCGTCACATGTGCCAAGCCGCCGTTCGATAACGCAATCCCCGAACTGTCCGTCGGGAAACATCATCTCGGCCAGCGCTGTGAGAAAACGATCCTCCTCTTCCGATCCCATGATACTCCTCAATGGTGGCTGAACCGAATTACAGCCCACCCCATCCGGTCCCAGTGATCGCCGTGCTCCATCACCGACCCGAACTCTCCGGATTCGTCACCGTAATCGAACCGGTATACCCGGAAATCACCGTCAGCCGCCCGCTTGAAGAGTGCAGTGAGCACCTTTCGGCGGTAAAGCCGGTTTAGCGTGAACAACCGTTTGTCAAACTTCTCCTGCTCTTCATCCGAGAGCACGGCGACATGGTAGGTATGCTGGACGATGTTCATCATCTGTGGCAGATCGTGGAAGAACGCGTGGTGCGCCTTTTTGTCGTCCGTAATATCTCCGGTCTGCAGATCCGCAAACAAGGTTTCGGCAACGTCACGATACGTGTAAGTGCGACGGCCCAGATACTGGTCGGGGCAGACCATGCCCGGTACAACTCCCCGCATATCCTTCATCACGTCGTCGACCGATGTAGGGACGAACGCCGCGTGGATGAACACCAGGAAGGAACTACTCGAACTGTTTGAGACAAATCCCACCCGTGCCTTCATCCTCCATCACTCCCCGTACTGCTCACAATCGTCATGCCCGCAATCTCCACAGATACCGGCAACAAAGCATTGGGTTGCCATCCCACAGTGGTAAGCACACGATTGCTGATCACGATAGGAACGACAGTTGCAGACATCACAGTGTGACAGGACAACGTTCTTTCCACATGGCGCGGTATAGATATCGCCGGCGTTGTAGTTGTTCATGGTTGTCCCTCCGTTTCTGTTGGAGGAGGAGTTAAAATCCAATCCATCACCCGCTCGTCACAAAAGGCGATTTTCTTCGGCGGCAGGTCCATATTGAACCGTCGGAGAAACGCGTCATCGGTGATAACCGCAATCCGACTCGTCTCCGGTGCAATGATGAGCACTCCGTTCGAAAGGTATTTCTCTCGACACTCCTGACAGGGGCTCGGAGTCATCGTATACCGCTCAAACACGTCCCGAACCTTGGTATCCATCAACAGGTCGCCCGTCTCCTTATGGCAGATCGGGCAGACCGCCATTGTTACGAATGATTTGTCCATACAATCACCGCTCGTTAAATTTCTGAATGGTTGATGCAATCTCTTGAAGAGTTTCCCGAATCCGTTCTTCTCGCTCGACAAGGTTCGTGAGGTTGTTCAACCGCTCAATGGTTCCCTGTAATTCGGTGTATGCGGCATAACAGTATTCGTATGACGGTGCCGGGTAGACATTGTCATCGAACATGTTCATGTATACCCGAACGAACAGTTCCTGATAATCCTCCGATGCTCGTTGAACTACGCGACGTTCGGAATAACATTCCAGATACTCCTCATCTGCGTTACAGGCAAGCGAAGCGATCGCCGAATCACATTCTGCTTCCGCCACCTCCAGAGCATCACACCGCTCTTTAAGCAGATTGAGGAGTGCCAGTTTGTCGACCGGCGCATGGAGAAACGCCACCACTTCTTCAGCAGTTAACTTCACGATACGTCCCCTCATTCCAGATCTCGGCCGGAACCTCTTCATAATCGCAGTAGAATCCCCAACACGAATCAACGCATTTACCGTTCTCGTAGATCTCGTAACCGTACACCTCACCCCGGAGGTATCGGTCGTAATCCTTTACTTCCCCCTCGATAACCCGTCTGGCCAGTCGTTCCGTCTCCGGGGTGACCTCACCGTATTCGTGCAGGATATCGTCCTTCGTCACGTAGACAAACCCAACCTGTCCGCTATCCCACTGGTCGCGGGGCGGACCAATAAAGATCGTGACCCCACTGTGATCATAGATCGACAGCGGGCAGATTATATATGCGCCCCGT
>JAKQEM010000044.1 GCA_029558515.1 bacterium
CGCCCTTCGACACGCTCAGGGCTCCGCTGAACGATGCACAGAATTATGATTGTTTTCCGTGACAGTGTTTGTATTTCACAGGCGTACCATCCTGCTTCATCGCTCCGCACGGGCAGGGGTCGTTGCGCCCGACCTTCCGCATATGGATGCGGCATCTGTGAAGCAGCCGCCGGGGCATCTCCGCCATCTCGCCATGGGTGATGGTTTGATACATTCCATTGCATATTCATATGTTACATGGTATAATAGGAGCGAACATATATATCCACTTCCAAATCTTTCTATGACGAATAGCTGCATTGTTTCGCATCAAGTGTGGACAAAGCGAACGTCCGTTCTCGCAGCCCTTTTTTTCGCGGTCTATGCGGTTGCACTTCCCATCCATCTGCGTCTGAATGCAAGTAAAGTGCCCGCGCAGGTGCTCTCCGATCCTCCGCTGCTCCGGAGCATATTTGGATACCAAACACCTCAAGTATCAGGTTGGAGTGCAGATCAGCAAAGCCGCGGACTTATATTGAATGCAGGCGACCTGGATGGTGATCGTTTGCCAGACTTCGGCATCATCGCCGGAAGAGAGGCGCTCCTCGTCAGCAATAAGACGAACGGTGAAAAAAAATGGCCGATGTTCGATGCACTCTTCACAATCTACGGGACGGGGGTGAATACTCCGCAATACGTTTCCAGAAATATCGTCGGCGTGGGCGGCATATTCGCAGCCCCGGATGTGGACGGAGACGGTGTCAATGAAATCATCGCACCTTTCCGGAATTCGTACGACGATAAACCCTACAACAGTGGTTCCCGTGCCATGGCACTCTACAATTTGAATCTGGCAAAGAAAGGCAACAATGGTCGAATCGCAAAATTCGTTGATGAAGACTTTCCGTACGCCGATATCTTCGGCACGGATGTCGATGCAATGACGGATCTTGATGGCGACGGACAGAATGAAGTCGTCATCGCCACGCAAGCCGCCTCCGTGATGTCCATACCTGTACCCGGCCGCGTCAGCGTGTTCACACTGACCGGGAAAAAACTCTTCCACATCATGACGACGAACGCCACGGAGAAAGGCAATGCGCCCAACAAGACTTACACTGTTCGTATGCAGGACAAATTTGGATCGGCAGTCGCTACGGGAACCATCGGCAACGGAGCGTTGAAAAGGGAAGTAATAGCCGTGGGTGCCTCAGGGTATGGGATCCTCAACGACCAAACTCATGAGTCGGATCTGCGAGGACAAGTGCAGGTATTTGATGGAAAGGGTACCTTCCTCTTCAAAATTGATGGCAAAGGCGAATACGATCAATTGGGAATTCGTGTGGCGATCGGCCACGTCGCAGACCTTCCCGGCAATCAGATCGTCGCAACGTCGTGCAACGGCAGGGTCGTTGACCTTCTTCCGTATGGTCAGAAAGCAAAAACACGCAGCTGCAAAGGTGCCGTTCGTGTGTATCAACCGAATGACCTGGGCGGCGCTGATTTGGTCTACGAAAAGGAGGGCACCTTCGATTTCGCCTACATACAAGCACGGCCCGGAGGACCCGGAACGATTTATAACGGCGATGGTCTGGGGCTCGGCGCTCTGAAGCTCGGCCGTATCCGCGATGACGATGCACTCGAATCCATCCTTGTCGGTGCGCCGTTTGCTCCCGCGGGATTCAATGCGAATGGAACCCCGAAAGGCAGCAATGCGGGATACGTGGAAGTCTTTCGCACTGATGGCTCCCTGGATGTTGTACTGAACCGCCCGGGGAACGGTTACACCGGATTGGACGCCGCATTCATCGATGTGGATGGAGACGGTGTCCAAGATATTGCCGTTGCGTCCCCCCTCTATATGAAACCGGCCAGGCCTATGGTCAAGAAAGGAATGTTGAATATCTTCTCGATAAAAGAGAGCGTTATTCAGCCGGCAGTTTCTTCACTGATCACGGTTAGCCAGATGTCCGGACCCGGTGATACTCCGGCGCTCTCCCCCATCGGTTGTTGCTCCAAAAAGCCGACGACTCTGCCGCCGCTCACGGGTAATTGTCGCTACATCGCATCGCAGTCTTCGTGTGCGGATATGAATGAATACGCATGCGAGTATCTCAATTCCTGTGAACATCCTACTCCGGAGAGGTGCTCGCTGGTGAATGACACGCGCATCTGCAATGGCAAACCTACCATTCCTTGTCTCTATACCACCATGGTCTGTGCGCCGGCGCCTTCTGAGAAGGCGCTCGAACAACCCGGCATGGAATAAGCCACATTCCGGCGAACATGCCTCTACACGGAATCATGTAGAAACGTTCCGCCGGAACGTTTCTACGATGTATCACGCACCGTGATACATCACGGTGTTACGCATTCACCCCATGGCATTTTTTGAATTTTTTGCCTGATC
>JAKQEM010000008.1 GCA_029558515.1 bacterium
CGATGATGAAACTAGTGAGATCCGAGGTATCAGTCAGGACGGGAGAGGAAGATATTATATCTGGTGAAAGAACATGAAAGAGATGACCATTGTCAGTATTGGGAACGACGCCGAAGCGTGTTCGGTTGATGTCGTGTTGGCCGCGAACCATTTTACAGATATCGACCTGATCATGGCGATCCGGGAAGCGACTGCCGAGTTTGTACAGACCGAAGACGGGATGAAATACGCCGCTCTGACCGGTGATTTCTGCACGCTCTTCGAGATCATATCCTGCATTCCGGAACGGATCAGTCTGAAACACGGTTGGGCGTACTGGAAGACCGTCAGTGACGACAGTGTCGTCACGGTGGACATGGATCTCAGCATGCTGCCGGACAACAACGAAATCCTCGGCATTGGGGCGGACGGCAACCTGATCGTCTGGGATAGTGAAGAGAGCGTGCCGTGTGTTTCTGACGAAACATTGGAATCGTTTCTGGGCGACGATGGGTTGGCGAATTTGTCGGACATCGAAATCGACCGGCTCATGCGCCGGTATCCCAATGTGCTGAAACCGTTCGTGGAGACGGAGTGAGAGGTGACGTATGTAGCGACTTCTGACGAGGCGAAAGATTGATACCTGAAGAAAACCTACAAATCGGTCATCGCGATGTGATACCATGGCAAAAGTGCTCACGACGTTTTTCTACGACGTCAAACGCAAGGAAACCTACGAACTGGATCTGAAGAACGACGACGATATTGTGTTTTTCGTGGAGATGTGGGAGCAAGACCCGCCGGACGAACGCGAATATACGGTATCGACGTGTGCGCCGCAACTGGTCAGCGCTTCGATTGAAGATGATGAAGAACGCGAAGGACCGAACGGAGACGAACGAATCGTCATCGTCTGTGAGACGGACGACGAATACGAACGGTTCTCTCAACGGTTTGCCGACATCTACTACGTGATGGTCCTCCGGCAATCCGAGATGCAACCACCGGACGGCAGTAACCTGAACGCGAACGCAACCTTGTAAGGTGATGCGTATGTAACAACTTACATACACCCGGACTTGATGACCCAACAGTGTGAGGAAACCCATATGGTTCAGTACACGGCCAGTTTTTTGAAACTCTATGCCAACATCAGCGAGATGTGTAACCATGTCACCGATGACGACCACGAACTCGACTACCAGGATGAGAAAGAATGAAGAGATTTGTTCCAGACTTTGACAGAATTGTTGCGAACGTTGAGAAGATGACCTATCAGCCAAAGGCTGATACCAGCGACGACGACTTCGATTTCTTTATCGATGACGAGTTCGTTGAGGAGGATGAGTGAGATGGAATTCAATGAGTGTCTGGTCGATCCCGACCAGATCGTAGCCGGCGTCGCGAACCTTGTGCAGGTCCCCGACATCCTCGGCATCCACGGCGAGGATGGCAACTGATGCAGCCGCTTCGCGTTATGCCACTGGCAAAGAACAGTGTTGCGGTGGCCACCGGAGATATCCAGCTGGATATCTCTGAGACCGCCGATGGTCTCAAGATCGTCGTGCGGGAAGACAGGGACAGTATCCCGACGTCACAGGTGATCCGGGTCAGCCGCGACCTGATGGCACGGATTGAAGAGTTCGATGAGACCAAGTATCGGGAGATCTCGGCCGAGATCCCCGCGTAACCTTTTTATTATGGCAACAAAGTCGTTGCGTCCCATCAGCCTTGATGGGAAGACGTTTTATATCTTCGACGAGTATTCGAGTAAGGCGAACGCCACCATGTGCGCTGATCTCGCCCGGCGCACAAACCTGTTCGATGAGGTCCGGGTGGTGCCGCAGGACAATCAGTATCTGCTCTGCGTCCACGGCGTCAACGATGACCGGGTCGGCGTGACCGCCGAATCTTTGATCGCCGAACTGGGATTGCCGAAACGAATACCCCTCGATGAGATCGAGACGAGATCGAAATTTGTGGTCGGGAGGCGATGAGATGTACGAAGTAACAGTTGAACGAACGCTCGTTATCGAAGCACTTGATGAAGATACGGCCGTTAACCGGGCAATCGAACGGTTGAACGATCCCGGTGACACTATCATGT
>JAKQEM010000023.1 GCA_029558515.1 bacterium
GCTCTGGCATCATGTTCGGAGGTGATGAGGCGGACCGGCCGGCCGGAGAAGGGGGCGGTGTCGACGCAGGCTGCCGGGCAGCCGCAGACGATCAGAATGCACTGCGCCTCTTTACTGTCGGGCTCCACAAAGCTCACCTCACCCTTCAGCGCCTCCTTCATCCCAGCCACCGCCTCCACTCGGTCGTACCGCGGCCTGCATCCCCCGCAGTACTTCAAACCCGCCTTCAGCTTATCTGGTCGCCCTTGTCTATCCCGCACAGCTCCTTGGCCGCCTTCTGCTTGAGCTTCATGTTCACCAGCCGCGATATCATGATCCGCTGCGCCTGAGGAGATCCCGCTCCATGCATCGACTCCGTCAAATACCCCACCGCCGCCGTGCCCATCGTGATGTTCTCGATCAGTCGCAAGATCCTCATCCGATGCTCCGTCGGCACTCCCTCCTTGCTCCGGTAGTACTTCTCCACCCACTTGCCCACCTCTGGCGAACTCAAATCCGCCGACGACGGACACGTCACCACCAAACCCCCTGCTATGTCCTGCGCCAGCCGCGCTATCTCATACGGAAACCGCGTGATGTTCTGCTTGTGCACATTGGCCAGCAGCAAATCGTTCTGATACGTCCCAGAAGGCTCCCTATGACCCTCCGCCGCACACGCTATGCATCCGCAAAACAGCGTCTCGTTCAAATGGTTCATCTCGATGATCTTGTCCTTGACGTGCGACGCCCGCTCCGCCCCGTTGTACTCCGCTATCGTCTGCGCCGCTCCGATCAGCACATCCCCTACCCCTACCTTGCACGCATAGCTCTGCCGGTGATACGCCGCAAAATGCTCCACCAGCATCGTCGAAAAATCATACTCCTTGTACATGAACACCCGGTCCCACGGCACAAACACATCGTCAAACACCACCAATGCCTCATGGCCGCCGTAAAACATGTTCCCACGGTCAAAGCTCATCCCCTCGAGCTTCCTCGTGTCGCACGACTGACGCCCTATGATGTACGTGATGCCCTGCGCATCGCTCGGCAGCGCAAAGGATACCGCATAGTCACGGTCCTCCTCCCTCATCGTGATCGTCGGCATCACAATCACCTCGTGCGAGTTCACCGCCCCGGTCTGGTGCGCCTTGGCACCCCTCACCACTATCCCGTCGTCCCGCTCCTCCACCACATGCAAAAACATATCAGGATCACTCTGCTTGCTCGGCGGCAGCGACCGGTCCCCCTTCGGGTCCGTCATCGCTCCGTCACACACCAGGTCGTTCTCCTGCACATACGCCAAATACTTCAAAAACCGCTGGTAGTACCCCGTGCCGTACTTCGCATCAATCGCATGCGTCGTGATCGACAGCGCATTGAGCGCGTCCATCCCCACACACCGCTGAAAACAACACGCCGTCAGCGACCCCAACAGCCTGCCCATCTTGCTCTTCTTCACCAGATCCTCAGTGCTCTGGTGTATATGCGTAAACCGGTTGATCTTCTTGCCCGTCAAATGCGACTTCGCCGTCATGATGTCCTCATACTCCGGCCGGTGCGCATACTCGTACGTCGCCGCCACCGCATTCATCGACGGCCGTATGATCGGATCGTCAACCACATTCTCCACTCGCCTCCCAAACATGTACACCCTCATCCCCAACTTCCTCAAACTCTCCTCATACTCCCTCGCGTTCATCA
>JAKQEM010000027.1 GCA_029558515.1 bacterium
TAGACCGTAGCGGTGGCAAGGTTCTGAGTCCGTTGAAGGCGGTACGTCAGTATTGCCTTGCGTGCCGTGGTGATGAGCCGTCTGAGGTTCGTGAATGCCTGGACACCCATTGTTTTTTGTGGCCTTATCGGATGGGACGGAAGCCGGATTGCATGGTGAGTGATGCGGAGCGGGAGGCGAGACGCAAAGCTTGGGCGGCCCGACACGGGAAACGGGGGGATGGGGAGTCCGAAAATGAGGGGTAGAAAATGCCATCGTATGCACTTTTCGAGTCCCTTTACCCCGTCCTGTGCAGCGATTCATTTCCGGTAGGGGTAAGGGTGCACCCCCCGTCTTTTGTGTGCTTAGAACGCATGTTTTTAGCCGATTTGAACAGAACTATGGCGAGTAGGGTATCTAAATGACTGGTAGTCAACGGAATAGGTGGAAATTAAACCCGCTGGAACGGATAGATTTCGGTCATCGGTGTGTGGTGTGCGGGTTACCGGGTTTTCCGAGTGACTTTGGCGGGGGGAAGGGTGGTCGGTATCGGATCTGCACGGAGTGTATCCGGTACATGCGGGAGATGGGTGAAGGGTTGGTGAAGCATGGCGGGGACGTGGTAATTCAGAAGCATCGGGAGAGTAGGTATCTGGATGCCAGGACGTTGAAGGAGCAGGCGTTGTGTTGGGAGCATATAGACAGTCAGATGACGGAGGAGGAATGGAATGCGTTGTGTGACCGCGAAGCGGGAGAAATCGCCCCCTGGGAGAAAGCGTGGGCGCGTAAGCGGGCAGGTGGTAAAGCCCTACGAGGTGTGGCCGAAGGTGAGTGCGGCGGGCAGGATTGAGCAGCGGTTGTTGTGGGAGAACCTGGACGCGGACATGAGCGAGGAAGAGTGGTTTGCGTTGTGCGACCGTGTAGCGGGCCGGATACCTGGTGGTATTGGCTCGTAATTGCGTGGTGACCTGTACGAATGGCAGATGAAATGGGTCAAGGGAAGCCATGAAGAATGAACTGCCTCGGGTAGAGATCGTGTGGCGTGACATCGTGGAATCGGCGGGGTGGACCAGCCGGGACGATGTGATGAAGGTGGAACCTGAGATGTGTTCGAGCATTGGGTATCTCTTGGACATCACGGATGATGTGGTGCGTATCGTGAGCAGCACGGTGAACGCTTCCAAGGAATCGAACTACCAGGTGTTGCCGCGTGGTGTTGTGAAATCGATTCACAGACTAAGACGGGACAGGGAGATCAAGCAGTGAGTAAAGTAGATGAATTGCGTGAGCTGGTGAGGGAAGAAGAACGGGTTTCTTCATTGATTAGTGCCAAGTCGGATGAATTGAGGTTTGAGATTGGAACGTGTGACGCTGATGTTGGTTTAGAGGCGTGCGTTAGTGTTATGGACTGTAACTGTTCTATTTCTAAGCGTACTGAACGGCAGTCAAGGTCTGTTTTTCTGTTGGAACCCGCTGATGCGGTGCGTTTTGCACATTGGATTCTGGATGTTTTCGGTGATTCCTAAGTAGCCTCATTCTCCTTCCCACGGGGCGGCGGGCTGATTCTCTCCCGGCTCGCCGCCCTTCCTTGTCTCCCGAATGTTCGATGTCTAACAGTACATATATTGACAATCGCATATCGTTTGTGATATACTGTGTTGCATAGGGCATATCAATGTACGGGTACTGGGAACTGTCGGAGTTTTGGGTAAGTCAAGACGTGGCCGACCTTTCGAGCACGAATAGCCTGTCTGATGAGCGGCCTCATGTAGACGGGTTGGATGATTCGCGTTTCGCATGGCCCGAGCCGGACAGTGAGATCGTGGCGTTCATCAACTCGGTGTGGAGGGATACGTTTGAGTAAGCCGGTGTTCCCCGAGTTTGAGTTCCTTCCACAACATGACTTTGGCAAGGACGACTACTACCTGAAGCTGTCGAATGGGATGGACGCGGATACGATTGCGTATTGCAAGGCGCTGGCGAAGGCGGGTGGTGATACCAAGGGCGCGGTCAAGATCCTCAAACCCACGGCGCAGAGAAGCACGATAGCGAACGCCGCGCCGGACTTCAAAAAGAAGTACGCGGGTACGCAGGCGGCGCGGCAACTCATTTCATATCTCGGGATGCTGATGACCAGTTACGACGATCATCAGCCGGTGACACTGGATGAAATCGTGCGGCAGACGGAGCGGGACTTCCGTAACCCGAGCACGGACGCGAAGACCCGGATGCAGCTGAGCGAGAAGATCATGAAGTGGCGGGGTCTGGATTGCGACACGGTAGACAAGACCACGGATCTGGAGGACAGCGAGATCCTTGCCACGATGGAATCGTTACGCAAGAAGCGGGGAGTGACGGCGGGAAGCAATTGAGCGGGACCAGCCCATATTACGCCTTTAACCGGGCGGACATCGCACAGCACATCCCGGAATGGGCTACGCGGGTTCTGGATGTGGGTTGTGCCAGTGGGGCGTTTGGCGGTCTCCTGAAATCGTTGGGGGTCTCTGAGGTAATCGGCATCGAGGTGGAACCGGACGTGTGCGCTGCGGCGCAGGACGTTCTTGACTGTGCGATATGCGGGGACATCGAGACGATGGACCTGCCATTTGAGGGCGGCTACTTCGATTGCATCGTGTTCGGTGACGTGCTGGAACATTTGAAGAACCCCGGCGAAGTGTTGAAACGGGTTGCGCCGTTCCTCGGGCCGGATGGCGAAGTGCTCGCCAGCATCCCCAATGTGCGGTTCTATGACGTGATTCGCGCCTTGGGTGAGGGCCGTTGGGAGTACCAAGACGCGGGGATTCTTGACCGGACGCATCTCCGGTTCTTTACGGCAGTGGAGATGCAGAAGCTGTTCGCGGACGCGGGGTATGAGGTGGTGAAGCTGTTGCCGTTGTCTCAGGCGGTCGGGATTCCAAGGAACCCTGACGGCACGGTGACGGCGGGCAAGGTCACGATTGGGCCTATAGACGAGGCGGAATACCAGGACTTGTTGACGTACCAATACCTGATAGGCGGGCGCAAATCGCTGTGAGTGTGATCGTCGATAAATACCTGTCGCTCACGCCAGCGGAACGCAAAGAGTTTCATCGGCTCCATCCGCGCAAGGCGGGGAAAGTGGAGTTTGAGGCGGTCCGCATGGCGGCGCGTGCGGACTTCTGGTATTTCCTCGACAAGATTCTACGCATCCCTGTGTTGTATGGCCCGCTACATCGTCCGCTGGCCCGGTGGATGGGGTCATGGAGCAAGCCCGCAAAGCTGTGTCTGCTTCCTCGTGGGCATCTCAAGAGTTCGATATGCAACGCGGCGTTTACCGCGTGGGAAGTGTGCCGGAATCCTGAGATACGGATTCTGATTGTGTCACATAAGGCGGATGATGCGATCAAGTTTGTGGGGTGGGCACGGTCGTATCTGGATTCACCTGGGGTTCGTAAGTATTTCCCCGAGATCACGCCGAAGATGAACAAGTCGGGGCGTCCTCAGAAGTGGTCGGGCAAGGGGCTGTTGCTACACCGGAACGGGCACTACAAAGAAGACACGGTTGAATACAGTTCGCACGATGCGCAGGTAACGGGTCGTCATTACGACCTGGTTATCTTTGATGACCTCGTGACGAAAGACAGTGTGGCGAGTCCGGAACTGATGGCGAAGACGCAGGAATACCATCAGCATTGTCAAGCTCTGTTAGAGCCGGGTGCGCGTGAAATGATGATAGGCACCCGGTATGACTTCTCGGATTTGTACGGGACGATCATCGAGACGCCGACACTGGCTGGCGAATATGACATCGTGGTGAAGTCGTGTTACGACGCGGCGGGCAAGCCTATTCTCCCGACCCGGTTCACGGAACTGGAGGACGATCTGCCGTGTCCTGAGAACCCGGCCAATGCGCGTAAGTCGTTGCCCGCTGTCAAGCGCAAGATGGGGACATGGGTGTATGCCTGCCAGTACGAAAACAACCCCGTTCCCACGGACCTGCAAATCTTCAAGCCGGATTGGATACAGATAATCGACCGGGTTCCCGAAGGTCACATGCGGTACTTCCGTGTATGCGACCTGAGTTCCGAAAAGGAAACGAAGACCTCGTGGACTGCGATAGTGACGGGGGCTGTGGATTCGGACAGCAATGTCTATATCACGGACATCTTCTGGGGCAACTTCACGGGGCAGAAGATCATCGAGGAACTTATCCGTGGCCAGCAGGTTGACGCGGATAAGCGTCCTGTCCGGGTGGGGATGGAACCGGGTCCGTATGAGCGTAGCCTGAAACCGTTCATGCGCCAGGAGATGATGAAGCAGAAGACCTATATTCCGTGGGCATGGTTGAAGGGTGAGCAGAGCGAGACGAACAAAGATGAACGCATCCGGGGGCTTCAGCCGTGGTTTGAGAACGGAATGATCTACTTCCTTCGCAACTGCCGGAACAGGGACAAGGCGGAAGAAGAACTGATCCGGTTCCCGCGATTCAAGCGCAAAGACATCATTGACGCGCTTGCGCAGATAGAACACATCATGTTTCCGGGGAAGAAGCCGGAGACGAAATCCGCCACGCCGAAATACGAAGACTGGTTGGACCCGGCATTGATCCAGGGTGATCAAACATGGATAGGCCAGGACCGCGTAATGGACGAATCGACAGCCATTCGCGTTTCTGCGATAGCGTACAACTGATGAAACTTCCCACCAATGTAGGTAAAGACGAACTCCGGGTATGGGAATCGCGCATCACGCGGGCATATAAGGCGCGTGAGAAACACGAGTTGCGCTGGCAGAGGCTGAGGGAGTTCTACCGGGGGAACTATTACGGTTCGGTGAAGTATGAGGACCGGATCGCTATCAACTGGATGCTGGTGAACATCCGTCAGATGATGGCGTCTTTGTACTTCCAGAACCCCACGATGTTCTTTAAGGGGAACACGCCGTTGGGTGAAGCGGTAGCCCCGGTGATGGAGCAGGTGCTGGTACGCGAACGTCAGATAATGGGGGCGCAGGACCAGGAGCGCGAAATGCTGTGGAACGCGCTCATGTATGGCACGGGGATACTGAAGCACGGGTACAACGCGGAATACGACATGGACGAGCCGTATGCGGATGACCGTGCGTTGCCGGGGTATCAGGGGAGCAGCGATATACGGTCGGGCACGGATGAAGATTTGAACCTTCCCCAAGCCCCGGTGGTGGAACACAACACGGCTATACGTTACGGGCATCCGTGGAAGAAGTGTATCAGTCCGTTTGATTTTCTGTCAGACCCGGAGGCGCGTACACCGGATGAAGCGCGGTGGTTTGCGCATGTAATCAACCGTCCGTTTGTGGACGTGATTCGGGATAGCCGGTACGACAAGGAAGCGCGTGCCCAGGTAGAACCGACGGGGCACAGCGAGCACGGCAACGATCCATCGGCTACTACATCGAGTTGGCGGGAAGATGAAGTGTCCCGCGATTCGTCGATGGTGACGCTGTATGAGATTTTCGACAAGGTAACGCAGACGGTCATTGTGTGGAAGTGGGGGCTTGACCGCCCGTTGCTTGTAAAACCGTATCCGTTCTTTGGTCAGGAAGGCCCGTATGTGTTTCTCCAGTTCCTTCCTGACGATGATGACTTTTGGGGTCTGAGCTACGCGGATTCGTTTAGTGACCAGATCCAGGTACTGAATAAGATGCGCACGCAGATGATGGATCATCTGCAACGGTGGGGCGCCACACGGGGGGCGTTCCGCACGGGATCCGTGAACCCGGATGATGTGCGGAAGTTCGTTACGAATACGAACAGCTTTGTTGAGGTGATGGGCGCGGACCGTATCAGTGACGCCCTCGAAATCTTCCCGCATGTGCCGATAGCGGGTGATGCGTGGAAGCTGACGGAACTGTTTCAGCGCGACCTTGACGAGGTGTCGGGTATATCGGAGTTGGCGCAAGGGTCTGGTCATGGGGTCCAGACCGCGACCGAAGCGAGCTACATTCAGCAACAGAGCGGGTTGCGCGTGGGAGATATGCGGTTCCTTCTGGAACGGGCATTGGTCAAGAGTACGCGCAAAGACGTGTCGATGTTGCGCCAGTTTTGGGGACCGGAACGGGTGGTCCCGCTGGTTGGGGATGACGGGCGCGTCTGGCAGATGGTGTCTCTGTCTCAAGACCTGGTTGCCGCCGATTACGAGGTAACGATTGAGCCGGGGTCAACCGAGCGCGTGGATAAGAGCGTTCGCGTCCGGCAGACGATTGACGCGATGGCTCAGTTGATTCCGTTGATGCCATACCTTCAGCAGATGGGGTTCACGTTGAACGTGCCTGAACTGGTACGGACCTATCTTCGCAATACGGAAGTGTTCAGGAACCCGGAACGGATCATTGTGCAGTTGCCGCCGATGGCTCCTCAGCCGATGCAGCTGGAAGGGCCGCAGGGGAATGACGCTGCGGCAACGCCGCAGGAAGCGCAGGCACAGCTTCCGGCCAGTACGCCGGTGAACAACATGAACCAGATGCCGTGGGAGACGGACCCGGCTCAGATGGGACAGATGTTTAGTCAGCGTATTTTTGAGGGAGGCCCGAGGTAATGCCTCATTACAGTTTTGAATGTGACGATTGCGAACAGGAGTACATCGAGTACTACAAGGCGAGCGAGGTTCCCAAGACCAGCGTATGCCCGAAGTGTGAAGGGACTACGGTGCGGACGTTCAAGCCGATGCAGATTAGCATCTTTCATGAGTATGTAACGCCGCACATCACGGGGGAGCCGATGTTGATTCGCAGTCGGAACCACGAGAAAGACGTGTGCCAAGCGAATGGGGTGATGCGGGTCACGGCGGATGAATTTAACACGCCCCGTAAACGTCAGCCGGTGAAGCTGGGGTCGTTCAAGGAAGATTACGAGCGCACGCGGCATGAAATGGGGGTCGTATGATGAGTCTGGCAACCGATAAAGCGAGCGAAATCAGGGCGCAAATAGCGGTGCTCCAATCGAAGCTGGACATGCTTGAGGCGCAAGACGGGAAGGTACTGAAGTTTGTGGACAGTCTCAAGGCGGATGGGGCATTGCCCGATCTGCCCTCGATTGAGACTATCGCAAAGATCGTTGATAGGTGGGTGAAATTTACAGGCTGAACTGTGATGACGCCATGAGGCAATCGCAGCAATCGGCAAGGAGCAAGCATGGACGAGTTGAAGCAGGCCGCGCTAGGCGGTCAGAACGTTGAACCCGAATCGGACGTATTCTCGGACGCGGTAGCGCCCGGCAACGAATACGGAAACAGCGCGGGCGATTCGTTCGTTGAGGACAAGGGCGTAACGGGCGGTATCGGTATGCCGAAGGAGACGGGCGGGTCTCCGTTGGAAACGCCAGTGGATAACCCCGATCTGGAATCGATGCGGCGTTCGATGCAGGCGGACTACACCCGGAAGACCCAGGAGCTTGCCGACCAGCGGCGGGAACTAGAACGCCAGATGGCTTATGTTTCTCAGCTGCAATATATGCAGACGATGGGACAACAGCCGACTAACGCACAAGTACAGGAAATGAAAGGAATCCTCGACAGGCTTCCTCCGACTACCCGTGCATTGATGGAACCCGAAGCCCAACAGATCCTTGAGATCATGGAGACGGTGATCCGCGATGAGGTGGAAAGCCGTATGAAGTCTGCGATCAACGGTGACGAAATCGGCGCGTTGAAACGCAACATCGAGGAGTTGAAGAACCAGCAGTGGTTGAACGCGAAACAGGCTGAGGCGAATGCGATCACAGCGAAATACGGTAATGACAAGATTCAACCGTACCTGACGCAAATCGCGGGGGTGCTTCAGCAGAATCGCAATTTGACGGTGGAACAGGCGTTGATGCATGTGGCCCCGCATGTGATCCAGCAGTATTGGATGGAACAGGGCGTGCGCCACGCGCATACGCAGAAACAGCGACAACAGCAAGCCGCGTTAGAGGCGATGCGGTCTGGGCCTAGCGCGAACCCATTGACGGGGTTCCGCGAGGGTGAATCCATGTGGGATTCGGCTCAGGCCGTGATGGGCGCTTCAGCGGCGAATTTGGAGCAATAGGAGTATCTAAACAATGGCGGCAACATCGCAAAGCCTTGTCAATGATGTTGTATTGTCCAGTACCCTTCAGCGGCGCTCGCAGGGCTATGAGAACCAGATTAGCCAGCAGATCCCGTTGTTTTACTGGCTCAAGCGAAAGGGCCAGTACAAGCCGGTCAATGGCGGTACGCGGATTGAATGGGCGGTGGAGTATGGGCTGGACGATTCGGAAGAATCCTACAGCGGGTACGATGAGTTCACGCTTCCCGAGCAGGACAATGTAACGATTGCCTATGCGAACTGGAAGCAGGCGTACAAGTCGATTGTGATCAGCGGTCGCGACCGTATGATTAACACGGGCCAGAAGATTTTCGATCTGCTTGAGCAGAAAGAGAAGAATGCGATTGAGAGTCTGCAACAGCAGATGAACGAGCGGTTCTATTCGGATGGCACGGGCAACGACAGCAAACGGGTAACTGGTCTTGGCGCGATCATCGCGGAAGTGTCCACGACCGGCACGCTGTTCGGGATCAACCGGGCGAATGAGGCGTGGTGGCGGAATCAGGAAAAGGATACCAACGCCGCGTATTACGATACCACCAATAACGTTCCCACGATGCGGAATGACATGGTGGAACTGTGGCTTAAGTGCGGTCGTCTTGCGGCTGGCGGGAAGAAGGATCGGTATCCCGACCTGATTCTTGGCAGCGAAAACTACTATATGTATTACGACCGTACCTGTTCGAAGATTGGTCAGCGGTTCGTGAACACCAATGCGGCGGATGCCGGGTTTACCAATCTGAAGTTCATGGGTGCGACGTTGATTCATGATTACGACTGCCCGCAGGACGCGGGGGGCGCGGAAAAAGCGTTCTTCATCAACAGCCGTTTCATGCAGTTGAAGTACCACCCGCAGCGGAACTTCAAGGTCACCGCGTTGCAGTCCCCCGAAAACCAGGATGCTTTCGTTGCCAAGGTGCTTTGGATGGGTGAACTCATCTGCACCAACTGCGCCAAGCAGGGGCTTCACGAAGGCGTCAAACTGTCGTAAGGAGGACTGACATGAACTGGAAACTGTTGCATGGTATTGGTTCCGACGATGGCCCGGAAAAGTGCTATCTGACCGGGTACAACGGAACGGGCGCGGCTGTGGCCGCTGGTACTCCCGTATGTTGGGATTCGAGCACTGCGGATGGCCGCACTTTCGTTGCGCCCGCCACGGCCAGCTTCAAGCTGGTTGCGGGTGTTGCGGAAGAAGCGGTCGGAACAGCCGAATACACCTCGAAGATCGTTGCCTATGGTCCCGTGAATGCGGTGACGTATGGCGTGGCTACGAACTTCATTCCTGGGGTCTCCCTGATTCTGGTGAATGCGAAGACGTATCTT
>JAKQEM010000018.1 GCA_029558515.1 bacterium
GATGGTTCCTTCGCACACTGGAAAAATAAAGTGAAACTCCATCGAGGACTTTCCAAGAAACGACGAAAACAGATGATCGATGCTCTTCTTGAAAAGTGATCAGAACATATTTTTAGCATTCATTTTTTCCCTATAAGCCAAAATAGTACTGATATTTACCAATGTAACTGAGACGACGCAAATATCAAATACAGTTTATATTGCATAATTTGTCCCACGATTCTTTACATACATCATTCTCCTTCCATCCGAGTAGCAGCACTATTTCACTGCACGGAACAATGCCAATACCTCAAGCTGCCATCCGTACGCACCACACACCTCCCCTGTTACATATTGGAATAAAACTTCTTCTTCCGTGTCTCCGTGCGGTGCTGCTCGCGCATGAGCGCGCGCAGGCGAACTTTGCGACGATTGGGGCTGCGGCTGAAAGTCCTGCGTTCGCGTAACAGTCGAATGAGGCCAGATTTCTGGACCTGTTGCTTGAAACGCTGCTGCAAGCGATCATTGGATTCTTCACCTTTGCGGTGTGCGTGGATAGCCATAAGTGCGGGGATTGTACGGGAACAAGGGCAGGATGCAAGGGCAGAGACGCAAGAGACCGCGCCTCTACCCACCGCAATCCTCATAACATCGGGTTACTGACAGAGAGAATCATCTCGGAAACCGGCTAAAACGCGCTCTGCCGTCCATCCCCAACGCTTCGCGAGACGATCGGCATGCCGCTCCAGCACGCTCTCCATCATGGAAGCGATGCGATCCTGCACGCGACAGAATGTGATGCGCTGAGATCGTTTGAGGTCCGACAGACTCGACGTCAATCCGCCGAATGCCGGCGGCGCGATGACAAGGGTCGATGAACGAAACGGTGCCGCACTGAGCGTACCTGCGCCTCTCCGTCCTCCGCTGCCTCCACCGCCCGTCCCACCGGAACCCTGCTGCGCCTGCACGGTCTGTGTGAGGGGGGAAGATGCGCTGCCTTCGTAGACATCATTGCCGCCGTACGTCGCGATGATCGTATGCGCGCCGACGGCGAGAGTGTCGATGGTAATCGATGCCGATCCCTGACTCACGGACGCAGTCCCCAGAACCGTCGCACCATCCGTGAAGGTGACGGAACCCGTAGCCGCCTCTGGCGACACCAAAGCTGAGAATGTGACACTCTGACCAAACACGGACGGATTGAGGGTTGAGGAAAGAGAAGCGGCGGTCTCGATCTTCGGCACGATCGCCGCATCGAACGCAGACACCGCGGCCGTAAGGTCGGCAAGTGCCTGATCGACGGCCCCTTGCAGAGCATCTTCATTTGCGTTCACCGCCGCCGCCGCATCAATGGCTGCTTGCAGCGTCGCTTTGGATCCCACGACATGCATCCCCGGCACGGCTCCTTCCACGGCAGCTTCATGTTTACCCTGCGCCGCATCGATCGCTTCGATCAACGCCGTTTTGTCGACGGGAACGGGGACGGGAACCAGACCGGCTTTCGCATCCGCAATGCTTTCAATGGCGTCCGCAATGGTCTCATCCAATTCCACGCCCGCTTTTTCCAATGCTTCCGCGATGGACAGCGCAGATTGATACTGTATCCAACCGGATTCAAAATCGCTTTCCTGCAGCTTCAGCGTCGTACGCACACCTTCCACCATGTTGTACTCCGCATCGATGGCGGCGGTAAGTTCCGCAAGAGTGGCTGCGGAAGCGGTGGCAGGAAGCAGGACAAGAAAGAACATGCCGATGATGTGCAGAGACAGAATGCCGATGGTGAGTCGCGCAGCGACCGCGCGCGCGTGCGTATGAATGGTACCGGGCTCCATACCGAATGGGGGAAAGGGGCAAAAACTTTCCAACCGTTGATAGTGAGCCTTTTATGATAGGTATTTTTCCTTTCCCTTCAAGGAAAAGGTCGAGATTTTTCCGATGGACCGCGCACGGATCAATACCGCAGGATCGCCGCCATCGCCGCCCCCTCCGGCATATCCGACGCATCCATCGTCGCCAACCGCCCGCGATGCAGCAGACAATGCACGGCCGCCAATCCGATCAATTCTTCCTCCTCTCCTTCTTTCACATGTTCGTGTGCCGTCACCGTACCGGTCTCCGCATCGAAGCTCCCCCACGATTCCCCTCCCGTACGCATCAAGAGCAAATCGATTTTTCCGCGCAACGCTGCATCCAGAATGGCAGCCAAATCCGTGCTCGTTCTGCCTGTCCCGACAAGTGCGCCATACTCCTCCAGAAGTCGCATGACTCGACCGGACGCATGCTCACGCGCGATGTCATCCGCCGTAGCTTTGATCTCACGGATGTCTGCGCCATCCGGACTCCCCGCGACGTATCGATCGAGGAGACGATCGGATTTATCGAATGTGCGAAACATGCCGAACAGTTCCGTGACGCCTGCAAAAATGAGCGGGCGATCCTGCTCACGCAGCATGGTATGCAAACTCTTGGCGATTTGCTGCATGAACCGGTCCTCCTCTTGCTCCTGCACATCCTTGGCCCCGCCGTGCCCGTGTATCGCGGAGGTGCCGCTTCCCGTGGAATGCGACTGCAACGATGGCTCCTGTCTCTCCATCCCCTTCCAGGCATCCTCCATGCTCACGGGCATTCCCTCCACCTCCTGCTCTTCCATGTGATCATTTTCCACGGCATACAGTTTCACGGTTTTCTTACTGACTGTCAGAAGAAAGTATCGCAACGCATGGGAAAGATACGGGAGGAGCGGCGCGAGATAGAATCGCCGTCCGATACTCGTACGTTCAACATCCGTTTTTAGTAGCACCTTCGTATGGAAAGAAGAAGGAGTAAGGAAAAGCGCGACCGTGCCGCCATCGAAAAGATTTTTGCATTCGTTCTCCGCAAAAGTACGCGCACTCGCAAGAAATTGCTTCTGACCTTTGGAAGAGAGGCCCGTTCCCTGCAATTTTGTTTCCACTTCATCGAGCGCCGCCAGCAGCCGTTTGACATTGTCATCGGAATGCGCGGAACCAGCTTGCAGCGGCAAATACACGGAAACGCAGGGTGCTTCCTCAGCGTCCGTCAGCGTGCGAAGAAAATCGTGAGTCATGGGAAAGGTGGGGAGAGTGAAGAATGAATGGCGGGAATTCGGAGAGGCTACCGTAGCAGATCCAAAGCGCGCTGCAATTGTGCGTCACCGTCATCGGACTGCACGACGATCTCATCCGGTCGGATACCCGCTCCGTCAATGACGCGTCCTGCGGGCGTCTGCCACTCGGCAATGGTCATCTTGATGCTGGAACCGTCACTGAATTCGATGATCTGCTGGACCGTTCCTTTCCCGAATGTCTGCTCACCGATCACCGTTGCCCGCTTTGCATCCTGCAACGCTCCCGCAACGATCTCCGATGCGGAAGCCGATCCCCGGTTCACCAGCACCACCATCGGAATGAGAGCATCAATGGTCGGCGGGTCCAACGTCACCTGCGTGTACGAGTCGTCACGCGACAAAATCCTCGCCACGCCGCTTCCCTCGGGGAGAAAATTGCTGAGGACAATTTCGGCTGCGTGCAAAAGTCCGCCAGGGTTGTTGCGCAAATCCAGGACGATGCCGCGCGGACCGAGTTCCTGCGTCTCCCCCATCAATGACCGCAGCTGCGTATCCGTCATCTGACCGAACTGAGACAATTTTACAACGGCGATGTTGTCCTGCGTGGATATCTCAAAATCAGGAACACGAATCACATCCCGTTCGACGGTGACATTGAATTCATTCCCGTCACGACGAATGGTCAGTACGACCGAGGACCCCGCCGGACCACGCACTCTGGAAACGGCTTCCAAAAAAGTCAGCCCCTGCAAGCTCTGATTGTCGACGCCCAGAATGATATCACCCGAGAGCAAACCGACTTTTTCCGCGGGCGAACCGGAAAGCGGTGACACGATCACCAGCGCCTCGCCGATCATTTCCACTTGCGCGCCGATGCCTATCACCTCGCCCTCCAGCTGGACTTGAAACTCATGTGAGTCCGCCGGACGCATGTAGACGGTATACGGATCATCCAAACTTTTCACGAGGGATTCCGCTTCCACAAACTCGCCGTTGATGCTCTCCAGTTTGTCCGTGTAGAGATACTGATCTTCCAGTAATCGCCGGACGGTCTGCAGGATGTCACCTTCGCTGATCTGCGGGGGGAGAATCTCGATGTGCACGACGGGGACATCCTTTTCGATCTCCGATGCCTGCTCCAGCAGTCGCAGGGCGTCGCGGCCCGTCAGTGGGACATCTGCTCCGAAACGCGACGAACGCAGCGGTCGCATCCACTGAAGCTCAATGGCGGACCCGACGGCTGCTTCCAGAGCGGATCCCTTCTTCACATCACTGAATCGTCGGACGGACGACGGGGGGTCGATCTTCGCGAGAATCGCCACCATCCGGACCGCTTCCCCCCGCGTGACAGGGAGACTCCAGGAAACGTTCGTTCCCAGAGCATCAAGCGCTTGTTTTCGTTCCGCCGAACGCACGTACGGCGCCAGAGCACGCGGGACGGGACGGCCGTACTCACGCTGCGGCTCGCTCCTGCGAATGACGGGCAATGCAAACGCTTGAACCGCCGCGCGCAGGAATTCCGCTCGGCTGACGGTCGGCGCATGTTGCATGGATTCCGGCAGGGAGAACGATGCCCCGAAAGCGCCGAGCGGCGACAGCAGGATGCAAGCGGAAAAAAAAGCGCGCAAGGCGAAGCGACGAGCAGAGCACATGGGAGGGACGGAAAAAGAAGCGAAATACATCGCGAGCATTCTACGCCACGAACACTTCCTGCACCACGAGACGTCCTCGTTCCCGCATATTGGCTTTGCGCTCAAACAGAGCAGTGAGCAACCAGAAACCGCCGACGACGTAGAAGAGCGCGGGAATGAGGAGGAACGGAACGGCATTCAGGAAGGATGGTGCGGAGGGGCCGATGATATCGGCGATGCTCTGCGGATTGCCGGGAAGCAACTCCGGCAGCGTCACCAGAAAATTGAAGAGGCCGTGCAAACCGATGGCGGCAAGCAGTCCCGTGGAAAGCATCTGCACACGGAAGAGAGAAATTTCCGGCAATCGCAGCAAACCATGCAACGCACTGAGTATGGGAAATACCTTGCCGCTCGCACGTTGTTCCTTCAGATACGGTCCTGCAAATATCGCAAGACCCAAATAGTAGCCCATGACGCCGGTGGAGACGATGTGCACCATGCTCGTGAGGACGGACCGTCCCAGTACATTGCTGACGAAAGCCATGATATCCGGGGCGGCACCATGGAGAAGGTACTCCCGTACGAATGCGGTGAAATACACGGGATTCACCACGTTCTCCGCGAACGCAAATCCGATGGCCGCGATGATGGAGAGCTGCATGACGTCATCGATGCTGCTGAAAATGGAACGTCCGCTCCGGGAAAGCACCCAGTACTTGCTCACCTCTTCGATGAGTCCGACGAACAGGAAGGACAGGAGCGTCGCCCACAGCATGGAGTCGGCCGCCCCTTCCGGCTGCAATTGCGTCACGAGACTCTGCGTGGTTCGGCTGAAGCTTTCCGGCCGGATATGGAAGAAGAAAAATTGCATCTCCACTCCCCGACGTACGAGCGTATCGTAGAAGAGAATGGGGACGGTGGAGAGCATACCGGCTAGAAAGAGGAGCACGACGTTGCCGATGCGCTCCCGGTGATACCGCAAGAATAGCCAACACCAGATGAGAGCGGGCAGCAGCGCCACCGCGGCCGCAATGAGCCGGGCGGAGAGACTCCCTCCTTCTCCGGCGATGATGTGCAGGGAGATCCAGAAGAGGAACGTGCCGAGCATCACCGTTTTCGTTTGCGCGTCCCACGGACCGAACAACCCGCGCCAACCGAGGAGCACCAGCACGAATCCCGCTGCGGCCGCGACGGGATGACTGCCCGTCCCCTGCTGCAGAAAGACTTCTGCGATCCGAATCAGTCCAAGGGAGAGCGCGGTGCCCAACACAACGGCAAAGAGCAAATGTGTGGGACGATGCTTGCAGCGGCGCACGAGATCGAATACTGCGATCGCCGTGACCGCGCACAGCACGATGGCCGTCTTGGACCCCGAGAATTCCAAGGATGAGAGGAATCCGAACATCTGAGTATTATAGCAGTTTTTCGAATTCGTGGCAATATCGACACAATATGTCGTTGTGAATAAATGCCCGAACGCGTTAGACTCCCCGACATGCGCATCTCCTCCATCATCAATCGATGCAAGGAACATCCGGTGCCGGTCGCCGTGGTCTTCCTCCTCATCCTCTCGTACTTCACCTATGTGCATGCTTACTGGCAACCCAACGCACTCTTCTGGGACGAGAACTACCACATCGCCAGCGCGCAGAAATACTTGAACGGCACCTTCTTCATGGAGCCGCATCCCCCGCTGGGCAAACTGTTGATCGCAGCGGGAGAACAGTTGATCGATGCCAATGCGTCGGATGATCAATTCATCGGAACCGACTACGCCAAGGATCCGCCGGAGGGATTTTCTTTCGCGGGCTATCGTCTCTTCCCCACCTTGCTTGCATGGCTGACCGTACCCTTCTTATTCTGGATCTTCCTGCTTCTCACGCGAACGGTCCTGTGGTCGGTGCTCTTCACATTCCCTTACGTCTTTGATAACGCACTCATCGTGCACTCACGCTCCGCGATGCTGGATTCCACTTTGGTATTCTGCGGCGTGCTGACCGTCCTCGCGTTCCTGCTCCTACGGGAATGGAAAGATGATCCGAGGAAATTTTCCAGGGCATCCGTTCTGTTCGGCGCCGCGTTCGGATTACTCCTCACGACGAAGGCGTTCGGTCTTCTGTTGATTCTCCTGATCCCCTTCCTCGCATGGGAATTGCACGCGCGACCGCGACAGGTGCTCCGCTTCGGATGGATCGCCGCCATCGCATTCCTCGTCCCCTTCGTCACGGTATGGCAGATCCATTTTGCGATCGCCGATACGGTCAATCCCGCGTTGCCCGATCAGGGCTATTACCAAGCATCTCCGTGGTACAAAGAACTGATCCAACGTGACAAAACATCGTCGATTTTCGCGTTTCCCGTCATGCTACGCGATTCGATGAATTTCGTCGGACATTACCAGAGAGGTGTCCCACGCCTGAATCTCGCCAAATCCGATGAAAACGGCAGCCCGTGGTTCCTGTGGCCCGTCGGTGCGCGCACGATCAATTATCGATGGCACACCCCGGATGGACGTGGGTACGGGTATCTCTATCTCCAGAGCAATCCCGTCGTATGGCTCGTGACATTTGCCGGAGTCCTCATCGCCATCGCTTTGCTGCTTGCCTCCGTCCTGCTGCCGCTGCGCGAACCGCTGCGCCATCGCACCCTTCTGCTGACGTTCACCACGCTCTACGTCTGCTTCTTCATCGCAGTGAGCCGAATCGATCGCGTCCTGTACCTCTACCACTACTTCCTGCCGCTTGTCCTCGGCTTCATCATTCTGGCACTCGTATTTCTGGAGTTGCGTCACATCGGAAAGTGGGAACTGTCGGAACATCGTAAAACAAACGTTTTACTGGCGCTCGGCGTCCTCATCTTCCTCGGCTTCCAGTTCTATCGCCCGCTGACCTATAATGAACCGATCTCCGACCGAGCCTTCGAGCGTCGCGCTTTCCTGCGCATCTGGGAACTCAAGTGCGTGCGCTGCGCGCCGGACAGTCCGCTGGTGATTCAGGGCACGTAAATCGCTTAGATGCTGCGCTGCGACCTCTTGAGGTTCGCCAACTCGTGAAACATGCGAACAATGACCCGGATGGATCCGCCCGTCGGTACCCCCGCGCGACGCGGATAATGAGGAACGTCCACCTGCTTCCAGGGGATGTGCTTCTGTTTGAGCCGCAGAAACATCTCAGTATTGAACAATTTCTCCACGCCGTGAACGGGACGAATGTCCGGCCAGATCTCGCGGAGGAACACTTTGAGTCCGCAGTTGACGTCCCGCACCCAGAGACCGAGCACCAGTACGTTCATCGCTCCCAACACCTTCCCGAATGCATTGCGCAGGAGTGAGTCTGCACGCTTGCGACGACGTCCCGTCACGAAGGGAACAGCGTCGAGATGAGGGAGCAACAGAGAAAAGTCCGCAGCAAGAAATTGCCCGTCGCTGTCCATGAAACCGATCACATCCGAAAGGGCCGCGTCGCAACCCGCGCGCACGGCAATGCCATACCCGCCGTTCTCCTGGAGACGTACGACACGCAAGGCCGATAGTTCTCTCTGCAAATCGGCAAGAATGCGGGGAGATCCGTCCGTCGATCCGTCATCGACGACGATGATTTCTCCCTGCAACGACGCTCGCTCCATCCATGCTTGCACATCGCGTACGCTGGCTTCGATGTTCTTCTCCTCGTTGAAACACGGGAGGACGACGGAAAATGTCATGGCGACAGTATCGCATTGATGACGGGCAATCGGCAAACCATTATTCTCCCGCGCGCTCCATCATGCTACTCTTGCGGAAGATGCCCTCGTTATTGCCCGGTCGTCGCGCCACACTGCTGACCGTCGTCGTGACGATCATTCTTCTCGGCGGTTTCGCCCTGCGGCTCTGGTTCTCGCCACATCGCGGCTCGCCGGGCGATCTGAACATCAATCAAAACTGGATGCGCAGTGCGGCGACCTTCGGATTCGTAGAATCCTTTCGCACCCAAGTGGACGGTAACATGTGGCCGAATCACGGCCCAGTCGCCATCGGACTGTTTGCGATCACCGAACAAGCCTATCGCACGGTGGTTTCATCATCAGAGGAGGTGGTGCAGCCGGTGCACATGATCTACTCGAAACTGCCCGCGATCTCCTTTGATCTGCTCCTCGCGCTTCTGCTCTTCCTCATCATGGCGCGGCTGTACGATCGGAAGGCCGGTTTGATTGCAGCCGGCATCGTCGCAGTGCACCCCGTGCTGATTCTGGAATCCGCACTCTGGGGTCAGACCGATGTCATCTACTCCTTTTTCGTTCTTCTCTCCCTCTTTCTGGTCACTCGTCCGACCGCGCTCCCCGCGGGGCTGGGCGGCGTAGCCTACGCGCTTGCCGTCCTGCAGAAACCACATGCGTTGATTTTCGCGCCGCTGCTTCTGTTCATTCTGCTCCCCAAGTGGCGCTCTCTGATGCTCTGCGCCGGAGCGGGCCTGCTCACCGCAGGCATTACCCTCCTTCCGTTCTATCTTGCGGGACATCCGGAGAGCGTCATGCGCATCTATCTGAATGCGCCGAATGAAGCATGGAGACTGTCATGGCGTGCGTACAACGCATGGTGGATGCTCTTCGGTGACAATGCGTGGGAACGCAACGGGTTGGAGGCATTCTTCTTCGGCCGGTCCTACCGTACCATCGGGCTGGCGCTATTCGGTGCCTCCTATGCCTACATTCTCACGGTGATGCGGCGCAGACTGTGGAACGGAGAGCGATTTGTGCCGAGCACGATGGCAGCGGCCGCCGTCGCCCTCTCGTTCTTCCTCTGGAATGCCGGCATGCATGAACGCTACCTGTTCTCGGTTGCCGTCGTGGGCCTCCCGATGCTGTGGGCCGGGACCCGTTTGCGCACGCTGTACGTCTGGATCACCGCTCTGCACTACGCCAATCTGGCGGTAGTCCTTCCGCTCATCTCCGTGGAAAACAGGCTGCTGGCGCTGTTTCCCGTTCTCCCCGTCTTCATCGCCACGCAACTGGTCGTCGCGTTCTTCCTTCTGATGCACGCGCTGTGGACCGATGGCAAAGACGCGCTTACGGAACGATTGCGTCCGCGTTTCGTGGCAGCGCTACTGCGTAGTGCCCGAAAGGCGTGACAATAAACTCATTGTTGTGAAACGCTGCAACCTCACCTTCCTGCAGAACGTAGGCGACGACGGGCAACCCCTGGCAACGTCGTACTCCAAATACATACCGATCCATGGAAGCGATGCTGGAAGCGGGGGCAGTAGGATCATTGGTCACCCGAGTCCGCAAATATGTCCGCGGATTCATCCGGGTGGCAAACAGCACGTACATGTACGCTTGGTTGACATTCTCTGTCACACAAATGGTGCCGGACGGCTTCTCCTGCACGGCATACCGAATGGCGTCATTGATGGACGCATAAAATCCGTCGGCGCCGGCAACGGCAGGATATGTCGTGAAGTACGCATGTGTGAAGCCGACAAAGGAAAGCGTGTACACGATGATAATCATCGAAAAAATCGCCGAGTATGAACGAAAAATTGTGATACCAAGCGCAGTGAAATAGATGAAAGGAAGGAAAAGTAGATTGATGCGGTTGGTATTCACCGCCATCAACCCCGCCATCAAAACTGCGGTGAGTAACCAAAGCGTCACCACCCAACGAGCGGAAAATTTCCGCATTTGTTTCCATCTGCTCGTCGTACGCAGGATCCCCAATAGCGCCAAGGGCAGACTGAATGCATAGAGTACTCCGTACGATGGAAGGTTGTTCCAGAGCAACCCATCATTCTGCGTACGCATGTAATTCCAAAAGATGCGGAAGTTTTGCATGACAGTACGCAACGGATCACTGCCAAAGACAGCCGAAACTTGCTCGTATCGAGCTTCTCCCTGCAAACGCGGAATGCTAAAAAATGGAGTAATGATTGCCGGAAGATCAAATTGATTGATAATAAGATAGAGCAGATGAGGCGTCGCGAGAACAATGAGCAGCATCCATGCGACGATAATGGTGCGCAGAGGAATGCGGCGATATGCCAGCAGATACAACGATGAAAGAACTGCAAAAACAGGCACCGCAAAATACGCCGCGCCGTGCGTGCCCAGCGCAAGGCCGAGGAAAAGGAAAGAAACGTTCATCAACCGCGGCCGCTCGATGGCACATACCAAAAAATATGCCCCGGCCAAAAAGAAAAATGGCAGCGCAGTTTCGTCGATCCCCACGCGCGAAGAGACGATGTGCCACGGGGAAATGGCCAGGAGAAATGCCGCGAGCAGGCCCGTTCCCTTCCCCTCGATCTTCCGCGCAAGCAAGTATAAAAGTAAAACGCTCGCTATGCCCAGCAGAACGTTGACGATGCGCGCGGTCCCCTCATTGAGCCCGAAGACCGCAATGAACGGCATGGCAAGGTATGCTGGAATGGCATTCATACCCGAGCCCCAAGAAACAAGTGCCATCGGAAACGGATAACCCGTCCTGTCGATGCCAAAATGCAAAAGAGAGTACGCATCATAGGCAGTCGAAGCTTCGTCTTGATTCAATCCCGGAGGAATATTGGGGAATCCGGCGACGCGTACGACGATGGCAAGAGCAAGCACAAGCAGCAGCAATGCATTGCTGCGTACTCTCATCGGCAAACGTCCATACACTCGCGACATGACGGTCGAAGCAGGAAAGGCATTGAACATGCGTTCCACTATACCAACACTTGTGCTTTGTGACAGCGTAACCCGTCAGCGGATTGCCGTTTCTCTCTTGGCACGATACGCTGTGAGCCGCATGCTCATCAGGTCTATACGCTTTTTTCGTCTCGTCGCACCGATCCTCTTACTTGCGATGGGGGGAATGCTGCTGCGTCTCTGGCTGGCTCCCATGGTGGCACAGGTGGATATCAATGCGTTTCGCAGCTGGATGGAAACGGGGGTAAAACTGGGTGTGGTGCGATCCTACTCGGAACAAGTCTCCAGTCCGTGGCTCACGAATTATCCTCCCGTGGGGATGTATCTCATTACTGCTTCCGGATACCTCTACAAATGGTTGGCATCGCCGGAATTTTCCATGGCGGATCCGACGTACATGGTATTCACAAAATTGCCCGCTCTTCTCTCGGACGTCGTGACGGCATGCCTCTTGCTTCTCTTCTTTGTAAAACTGCGGCGCAAACGATTGGGTCTCATCGCCGCGACGATCTACCTCTTGCATCCCGCAGTCCTGTATGAGAGTGCTCTCTGGGGACAAATGGATAGCCTGAGCGCCATGTTCGCCATGGGTGCACTGACGGCCGCCGTATGGAAAAAACCTTCCCTGGCCATGATGATCGCCGTGCTCGGCATGTTCACCAAACCCCAGGGGATTATTTTCGTTCCGCTCTTCCTCTTTCTTCTACCCGCCAAACCCAAACCGCTCCTTCGCGCTTTTGCCTTGTCGGCTGCCGCCGTGATCGTCGTCCTGCTGCCATTCCTTCTTGCGGGAAAAACGGGAGACGCGCTGGGTGTGTTCAATCTTGATGCCACCTTGAAGCAAACACACATTTCCTGGAACGCCTTCAATGTCTGGTGGGCGGCTTTGGGACCGGAACTGTCCAATGCCGCCTCAGCCACATCGATGCTTGGATTCGTGACATACCGGCATGCAGGCATCCTGCTCTTTGGCACACTCTACTTGATTCTCCTCCTCGCCCATCGCAAGCAACTGCGCGGAGATCTCTCTGCCGAACGGAACGCAGCGACCCTTTCCTGCGTCGCGGGACTGATTGCGTACGGCATGTTCATGCTGGCACCGGAAATGCATGAACGCTACTTGTTCCCCTATCTCGCTCTCGCTCTTCCGCACGCACTGCTTCGGCTCCGTGTGCTTCTTCTCTACGTCACCGTCTCCGTCTTGTACTTGCTGAATCTCATGCATGTCTTTTCCTTCATGCCATGGCAAACGCACATGCTCGCTTGGCCGCTCCTTTCAGGACCGATCATCGCCATGGCTCAGACATTCGTTTTTTTCCTGACAGTTGCCGCACTCACGCGCTGGGATCAATTGCGCCTTGAACTCCTCTCCCTATCCAAGCGATGCGCACACATCGGGAAGCGCATCATCGACAATCGGCATTTTACTGTGAGCGTTCTCGTTCTGCTGGGGTTTCTTCTGCGTCTGATCGTCGCATTGCATCCCGGCTACGGATTCGATGTCGGCACGAACCAAGGCTGGGCATGGACCGGAGCCGTGAACGGCGTCACTACTTCGTATACGGAACAGCTGGACGGCACCATGATCCCCGACTATCCGCCATTCTCACTCATGCTCTTCACCGGAGTGGGGGAAGTCTATCGTCTGTTCGCCGCTGAGCGGGAAGCGCATCCACTTCTGTTCCGCCTCCTCATAAAACTGCCGTCGATTACCTGCGATCTTCTCATCATTGTCACGCTCTACTTCCTGCTCACGTGGCTGAAGAACAAACGCGCGGGCATGCTTGCGGCGCTCATTGCAGCCCTCCATCCCGCCATCTGGTACGACTCATCGGCTTGGGGGCAAACCGATGTCATCTTCACGCTGTTTGTTCTGCTCTCCCTGCTCTCCCTTGGATGGAATCATGCGAAATTGGGCGGCACACTGGGCGCATTGGCACTCTTCACCAAGGTGCATGCCATCGCCTTCTACCCGCTGTTTCTGATTGCCACACGTCTACGGTGGAAATCCATTCTCCAGGCTATCGCAGGAGGGCTCTTTGCGTTTGCGCTCATCTTCACTCCGTTCTTCCTTGCGGGCACGGGCATGCAAGCATTGGATGCATTTATCAAAGTCATCGGCAGTTACCACATGGTATCGGCAAACGGCTATAACTTCTGGTGGGCGCTTTTGGATCAGGCAGCCTGGGATCGGCAGGATACCCTCCTGTTGCTGGGGCCTCTCACCTACCGACACGTCGGACTGCTCTTGGTCCTCCTCTCCTATACCCTGGTCCTCTGGCCTCTCTACCGGCTGCTGCGTACCAAGGCAACGAACCGCGTCATCACGGAAGCACTCCTTGCGGCGGCGGCCGTGTGCGCGTTCGCTTTTTTCCTCTTCAACACGGAAATGCATGAACGCTATCTGTTCCCCTTCACGGTGTTTGGACTGCCACTGGTGTTCTTCCATCGAAGCTATTGGCTTTCGTACTGGGGTGCGACAAGCGCCTTCCTCCTGAATCTGATGAGTTTTCTTCGAGCGCCGGATGCCATCGGATGGCTGTTTGATACGTTCCCCACCATCGACAGCGCGATCGCTTCCCTGCAAGTGGTCTTGTTTGTTCTGCTTCTCATCCGCGTCCGCAGATATTCCCTGCGTGTCCCCCCGTTGAGATCGAGTCCTTTGGGGACGCTCGTGCGTACGTGGTATGCTCGCACTCGTTTATTATAACCTTTCTGCCGTTTCTGCCTTTCCCCACCTTCCTCACTTCCCGATGCCCGCCACCTCCCTCGATCAAATCGTTTCCCTCTGCAAGCGCAGGGGCTTCATCTTCCCCGGCTCGGAGATCTACGGAGGACTGGCCAACACGTGGGACTACGGTCCGCTCGGAGTGGAATTGAAGAATAATGTAAAACGGGAATGGTGGGAGACATTCGTTCACAAGCGCCCCGACATGATCGGGACGGACGCGGCAATCCTCATGAACAGACGGGTCTGGGAGGCAAGCGGACACGTCACATCCTTTACCGATCCTCTGATCGACTGCAAGAAATGCAAAGCGCGCTTCCGCGGCGACAAACTGCTGGAAGAGAAGATCGGCGTGGAGGCCGTCACCGTTCTGACCCTCGATCAAATTCAGCCGATGATGATGGCGGAGAACGTCGTCTGTCCCAACTGCGGCAAGAATGATTGGACGCCGACCAAACAGTTCAACATGATGTTCAAGACGCATCAAGGTGTGGTGGAAGATGCGGCTGCACTCGTGTACCTGCGGCCGGAAACTGCGCAAGGCATGTTCGTGAACTTCAAGAACGTCATCGACACCATGCGAATGCGTTTGCCCTTCGGCATGGGGCAGATCGGCAAGGCTTTCCGCAATGAAATCACGCCGGGCAACTTCACCTTCCGCACGCGCGAGTTCGAACAGATGGAGATCGAGTACTTCTTCGATCCATCGGTGACTGACTGGGAAACGCTGTTTGAAGAATGGAAAGCGCTGGAATGGGAGTGGTTCACGTCCCTCGGTCTTTCTCCCAAACGCCTGCGCTTCCGTGAACACACGCAGGAGGAGTTGGCTTTTTACAGCACTCGTACCATCGACATCGAATACCTCTTCCCGTGGGGCTGGGGCGAGCTCTCGGGTCTCGCCAATCGCACGGATTACGACCTTGCGCAGCATGAGCAGTTCTCCGGCCAGGATTTGAAATACACCGATCCCGATGATCCGACACGAAAGTTCCTTCCGCATGTGCTGGAACCGACCTTCGGGTGCGATCGATCCGTCCTGACCTTCCTTTTGGAAGCCTACACCGAAGAAATTCTGGAGAATGGCGAAACGCGTACCGTCATGAAATTTCATCCGAGCATCGCGCCCATCGACATCGCTATTCTCCCTCTCTCTAAGAAGGAGCACCTTATTGCCAAGGCAAAAGAACTGTACAATAAAATTGTGCAGGAAACGGATCTCGTGGTGGATTTCGACGTCACGGGAAGCATCGGGAAACGCTACCGACGCCAGGATGAAATCGGAACGCCCAAGGCCGTCACGGTCGATTTCGGCTCATTGGGTGAAGATTCCGCACAGGGTGAAAAGGACACCGTCACCATCCGGGACCGCGACACGCTGGAACAGATCCGCGTTCCCATCGGAGAGCTCATCGCATCGCTTGAGCGATAGGCAGACTCGCCCTTGTCAACGTCCAATGACATGGGCATACTCCCGTCATCACCGGATGCCGATCGCAGCGGTCCTGGCCCGAAGGGCCACCCTGAGCGAGTGAGCCCCGACGGGCGAATGAGTCGAAGGGTGACCCAAAGGGAAATCCTCCGCACAGGCGAAACGACGCATCCGGGCAGCCCCCAAGGATCTCTTGCACCGCCCCTGTCATTTTCTTTCTTTCCTCACCTCTCCTATGCCGATTCCTTCGGAAAAAGAACTGTTGGAACATGCCTGCCATTTCGGTCATCCGCGCCAGAAGTGGAATCCCAAGATTGCGCCGTACCTCTATGGCACGCGCAAAGGCATCCATATTTTTGATCTGGAGAAGACCCGCACGGGCCTCACGAAGGTCTGCGAAGAGCTGCGCGCACTCCAGGAAACCGGCAAAACCATTCTCTTCGTCTCCACCAAGCAGCAGAGTATCCCGCTGATCGAAGACATCGGCCGCCGTCTCGGACAACCGATCGTCACCAAGAAGTGGATCCCTGGACTCTTGACCAACTGGCCCACCATCAAACGCCGTCTCCAGTACTACCTGGATCTGCGCCGTTCGTTCCAGACGGGCGAGGTCGAGAAGTACACCAAGAAGGAGCAGACGCAGCTACGCAAGGAACTGACGAAACTCGACATCGCCCTCGCAGGCGTCGCTTCCATGACGGCCTTGCCGGACGCCATCTTCGTTGTGGACGCCGTGCGCGATAACGTCGCCGTTCTGGAAGCAAGAAAACTCTCCATTCCGGTTTTCGGCATCTGCGATTCCAACGCCGACCCCCACGCGTTCGCCGCACTCATCCCCGCCAATGACGACGCCGTACGCTCCATTCAGCTCATCCTGGATACCGTGGTGGCGGAATTGGAAAACGCAAAAATCCGCAAGAACGAACCTGCCAAGTCTGCGACAAAGGAAGCATCGGCCACTGTAGCAGCCTGACAGTCACAAGTTTCCGTCCCGAAGTCCGAATCCCGAATCCCCAGTCCTTAGTCCTTAGTCCTTAGTCCCCCGCCCCCCATCCCTACCCCCTCCTCCCATGCCCCCCATCTCCGTCGCCGCCATCCAGTCACTCCGCATCCGCACGGGTGTCCCCATCTCCGCCTGCAAAGAAGCCCTCGAGGAGGCCGGCGGTGACGAGGAGAAAGCCATTGAACTGCTGCGCAAACGCGGCATCGCTCAGGCAGCCAAGAAAGCCAGCCGTGCCCAGGCGGAAGGTTTGATCTTCCAGAAAACGAACGACAATACTTGTGCCATGTTCGCGTTACGCTGCGAGACGGATTTTGTCGCTCGTGACGAGCACTTCCTGCAAGCAGGCGAACAGATTCTCGACCTGCTGTTCTCCAAGGGAGTGGAAGCAGCGACGACGTTGGCGTCCGAGGCGCTGCCCGTGCTCGTGCAGAAGCTTGGAGAGAACATCACCGCTGACGAAATGCACCGCATCGAAGCACCGATTCTCGGCAGCTACCTGCACAGCAATCGGAAGATCGGCGTCATCATCGGTCTGGACGGTGCGACGCAGGAAATCGCCCGCGACATTGCGATGCACGCTGCGGCATTGAGCCCCCGTTATGTCCATCCCGAGGAAGTCGGCGCGGACGTCGTAGAGAAGGAGCGCGAGATCTGGCGCGAACAGCTGAAGACCGAAGGCAAGCCGGAAGCGATATGGGAGAAGATTCTGCTGGGCAAGGAAAAGAAGTTCCGGGAAGAGAACGCAATCACCAAACAGGCATTTGTCAAGGATCCATCCAAGACAGTCGAACAGCACCTTTCGGACGCAAAGATCACGACCTACGTCCGAATCAGTATC
Organism: bacterium; assembly: GCA_029558515.1. GTDB lineage: Bacteria > Patescibacteriota > Gracilibacteria > Peribacterales > Peribacteraceae > JAKQEM01. The sequence continues at coordinate 17,354 of JAKQEM010000018.1, forward strand.
GGCTGATTCTCTGCACGGTACGATCCCCGGCTTGCTGATGTCGATATGTATTGGCAGACGCAAGCCATTTCTGCTATACTGGAACACGTGACGACCACACTGGACATCCTCATCGTGGAAGATGATGCGGTACTGCGAAGCCTCTACATCAAAAAATTCGCGACCGCTGGCTACACGATTCGCGCCGCGGAGGACGGCGAGATGGCGCTTGCGGAGATCAACAAGAAGAGCCCCGACATTCTGGTGCTCGATCTGCACATGCCGAAGATGGACGGATTCCAACTGCTCCAGCAATTTCCCAAGAAAGACCGTCCTTTCGCAGTGGTGATCCTGACGAACTTCGCCGACGAACAAACTCGTCAAAAAGGCAAAACACTGGGAGCCGACGACTTCTTCGTGAAGAAAGACATGACCATCAAATCGCTCCTGGAAATGGTGCAGCGCGTGGGGAAGGAGTGGAAGAAGAAATGAGGGGAATGCAAAATGTGAAATGCAAAATATTGTGCTGAGATACTTGTTCAATACTGTTGCATCATAGTCCCAGCAATGCCAACCACCGTGACAGCCACAACAGCCGTGGAGGACCGACGAGCACTCTGCTCTGCACGATACTTTTGCTCATTGCTTCACGCAGTCTCCACGCGATGCGATGCCTTCCCCGCACAAGCACATTGACCTCCCCCATCTCATCGAGTGAAACTCGAAAAGTGTTTGCGGAACCGATGAACACCGTCTTGTGATCCACAATGGTCGCTTTGGCATGGAACATGCGCGGTGTAAGCAACACCGTCATATGGGAACCAAGCCCCTCCGCAAGAAGCGTACCGACGGTCGCGATGTTCGCATGATGGTGAAAGTCCGTCTGCTTCGGCAGAATGATGGTGACGTGCACCTGACGCCGGCTGAGCGCAATGAGCGTGCGCACCACCTCCGGATCCGAGAGGTAGCACTGCTCCATCACAACGTGTTCCTTCGCGCTTTGCAGCAGCTCCATGAGAACGGGACGAATGTCCTTGTGTTCTTCGTTATTCATGACCAACCGGACGGGTGCGTCCGCCGGTCCGCGCCCGCGCGTGAGAAATTGTTCCACAAATCGCGCTCCCCGCAACTCCACCATGTAATCATGCCAATCCCGATAGTACTCATCTGCGATGTTCATGCCGGTGAGCAGCATCGTGGAACCGTCGATGACGAAGACCTTGGCGTGATCATTGTATGTCGCCGTGCTGATACGGATATTCGGATGATGCCAAAACGCGAGCCAGGGTTCCTGCGTTGATTCTTTGGTACTGATGAAATCGCCGGAAAATTCGAAGAAATCCCCCACCGCCTCTTTGGTGATGTCGACGAGAACGCCGCGTTCCGCCACCTCGAGGAGCAGCCGAGCGATACGGCGCCCCGTCGCATCGTTCTTCCAGATGAACATTTGAATGATGACGGAGTGTTGCGCATGCCGGATAAGATGCTCGATGCGATGGAACACGCCGGAGCCGTCCACCCACAAACGGACGTCATTGCGACGAGTCATACGCCCGATCGACTCCCCCGTCCGGAAGAGAATCAAGATGCGCATACGAAAAAAGAGTCGTAATCCGCGCACACGTCTCTGCCCCCTTCGACCGAAGAAATAGCGCAGAACACCGCGAACGGCGCTTCTAAACCCTGCGGTATTGGTGAGATCTCTCCAGCTTCGAAGACGTGGCATACGAAAAACGGGGGATATCCTCAGTATACACGGCGTGCGCGCAGAATGCGTCAAGGACAGTCCTCTGCGATTTTCAAGTGATCATCGGTGCTTTTTCTGCTACAATGGTAGGATACTCCTATGTGGGAATTCCTCCTCCCCACCGGCGCGCTTGCGGCAACCATCGTCCTCGTCCTCCTGCTGACGCAGATGACGCGGCGTCTGGCGGACCGCAGACGGGAAGAGGATCTGGTGTTCCTGCAGCTTTTGATGCCCAAGAAGGAATCTCGGGAGGAACGGGATGCGGAATCCGAACAATTCGGGCACGACTACAAAGAGGTCATCGGCGTGATGGATCACCTGTTCCAGTCGCTGCACGGCGTCTACAACGGCACGCTGTCCCGGCTGTTCTACGGTCAGACGTTCATCTCCATGGAGTACGCGGCGCTCGCGGGAGAAATTCTCTTCTTCGTTGTCTGCCCCCGACGCACGGCCGCTCTGGTGGAAAAGCAAATCACGTCGTTCTATCCGGAAATCACGATTGATGAAGTGGAGGATTACAACATCTTTACGGAGCGCTCGGTGGTGACGGCAAAATCACTGCATCCCGCCAAATCATTTGTCGCGATTTTTAAAACGTACCAGCAACTTAAGAGTGATCCGCTCAACGCCATCACCAACGCGTTCTCGAAGCTCGGCAGCGACGAGGGGGCAGCCGTGCAGATCGTGCTGCGGCCGGCGAAGCAGGGCTGGCAAAAAAAACTGCAGGAGGAAGCCGGCAACTTACTCAATAAGCCCGGCGGGAAACGGCGCTCCATTTTGCATCCGCTGTCATGGATCGGAGCGCTCATGGATGTCTTCAGCGAGAACGGCGGCACACCCGCGGAAGACGCGCACAAGGGAGAACGTGTCTCGCAGATGGTGGAAGAGTACAGCAAAGCCGTCGATGAGAAAGCGGGCAACCCCGGATTCCACTGTGTCATGCGCGTCGTCGCATCCGCCAATACGCTCCCCCGCGCGAACACGATTCTGGGAACCGTGCTCGCGGGATTCGGTCAATTCAATGACGTGCGCGGCAACGGACTGAAGACGATCAGCGTGGAGAGCAGGAAGGAGACGGTTCGTCGATTCATCCGCCGCTCTCCGCGCCGCACGCTGCACGAACGACTGCAGGCGCGCAGCATGCTTCTGGGCACCGCGGAACTCGCGAGTTTCTTTCATGTGCCGCACATCAAGTACAACAAAGCCGAGACCATTAAGTGGCAGAATTTCAAGATCGCCCCGTCGCCCAAGAACGTTCCCGAAGACGGTTTGTACCTGGGTACCAATACCTACCGCGGCGACAAGAAGAAGATTTTCATGAACAACGAAGACCGCTTCCGTCACTTCTACATCATCGGACAGACGGGTACGGGAAAATCTTCGATCATCCAGCTGATGGCTCGACAGGACTTCCATGCGGGACGCGGCGTGTGCATCGTCGATCCACACGGATCGCTCATCGATGACTTGATGCCCTATATCCCCCGTCACCGCGCGGATGACGTCATTTACTTCAATCCTTCCGATACGGAACGTCCGCTCGGACTGAACATTCTGGAGGGAAAGACCCCCGAGGAGCGCGACCTCATCGCGCTGGACGCCATGAACATGATGGTGAAGATGTTCGGTGAGGAAATCTTCGGACCGCGCATTCAAGACTACTTCCGCAACGGCTGTCTCACGCTGATGGAAGACACGGAGGAAGGCGGCGCCATCACCGATCTCGTGCGTCTCTTCACCGATGACGAGTGGCAGAAATTCAAGCTCAGTAAAGTGAAGAACCCCATCGTCCGCAGCTTCTGGGAGAACCAGATGGCCAAGACCGGCCAGCGCGAGAAACAGGAGATGATCCCCTACTTCGCCGCGAAGTTCGGACAGTTCTACACGAACACCCTCATGCGCAACATCGTGGGACAAACGCGCAGTTCGTTCGATGTCGCGGACGCGATGAACACCAATAAAATCGTATTGATGAACCTCTCCAAAGGTCTCATCGGAGATATCAACTCGACGCTTTTGGGCATGATCGTCGTGAACAAAATCCAGGTGGCCGCCATGCGTCGCCAGCGCATGAGCTCCGACGAGCGCAAAGACTTCTTCCTGTACATCGACGAATTCCAGAACTTCGTGACGCCGTCCATCGAATCGATTCTCTCCGAGGCTCGCAAGTACCGTCTGGGATTGATTCTGGCGCATCAGTACATCGATCAATTGGAGAAGGAAAGCAAACTGAGCGGTGCGGTCAGTTTGAAGGGAGCCATCTTCGGCAACGTCGGCACGATGATGTTCTACAAGATCGGCCCGCAGGACGCCGAGGTGGCCGCCAAGGAAATGGCGCCGGTCTTCAGCGAGCAGGACCTGGTGAACATGGACGCGTTCAAAGGCGCCATGAAACTCAGCATCGGCGGACAGCCGAGCCGCCCCTTCTCTATCGAAGTCCCCCGCCCGTGGCTGGATAAAACCTATCCCCGCGACGACCAGGCCGCGGAAGCATACAAGCAGCTTTCGAGACTGAAGTACGGCAGACCGAAGGACTTTGTGAGTCGGGAAGTACTGCGGAGAATCGGGATGTAGGAAATGACGAGCGATGAGCGGCTGGCACAAATGAATACCGTTTCTGCAAGAATGATTTGGATCTTCCGAGCAAACTGCTTCACAGATAATGATGCGCCTCGTCGCGTTTACGGCGCAAACGCTCCTGCAGTGTCGGGTCTTCGTCCCACCAAAGCGTACGTCGCACTTGTTCACTTTCGGAAGGAACCCGACCGCCGACAAACCCATACGACAAAAGCCAACGACAGATTGTTTCTGTCACCGGTGCGAGTACGTACTTCTTATGGCGTATGTGTGCAATGTACTCTTCTTCCTGTTGGGTATATTCGCGGCAGACTTCTTCCGCAATGCATCTCAATTCCACTCCTTCGATGATGGAAAGCGATCTTTGGCCCAAAATATCTCGAATACACAGTATGGCAGTATGCAATGTTTCTGAGACCAGTGTTCTCATTCTCTCCCCATCATCAATGGAACATCGTGCATTTCGGCTCGATCGATCATCTTCCAATGATGCAAGAAGAGTGTCAAAAGATACTTCGGACATCTGAATGACGGAAAATGCTACACCGGACTCGCATGCACCAAGTACCGTTCCTTGATGCTGTCCGGCGGCCAGCAGGTGTAGAGAATCAGTTCCTCGCCTCCGCCGCGCTGGTAGACGCTCATGTCGGAAGCAGGCACGGTTTGCTTGTGCGTGACCCTGTACGTGTACGACTTTCCCGCGTACGTCACACTGATGGTATCGCCGACTGAGAGCTTATTGATCTGTCGAAAGATCTTCGTGTAACTGCTGACGTCCCACGGGTAGCTGCTACTGTGTCCATAAATCAGTATTTTCCCGCCTTTGCCCGGATAACTGAAGAGATGTCCCACGCCGTACTTGAGCGGCGCAAGCAGACCGTCCTTGCTGAGCGGATCTGCGGGATGCGTGACGGTGAGATCGCTGATGCCCAAAGACGGCATGGAGATGGCAAAGTTTTTTCGTGAGACGGATGCGGTGGGAGCAGTGGGGGTGACGACGGATTGCGCGCGTGCGACGGGAACGACCGAAGGAGGCGTATACCGAACCGGCGCGGGCGCAGTGGTCACGGCGGGCTGCCGAACGATTGGCGTGGTCGGCGCGCGCGCAACGGGAGCCGCGGCCACGACAACGGGAGTCGGGGGAATGACCGGAGGCGGCGATTGCACCGTGAGGGATCGCGAATCGGGGATACCCGCCGACGAGAGGAGCACGTGATACGCGTCCCGCTGCATGGGCTGCCCCAGGCGCACGGGATTGGGCACCTGCAACCCCCCCTGCACGGCGGCCCGGAGGGGTACATCAAACCAGTGGCCGGAAGAAGGCGTCTGCAGTGACTGCGCGACTGAGGCATTGCGGCGCGCCTGCGAACGTGCGACGAATGCAACTGCTTCCTCTTCCGTCACCATATCCCCGGGCCGGAAGAGTGCGGCACCGTTGCCCAGCACAATCCCCGCCTCGAACGCCGTCTCAATGTACGGCGCATACCAGTGCTCCGCAGAGACGTCTTTGAAGAGCGGCAGAGGCGGCATTTTCTCTTTGATACTGCCAAATCGTGCTTTCAGAACGGGGTCTCCCTCCACCAACAAAGCAACCGCTCCCGCACGAGTGATGGTCGGCGCCGATGCGTTCTGCGCAAACGCACGCGTAAATGCACCGACAAGCAGAACGACTGCCAAGAGCAAAAAGAAGCGCTTATGCATAGGAAGGGGGTAAGTTTATCATGTATCTTCATTTTGTCAATTCGATGTCCCGCATGGGGCTATTCCTGTAGGATGCTGCGGCTATGGCTCTGCAAATCGGCATCGTAGGCCTTCCGAACGTCGGAAAATCCACGCTCTTCAACGCACTCACGAAGACCCGCGGCGCTCAGGCGGCCAACTACCCTTTCTGCACCATCGATCCCAATATCGGCATCGTCGAAGTCCCCGACGAAAGACTGCAGGCCTTGGCGGCCATCGCCAAACCCCGGAAGGTCGTTCCGGCGGCCATCGAGTTTGTCGATATCGCCGGACTCGTCAAGGGAGCGAGCACGGGAGAGGGGCTCGGCAATGCCTTCCTCAGCCACATCCGCGAGGTCGATGCGATCTGCCACGTGGTGCGCGTGTTTGCCGGCGGCGATGTCATCCACGTCGACGGTTCCGTGGATCCCAAGCGCGATCGCGACACGATCGAGACGGAATTGATCCTCGCCGATCTGCAGAGCATCACCAAGCGCGTCGAGAAAATTCGCAAACCCGCGCAACTCGGCGACAAGGAAAAGAAGCTCGAGCTCTCCGCAGCTCAAACGATGCAGACGCTCCTCTCTGCGGGCAGAACGGCGCGCGAGGCGGTGCTGCTCCCCGAAGAAATCCCCGTTGCCGCGCAATTCGGTCTCCTCACCATGAAGCCGATGTTCTACGCAGCCAACGTTGCGGAAACGGATCTCTCGACACTCGATCCCGATGCACTCAAGACATCGATGGGGCTCACGCCGTCCGACCAGCTCATTCTCATCTCCGCAAAGATCGAAGAAGATCTGCAGGATCTGTCACCTGAGGAAAGCGCAGAATTTCTCGCCGCATTGGGCGTCTCATCTTCCGGTCTCGACCGTCTCATTCACGCCGCGTACGCCGCGCTCGGCTATCAAACATACTTCACGGCCGGCCCCGATGAAGTGCGCGCGTGGACCATTCGCAAAGGTGATACGGCTCCGCGGGCAGCGGGCGTCATCCACACCGATTTCGAGAGAGGTTTCATTCGAGCGGAAACAATTTCGTACGAAGATTTCATTCGATATGACGGGGAAGCCGGAGCCAGAATGGCGGGAAAAATGCGCAGTGAGGGAAAGACCTACGTCGTGCAGGACGGAGATGTGATGTTGTTTCGATTCAATGTGTGACAACCTCGTTGTTTCTATGACTTTTCTTCCCCGCCAAGAACCGTTCGTCTGCGAACACTGCGGCTGTGCCGTGGAACCGATTGAACATGGCCCCTGCCGCAACCACTGTCCGCTGTGTCTCTACTCCAAACACGTGGATGCATTGGGCCCCGGGGACCGTGCGTCTGTCTGCCAAGGTCTTATGGAGCCCATCACTCTTGACCAGGATGGAAAGCGTGGCTGGATGATTCTTCATCGGTGCATTGCCTGTGGGAAGCTGATTCCCAACAAGACTGCACCGGATGATCAGATCATCGAATTTATGGAACGCAAGGGCAGTGATGGTGCACAACTGTCCTCCTGAACGCACGCGGTGCACAAGTGGACACTTAAGAGGGAAAACAGACCGGAATTCTGTGTTGAACAAGATTTTTCCACAAGGTGGATCTGGGAGATTCCGTCTGATTGAAGTAGTAATGTGTTCACGTTTTTCTTCGTCTGCAAGCGATGATCGTTCTCCGACACTTGCGAACAAATCCGGTGATCACGTACTCTGCGGTCCCTATGAAGTTTCTCCTCTTCGTCTGCGCCTTCGGCGTGCTGTTCGTTGCAATCTGATCACGAGCGATCGGCTGACCCGCTCGTCATCCCCGTCAATTGCCCCGCATACCGTTCACTGAAGGATTGTTTCACCGGCACTTTTTCCTGCACTCTTCCCTCCGGCAAAACAACAAGTGCGTCATTCTTCGTATCGGGATGCATATCGACACGCACATCAAAATTCCCTTGTTCAATCATCTGCCTCGCTTCCGGTGAGAGGTGCGTCATTTCCAACACGTGTTCGATTCCTTGCTCTGTTATGTCATGTTCCAGCGAATTTTTCAGTGCGGTGCGCATCTGCGGCTCGCCCTCCAGCGCCATGTGCACGTCGGCGAGTTGCTCGCTCTTCTTCATCTCGCGCTCCAAATCTTTCGGCCCCTTCACCTGCTCGCGCAATGCTTCATACGCTTCCGGGCTGCGAAGACGCTTGCGGATTTTTTCGCGCTCATTGCCCGGGAGTCGGTCGAGATAGGAGGACATACGAAGTGAGGAAGGGGAGGAAAGTCAACTGCACCCGCTTGTCGCGCCACAATCCAAACAGACTTCACAACTCCCGTTGCGCTTCATCTTGGTGGAACCGCATCCGGAACACAGCGACCCCGTGAAACCCTGCTGGCGGGCAATCTCCAACGCGGTGGGCATCGCATCCACCGGGACGACAGTCTGCTGCAAAGCGTCCGTACCCTCCTCCGCACTCTCACGCTGCACATCGGTGACGGGAAAGGGGGAGAGGGACGCACCTTCGTCAACCACGGGCAACCGCATGGCGAACGCTTCCTTGCTCTTACTCCCCTCTGCGTACGCCCTCTCGACGAGATCATGATTGTGATACTGCATCGCCTTGTCCTTGCTCAAAAATTTGAGCGCAAGCCAGCGACCGAGGTAATCCATGATGCTCTTCACCATCGGAATTTCCTTGTTGCCCGTCATGCCCATCGGTTCGAAGCGCGCGCCGACAAGCTTCTCGCACAGAACTTCCAGCGGCACGCCGTACTGCAGATTCATGGAAAGACTCAACGCCAGCGTGTCCATCACGCCGGAGAGCGTCGATCCTTCCTTGCTCATCTTAATGAAGATTTCGCCCGGTGAGCCGTCATCGTACATGCCGACGTGCAGATACCCCTCGTGCCCTGCGATGCTGAACTTGTGCGCGATGGCCATGCGCTCCTGCGGGAGTTTGCGACGGCGGGGCACTTCCTTGATGACGATGCGTTCCTGCAAAACGGGCCGATCGGCGGCGGGACGCGCCTTCGGTTCGTCTTTACGATCATCCGCCGCACGTTCCATCCCGTCATCCTCCTCTCCCTTGTCTGCTTTGTTCGATAGTGCCTGGCTCAACTTGCTGCCGTCACGATAGAGAGCGTTGGCCTTCACTCCCAGTTTCCAGCTGAGGAAATACGCGTTCTTGGTGTCCTCGATGGTGGCCTCGTGCGGCAGATTGATGGTCTTGCTGATGGCGCCGGAGATGAACGGTTGCACCGCGGCCATCATGCGAATGTGCCCCTCCGCGGCGATGGAACGCTTCCCGAGTTTGCCACACGTGCTGGCACAATCGAAGACCGGCAGGTGCTGCGGCTGCAGGAACGGCGCCCCCTCCACCGTCATGTGTCCGCAGACGGCGACGTTGGCTTCCTCAATCTGCGCGGCGGTGAATCCGACGGCACGAAGCACATTGAGCGATGGATCATCGATCTGTTCCTGCGTGAGGCCCACGCGCCTGAGTGACTCTTCGCCCAGCACCCAGCGGTTGAAGGTGAAGGAAAGATCAAACACTTGCGGCAGCTGCTTCTCGATATTCGCAATGTCTTCATCGGTGAATCCTTTTGCGCGCAGCGTATTGCGATTGACGTGCGGCGCTCCCTCCAAGCTGAGACTGCCCATCACGTACCGCATGATATCCTTCACGTGCGTGGAATCGTACCCGAGCGCCTTCAGTGCGGGCTCCACCGACTGATTGGCGATCTTCATGTAGCCGCCGCCCGCAAGCTTCTTGAACTTCACGAGCGCGAAATCCGGTTCGATGCCGGTGGTATCGCAGTCCATCAGCAAACCGATGGTCCCCGTCGGCGCGACGACGGACACCTGCGCGTTGCGGTAGCCGTGCTCCTCCCCCATCGCGAGCGCTCGGTCCCAGCACTCCTTGGCGCACTCCAGCAGTTCCGAAGGCGTTTCCTCCTGGTCGAGTCCCACGGGCACGACGTGCAGACCTTCGTATTCTTTGGTCGATGCGTCGTAGGCGGCAAGGCGATGATTGCGCATCACGCGAAGCATGTCCTCGCGATTCTTCTCAAAACCCTCGAATGTGCCCAGTGCACGGGCCATTTCGGCGGACGTCGCATAGGACTCTCCCGTCAGCATGGCGGAAAGCGCTCCGCCGATGGCGCGGCCGCGGCGGGAATCGTAGGGAATTCCCATGCGCATGAGCATCGCACCCAGGTTGGCAAATCCCAGTCCCAGCGTGCGGAACCGGTAACTGAGTCGCGCAATCTCGCTGCTGGGAAACTGCGCCATCAGCACCGAAATTTCCAGAACGATGGTCCACAGGCGGACGGCGTGCAGGTACTGGCTGATGTTGAAAGCACCTTGCTCTTCATCATAGAATTTCAGGAGATTGAGCGATGCCAAGTTGCAGGCGGTGTTATCGAGGAACATGTACTCGCTGCAGGGATTGCTGGCGTTGATGCGTCCGTCCTGCGGGCAGGTGTGCCAGTCGTTGATGGTCGTGTCATACTGCACGCCGGGATCCGCACATGCCCACGCGGCATACCCGATCTGATCCCAGAGTGCGCTCGCCTTCAGCGTCTTGCACGGAACGGGATTGCGTCCCTCCGCCGCGGCTTTCCGCAGTTCGGTGCGCCAGTACAGATTCCAGTCACCATCGCGTTCGACGGCCTCGAAGAACGCGTGTGGAACGCGGACGGAATTATTGGAGTTCTGCCCGGAAACCGTCTGATACGCTTCGCCGTTGAAGTCCGTGTCGTAACCGGCTTTCGCGAGCGCCGCCACTTTCTTCTCTTCGTTGACCTTCCAATTCACGAACTCCTCGATATCCGGATGATCGAGATCCAGACAGACCATCTTGGCCGCCCGGCGCGTGGTGCCGCCGGATTTGATTGCGCCCGCCGCGCGGTCGCCGATCTTCAGAAAACTCATGAGCCCCGAACTGCGTCCTCCGTGCGAGAGCGGTTCGCCGTCCCCGCGCAGGCGTGAGAAGTTGGTGCCCGTCCCCGATCCGTATTTGAAGAGACGCGCCTCACGGACCCACAAATCCATAATGCCCCCCTCGTTGACCATGTCATCATCCACGGACTGGATGAAGCACGCGTGCGGCTGCGGATGCGTATATGCGTCCTCGCTCTTCCTGATCTCGCCGGTCGACGGCTCCGCGTAGTAGTGCCCCTGTGACGGCCCCGTGATGCCGTACGCATGATGAATGCCGGTATTAAACCACTGCGGCGAGTTCGGTGCAGCCATCTGGTGCACCAGCATGTAACTCAGTTCATCCTCAAAAGCCTGCGCGTCCTGCCTCGTCGTGAAGTACCCGTACGTTTCGCCCCAGTACCGCCAGCACCCCGCGAGTCTGCGCACCACCTGTTTCACCGACCGCTCGGGCCCGGTAACCACGTTCCCCTCGGCATCCAGGAGGAGATTCCCCTCCGCATCGCGCTGCGGCACCCCCGCTTTGCGGAAGTACTTGCTGACGACGATATCCGTCGCGACTTGCGACCATTCCGCGGGAATCTCCGCATTCTCCATTTCAAACACACTCGAACCGTCGGTATTTTTGATGCGGCTCGTGCGCAGTTCGTACGTCACTTCCTCCATCGGATCACTGCCCGGTGTCGTAAACATGCGGGGGATGGACAGACCCGTGGAACGGGAGCGCGCCGCATCACCCTGCACGGGTTGCGACTGCGATTCTGCGGAGGGAGACGAAGAGAGGGAGGAAACGGGATGCATAGAACTGTGCGGGAGGGATGACAAGTAAAATACACTATGTAGTGTCTCTGTTCAAAACAAACCACAAGATATTGATCTTCGATCACGTCATCAAGAAATCATCGGATGAGTTTGATCACCCTGTCAATGACGGCATGAGCAACACATAATGTCAGAAAACCACCCCTGAACAATCATGTATCTCAGCACGTTTGTGCTAATCTGCACTCTCATGTTCACGGGTATCATCGAAGCAACGGCAGCGGTACGGGAGAAACGTGCGACGGGCCTCATCGTCGAGCGTCCTGCATCGTTTGATGATCTGCGTCCGGGTGGGAGTGTGTGCGTGAACGGCGTGTGTTTGACGATCGCGGCGATCGACGATGCGACGCTCTCGTTTGATGTCATGCCGGAAACGTGGAACAAGACTAGACTAGGCGATCTCAAACCGGGACATCGCGTGAATGTGGAACGAGCGATGCGGGCGGACGGACGCTTCGACGGACACATCGTACAGGGGCATGTGGAAGGAGTAGGAGAAGTTCTGTCTATCGCCCCCACCCCCCAACCCCCTCCCCCAAGGGGAGAGGGGGCACACAAGGCCTTGGAAGGAGAACGGTACCCAGCGCCATTGCTCATCAATCGATCACGCCACATGCGTAAAGCGCCAACAAAGAGCGAAGCTATCTTGTGGGATGCTGTACGGAATCATCAGTTGGGATATCACATCCGACGGCAGCGCCCGATTGGAAAATATATTCTTGATTTTTTCTGTGAAGAGAAACTGCTTGGCATTGAAGTGGACGATAAAATTCATGAACGACAAAAAGAATATGATGCATTGCGTGATCGAGAATTGCATGCACTCGGCATACGCATGCTGCATGTCACCAGTGAAGAAGTTGAACACGATACTTCTGCCATTCTTGAACGGATCCGTGTCGCTCTGCATGTCACCCCTCCACCGCACGGGGGAGGGGCCGGGGATGGGGGCATTCTTTTGGAAATCAATCTACCACCGAATCTCTCCCCCTTCGTCCTCCCCAAAGGTTCCATCACCGTCGACGGCGTTTCGCTGACGGTTGCCTCTCTCACCCCATCAGGGTGTACACTGGCCCTCATTCCCACGACGCTGCGCGAAACGACCCTGGGAGCGCTCCGCAAGGGCGACCGCGTGAACATCGAGACGGACATTCTGATCCGCAGCATCGCCGCCCTCCTTCCACAGACATGAAGGACTTCCACGCTTCACCACTCCCGGCAATCATCGACTCCTCGTGGAAGATCGGCATCGTCGCATCGCTCTATCATCGTGCCGTGGTTGATGCACTGGTGGATGGTGCGAAGACGCTGCTGCTATCCGCGGGGATCCCGGCGGCGAACATCACCGTCCACGACGCGCCCGGCTCATTTGAGATTCCGCTGATCGGTGCCGCGCTCGCGCAAACGCAGACGGTCGATGCGCTGCTGGGATTCGGGGTCATTGTGGAAGGCGAGACGCACCACGCCCGTCTGCTGGCGGAAACGGTCGCCCACGGCATGATGAACGTGCAAACGAAGGAATTGATTCCTTTCGCCTTCGAGGTGCTGTACGTTGATAGTCTCGACCAAGCGATAGCCCGCACACAGGGAGCGGATCACAAAGGCGTCGAAGCCGCCCGGTCCGTCCTTCGGTCCTTGGACACATTGCGTACGTTACGAGATGCGACTGACCGGTTACGAACGAACTGACGAACGAACGAACTAACGAAATATCGAGATAACGAATCCTTGTCTTTAGTCCTTAGTCCTCTGTCCCGAAGTCCTAATCCCTAATCCCTAATCCCAAACCCCCAATCCCTGCCCCATGTCCCCTTTCTCCTCCATTCCCGACGCCATCGCCGCCCTGCAGCAGGGCCGCATGATCGTCGTAGTGGATGATGAGGATCGTGAGAATGAGGGGGATTTGATCGCCTCCGCCGAACATGTGACCGAGGATCAGATGGCATTCCTCATCCATCACACCAGCGGCATCGTGTTTTTGGCCATCACGAATGAAATCGCCGACCGCCTCCGCCTGCCGCCGATGGTCCCCGTGAACACCGCCAAGCGCGGCACTCCGTTCACCGTCAGCATCGAAGCACGGGAAGGCATTGAGACCGGCGTCTCCGCCAAAGACCGCGTGACGACCGTGCGCACCGCAATTCGTCCCGATGCCTCGCCGCATGATTTGGCGCGTCCGGGACACATCTTTCCCTTGCGTGCGGATGACGGTGGCGTCCTCAAGCGCGCAGGTCATACGGAAGCCACGGTCGATCTCATGCAACTGGCGGGGTTGCGTCCCGGAGGCGTCGGTGCGGAACTGATGCATGAAGACGGCACCATGATGCGCCTCCCCGCACTCGAAGCGTTCGCACAGGAGCATGATTTCCCTCTCATCTCCATCGCAGATCTCATCGCCGAACGACATTCCCGGGAACATCTCATCAAACTGGAAGCGGAAGCGAACCTGGAAACGCACGTCGGTCTGTGGCGCATCAAAGTGTACAGTGACTCCGTCTCCAAACGAGAGCACATTGCTCTCATCCGAGGTGACATTCATCCGGCGAAACCCACTCTCGTCCGCGTCCACTCCGAATGTCTGACGGGCGACATTCTGCACTCGCAACATTGTGATTGCGGCTGGCAACTCGACCGCGCGATGCACATGATCGCACAGGAGGGAATGGGTGTGATCGTTTACATGCGTCATCAGGAGGGACGCGGCATCGGCCTGTCCAACAAGATACGGGCGTACGCTCTGCAACAGGAACAAGGATTGGATACCGTGGAAGCCAATGAGAAGCTCGGATTCCCGCCGGACGCACGCAACTACGGCATCGGCGCACAGATCCTCCACGACGTAGGAGTGGGAAACATCCGTCTTTTAACCAACAATCCGCGTAAAATTAGCGGACTCAAAGGGTTCAATCTGGAGATCGTGGAGCAAGTTCCCATCGCGATGGAAGCGCCGCCGCTCGGCTTACTTTCGTACCTCACCACCAAGAAGAACAAACTGGGGCATCTGCTCAATTTGTGAGACTGATTTCTTCATCCACCATCCCCGCTTGTCGGAAAGCGTCCCACGTACGTTGACCGCCTTCCACCAGGATGCTCGTGAGTCCGTGATACCCTCCGGACGGTTCCGTGAGCGCTTGCCACAGCATCGTCCAATCGAAGCACTGTTTTTCAACCGGAACTTCCCGCAGCATCACTCCCCTCTTCGTGAGTTCACGCCACACATCTTCCTGTTCCCGCGTGACGGGAGGCGCGTGGACAATGATCGTTTCTGATCGACGATCATCGGAGACGATGCGCGCAGTAAGCTGAATGCGCAGGTGCGGATCGAGGATGATGCGCAAAGGATGGAACGTCTTCCCCTCTCCCGGTAGGCATACGGCGTGTGGAGGGAGAGGGGGTTGGGGGGTGAGGGAATGGAAGCGAACATCCAACTTCGGATCATCCGCGAGCACCGTCCCGACGCCGACCAGAATGGCATCGTGCGTGGAACGGAGAAACGTATGCGACCAAATGTTCTGTGCTTTCGATGTGATCGCAAGCGGCCTGCCATCATCCTCCGCGATGCGACCATCCCGGGTCCGTGCGGATTTGAGCGTAATGAACGGGCGATTCTTCGTGCGCATTGAGAAAAATCCGCGATTCATACGTTCGCATTCCGTCTGTAGCACAGGCCCAAAAACCCGAACACCATTTTTAATCAATTTACCAATTCCCTCCCCCCGCATCCGTTCGTCGGGATCCGTCATGCCATACACCAGATTCCGTACGCCGCGTTCGAGAATGATGTCCGTGCAGGGCGGCGTTTTCCCGTGATGACAACAAGGTTCCATATTCACATAGAGCGTATCCGTCGGCAGCACGGTGCCATCGAATCGCTCCAGCAGTGCTCGCTCCGCATGGGGCGCGCCGAATGCTTCATGCCATGCCTCCGCAATGATGCGTCCATCCCGTACCAACGCCGCTCCGACCATCGCGCCATCGCCCACGGAGCCGCGACCATGTGCGGCAAGAGCAAGGCAATGACGAATATGGGATGCATGCATGATAAGAGGAAGGATAATGCAAAATGTGAAATGTGAAATGTGAAATGCTCACAAAATAGACCTTGGAGAGTTCGTCCTTGTACATTTTCTCATTCAGTCAGCCCGAGGCGGACGATCATTTTGCATTCCCTTATGCAGATACTTCTGCAATGCCGACACCGGAACCGGGGCGTGTTTCTTCTCCGATTCTTCCTGCAGCTTCGCATCTTTCCGCATGCGGTGGTGACGGTGCGCATGCAGGATGGTGCGATAGCCGCCTTCGCCGTTCTCCAGAAAATGCGCGACACGCGTGACCGTCGTGGTACTGGCGCCGGTCACTTCGGCAATGTTTCGGTAACTCATCCCCTGCGCGATCAAACGCGCGACCTCCAGCCGTTCGCTCCAGGCTTGCAGCTCACTGAGTGTTCCGATATCCCGCAACAACGCCGCCATATCCGCATCCGACTTGCAGGAGCGCAGCGCGGACACCAACGCTTTGAACCAAGGCTCCTTGTGCCAACTGTCCTCGGTGAAACGTCGTTTCATGGGAAAGGAGAATGGAGAATGCGTCAACTGTACAGGAAGTGCGTGAAACGGTCCACAGGCACTTGCGTGTATGGTACACTGAAAAAACTATGAGCGGCACCCGCACCATCGCACTCTCCGCGTTCACGTCCCTCCTCGTCTCCTCCCTCGTACTTGGCATCGAGACGGTGACGCTTCGCGCACCCCAACCCTCGGATTCTCCCACGATGCCTTCCGCACCCATCGACGCACTGGAGGAAGAAGTGCGCGCGGAATCCCCCGTGATCGAAGTGGTCTCAGCCGCGGAACCGGCGGTTGTAAGCGTGATCATCAGCAAAAACCTGCCCGTGATCGAACGTTTCTACGATCGCATTCCATTGGGTGATTCTCCCTTTAATTTTGAAATACCCCGCCTGCGGCAAATGGGAACCGAATTGCAGGAAGTGGGTGGAGGGACGGCGTTCTTCGTTTCGGAAGACGGTCTCCTGATGACCAACCGGCACGTCGTCAGTGACGAAGATGCTCTGTACTCGGTCCTGCTCAATGACGGCCGGACACTGACCGCCAAGGTGCTCGCGCGCGATGCTCTCACCGATATCGCGCTCCTTAAGGTGAAAGGAACGGATTTCCCGGCGTTGCGACTTTCCTCGAGCAATGAGCCCGTTTTGGGCCAGACGGTCATTGCCATCGGCAATGCACTCGCGGAATTTCGCAACACGGTGAGCGTCGGCGTCATCTCCGGACTGCAACGCACCATCACGGCCGGCAATCCTGCCGAAGGAACGACGGAACGCCTCACGCAGATTCTGCAGACCGATGCCGCCATCAACCAGGGCAACTCCGGCGGGCCGCTGCTGGATCTGCAAGGCTCCGTCATCGGCATGAACACGGCGGTCGCTTCCGGCGCGCAGAACATCGGCTTCGCCATTCCCGTTTCCGATTTGCGTCGCGTGCTGCACAGCTATCAATCATTCGGCCGCATCGTGCGACCCTATCTCGGCGTCCGATACGTGATGCTCACGCCCGCACTTGCCGAAGAAGAGAAACTGTCCGTGACACAGGGGGCACTGATCACCAAGGGCGAGGAACCCGGCGAAATCGCCATCGTCCCCGATTCTCCCGCTGCAAAAGCCGATCTGCGCGAAGGAGACGTGATCGTGAAAGCGGGTGAAACGGCACTGACAGAGCAAGCTGACTTCAGTGGCATCATCCAGCGCATGCTGCCGGGAGACACACTCACGCTGACGATTCTCCGGGACGGACGGGAACGGGAAGTGACGGTGACACTGGAGGAGTGGACGAATGAGGGGGTAGGGAGTGGAGAGTAGGTTATAGACGTTTCATGCAAAAATCACTCTCACACTGAGGGCATTTTCTCCTACCCCCTACAACCTACCACCTACAACCTACCCCCTACTTCTCTTCCTCCGCCACACCACCCACCCGAATACGACAACGATCACCAGAGCGATCAGCGCTTCCAGGATGCTCTCGATATTCTCGAACCCGTGTACCAGCCTGTACAGTGTCTCGATGCCGGTAAAGCCGACATATAGATAGAACGCATCGCGGACGATGGTGCCGAGGATGGTCGTCGGAAGATAGATGCGCATGGGCACTTTGATGGCCCCCGCACCGATCGAGACGACGGCACTGGACATAATCGGAAGTGCGCGCAGCGCAAAGAGCAGTACGTAATCCTTCCACGTTCCCCTTAGCCGCTTTCCGAAAGAAACAATTTCCTCGTGCGACACGCCGAAAAGCCAACCGAACCGACCGAAGATGAACGACTCCGCCTTCGCGGCGATGGCGTAGACGAGAACCGCCCCGATCGTCTTGCCTGCCGTGGCAATCAGAGAGAGAACGATCAGGTAAGCCATCGGTTTGTCCTGCGCCGCGGCGATGGACCCCGTCACCGTCATGACGATAGGCGACGGAACGGGAGCGAGCAACTCCTCCACGAACGATCCCAGGACCGCGAACAGTTCCAGCGGAACAACCCGCGCCCAGTCGATCAGAGCATCCGTAACGGATGAAATCATGAGGACGGAAGGAAGAAACTCACCCGTTGGACCGGGATTGCGTGACGCCGGAGCGCGAGACGATGATCTCCTCGGCGACGTTTTTCGGAACCTTGTAGTAGTGACTGGGCTCCATGGCGTAACTCGCGCGACCCTGCGTCATGGAACGCAGTTCCGTGGCGTACCCGAACATTTCCGCCAGCGGCACCTGCGCCGCGATGATCTTGGCCATGCCGCGATCGGAGGTGCCCATGATCGTACCGCGGCGAGAATTCAGATCGCCCATGACGTCTCCGAGGAAGTTTTCGGGAACCGTCACTTCCACTTTCATGATCGGTTCGAGAATGACGGGATCGGCCTTGCGCGCGGTCTCTTGGAACCCGATGGACGCGGCGAACTTGTAGGCCATCTCGGAGGAGTCGACGTCGTGGTACGAACCGTCCAGCAGCTCGACCTTCACATCGACCACGGAGAATCCCGCAAGGATGCCGCGGCTCATGCCTTCCTGGAACCCCTTGTCGCACGGCGCGATGAATTCGCGCGGAATGCGGCCTCCCACCACGGAGTTGACGAACTCGTAACCCTTGCCGGGTTCCTGCGGCGTCAGTTTGAAGATGACGTGACCGTACTGTCCGCGACCGCCGGTCTGCTTGATGTACTTGCCCTCGCCATCGATCTCCTTGGTGATGGTCTCGCGATAGGCCACCTGCGGCGTGCCGACGTTCGTCTCCACCTTGAATTCGCGACGCATGCGATCGACGAGGATATCCAAGTGCAGCTCTCCCATGCCCGCGATGATCGTCTGCGCCGTCTCATCATCGGTGTGGACGCGAAACGTAGGATCCTCCTCCGCCAGCTTCTGGAGGGCGATGCCCATGCGCTCCTGATCGGCCTTCGTTTTGGGTTCGATGGCGATGTGGATGACCGGTTCGGCGAAGGTGATCGACTCGAGCTGCACCGGCATGGATTCGTCACAGAGCGTGTCGCCCGTCCGCGCATCTTTCAATCCGATGACCGCGGCGATGTCACCGGCCTGCACCTCCGTGATTTCCTGACGCGAATTGGCGTGGAGACGTACGAGACGACCGATGCGATCTTTATTGCCGTTGCGCGGGTTGTAGACCGACGATCCGCTCTTCAGAACGCCCGAGTACACACGGATGAACGTCAGCTTCCCGACGAAGGGATCGGAGGCGATTTTGAACGCGAGCGCTGCAAGCGGCTCATTGTTATCGGCTTTGCGTTCGACAGGTTCACCGTTGGAAGGATTCGTCGCCTTGATGGCCGGAACATCGAGAGGAGAAGGCAGGTACGCGACGACTGCATTGAGTACGCGCTGCACACCGATGTTTTTCAGTGACGATCCGCACAGAACCGGATAGACCTTGCCGGCAACGGTTGCCTTACGCAAACCCAGCATCAACTCAGCGTCCGTGAGAGCGCCGTTCTCCAGGAAAGCATCGATGAGATCGTCGTTGGCTTCCGCGACTTTCTCCATGAGAACCGCGCGATACTCCGCCACTTCGCTCTCCATATCCGCGGGGATGGGTTGCTCCGTGATGATTTCACCGTGTGCGCCGCTGAAGACGTACGCCTTCTTCGCAATGATATCAACGAGCCCCTTGAAGGTGTCCGCCGCCCCGATGGGCAGCTGAATGGCCACCGCATCTTTGCTGAGCCGATCGTGAATGGATGCCAGCGACATGAAGAAATCACCGCCGGTCTTATCCATTTTGTTGATAAAGGCGAGTCGCGGCACATCGTACTTATCGGCCTGGCGCCACACCGTTTCGCTCTGCGGCTCCACGCCCTGTGAACCATCGAACACAACCACGCCGCCATCCAGCACGCGGAGACTGCGCTCCACTTCGGCGGTGAAATCGACGTGGCCGGGTGTGTCGATCAAGTTGATGGTGATATCCTGCGACTCTTCCCCCTCACCGGGTACCGGTGCCTTCCAGTGACACTGCGTGGCAGCCGCCGTGATGGTGATGCCTCGCTCGCGCTCCTGCTCCATCCAGTCCATGGTCGCCTCGCCTTCGTGCACTTCACCGATTTTATAGTTGATTCCCGTATAGAACAAAATGCGCTCGGACGTGGTGGTCTTTCCGGCATCGATATGTGCGATGATACCGATGTTTCGAACGTGTTTGAGGTCCATACGGGGAAAAAGGAAAGGAAAAGCTGCAACTACTCACATCTCACGTCTCACAACTCACAGCTTTGAAGTGCGGAGACTCTACAGAAAGAAGGAAGGGGATGCAATACGGAGAATATCCTCATTGATCAACCAATCATCACCCAACGTCTCGCCTTGTGCGGAGTGCGAGGGGCTAAAATGTTTCGTAGCCCGAAGCATTT
Source organism: bacterium (assembly GCA_029558515.1). GTDB lineage: Bacteria > Patescibacteriota > Gracilibacteria > Peribacterales > Peribacteraceae > JAKQEM01. Next base: position 38,022 of record JAKQEM010000018.1, read on the forward strand.
GGGTGAAGAAATTTCGCATTCTTTGCCATCTTCAGAGCTAAATTTCTGAACCGTACAAGGCGTGTTATATGCTGTAGCATTTTCTGCTAAGGTAGTATTATGGGTGAGAGATTGCCAACATATGCTGACGCTGAGGCGGCTATTGAATCATTGCCGATAGGTAACTCAGAACGAGGCATTCTACTTGGATTGCTTGCAGCTCAGCGTGAGAGGGGAATAAACGATCAATTTGGTGAGATCATTAAAGAAGTCAAGAAAGCAAAAGCAAGAATCAAAAGACTTGAATTGCCGCCATTTTGCGATTAATGGAGCAGAAAAGGCTATTGCATATATCTATCACAAAACGCGCTCAACGATACGAAGCAATCCTCTGCAATCCATGAGAACCTCTTTAGCTATTGAATATCTTGGGATTCAAGAGCTATCAGATGCTTTATCCTACAATTTGGCAATTGTTTCTGCAAAATGGCAAGATCCTTGTATTCCAAATTCTCCGATGATATACGCAATTCCTGGAGATGCGAAAGACCCGTCAGAATGGGAAATAATTTAGGTGTCACCTGTGTGGATGTCAGATTCAAGTGAGTAAGTTGTGTGAGACCCGCCAAATGCATTGCGGCAGCATCGTCTATCTCCGTGTATCCAAGATCAAGATTGCGCAATTCACTGAGCCTCCCGATTATCCGCATGTGCCCTTCGGTCAACTTCCATAAACAGCAATTCAGTGTTTGCAGCTGAGTGAATTGTGGCAATGCTTGCCAACCAAAGCCATCGGCGTCAGGTATGACGGCCACATCCAAACCGGAAATAGAGCCTGCGAGTCCTTTATCTACCAACTTCTGTAATTGCTTTCCTTGATGGGGATACAATAGAAATAACACAATATCTGTTCTTCCTACAAATCTGGAAGGATCTGCAAGCAGATCATCAGGGGAAGGATAACATGTCTCGGTACTCCCTCCATAAAATGCTTCGCCAACTGAGACTCTCACCTCCGTTTGGATTGCTTTCGGAGCACCATCAGCATTGGGTGCTCCTCTGCGCAACGTCGGCTGTAGAACCTCAAACTCTATACGAGGCATAGAACATGGGAGAACTGACTTACCAATTCTCTTCCTCCTTTCTTGAAAGGGCAAGAAGTGTCCTCTTACGCCGCCACTCGGTGCTCCCGCTCCACCCTCTTTCCCAAATGATTTAAGTTTCGCTGCGTCGCCAGTTGCACATCCTGCCTTTCTTTGTTCCAGAAAGGAATCCATGGGAGATGAACAGCCAATTGAGCAACGCTCCCCCCGCCGCGCAGCATGCCTTTCACGACCTCCCACGTCAGCTTGAATGGCAAAAAAACAGTACTCCCCAGTGCCTCACCAAAGGCACGCCGCGTCGCCCCCTTCTCACCTTCAATCCAGCGAATGGGTAACGTAAACGGTGCCCCCGCCATCTTCTGTATCGTTTTTCCCATTTCCCTGCTGACACCTTCAATTGTTTTCAACATATACGTCAATTGTACACTATTCTTTACAATTCTGCTACTGCAAAAGCTCTGGTGCCTTTAGCTCGCAACCCGTTTACCTGCAGTCATACATACCAACAGGAGTATCTTTGGGGAAATCTGCAAGAGTCAACTCCAGAAATGCCCGCCGATCCTCCGGGATATTCAGATACGGCAAATGTTTCGCAAGAGCGCAGCATTCAGCTTTGTACCATTGAGCCCATACAGAATTTTATGTTCCAACTCCCACCGCTCCACAATGGTACCTTTTCTCAGTATTGTGATGTCATAGTCCCAGGCGCGCAAGGCAACAGTTTACACCCTCTTTGAGGAGGGAGCACAGTGCCTATTTGGCCAAATGAGCGAATGCCTTGTTTGCTTGCGCCATCTTGATGACGTCCTGCTTCTTCTTGAAAGCCCCTCCCTGTTCAGCGGACGCATCCAGCAGTTCCAACGCGAGCTTCTGCGCCATGGGGATTCCCTTACGATCGCGCGCCGCTCCCAGAATCCAACGGAAGGAAAGCGCCGTTTGACGTTTGGGCGTCACTTCCACCGGCACCTGATACACGGAGCCCGCCACGCGCTTTGGACGGACTTCGACCATGGGAGTCACATTGAGCAGCGCCTTGTTGAAGACTTCAATGGGATCTTCCTTCGTGCGGGTCTTGATCACTGCGAGCGTGTCTTTGAAGACACGTCGCGCCGTGGATTTCTTCCCGTCCTTCATGAGACAGTTGATGAACTTCTCTATTTGAGGGCTGGAACCTTCGGGGACGTAGACTTTGACGGGACGGGCCATGGGAGGAAGGGATTAGGGATTAGGGATTAGGGATTTGGACTTAGGGATTCGTTGGTTCGTCACTCATCACTCAAAACTCAAAACTCATCACTCAACTCTTCGCTCCGGCTTTCGGCTTGCGGGCGCCGTAGCGAGAACGACCCTGCTTGCGGTTGCGGACGCCTTCGGTATCCAGCACGCCGCGAACGATGTGATAACGGACACCCGGAAGATCTTTCACGCGGCCGCCGCGGACCAGGACCACCGAGTGCTCCTGGAGGTTATGCCCCTCTCCCATGATGTACGCCTTCACTTCGTGGCCGTTGGTCAGGCGCACGCGGGCGATCTTGCGAAGAGCGGAGTTGGGTTTCTTCGGCGTCATCGTGGTGACTTTCAGGCACACCCCGCGCTTGAACGGCGCGCCGCCGGGCAACGAAACGGGACGCATCTTGAGGGCGTTCCACGTGTACTGGAGCGCGGGAGCTTTGCTCTTGGTGCGCTTATCCTTGCGAGGCTTGCGGATCAACTGATTGATGGTCGGCATGGGGTGGGGATAGTAATGGAGGGAGGAGAGGGAGTAAAGGGCTCATTCTTCCTCATTGCGATCTCGATACACCTGGCCCGTGGGAATGAGGCGTCCGATAATGACGTTCTCCTTCAAACCGTGGAGCATATCGATCTTGCGTGTGGTAGCGGCATCCACGAGGACGCGAATGGTTTCCTGGAAGGAAGCACCGGAGAGCCAGCTATCCGTGGCCAACGCCACGCGCGTGATCCCGAGGAGCAACTGCTCGTAGGTGGCGGGCTTCCCCATCTCGGCCTTCTTCGCGCCTTTGTTCTGCTTCAGGATGCGTTCGTTTTCATAGTCGACATCTCCCTTGTCGGCGACTTCTCCGGGGAGGAACGCGGTGGTGCCGGCGTCGGAGACGCGGACCTTGCTGAACATCTTGCGCACGATGATCTCCAGGTGTTTGTCATTGATTGTTTGCCCTTGGGAGGCGTAGATGTGCTGCACCTCCTGGACGACGTAATTCTGAACGGCGTAGACACCTTTCTTCTCCAACAAATCCTGAAGGTTATAGTGTCCGAGATTCAGCGCGTCGCCGACTTTGACGCGCATGCCGGTCTTCACCGTGAGGGATTCTCGCGCACCGAACGTGTAACCGGCGTCCTGCAATTCATTGTGCTTCACGCGGATGACGCCGTCCTCGGCCTGGGTGATCTTGCCGGCGCAGGTGGCGCGCACGACGGATTTGTCGAAACGAGATCTGGCCAGAATGGCGCGCTCGGCGACCTCCTCGCCCTTCGCGACGGCGATATCGAATCCCGCTTGCAGACGGAACGTGTCCTCACCGGGCTCTTCCTCCTGCACGTGCACGGTGGTCTTGCCGCCCTGATGACTCACTTTCACCACACCCGTGATGTCGGCAAGCTGCGCGGACGTACGCGGATTTCGCGCTTCAAAGAGTTCCTCCACGCGCGTGAGACCCTGCGTGATGTCGGCCCCCTCCGCGACGCCTCCCATGTGGAAGGTGCGCATGGTCAGCTGCGTTCCCGGTTCACCGATGGATTGCGCTGCAATGATGCCCACGGGCGTTCCGATCTTCACGGTCTTGTTGTCCCCGAGGTCACGGCCATAGCACTTCTGACAGATGCCCTGCTTCGTCTTGCAAGTCATGATCGATCGCACGGCCACTTCCGTGATCTTGTTCTTGTGCATGAGTTCCAGCAGATCCGCATCGATCTCGACGTCACGCTTGGCCAGGATCTCTCCCTTCTCGTTTTTCAGATCGATGCCGAGCGTCCGCCCGAAGATGCGGCTCTCGAACTTCTCACCGATGCGCTCGGAATCTTCCTGAGTGATGACATGGATATCCGTGGAACCGCAGTCATTTTCACGGATGATGATGTCCTGCACCGCATCGACGAGACGACGTGTCAAGTAGCCTGCCTCCGCGGTTTTCAGAGCGGTGTCCGACTTGCCTTTGCGTCCTCCGTGCGTGGCGATGAAGTACTCCAATACGGAGAATCCACCTTTCAGGTTGCTCTTGATGGGCAGTTCAATGGTGCGACCGGAGGGATTGGCGACCAATCCTTTCATGCCTCCCAGCTGCGTGACCTGGCCCCAGTTTCCGCGTGCGCCGGAATCGATCACGTAGGTGATGTCATTCTCGGGAAGCTCCAGGAAACCGCGAACCATCGCATTCGTCACTTCGTTCTTCGTGTCGCTCCAAATGCGGATGGCGTGGTTGTAGCGCTCATCGGCGGTGATGAAGCCCTTCCAGAAGAAGTTGTTCATCTGGCGGATTTTCTCGTCGGCCTCCGCGACGAACGCGTCGTATGCAGGCGGCACCACCACATCGCTCGCCGCGACGGAAATGCCAGAGATGGTGGCATATTTGAAACCGGTGTCCTTGATGCGATCCGCAAACCGGACCGTCTCCTCTTCGCCCGCCAACTCCAGCGCGCGCGCTATCAAGTTACTGAGCCCCTTCTTGGTGAGCGCCTGCGTTACGTGGCCGAGTCCCTCGGGCATGATCTCCTCGAAGAGGATGCGGCCGACCGACGTATCGATGATCTCGGTCTTCCCCTCCTCCCCTCCGGAGACCGGCACGCGCACCTTCACCTTCGCCTGCAGATCCACCACGCCCGCATCGTTGGCAAGAATCGCTTCCTCGGCGCTCGAAAAGACCATTCCTTCCCCCTTCTTGCCATCGTGCACCTGCGTGAGGAAGTAGCATCCGACCACCATGTCCTGCACCGGGTTGATGATCGGCTCTCCCGCGGAGGGCTTCAGGACGTTCCGGGTGGAGGCCATCAGATGCCTGGCTTCTTCCTGCGCCTTCTCCCCCAGCGGCACGTGGACGGCCATTTGATCTCCGTCGAAATCGGCGTTGAAAGCCGTGCAGGCGAGCGGGTGCAACTGGATGGCCAAACCCTCGATGAGCGTCGGCTGAAAAGCCTGTATGCCCAGACGGTGGAGCGTCGGAGCGCGGTTGAGGAGCACGTACTTGTCCTTGATCACTTCCTCCAGAATGTCCCACACTTCCTTGCCGCTGTCCTGGATGAGGCGCTCGGCGGCTTTCACGTTGTGCGCCAGTTCGCGGCGAATGATGGTGCCGATGACGAACGGCTTGAAGAGTTTCATCGCCATTTCCTTGGGCAATCCGCACTGCGTGAGTTTGAGATGCGGTCCCACGACGATGACGGAACGCCCGGAGTAGTCGACGCGCTTTCCGAGGAGATTCTGACGGAAGCGTCCCTGCTTGCCCTTCAACATATCCGAGAGCGAACGGAGCTTGCGCCGGTCTCCCGCCGTGAAGAGCGTTTTGCCGCCGCGAGCGGAGTTGTTGAGCAGCGTATCGACGGCCTCCTGCAACATGCGCTTCTCGTTGCGGCAGATGACTTCCGGCGCACCGATACTCATGAGTTTCTTCAAGCGGGAGTTTCTGTTGATGACACGGCGGTAGAGATCGTTTAGGTCCGACGCGGCGAAGCGTCCGCCATCCAGCTGCACCATCGGACGAAGATCCGGAGGCAACACGGGCAAACGCGTGGGAATCATCCAGGAGGGATCGATGCCGGCCTGGACGACGGAACTGACGAACTTCATCCGCTTCATGATCTTCTTGAGCTTCTGGCCCGAGGACTTCTCGCGCTCCGCCTGCAACGTCTGCGCCAGCGTCGGCAAATCGATGTTCATCATCACTTCCCGCAGCGATTCCGCTCCGGTACCGGCACGGAACACATGGCCGAATTTCATGTTCATCTCACGAAACTTGAGCTCCGAGAGTACCGATCCCAGTGCAAGATTCTGCAGATCCTCAAGCGCTTCGCGGTGATTGTTCTTCAGTGCTTCGAGACGATCCGCCGCTTCCTTGTCCAACGCATCGAGCTGCGCGCGGGTCGCATTGCCCTCTTCCAATTTCTTCTTGGCTTCCTCGTACTCGCGCGTCACCTGCTTCTTGCGGTTCTCCATGGAACCGTTGAGTTCCTTCTCCGCCTCGCCCTTCGCCTCTTCGTTCACCGTGATGACGATGTACGCGGCGAAGTAGACGATTTGTTCGAGTGTCTTGATGGGGAGATCGAGCAGCAGTCCAATGCGCGACGGGCTCGAGCGCAGGAACCAGATGTGGGCGACGGGCACGGCCAGGTTGATGTGACCCATGCGCTCGCGTCGGACGATCGACCGCGTCACCTCCACGCCACACTTCTCGCAGACGACACCCTTGTAGCGGATCCCTTTGTATTTGCCGCAGAAACACTGGAAGTTCTTGGTGGGTCCGAAGATACGCTCGCAGAAGAGGCCGTCGGGCTCCGCGCGCTGGGTGCGGTAATTGACGGTCTCGGCCTTGGTCACTTCTCCGCGGGACCACGTCAAAATGTCATCGGGGCTGGCGACGGAGAGCGCGATGGCGTCGAAACTGTCGGTGGCGGCGGTGGGGGCGGAAGGCATAAAAAGGTAGAGAAAGTAAGAAAAGGCAGAAAGGGTGGATGAGGACGAAGGACTAGGGACTAAAGATTCAGACTTCGGAACGAACTACCAATCGCTAACCACTAACCACTTATCACTAATCACTACATATGAAATCCCGCCTCGCCCGGCGGCGTTCGTCTCAAACGCGCGGGAAAGGACGGTGAATGTGAGGGTATTGTACGAAAAAACCCTCGGAGTGCAAGGGGTTTTGAGCATCATTTCATGACACAAATAATAATGGTCATTTTTTCAATAATTCTGAATATGCATTATTGATTATTTTGAAATCAATTCGTGCCTGAAGAAAATCATCAGGATAGAGATCTGGGTGATATTTTTGAGCCATTTTTTGATATGCAAGAGAAATGTCTCTCTTTGAATATCCATCTTTGAGGCCAAGGATTGCTTGAGCAGAATCTTTCGGATTAAGCTTCTGGTATAGAAGAGTATTTGCTTCTGCCATAGATGCCCGAATTTGAACTGCCCTGTCTTCCAATTCTTGAATCTCAGAAGATATTTCATGGCGAAACCCAGAACCATTTCTCCTTGATCTCATCGCATGTTGTTTTGCATTATTGTCCATTAATTCATTTGTCATCCTTTGCAGAAATGCCTCTGGCGTTTCTCCGGGACGTAACGGAACTACTGCCTGTCGCGGTTTGAATGTATCAGCATTCGCCGTCTGACCCTTCGGTTGCTCCTTCGAACGAGGATTTGATCTTGGTTGTTCGTCACCGGCTCGCGCATTCGGCCTCTCACGTCGTGTAGTCTTTCGAGTTCTTTCTGCAGCCTTTCCTTTTGCTTTTGAAGCACTATCAAACGTCTTTTCAGTATTTTGACGCGCGGAACTCTGAGTCTTTCTAGATTCCCATACATCTTTCACCCACTTCACCGTCTTGTCTTTAGTACCGCTCACTTTCGTTTTCGCGCCTTGATACAGATCACCTGATGCTCGCCATGTCTTGCCAAATCCACGTCCTGCTATAGGTAAAACTCCTCCAATCGCCGCTCCCACCGCAGCTCCCTTCGCCGTATCCACAGTCACATCCGCAATCGCCTCGCCGGCAGTCTTGTCGCCACTCATATATTCATCGGCGTTTTGACTCGCCGATAATGCACCGGCCATCGCAGCACCCTCCTTCGCCCCCTCCGTCGCCGCTTGCTTCACCGCATACTTCAATCCTTGCTGCGCAACCACCTGCGCTCCTTTCCGTGCGACACCGGCCACCGCTCCGCCTCCCAATGATCCCAATGCCATGACTCCCTCCATCGCAACATCGCGACTCACATCCATCAACTCTTGATCCTGCTTGAAGTGTTCGACGCCGCGAATCGCTTTCTCCCCCGTCGGATTCTCTTCCGAAGGCGTAAAGTCAGCATTCACCTCACGCATGCCCAGTATCCGCCGCACCGCATTCAGCTGTTCCACCTGTTTCGTCACGTCCGGTTCCATCTTTGCTGCATCCAACATATCGTTTGCGTAGCGCACAGTCTCCATTCTCTTCCGGCTGTTGCTGATTTCCATGTCATACGGATTCGATTGCGTGACGATGCGATGGAACGTTCCAAAGACACCCGATTCGATGTGCCCCATTTCATTGGCGTTGATGTTGGATTGTTCGCGGTTCAGCACTGCTTGAATACGCTGCCAGGTTTCATAAAACGCCGATGATCGTGTTTGCTCGTCGAATTCCGGAACCGAAGACCGATGTTCCTCCACCACCCCCTCCTCAGACCTCTGTTGCTCCGCAGTGATGTTGCTATCACCCGGCTTTTCGCCGGGATCAACTTTTGGGCCCCCTGTATTTGGGGGAACGGCGGGAGCTTGCGGAGCCGATTCTGTTTGTGCTTTATCCGTTGCATGCTTCAACACCGCGTTGAATTTGTCTGGATTCTCGACAACTCCCGCGTCGCTGATGGCAAGATCCGGACTGGTAACCAACGTTCCTGTCGCCTTCGCGAGTTCCATGCGGAATGAGCCGATATCCGGCCCTGCCAACTCCACCTGCAATGTATCGGGATTCTTCGTCACCGTCATAGTCTGCATGGCATCGAGCAACGGTTTCATGGGATGGTCCACTTTGCCGCCGACTGCATTGGAAAGGACAAGCTTCTGTGCGTCGAGCCCGCGCTTGATCCCCTCGACACCTTGCGTGGCAGCTTCGTCCAACTTGGTCAGCGCATCAAGATCCGAAGCTGCATCTGCCACTTTCTTCTCCGCTGCAGTCACCTTCGTCTGTGCCTGCTCCACCTGCTGCTGGGCATTGGCGACTTTTGTTTTCGCTCCGCTCATTCTTGTTTCCATTGCAGCCCTCGCCGGATCATCCGCAGGCATTTTTTGGATCTCTTCCTGTAAAGTTTTTACTTCCGCTTCCGCACTGCCCAGTTCCGTCTTAGCCGTCAGGAGATTCTTCTTGAGATCTGCCGGAGGACCATTCAACTCATTTTCAGCTGCAGTTTTTTTCGCCTCTCTGTCAGTGCGAATATCTACGGCGGATTTTCCTCCTTTTATTTCCCCGCTCACCCGTTCGCGCGCTGCTGCCACATCGGGAGTTTCCACTTGTGCTCCTTCTTTGCCCTCCGCAGCCGTATCCTGCGGCTTCTCTTCTTTCTTTTTGAATAAATCGGCAAAGGACGTGAGGAATGTGACGAATCCGATGATTTTATTGATGCCGGCTTCCATTCCGTCAATGGGGGCGATTGCCACCAGTTTCCCGCCGCTCTCCACGACATTCACGCCATGCGTCATCATGACCTGCCCGATCCGCATGTTCTTCTGGACCTCCGTCATATTGGCGAGATCGAATTTCCCGAGCGTATCATTGATCTGATCAAGTTGCTCCGCCGGAACAACGGGGGGCTGAATGACGCCTGCTTCCGGCTGCATGGCGATTGCCTGCAGTGCTTCATTTTGCGCTGGGTCCAATCTTTCCACGAATGAGACGAGACCCGACATTCGCGGATCTTTCTTCGCGCGTTCCATCGCCTTGGGATCCGCCGCAATCTTGAGAACATCACGCTGCTGTGAGGGGCTGATTTTATTCAATTCCATACCAAGCAGCCCGTATTGCAAAGCTTTCTCTGAATCGCTCGCAGCTGTTTCGAGCAAGGTAAGCATGGCGTTCTGGACTTTCGGATCGAGCCCATCAAGACCCTGTCTGATCGCTCCACTAGCCTCCGGATCGATCTTTGATAGAACTTGCTCTTTTCTCGCTGTGAGTATTTCTTCCGGTTTCTCCGCTGTGGGCTTGGCTTCTTCATTCCCGGTTTCCGGCGCCGGCTTCTGCGCTTCAGCAGACGTTCCGGAGACCGGCTGCTCCACTGATTCGTTTTTCCGTATTGACGGCTCAGCAACCATCCGTGGGGCATTGAAGCTGAGTTTGCCCGTATCATGACGATACCGCAGACGATCTTTGAGCGGATCCGGGCAAATATTTTTCACTTCATCAAAAGCCTCTTCATACTTTTTTCCTTGCTGCTGCAATTCATCCATCATCAACTGCAGTGACCCTTGTACTCCCATTTCTGTGTTCAATTGGCCTCTGATAGATTCCTCTTCTGCATTCCTCAACAATTCATTTGCTTCTTCTTCAGCAGCATCGGCGACTGCTTCATCGGACCTTTCCGGAGAATCCGACGGAGCTTGCTGAGACACTTCAACGGGAGGTGGGGTTTGCGACGATTCCGCCGGCGCAGCACCCATTTCCCACACCAACCTGCGCTCCGCGAAGCCGATGGAGAGGAAAGCATCGCGTGTCATAGCGTCTCGGCGGAAAGCATGGATTCAATACCGGACAATCTGTCCGACTCATACGCACTTACCATTTCTTCCACGAAACGTCGCGCATTCCGCTGGAATTGCGTCGTCTCCTGATGCAGAGCTGCGGCATAGTCCCGGAACGCAATCTCGTAAGCAGCGAAAGCCTTCTTGTATCTCTTGCCCCTTTCCTTCTTCTGTTCGAGCGTCTCGCCGGCGTACTTTTCCTTCAGCAGCGGCAATTGGGAAGAGGTCAGTTCCGGCTCGATGACCGCCATGATCGAGTCATAGATCTCTTGACCCGATGGGATATTCGGAGGCATCAATCCCCGGCCATTCTGTGTTTGTGTTGGATCGGACATATCAAGGAATTATAGCAGAAATCGCCGTTTTTCACAATCCAAAGATCAGGGCACGGAAGCTTTGGTACGCAAAAAAAGCCGCTCCGGGAGGGGGCGGCTGAGATACTGAAATACTTGGTCTTTACGCCATATCCGGCACGGAATCCAGATCATCCGGCAGTGCGGCAAGCTGGCGCTTCAGTTGAGCAATCTGCTCAGGCTTTCGCAATTCCATGAGGGCATTGAACGCAGCAACACCCAACGACCATGTACTTGCCATGCCACCACTCAATTGAAACGGCGGTGTCGGTTGCTCCAATTGTGCGATCGTATCTTCCAATTGCTGACGAATTCGCGGCATTTCGTTTTTCTCTACCTGCACGTTGCGCTGAAATTCTTCCATGGAAATTTGATGCACCTTATTTGCTTCCTGTCGAAAATATTCCGCATCAGCCAGCACCTTCGCCTTCAAAGCAGCATCTGTAATTTGAGTAGCAAATGTTTCCTGTTCTTTTGCTTTTGCAATTAATCTCTCTCGTCTTTTGTCTCGAATGTCCTCCCACTTTGTATCAACACGCTCCGCGTTCCGCTTTGCCTTCGCCACATCCAGGCGACCTCCCAATTCCAGAGACATGCGCTGCAGCTCGGTGTATGAATCCGTGAACAGAGCGTCTACGCTCAGGCGCGCATTGACTTTCTCCAGTAATGCGGTGACTTTTCTTACATGGGCTCTGAGATCAGCCGTAACCAACGTATCCAACGGGACCGACATCAGCGCTTCTGCCTCCTGTATCAACTTTTTGTCATTCTCCTCACGTTCTTGATGTTCTATGCCCGTCACCTGCTCCATCTGTGCCTGTATGCGCTTCAGCTCATTCATGGGAGCAACCAAAGCCTGCGCCTCCGGCGAAGCGACCTGCACGCCGTCATCCAACATTTCCTGCGCCACGCCTTCCAGATCCTTGATCATTCCTTTCACTTTCTCCAGTGCGGACCTGCTATCTCCTCCAAGTACGTTGATCGCATCAGTGCCGCTCATGCCCTGTAACGAAGCAACGGGCTCCAAGACGGTGCGCACCTTCTCGGCTCGCTCCAATTGCTTCACTTGCGTCTTTAGATTCTCCAACTGTGGCAGCGCGCGTTCGATATCATCATTGAGCGCAGCATCCGTTCCCTCAAGGAAAGATGCAAGTTCCGTATACTCCGCCTGCAGCTCCTTGCCTGCGCGGATCCAATTATCCACGATCGAAACACCTTTCCTATCGGCTGCGATGGCCCCGGCTTCCAACTTGCTCCAGCCCTTAAAAGTTTCCGCCTTATTCTTCCACGCCTGCACTCTGGGTGCCATTTCTTTCTGTTTCTCCATGCTTTCTCGCTGCATCTTCAGAATACCCTGCTCATGTTCCTGCATTGCAGGATACAAATCCCGACATTGCTTCGCCGCCGCGCGCAAGCGAGAAATATAATTTTCATCCTGAGAAATTTTACCATCAAGCGCATCATATCTATTGGCAATGTCTTCCATCTCTTTTGCTCGTTCGATGAGCTGTTTGGCCCCGGCACCGATACGCGCATCACCGGAAACATTGATGTATTGCACATCGATGGATTTCCCCTCCAAATTATCCCGCACCCATCCAAACTGTTCATCAGCTTGCGCCATATATTCTTTCCTGCGTTCCTGTCGTTCCTGATCTTTATCTGCGGATTCCTCAAGATGATGGGCGGTATTTTGAATATTTTCCACTATTTCATCATGAGTTTGCTCCGCATCTTTCACCGCATCCATCGCCGTGCGCCATGAAGTACTTTCGAGCTTTTGCATTTTCTGTTCCAAATTGGTGATTTCTCTTTCGAGTGTCTTCACCGCATCCGCATCATGAGCATAGTTATAGAGAGTCGGAAACGGACTGTCATGATCCTGCTGTTCGATTTTCTTCCGTAACGCATCCTTGGCTTCCTTTGCCTTTTTGGCTTTCTCGCGCAATTCATCCATCTTCTTTTGCTTCTCCGCCATCACCTCGCGCTGCGTCATGCGCTTGCCCTCATGCTCGATGGTTTCCGGCGCCCTTGCGGAAGTGCGCTCCACCCTGCGATGTCTGCCAAGGTTGGGGAAAAGGCCTCTGCCGCGCAGATGCACCAGACGCGACTCGGCGCTGTCGGATGAGGTGTGACTCGTTTCCATAAAATGGATGGGAAGAAGAATTGGAATAATTACACTTGCAACAGTTGATCTGCGACCGCCGCGTCATGCTCATGCTCCGCACGCTCATCGAACGCACGGCCCGCTTTCTTACACTTACCGATACATCGATCCGCATCATGCATGGCTGCATCGGTCTCGGCATCCAGCTGCGCCATCGCATCCGCAATCTTCGCATCCATCTCCGTATACTGTGCAAGGAGCGTATCGCAAGTTTCCTCCGTCAGTTGAGAGACCAGAGCAGCAAGCTCCGGATAAAAACGATCGGGAAGGTGCGTGAGATCCTTCAGTGCCGCCAAGAATGTCGTGTGGAAAGCTTGCATGTGTGTTTGGTTTGTTTCGCTCACCATCATACCCCTTTTTCTCATTTTCTGCAATGTCTACTCTTCTCCGGCAACCCCCTCCCGCAGCAAATCTGCCCCTTCACGAAGCTTTTCTATGCCTTTTTGAACGGAATCGGCCCTGCGGTCCAGCGCATCGACCCTCTCGATGACCGGCTGCGTCAGCGCATCGGCACGTTCCCGGATGGTCAGTACCTGCCCGCTGGCCGTCTCCCGCACATCCTCCGCCGTTTCACTGAGCAGTGTCTTCACGCTTCCCCAACTCAAAAGTGTGACGATAACCGCACCGGCAATAAACAGAAGAAACGGCATGGGAATCAGGAAAAGAGCTGTTCGAAGGATCCGTCCGCACGCTCCAGCGCCTGACGCAAAATGTCCACCTCCTCCTCTCGATGACACAGTGAGGAAGAAGCGTTCTGAATGCGATCCTGCTCTTCCTTCCGCAATTTGGCACCTTTGATGCCGTCCAGCGATGCGTGCAGAACGATGTACGCGTCGCACATGGGGCACTTGAGCTGCAATAAAACAAAATCATCACCTGTCAGTCGTACGGATGCCATATCGACGGGGATTTTTTCTCCGCATTGCGGACAGCGCATCTGATTGCGAATCCGCTGGATGATCAAATGGAGCGTGTGTGGGTCAAGTTCCATGCGCACACTGTAGCACCGACACACACATGCAACCAATCGAAGATACATGAAAAGAGAAGAAGATTGCCGTACACTGCCGTACTGATCTCCGCTCGTGCTTACGCTCCACACCCGCATCGCGCTCCTCACGCTGCTGCCCATCCTCCTGTGGGCATCGGTCCGCTTCACGCAAGAACAGAAGGCGAAGGATGCCCGGGACGAGCCCGTGCTCATCGGCATCGAGCACACGGGCAATGCCGCTCTCACACTGACGAGAACCGTTGATCGACGGCCGCAACTGTTTGATGTCACCAATGAGCGTTCGGAGACGATCCGCATCAGCCTGCCGGCGGAATGGGAACGCGGCGAAGTGCGGGGTGCCCCCCTGACATCCATCACCGCCGACGAAGCGATGTTTGGCTACCGACGTTGGCATCTGCCCGGTGGCGCCACTCTTTCCTTTCGTAATCCCCTCCCCGGTTCCGGCATGACGGTGCACAATCCCTCCGGTCTGCCGTTGCGATTACGCGTGGTGACGGTAGACCTCGGCGGCAATACGACGCAGCGTGCATCCTACCTGCTTTCAGATCAATCGATCACGCTGCCGTGAAGAGGGACGGGGGAAGAGTTATGAGTTATGAGTGACTAGTTACGAGTCCCGAAGTCCGAATCCCGAATCCCAAGTCCTTCATCCTTAGTCCTTCGTCCTTCGTCCTTAGTCCCTCGTTTTTCGTCCCCATGCTCTTCCTCCCCCTCACCTCCCCCCTCCTGCGCTCCGGCGACGACCTCGTCGCTTGTCTGCGCCTGCGGGAGAATGTGCGACCGGGGGATATCGTCGTGCTATCTTCAAAAGCGGTTGCGACTGTGGAAGGAGCGACCGTAGACCTTGCGACGATGCGCGTGACAGAAGAAGCCCGCGTGTGGAGTGAGACGACCAAACGCTCCCCCGCGTTCTGCCAAGCGGTGCTGGAAGAAACCAAGAGACTCAACGGAACCATTCTACGTGCCGTCCCGGGAGCGATGCTGACGGAAGTGCGCCCCGAAGGCATGACTCGCGGGACGATTCTGGTTGCGAATGCCGGATTGGATGAGTCGAATGTGCAACAAGGATATGCTGTGGGATGGCCGATCGATCCGATTGCGTCATTGCGAAGCATCAAGACTCTCCTTTCTTCCTCCATCCCCCGGCCCCTTCCTCCACCCTTCGGCTCTGCTCAGGGCAAGCGGGAGGAAGGGGGGGATCTGAAAAAGAAGCCACTGTCGCAGACAATCAAATTCTTTGCACGTGAAATGCGCAGCAATCCAACAGAAGCAGAAGAAGTATTTTGGAATGCAGTACGATACGATCAACTCAACGTTCGCGTTCGACGTCAGCATCCCATCGGAGGACGGATTCTTGACTTCTTCATCCCAAAACAGAAATTGGGCATTGAATTGGACGGCGCGTATCACACCAGAACAATTGCACAACGAACCGAGGATGCATTGCGAGATGCGTACCTGGCACAGGATCACAATGTGCAGGTTATTCGGTTTTCCAACGATGAGATCCTTACTGATCTTCCTGCTGTCCTTCGAGCTCTTCGCACCATCCTGGGAACCTCCCCCTCCTCCATCGGAGGAGGGGGCCGGGGGGTGGAGGAAAAGGGGGTGAATAATTTCGCTCTCCTCCTCTCCGACTCCTCCTGCACCCCCCGCCGCCGGGGTGTCACCGCCATCGCGCTGGCTGCGTGCGGGATCGATCCGCTCGTCAGCACCATCGGAACGAACGATCTCTTCGGCAGGCAGATGACCATCACCGTGGAAGCCGTCGCCGACCAACTGGCAACGGCAGCCAATGCGCTCATGGGCAACGCCGCGCAGTCGATCCCGGCAGTGATCATTCGCGATCACGGACTTCCGTTCTCGGATGTGTGCGGCTGGGTTCCTGGCATCGAGCCGGAGGAAGATTTGTTCGGGAGGTTGTAGGAAGGAGGTGGTAGGTGGTAGGTTGTGGGTGGAAAATTTGTACGTTTGTGGACTGATGATTTTTCGCAAAATGTATATTGCCCATGCGGAGAACACTACCCCCTACAACCTACAACCTACTCCCTCATCATGGTCCCCGACTACACCATCACCTGCACGCGAAAATTGTTGCTCGCGCGCAATGTCTACGAATTCGCCTTCACCAAGCCCAAGGAATTTTCGTTCAAAGCCGGCCAGTTCGTCCTGCTCGATGTGCCGCTCCTCGACGACCCGTCAGACATCCAGACGCGCGCGTACTCCCTCGCATCCGCACCGCACGAACGGGAAATTCTCTTCCTCATCAAACTCATTCCCGGCGGCCGCGCCAGTCGCTGGTTCGAGGAATCCGTCGGGCCCGGCTCCCAAGTTCGCATGCGCGGACCGTTCGGCGCGTTCGTGCTCCATCCGCACGCCCGCAAGGACATGCTCTTCATCGGAACGGGAAGCGGCATCGCTCCGTATCGCTCGCTGGTCCTCCATCTGCTGCAGAAAGAGAACAAACGCACCATCGATCTCCTCTTCGGCGTGCAGAGCGAACAAGATCTTTTCTGGCGTTCTCTGTTCCAGGACATCGCCCTGTCACATCCGAACTTTTCCCTGCACATCACGCTGAGTGAACCGAGCGACCTGTGGGAAGGTCACCGCGGCCGAGTGCAAGCGATTGCGCCGATCATCGCGCCGGACATCGCCAAACGCACCGTCTTCATCTGCGGTAATCCGGAGATGACGAAGGAGTTGAAAGAACTCTGTCTGAATGAATGGAAGGTGGAGAAGAAGGACTTGCATGTGGAAGGGTATATTTAGGTGACAATCCCTCTCTCCATTCCCTCACCCCTTCCCCTCTCCCTCCTCGCACCGCACGCCGCCCGGGAGAGGGGTGTCGGGATTCATATCTCTCCATGACGGAGGGGCACCGCCGCCACAGGGGGGTGCAGAGGCGTTGCTCAAAAATTCCAAGCAGTCAAACGATGCGATAGAGGGTTGTTCCGTCATGGTGTATCCCCACGAAGGCACGTCCGGAGGTGATTTGGCGGCGGCGCGCTTTCTTTGGTCCTTTCTTTTTGCGCAAAAAAGAAAGGACAATCCTCACAAATCTATTTACTCTGTTTCATCACATCGATAAACGAATCAAACAAATAATTCGCATCCTCCGGTCCGGGAGTGGCCTCCGGATGAAACTGCACGGAGAAAAATCTGCCTGACTCATGCATGATCCCTTCGACCGATCCGTCATTGGCATTCGTGAACCACACGCGCCATCCCGCGGGCAACTTGTCACTGACGGCAAAACCGTGATTCTGTGACGTAATCAGACATCGCTCGCCTCTCACCTCCATCCCCCTGCCCCTTCCTCCACCGGAGGAAGGGGGGACAGAGCCTGTCTCCCCCTCTCCCATGGAGAGGGGGTCGGGGGGAGAGGAAGAAACCTCCACGCACGGCTGGTTCATCCCCCGATGTCCGTACGGCAACTTGTACGTATCACCGCCGATGCCCAGTGCGAGGAGCTGATTGCCGAGGCAAATACCGAACGTCGGAATGTCCTGTTCGATTGCTTTCTTGATCTGCGCGATCGTCGCAGTGCAAGTTTTGGGGTTGCCGGGTCCGTTGCTGATGAGCACGCCGTCGATCGTTCCCTGATAGGAATCGAGATCGAAATCCCACGGCACGCGGATCACCGTCACGCCGCGCTTGAGAAAGCTGCGCAGGATGTTGCGCTTCATGCCGCAATCATAAGCGAGGACGACGGGAGTATTGGGTATTGAGTATGGAGTATTGAGGTCAGAAAAGGATGTGCCATCCGGGAAATAGACAATCGGTTCCTTGATGCTGACTTCTGCAACGAGATTTTGTCGATTGGGATCCGCAATGTCATTTTGCATTTTGAATTTTGCATTTTGCATTTCCTGGTCCTCTTGCACAATCCTCCCCAACATCACTCCTTCCTCCCGCAGCTTCTTCGTCAGCATCCGCGTGTCGATGCCCGTGATGCCCGGAATGCCGTGATGCTCCATCCAGCGCTGCAGGGAACTCACCGCCGCATGGTGACTGTACTCGTCACTCACTTGGGCCACGACAAGCCCACGTACCTGAATCTCCTCGCTCTCCAGATGCTGCGAAAAACCCCAAGAATTTTTCTCCTCGCTCGGCACGCCGTAGTTGCCGATCAGCGGATACGTCATCACCAATATCTGCCCCCGATAGCTGGGATCCGTCATGCTCTCCGGATAGCCGACCATCCCCGTGGCAAAGACGACTTCGCCGTCACTGTCCGTCGCGGCACCGAACGATTGGCCATTGAGCACCGTCCCGTCCGATAAAATGAGAGAAGCCATAGAAAGATCCCGCACAGGGTAGCGAGTCACAAAGCATCTGTCACGTACGCATGTGCACTACTTCTTTCGATCGATGATGTCCCACCCTTCAACGATGCCGTCACAGAGAAAGTCCTGGAGCAGCGTCGTATCATCCATCCGTTGCGCGGTGTTGAGCGCGGCATAATAGAACCTCTTCTTCTCGGGTCTGATGACAACCGGAGGGAAATTTTTGTGCAGAAGCATCGCATGCATGAGGAGCCGACCGATGCGTCCGTTGCCATCGGAGAACGGATGAATCTGTTCGAAACGCGCATGAACGGAAGCTACGTGTGCGACAGTATCTTCGGAACGATGGAGCTGCGTCATCAGTTCCCCCATGCGCTTGGGAACGGAAAGATAATTGGCTGTCGGCACATTCGACCCCACGATGCGCACGCCCTGTCGACGGTACGCCCCCGCATCCGGACGGATCCCATTCATGAGCATCCCGTGCAGTTTCAGCACCAACGGTTCATCGACGGATCGCTTGGAGGAAAGGTGTTCCAAAAGATGCAGCAACGCCGTCTGATGATTGCGGGCTTCCAGCTGCTCCGTGAATGTTTTATCCGGCAACGCGGCATTCTGAAAGAGGACGGCGGCGGTCTCTTCCTGCGTAAGCGTGCTGCCCTCGATGGAATTGGACGTATACGTGAGCACGAGGACAAACTGATCACGGACGTCAGGATGATCCATGATCATTTGCAGCACGGATGCATCCTTCTTTGCGCGCGCCATCAGCATGGCTTTCTTTGCCGTCAGTGCTTCTTCGGGGATGATCGTGAGGCCGGTGAGCTCCCGGTAGAGCGCGTCGATGCGTTCCTGCGCCTTCCTGCGGGGAACGGCTTTTCCGGTGCTCCATCGATTGAACGCAACGAACGAAACGCCCAACTGCTCTGCGAGAGCGGTTTGACTGAGGCCGGAGAGACGCCGGATGGTGTGGAGCTTCTGGGGGATGGTCATGACACGATGAAGGAAACTTTATAAAGTTTAGCAGAAAGCTGCTTCCTTATAAAGTTCTATTCAACTGCTCGATGCTCACGCCGCCACCGCACGTTCGTACCGGTCGAGGACGGAGGACATGGAAGCAAGCAGCTGCTGATCGGCATGCGCCTTCATGTTCATCCGATCCATGAGAGGCATACTGTCCGCCAATGCATGCTGCTGTTGCCAGAGCTGCACAAACCCGTCCTTCACCGCAATGAGCTGTGTCCAGAGGGGCGCTTTCTCCGGTGCGGCTTTGCAGAGGAGGCCGATCGTGTCGTATCGCCCTCTCAATATTGCGATATCGCGCGTCCACTGCTCCCTGTACATCCGTCCACGTTCACGAACATCCGCAATTTCCTGTTCCACTCTTTGCATTTCTTCCACCTTCCACTGATCCATTCGTGACTGCTGCTCTCTGCGTCCCCCATCCGTCGCGTCGATCACCCCTCTCTCATTGATGGGTCTCCCCGCGGCCTGCGCCTCCAGCAAATGCAACCGCGCGTTGATCTCCGATGCGGGGCGTGCTCGCGAAAGACCCTGCTCGGCGTTGATCATTTGAATGAGTTGGCGGCGCGCGTATACGGGACTGCGCTCCCTGAATTCATGTTGAACCCTCTGCTCCAGACGCTGTGTCCATGACAGTGGCGTACGTTCCCTTCGGGGAGGTCGCGGATGCACGATGATGATGCCACGAGGCTGCGGCGGCATGATGATCATCTGCTGCTGCTGTTGCTCCTGATTTCGACGCCAGTTCGCCCAATTTTGCGCGGCCGATTCAAAATACTGACGGTTCTCTCGGTAGCGATACGGCGCTTGATTGGGATTGCCGGTTCGTCTCTGCATATTTTCCAACGCCTGCTGCGCGATGGAGAAGCGCGTAACCGCCAGATTCTGATAGCGCTGCGCCTCCGTCTGCAGTTCCCGATACGTACGCATACGCTCCGGCGTCATCGGCAGTTGCTCGTTCATTTGTTGCTCCATGATGTTCGGCGTCAATTGTCCCATCCACTCCTGCGGACCCGTGGGCAGCTGACGGCACAGACGGGCTTCCATGAGATTCTCTTTGCGAGCCTGTGGAAAGGAGTGGTACAGCATCAGGCAGCGAGAGCAAACGGATCAGTTAACGATATTGCCGATTCACTCAAAACGGAATGCAGTGCCATGTCCTGCGTAATCTCCTCCATCGCCTCATCAAAGATCGCCAAGCATTCTTGGTAGTGTGCGAGCCTCTTCAGACGCTTTTCTTTGCTCTCCTCTTTGTACTTCTCCTCCAGGAGGGGAAGGTTCTTGCGCAGCAAATCCGGCTCAATCGCCTCCATGACGATGTCGTACATCGCGCCGATGTCGATCGCCTGCGCATCCGACGATGTCGTTTGTGCTGAGGTCATGGATGTGTGTGTACGGCTTGTATTGTAGCATAGGAAGATGTATTTGACAAATATACAATATATGATTATTATATCATTTGTTTCCTAATGTCCTTTCACACCACCGATGATCCCCCACGGATCCTGCTTCTATTGTGCCCGCAAGGGCACAGAGTAGGTCCGCTTGCGGCGTAGCAAGTGTGAAATGTTAGGGCAAAAGCCTCTCACCAATCTTGCTTTCGCTGTAATGGACGTATTCAGCGGAAGTAGGACCACGTGGGGGGGCGAGTTACAAACGCTTTTTTTTCTTTCGATCGCGTTTCTGAGGGATCCATGGTGGGTTTCAAAGAGATGCGGTCGACACACAATGGGAGACTGATCGATGATGAAGTATGTTATTGCGATCCTCGTGGTCGCCGTGTTCGTGGCTGAGGCGCAGGCACAGCGGGTTATTTATGATCCGCAAAGCTATTATGCTGCTGCGGTTCAGGCGCCGATCGTCGGCGACGTGATAGGAGGCGACCTCACGGTTGTCTCCAGTGGCGACCTCGCTGTGACGTTGGCGAACGGCGCAGTGCAACAGGCGATGCAGACAAATGCTGGCATGGCACAGATCGCCATGCAGCATCTCAATCGTCAGCCGGTCATTGTCTGCGTCCCCGGAAGCCGCTGCCAGCCCGGATACTGCGTCGCGGTGCAGCCGGCGCGACAAGCGCCGGTGATCGTCAACCGGCAGGCGCCGTGCCTGCCGCCACCACCTGCCCCCAATATGTATGTGTTCCCCGCTGGGGCGCACACGACGGTGATCAACCCACCGGGCATGGTCTTCAACAACAATGCCCCGGTGCAAAATTCTCCGCCTGTCACCCAGTATCAAGGCGGACAGTCGTCCGCCAACTGGAACGCTCCCCAGCAAACGGGGAGCCCGGTGACCCAGGGGCAGGGGGGGCAGCAACAAGCTCTCGGGCATCCGTGCCCGGGTTGCCCGCAATGCGCCCCGCCGGTGGCCCAGCCACCGGTGCAACAGCAACTCCCAGCTTTGCATCCCGCGACCTAGCAAGGTCGTGCGACAGTAAAGAAAAAGCGCGGAGACTCGTCCTCTCCGCATTTTTTGTGCCTATTTTTTGGCGTATGGCAGCCATTTCACATTATATTTGACATATAAATTTATAATGATATTATATGCGCATATGACTACCAACGCCCCCACGCTGAAGCCACAGATCGAATGTGCGAAACCTCTGTTCCCACAGGGACTCATTCAGAGTGCATTCGACATCGCGCAGGAACACGGCACAGTCGATGGCACCGGCAACCGTACCAAGCACACCATCAAAATTGCCGGAGCCAATGCTACCATTACCATCTGGAGCGAGGGACCGCAGAGCCCGGAACGCCGCACGTGCATCATCATCGATGGCACATACAAACGACAGCCATTTCATGCATCCGTTGTCTACGCCTATGGACTGCGCGGCCAAGAAATTGGCATCGAATCGGTGGAAGTAACGTTGAATGGAAAAACCGACAAAGTTGATCAGCCCAACGATGCACGCGAACGTAATGATCAAGAAACGGAATTTAGAACTGTCGCCGGAGATGAAACGGAAGCGGCGCTCTCCGCCATGCTGACAGACGCACTGCCGATCATCGCTGCAGAACATGCGCGTCTGGATGAACAAGAGATCCTCGAAAGAGCGAGCAAACTTATTTTGGCAAAACGTGAAATCGACAGATCACAATCGATAATGCGTCGACTTGCTGGGGGAATCCTCGGAATAAATGCAACAGTAAAGAAGATAACCGGACACGATCTGGAACACGATCCCCGTGATCCCTCCAAATTGATGGGTCAGAATGCAGCGGATCTCGGACGTTTCGCCGGCAAAGCGGCAATCTCGCGCGACCGAACACCGCTGCAACGAGTGGAACTTTCCGTGGATGATGATCTCAAGGTATACATCGATGAACCGCTGGATGTTCCTCAAGGTCAAAACACCTCATTAACAGTCACCATCAATGATCAAGAAGGCAAACTCATTGCGACGCTCGACTATGCCTACCCGTACTTGGCACAGATTCCTTTGCTACGTTCGATCGGTGCCTACGATGGTAATGTGTGGAGGGAAGGAAGAACGGAAGGAAATAAATCACCTTGGAACACACTCAGACTTCATGCCGATTTATACAATATGACTACTATTGAGGAAACGGTGCGACGTGTAGATGCAGCCATTCAAGCAAAACTGGAGGACTTGGTATCCACAAGAAGTCCTCAGAGAGCAACGAACCCCACAGCATCCGCAGAAGAAGCCACGCCACCCGTCGAAGCACCGGTGGCAGAAACCGTAGCACCAGCAGAGACCACGACTCCGCCAGTATCCGATGAAGAAGCGGCCAGAGTAGCAGCATTTCTACGGGGAGAAGGCGAGCTCTAAACCATCCCATCAAACCATAGAACCCAAGTAATAGATGCACAAACTGCATCTATTGCTGTTTTTGGTGTTAAATACTAACTTGACATAATAGCAATTTAGTTATAGGATTGTAGTTAGCTCCTTCAAAGCGTTGGCAGGTAGAAAAATCAAATTCTAGAAAGAAGTAAGGTGAAGTATGTCCGCGAATGAATTGGGTCTGTTGGTTGCGTTCGCTCTATTCGTTGTAGGTGCTGGGGTGATCATCACGGGTCTGATCAAGACGAAAAATGATGGACACCTTGAACCTCTGGTGTGGCTGATGGTTGGTGCTGCGGTGCTGGCTTGGGCAAGCTATCATCTCTGCAACGCAGCCGACTTCTTCGAATGGGTGCATCCTCTGGCTTGGGCAGTGAGCTTCATCGCCCTCCCCATACTGCTTGCGCTCGTTACGATGTTGATCGGATATGCCATCTACCAGGCGGCAACGATCGGAACGGACGTCGAATTTTTCGGTACGAAGGGGAAGTATGCGGGTGGCCGGCAGTGGGATTTTGTCCTCGTGCTTGTCGTCTTCATGTTTCTTTTCCTCGGTTTCACATTGGCGGCCTGTCGGGCTACATTGAAAGAAATCGTGGGCTTCGTCCCCAGTATCAACCAAGGCGAGCTTCGGCAAGTGGTCAGCCTGGCGAATGAGATTGACGCGATTCGACGTGACCTTGGAATGGAAAACGATCTCTTGGAAGCCAAACGTAACCCCTTTAGCATCCGCTTTCACGAAATCGATATCCAACCAGCAGAGCAAGCCAAATTCACCGCCAAGCTGAATGCGTTGTTGAACCCCCGTGGATACCTGTGTGATAAAGTAGTCTCCCTCCGGTACGAAGCCCCGCACAACGGGAATCACCGGACGGGGTATTGTCTCGTCACTGCATGTGTCCACAAGGCAAATGAACCCGCATGCTTGAGTGTCTTCCGGATGGCCGAACCCATCGGCGCCGGAGGAGTGAATCGATGGGCAAAGGATTGTTTTGAGGGAAAATTGGCAACGCTCCTGGAAGCGATGCGACAAGCGCAGGGATCCGATCCTGCAACTGCTCGTCACATCATTGAGGACGCGTTGAACGATATCCCAGTTGGCGGAGGGATTGACGACTTCGTCGTTGTCCCAACGCGGTAGAAATACCTGCCGACAACCCCCGAATTGATAATGTCATCGAAGGAGCCTTCGGATGACATGCATAGCACAACAAAGGCGCCAGTCGGCGTCGCTATGGAAACTCAATTCGGGGGTTTCGTCATGCCTTTCATTCCTTCATCATATTCGTTATTTCTTGCGCAAAGGATTCTGTCCCCAGCGATCCCGCTCTGAATCAGAAAGGATTTCCCACACTTTATACTTTTCGACTAACTCTTTCGGGTCAATAGCAATTATTTCGTACCCGGATGTCATTGCAACAGGTGTCACAGCCAATCCCATGGCGACCGCAAGTGCAGGATCATTCGGAGAGTAGTGCAACAATTCGCCTTCCACTTTCATCCAAAACTCCTTCCCTGCATACGCCGCCTTTGCTTCCGGTTGTATGGCTTTTATTTTTTCCGGTAACACAGCCTTCAAATACTCCTCCCCGATCTCCATCGTCGTCATTGCATTGAAGCGATCCAGCGGGATCTTCACAGGAGTCAAAAGTGACCCTCCCACTCCCGCCACTCCCCCTATCACAATCCCCACTTCCACCAAATCTCCCGTCCGCACGGCACTCAACCCTGCAAGACGCCCCATGTGTTCGTAGGATTCCAGTGCGGCTTTGCGTTCCAGGAATCTCCCCTGCTCTATCTCCACCTTCCCCTTCTTATCCGGCATCTCACTCAGCCGCAACGCATCGATGATGAATTGTCCCATCGTCTCATCCGCACTCGCATCCAATGCTTCCTTCATGCCCTCCGCACGCAGCTCGCAGTAGAGCCGCTGCGCATCCACGAAGACCCCGCCTTCTATCTCACGATCCCCGGCAGGCAGTTCATCGTAGGAGCCCATGGTGGTGAAGCGCATGCGCGCGTCCTCCACCTGACTCCCGCGCGGATCGCCGGGCTTGCATCCCTTCAGGAACATCACCGTGGAAAGTGCGTCACCAGTCTCCAACGCGATGCGTGCCTGCGAGGCGCGCTCCGGCGAAGGAGCACTGTCCGGTTCGCCCGTGGGGCCGAAGATCGCCGAGACGGAAGAAGTCTTGAGCCCCTTGGCCCGCAGATTATCGCGCACCATTTTCTGGAAAGCGGGATCCCACACGCGAAGACGCGCCTTCATGCCTGGCTGAAACGAGGTGCCCTCAGGAATATCCAGAAACTGCGCGATGTGCGCGATGGGAACGTCGAAGAGCATGTTGATCGCATCATTGGATGTGTTGATATCGTCGCGCAACTTCTCCTCGATGAACGTATTGACGATTGCTTGTCGACGAATAATGGTCTCGCGATCCGTCGTTTGCACCTCATCGGGCGCCAGCCAGTCAGGCATCGTGCCCTTGACCATATCCGCCGATTTGTCCGCCAACCGCTGCACGGGCGCCCAGGGGTTCTCCATCTTCATGAGAAACTTCGCGCCGAAGTAGTACGCCGCGATGCCCGCCGCCGCTCCCCGCGCCACTTTGGATTTTGCCAGCGCAAAGAGACCGATGATCGGAAGCGCGAGCCTGGCGAAGGGGGGCAGATCCCGCCAGATGGTGCCAAAGTTCTTGGCCTCCTTGCGCAGGTCCTTCTCGACGGCACCCATGAGGTCCGCCATCTTGCGACCACCCTCCACTATGGATTCATTGCGCCTGTGCGTGCCGATGCGCTCCTCTTCCAGAATGAGCTGCAGCGCCTCGGGGGGCAGCACGCCCAACTTGGCGGCACCCGTCAGAAAGGAACGATCGTGGGCGCTCACGACATCCTCGACGGAACGCACGGGTCCCGAAGCAGAAAGGTGCTCCAAATCATCCCGAACGAGGTTCGCTTGAAGATTTTCGAGCGGGCCCACTGGCGACGGACCGCCATTCGCGTAGTACCGATTGCGTAATCCCACTTGAGCGATCTGCTCCTCCGTGCTTCCGGCCACGACATCTTTGCCTGTCATGCCCTGCAATGCTCCTATAATGACCGCTTGATTGGTCGGATGTGTCATATAGTTCGCCGACTCTTCCTTGGAAAGTGTCAGCGCACCGAATGTTCCTTCGAACCCGGCCTGCGTGCCGCCGGGCAAGAGCTTCTCCGTTACGAAATCATGGAAGAGAATCTTCCGGGTCGGCAGATCCACCGACTGTAAGAGTCCCGCAGGTCCCGTGAGGAGCGTACTTTCCTGCAAGGTAATCGGCTCCTGGAACAGCAAAGGATCACCGAAGGCATCGATCCAGTGCGGGAGGCTCGTAAGTGCGGCGATCTGCGTCAGCGTGGGACGTTCGCCATTGGCAAGACAGTGTTCAAATCGATTCTGTAAAAATTCAAGAATATTTTTGGGAGCGTACTGCATGAATTCTCCCGCCTGCTGCATTTCCGCGTTCTTCAATTCTTCGCTGCGCGAATCTTTGTTCCATGCCCACAATAGCCCCTCCTTCATCTGTCCTCCTATGTTAATCCCTTTCTTCGTCAGCCACAGCGTCCAATCCGCCGCCACTTGTGTCCCTCGCTCCACCATACCGGGCATCGGGCCGGAGGACGGCGCTCGCATCTGTCCGCACAGACGACGTTCCGCGCTCGACCAAGCCGATGAGAAGTCAAACGATCGAATCATGCGACAGTCGTGGAATGAACGGCATCGTACTTTTCTTTCATCAATGCAGGAAGCTCGATCTTCATTTCTTCAATGATCGCTTGCGCCAACCCTCGGCACTCGGGATTCCCTTCAAAATCCGCGTAATCGGCAAACCATTGGATGAATGCATCCACGTCCTGCGATGCAACGATCGTCTCGCGCTCGGCATTGGCTTCGGCGGAAAGTCCAGCGAAGTACTCCGTCCAGAACGTCTGCGTCACCAGAACCTGCATCGCCTGCAGGAACTCGCTGTCTCCCTCCTGCGTCAAAGGAGGCAGTTCCATGGTCGCCTCGGCGATCATCGTCGTGAAGATGGCGGGGAAGCCGGTGGGAGAAAAGTCGAAGTCAGTCATGAGCTGGAAAGGAAGGGTCAGGCGGCAGTCGCGTAGGAAGTGGATTTTGATTTTTCTCCGGACACCGCTTTGTACGCCAGTGCGGCCAGACCGCCGACCAGAGGACCGCCGGCGAGGGATGCGAGTGCGAAGGTCGCGAGTGTTCCTTTGTTGCCTTTCGCGGTATTCGCCGTTTTCTTGACTCCTCCGGCAACGGCTCCGTACGCCGCCTTCGTTGGCTTGGCAATCACGTACTGCGACCCTAAGACCGCTCCACCCTTGCCCACCTTCCAACCCGTGCCCAAAACAGTCTTCGCTATGCGCCATCCCCGCTCGTGTCTTCCATTCACTTTCTTCGCGGCATCCTGGATGCGCTTGGCGTACCCGGCGGGCGGATCGCCCTGCAGCATCTCGAGAATCATCCGCATGTGCTCCGGTTTCGTCGGATCCTTTTTGATCGCTTCCGCCTGCTCGCCCGTGATGTTCTGCGCCGCACCGAAATCGCGAAGCAATAGAGAAGCATGCTTGCCGGTAATCGCCGCGATGATGCGTTTCATTTCATCGATCACCCGCTGCGTCTTCGGCAATCGCACCTTCGCGGGATCCTTCTTTTCTATGAACGCCTGCATTGTGTGGTAGGCAGTGAGGAGCTGCGGATACGTCGCACCTTCCCAATCCCGAAAATCTCGAGCTGCTCGCTCCGGAATGTATCGCTGTCGGATACCACAGGCGAGTGCAATATTCGCAAGCATGCGCCTATCCGTTGCTCCATCGAATATATTTAAAGTTCCTTGTTTGAATGTATTTGCAATGACATCCCCTACCGCCCTCCACCTTCCTCGCACCTCCGGCACCAGTTCATCCGCGATTTGATCGGTCATCGTCGCGGTCTGCCGGTCGAGGAGCATCTGACTGCGCAGGTACTGCGCCGCCTGCTGAGCTTCTGAGGGGCTACAGTGATGATACTGCTCGAAGTACTTGGCGATCACCGCATGTTGCGCGGCATCGCCGGTCAATGCAGTGCGCTTGCCGGCATCAATATCTTTGATTTGCTGTTCAAGCTTTGTAATTTCCTGCGTATGGTCCGCTCCCAGTAAATTTAGATCTGATAGATTTCTCACTTCATCAAGATACGTACTGATGCTGATATTCGGTTTGAATTGTGTTTCATCGACTCCTGTAATTTTATCACCCGTATATGTAAACATTTTTGTCAGATCTGTCTTGGAAGCATCATGCGTTATATTCATGACTTTCTGAGCGACTGATTGCAACGCGCCGAGCGTCTTTTGGTATTCCGCAATTTCCGCATTTGCATTGCGCACCTGCTCTTGAACCCATTGGACAGCAATAGCGGCCTGATTCTTGTCGATGACTCCGCCAATATTCAAGTCATATATCAGTCCGTAACCCATATCAATTCTCACTCCTGCAGCTCCAATGACAATCTTGCCAAGTTCTGCAGCCTGTTTAGACACAATATCCGTATTTTCTGCCCACGTATGTTTTGTGCTCGGCCAAGAAAGAGAACCAAGCTTCTCAATGAGTGCCAAGATATCCCGCTTGGATTTTGCTTCTTCAAGTTTTCGACTGACCTCTGACTTCTCTCCCGGCCCACCCAGCACACTCGCGATGTCTTTGTAACGCATGAGAATAGAAGATGCAAATGCAGCACTTCCCGAATTATCCGATCCGTCTCGCAGTATGCGGTTATACTGATGTTGTTCACGCAGCATGCGCTGGACATCCATCAATGAAATATTTTGTGTATTGTTAGGAGTTCCCGGCAAACGGTCTCGGCGTTGCATTTCTACAACTGATTGAGTGGCTAAATAGTAAGCCATGTTTGCGGGAATACGCTCATCGTGTCTAAGAGGGCTATTCACAATCCGAATACCTGCCTGTTCCAAGGTCATCCCTTTCAATGCATTAGCAAATGCAGCAGGATCATTTAAAGGCGGTGCCTCCACCCAAAATGTATTTCGCGTATCGATAATGATGCTAAATTTGCCATGCGCTGCAACTTTTACATTATCAATGAGAATTTCAAATTGTGACAAATTGAATGGATTCGGCGGATTCACAATATGCAGCGTTGCATGCCGCGTCATATCATCAAATATTTTTTTATCTAAACTTTGAAAGATTGCCTTCGAAACTTCCAAAGCTCTCATTTGTCTTTCAGGAATTACAGATGATCCGTTTGGTATACGCAATCGACCGCGCACTCGACGCAAAGCTTCATTAATGCTCGGCTCAAGCGAAGTGCGCAGTTCATCTGCATTGGCAATGCCATGACGAGTGGTATCAATCAATTGAAAAATCTGTTGCGATGCAGTTGCCGCAAGTGTTGCTGCATCTGCCATCCAATCTAAATTCAATCCCAGCTGATACTGCAGCAACATTTCATCCGTCGCATTCGCCGTCCTCCCCAAAATGTCCGCAGAAGGCTCGTCTAACAAATCCCCCACGGGAGTCGCCGATGCATCAGGTGTGTTTGTCATGGTTTCCCACCAGTGTACCACAAAATCACCATTGGGACAATCCGAGTGCAATATTCGCGCGCTTTACGCAGCTATTTTCGTTTCCTTCTCTGGTTTCTCGGCTTTCGCCGGTTTCTCTGCGGCCGGTGCCACCAATGAAGCGGGGGGAGCTACTGCAGGAGCTTCTTGCTGCGATGCGGTCGGTGCCGCACTGGATACACCACGCATCTGCAAAAATCTTGACTTCAGTGCCTGCCATGCAGAACCAAAACTTCGTTTTTGAATATCCGCCACAGTACGTGCAGGTGCTGCAGCAGACCAAATGGTCGTCACCGCAGCTTTGGGAGCCGGCGCATTATTCGGTGCATTGGTAGCCATAGAACGTGTGGGGGAAACAGTAGGAGCAGTGGTATTGACTGTAAATTCAGCATCAATAGGTTCACTATTCTCTCGCGGATTCGCCCTACGCTCCACTTCTCCTTCAAACACAAATGGGGCAACACCTTCCATCTGATCACGCCGTTCATCCGTTGTCGACGCAATGACATCACGTGTATGCGATCGTACTGCAGCATTCGGGTACCGCACAATCAACTGACGATTTTTCTTTGAATCATCAGGCAGCCGGGGAGTGAGAGAAGAAGGCATACATTGCTATTGTACTATTTTACATTCATTTGTCAATCCGTCTTCCTCCTCCACCCCCACCACACTCCCGCCACCACCGTGCAGAGAATCACGGAAAGGAGCAATTGCCATGGCACAGCATTGGGAACCGTGGAAAGGAGGATTCCATCATTTCCCGCCAGTTGTCCGGAAAGCTGCGCCCGAAGATCAGATTGCGAAGAAGGTGCATCGGGGACGGACCGCACATCGACGACGTATTTGGTTGCCAATCCAATGATGACCTTCTTTGCTGCGGATGCTTTCCTCTTGGCGGCAGGCTTGGGTGCGATAAAGCAGACGTTCGTTTCGCCGGGCGTCGGACGTTGCGTCACACAATGCTGATCCCCCACTAGCGCATACGACCATCCTTTCTTGATGGATGGAAACGCAATTGTGGCTGCGATGCGTCCGTCCGGTGAACGCAGCACCACGGAGTCACCGCTGTTATTGAACGCGATCTTACCGAGAACACTGCCGGTCAGGAGGTGATACGATTGCGCAGGTATCACCTGATCCATCTCTAAGAATATCGGCCTACTTCCCTTTCCCTCTTCATCATCGATCAGCCAACCTGCAAGAGGAATTGTTTGATCACAATGATTATACAGTTCCACCCACTCACCCTCGTCTTTCTGCGGCGATGGGTAGATTTCCGACACAGTGATGCAATGCGGATAGTGATCGCGCTTCAAGACGTACGCTCGTTCCAGCACAGAAGACGATGCGAGCAAATCACCATCGTGGAAGACGGCGCGAAAGCGCATCGGTCCGTCGCGTGTCACAGCGCCGCCTATGTACGTCATCCACAATCCCGGCAAGATTTCACGTTCGATGCGTGCGGGAGTGTTGGTCACAATCTCAAGCACCGCCCCCTGTTCGACCAATCCCGATTCCGGCCCCACCGTCAGCCGCACACCTTCCCGCTCCACGATATCCCGTACACGTTCTCTCTCTTGAAGAGCATCAATATGCAGCGTGGTCTCCGCATTGCGCCAGATACCCCGCTTCTCCTTCCTCGCTTCCGCCTCGTACACGACGTATTCCCTGCGCTGAGAAAGCGTTTCTCTGCCGGGGACATGTGCCAATCCCATGCGAAGCAGTAGCGGATACAGCTCCGTACCATCCAAGTATATTCGTTCAATTTCCATACCATCCGCACTCATTTCTAGTTCAATTTTTTTATTTTCCATCAGGCTTTTTATCAATATTTCTCTTTCATAAATTATGGAAGTGTACACTCCGTCGTTTTCCGGGAGCAACAGGTCGCGCATCGTCCATGCATGTGCGGGACGCTCCCCGTTGCGTCTCCCCCGAAACACTCCGCTCCCCATATACGAAGCATGGTCCAAGGAGACGAGAGTAAGTTCCTCTCGCTTTACTGCGTGACCGGCTTTGGTGTTCGCCCATGCGAGCACCGATCGTGTATTGCCATTCGGATCGATCAAACGAATCGCGCCATCCGTATTGCGCAATGTGATCATCGTGGAATCCAATGGAATGCGCACGGTATTACGCGGTCGAAATCCCGTGCCATGCACCGATACGCTCCTCCCATCCTGTGTTCGCAACTCCCAATTGCCAAACAGCCATTGAGAGCTGTCCGTGACATTGCGCAGTTCCACCCACTCCAACCCTTCATCCTTTCCTTTGGGATCGGGGAGCGCTGCAGAGATGACAACCGCGGTAGCTCCCGGCCACGGATCGCCGGCACGGAATTGATTGAGTGCACCGGGTGTGGGGCGGGGCGTCCAGAGCCACTCGCCGTCTTCCCGCAGTGCATAGGATTCTCCTTCCATTGCACTTTCAAAGGAAACATCCAGCAAGACTCCCGTTCCTCCGTTTGGCAGGGGCGCGATCAGTCGTACGCTATCTTTGCCATTATTGAGTGTGATCTTCGACTCACTGCGCGGCAGCAGCACGTACTCGCCGGGGAACAGAGAACGGTCTTGCAGGCGGAAAGGTTTGCTCCCGCCTTGTGCGTCATCGACGCTCCATCCGCAGAGGTCCACGAGTTGATCGGATACGTTATGCAGTTCGATCCATTCTCCCGCCGCTTCATCGCCGACGGGATCCGGCAGAAACTCCGTCACGGTCACGCCGGAGAAGAAGCGTGGAGTGCAGGAAGGTGCTGCTTTCTCCTCTTCATTTTTCTTGTTTTTTGCATCAACAGTGATCGTAACCGATTGTATCACTGTATTACCACAGTAATCTTGTATTGATACATTTATAGTCGTATGGCCGATTGAACGCATTGCATGGGACGGAGGATTGCATTTGTCGTAGAGGTACCCGTCCCCGAAGTTCCAACTGCACATTGCACCCGCCATCGATCCGCTCAGAGCCGTCAAGGACAGGTTGATCGTGGACACGGTTGCAGAGGGCGTGACACCTTCTATGGCAAACGTTGGGAGGAGAAGTGTGTTGAGACGACCGGGAGTCGGCACACACAGCGAGCGCGGTTCCTCCTCTCCCAATATTCGACCAAAAGAAATTCCTTCCGGCAGCGCGGGGTACGTCAGACGATCCACTATCTGAGCGTGATAGAGCAGTTCAACCGTCCCACCGGCATTGGGCAGCGTCAGCTTGGTGATGGATGCGGGGAGCTGCAAGGTCTGACCGGACCCCAGAAGCGACCCGGTTCCCGGTGGAAAGCGAAAGACACTCGTCCCGCGCGCAAGCGACCAACCATCCAGGAGTAGGGTGCCGCTCCCGCTGTTTTCTATCTCGATCCATTCCGCAGTATCTAGCCCCGGGGGATCCGGAAGTATTTCGCTGATTATTGGCTTATAGAAGGGCTCCATCTGAATAGTAGAACCTGAAGAATCTCCCGGATCTTCCTCCTCTTCCTCCGACTCCGTCACACTGTTTGCATAGCCCGGTGTCCCCAACACGGGAGAGCCCTCATCCAACCCCAGCGCTACCGTTGCCGTTCCCCAGTTTGCTTTGCTCGTACCCGGCTGCAAGCAGTCCATGCGCTCCATCGACGCTTTGCTGCCCCCCGAAGGATTGGCTCCGGCAAACGGTGCGCTTGAGCCGTCATCCACCTCGTCGATCAGCACTCCCAAGTCATCATAGAGGCGCAGCAACAGTTGTGTATTGGGCAGGCTCACGCTCGTCGTCACCAGCATCGACTCAACGGAGAGGCGCGAAACTTGCGCCGCGTAGTTGCTCACGATCCGAAACTCCCCCGCCGCGATGTCGTGCCCGGCAGTGAATGTGATCATGGTCTCTTCCGTACCGTTTTGCACCGATACGATCGACCAACCTTCCAGCGACAGTCGCGTCGCGCCGCTCCCGATTGCCGCTATCTCCAACCATTCGTCGGCGGTACTCACATCCGTCCCCATCCATTGAAGCTCGTTGATGCAGAGCGTCATCGACGGAGATGACGGCTCTTCCTCCACCGTTCCCATCGGTTCCTGCACGGATTCTTGAGGAAGAGGCAAAGTAGCGCCCGATGCTTGTGTTGCTCCTGCCTCCGATGGAGCAACGAACGGACCCAACGCCGCATCTTCTGCCTCCGATGCCGCTTCTGCGCTTTGCTCTTCTGCCGTGACGAGAAATTCCGTCTCTTCGCTCGCAGCATCCTCCGTCACCACAGCCGGCACTGATTCTTGTGCATCGACAATCATGGGAGCGAGGAGCTCCAGACACAAGATACTCAAGAGAACACTTTCGCGCATGCCTTCATGTCATACGCATTGCATGCAAAAAGGGAGGGCGCTCTGAAAAATTACACTTTGTGAACTGTCATACGTTGTGTGTGCAAGCCTCTTTAAGACGTTCTTTTCAGCAATGGAACGGCACGGAGGAGTCGTCGGGAATTGTAAAATCATACTTGTGAACCCCCGCAAGGTATTTTTGCATTGTGCCTGGCGTAATCAGCTTCCACATGCGTAAAAACGATACTCGCGTTGTCACCGAGTCCCTGCTATACTGCCGATCACTTCTCCGGCGGCGTTTGACTGCCATCCCCCATGCATCTGACCTTCCTCGTTCTCGGGCTGTTCACGGCACTGTTCCATGCCGCTCTTGCCGTATGCAAGCTGCCCCGTCGCGGCCTCGTCCCTTGCATCACCCGTCACCGGAGCTTCCTATCCGTCACTCCTCCTCCCTCCTATGGACTTCCTCACACAAGTACTCTGGCTCCTCTTGGGCGCCGCGGCAGGTACGCTCGGCGGTCGGGCGATCTTCAGTAAAGGCAAAGGTATCAGTCGCAGCCAGCAGGCGGAAATCGATCAGCAGAAGAAGCAACTGCAGGATCTTACGTTGCAGGTGAGCGAAGCCAAGGCACAGATAAAGGCCGCCGAAGCGGAAGCAAAAGCCTCGGCCAAGGAAATCATTTCCGAAGCCAAACTCCAGGCTGCGGATTTGGAAACACGCGCTCAAAAAGATATGGCACGCGTGGAGGAGAAGGAGAAAGTGCTCGATCAAAAAGTGCAGGAAGTGGAACGTCAACGCGAGAATCTGCACAAGAAGGAGGAGGAAGTCGGTGCCCTGCAGAGTGAATTGAAGGATGCGCAAAAGCAGCACCGTGACGCATTGGAGCAGGTGGCGAAACTCAACGAAGAACAAGCGAAGGAAGAGCTGAAAAGCGAACTGGAAGGGGAATTCTCCGGCTACTTCGCATCGCAGGTCAAAGCGATGAAGGAACGCATGATGGACGAAGCGGAGGATGCAGCCAAAGATTTGATGGCACAGGCGATGCAGCGCTATGCATCGGAAGTTGCAACGGAATCCACCGCCACCGTGGTGCAGCTGCCCAGCGACGATGTGAAAGGAAAGATCATCGGGAAGGAAGGCCGCAACATCAACGCGTTTGAAGCGGCGACCGGCGTCGACGTCATCATTGATGATACGCCCGGAGTCATCATCATTTCCGGTTACGATCTGGCGAGACGGTACGTCGCCAAGCTCGCGATGGAAAAACTGATTCAAGACGGCCGCATCCAACCGGCGCGCATCGAGGAAATCGTCGTCAAAATGAAGGAGCAGGTCGGCAAGATGATGCTGGAATTCGGCAAGCGTGCGACGGAGGAACTGGGCATCACGGGGTACTCGCAAGATCTGCTCAAAATTATCGGACGACTGCGCTTCCGCACCAGCTACGGACAGAATGTCTTGAAGCACTCCGTGGAAATGGCGCACATCGGTCGTATGCTGGCCGAGGAAATCGGTGCCAATGCGATCACGGTCACGGAAGCGTGTCTCCTCCACGATATCGGGAAAGCTCTGGATCATGAAGTCGCCGGAACGCACGTGGAGATCGGCGTGGAAATTTTGAAGCGGTACAAAATTCGACCGGAAGTCATTCACTGCGTGGCGGCGCACCACGAGGACATCCCGATGGAAACGCCGGAAGCCTTCGTCGTGGCCGCAGCCGATGCCATTTCCGGCGCACGACCGGGCGCGCGCAGAGAGTCCATTGAAGAATATTTCAAGCGACTCCGCGAACTGGAAGAAGTTGCCAAAGGATTCGAAGGCGTCTCGCGCGCATTCGCCCTCTCCGCCGGACGCGAAGTGCGCATCTATGTGGATACGCAGAAGATCGACGACCTCGCACAGCTCAAGCTCGCCAAAGACATTGCGCAGAAGATCGAGAAGGAACTCACCTACCCGGGCGTCATCAAGGTGAACGTCATCCGGGAGAGGAGAATCGAAGAAATGGCGAAGTAGAGGGGAGGAAGGGGAGAAAAGGCAGAAAGGTAAGAAAGGTCATGGAACACTGCATGTTTCACGGGAACCGGCGAGCATGTAGTGCGATCTGCGTTGTTCGATCAAACCTTCCTGCATCAATTTATTGATCAAAGATAATAGCCAATCCTTGTGCTCCTCTGCATCCCAGTCCATGCAAATGTGACGACCGATTTCCCTTAACGTCCTCCCGGTGGATGCGTCCCGCAGCGCCTCGATGATGCGGCCACGGAAGATGCGATTGGGAATGAACCGAGAACCGACGAAACGACCGGGCTCTTGGATAAGTTTTGAGTTTTGAGTGATAAGTTTTGAGTGACTGTGCATACGAGCGAATGATCGAGGTGTTGTCTTCATCAGACCCTTCTGTGTCAACGGACACATCTCCCACTTGGGATGATTCTTCGTCTGAATGAGGGAACCGAAATCCATGAGAGCGGCGTGCCAGTTGGCCGTATCTCTTCCTCTCCCCCCGACCCCCTCTCCACTGGAGAGGGGGAGATCCTCTCCCATGCGCGTCCCCCCTCCTCCCGCCTGCCTTGAGCGAAGTCGAAGGGTGGAGGAGAGGCTGGGGGTGGAGGATTGATCAAGCGCAACAGCCAGTACCTCCTCCGCCAATTTCAGCAATTCC
This sequence comes from bacterium, assembly GCA_029558515.1. Taxonomy (GTDB): domain Bacteria; phylum Patescibacteriota; class Gracilibacteria; order Peribacterales; family Peribacteraceae; genus JAKQEM01. The sequence goes on from JAKQEM010000018.1 coordinate 74,762, forward strand.
CTGTCCCCCACCTTCCACGTACCGTTCGGCTCTTCCGGTCCGATGAACGTGCGATGCAGGATGCGACGGATATTCGTATCGATGCAGGGCGTCGGCAGGTTCCACGCAAAGTTTCGAATGGCCGCGGCAGTGTACGGCCCGATGCCCTTGATCCGGAGCAACGCAGGCAATTCCCGAGGGAAGACGCCGGCATACTCTTTGTGAATCGTCCGCACGGCATCCCTCAACCGCAACGCCCGGTTGTTGTAGCCCATCCCGCGCCACGCAAGGAGAACATCACGGTTCGAAGCTTGTGACAATTCTTTCATGGAGCCGAAACTTTCAATGAACTACCCCGCACTCTAAGTGCGGAGTATCGACGGAGTTAGAGATCGAACAGACTGAGTTGCTGCCGATGGATCTGCTTGTACTGTTTTCCTTGGTTTTGCACGTATTGTCTGATGACCTCTTCATTGCCGTGTCTG
>JAKQEM010000019.1 GCA_029558515.1 bacterium
GCTCTGCGCCCGTTTGACGATCGCTCACTCCTCAGACCGCTTCGGGCTCGCGACATCGCCAAACTGGCGCTTCTGCGATAAATCCGGCTGATCCTACGAGTATATCAGCCGTCTTCAGTCGCAGAACCGCCGCGGCATTATAGGAAATACATTTCCTCCTCCTTCCGGCGGGAGACTACGCTTTTGTTTTCGTATTCAATGGGGGGACTTGCTTTTCATTGAAATAATGCCAATACTTCAAGTCGATGAAGCGCCAAGAGAAAATTTACCCGGTGACTATAAAAACAAAATATCTCGGGCATGTTTATCTTGGAGTCTCAAACATCATTCCGGTGTTGTTATGGGTTGGTCTATGGTCATTTGGTTTATGGCATGAGTATTCAGTGGGAAGGGTGAATGCCCTCTTTTATGCTTCACTGGCACTGCTGCCGGTACCATTGATTGTGTTGATATACCGGCATTTGCACTTGAAACCTTTGTTTCTTATCGACGATAAGAAAATATACATTATTTATAAAAAATATGAGGGCAGGGAAATTCTCTTAAACGATATTGAGGTTGCCGAACTAAAAAGTGGAAGAGTAGATATGACATCGGGAGGGGCTGGTCAAAATGAAATTTATTTCAACAATTATTTGTTACTTCATATGAAAGGTAACAGTGATGTGATTAAACTTCCTTTGGGGATAACCCGTTATTTTGCCGGTATTCCCGGTTCATTCGATAGGCGACGTATGATGAAGATCCGAGACAAGTTGGATGCAAGAAATGTTTCTCTCAATAATTTTGATCTATCTATCGAATCTCAAAATAGAGATTATCGTTCCGATGTATCATAGACCCTTGACATAATTTCTTACTCGCAGAAAACAATGGCAAGGAATAACGAAAGAAAAGCTACGCTTACTTGCCTGCCCACTGTAGTCCGAAGGACGAAGGTGGGGAAGTCGGGAAAAGGCTGTACTTCCAATGACACGGGCTATGCGGTTCGCTTTGAATCCGTCTGATGACGCCATTATATCAGCCGTCTGTAAAGCAGAACCGCCGCGACATTGTGCGACATGGACTTTTCATTCAATATTGTTGAGCTCACGATATGCTTTTCAAGTCAACAAGCATTGAAATCATTCTGACGAGTACTTTTGTACTCGTGATCGGTCTTATTGTCTTTCTTAACGGAATATTCGTCGTGTGTAAACCATGTGGAATGGCGCCGTGTGGATCGTGTGTGCAGTACGTAGAAACACTGATTGATGCAGTATTCATCATGATCATCTTTTCCATCCCGTGCCATGTTTTCACATGCATCCTCGTGCATGTATTCCCGAAGCTGAGGTATGGATCGTAAGTATTTCTTGAGAACAATGGCAAAGAAATATGTGTGGTTTGCCCTTTGTCTGGGGACTCTCTTGCTGATCGTATCGCTCTTGTCTCCAACTTTTCCTGCTGGAGGAAAATTGCTTCTCATTATTGCATATTTTGTATTGATCCCCGTGGGGTATGGAATGCATCGTCTGTGGTACCGATACTACTGGATTGGTGTTCATGAGCGAGCGTTAGGGACACTGGAGAAACAGTATTCTGTGATGCGAATAGAGCACCGGATTGTGTGCGTGCTGATTTCAATATATGGCCTGATCCTTATGGCAGCGCTCTGGAAATTTATGAGAGTATCGGAAGTCTTTTTTAGAACTTTTACATTGCAGGCTCTTTCCCACACAGGAGTAGTTCTGTTACCTGTACTGATACTGTTCATTGGGTTGTGGGTGCTTCTCAGACCAAAGAAAATATACACATTCCTGTTTCTTTCATCGGCCATTGCCTTTTTTATTCTCATATTCTGGGGTCTTCTCTACGAAAAAGGCATTTGGGATACTATCTTCATTCATGGCTTCGGTTGGCATGAAGAAGCAGGTTCTCTCTCGGGAATGAAAACGCTAACGGGATACATTCTTGGAATGCTTTTTCTGCTTTGTCCCGCTTTGCTTTCAGGAGTGATCTGCATGGAAACCCCACTTCGACAATCACATGTTGCGCTCAAATTGCTTCTATCCGGCCTTATCATGGTGCTCTGGGTTGGCGGAGGATTGCTATTCTTGCTGATGGAATACGGAAATAGCCTAAACTAGAGAACTGAAAAATCCACGCTGCACAGCTACGTATATCCCCGACCCGCACCAAGCGGATGAGTGGGACCGGGAGGAGGAGATGTCGGTGCGGGACTCTCCCCGTGGCACCCGCACTCCCTCCCGCATTTCCCGTCCCCCGTACAGCCGTCCTCGGGAAGATCGAGCTTGAACCGTCCGCCGCGCACATCGATGGTCGCGCCCCCGATGCGCGATAACGTCAGAGGGGAGGCCGAGACGTGCACGTCGGGAACGGCTTCATGGGAAAACATCTTCTCCTGCGCGTCGGGCTTTTGGACGAATTCCATGCAGAATCCCCCGTGACCGTCCACGGTGACGGAGAGCGTCCAGCCGACTTTTCCTTCCTGTTCCACGATCTTCTTGAGCATTTCCGCCGCCGCTTTGGTCACCGTGATCTCTGCGGGACGAGACGGGCGTTCTGCGAGGAGCAGATTGAGATCCGTGAGAAGATCGGCGATCTCTTCAACGTGAAAGCCGTGGAGCGCACATCCTTCCGCAAGAGTTTCCAGCGGCGAGAGGGCGCACCGCGTACACGAGAGACCGTACTGCCCAAGCAACGATGCACACTCGGGGAGCAGTGCGAGAATGTCCGACACGCGCATGTCACGCGTGATGGCGCCGATTGCCTGTGATCTCACTGGCGCAGATACGTCTCCTGACATATCCTCAGCGTACCATGTCTTGTGGCAGACGCATCGTCTTTCTCGGCATACTTCCCATCCTCACGCTCGCCGTGGGGTGGCAGCTGGGGCTCTCGGCGCAGCAGGCACCCGACGCGGCGCTCAACGGCTCGTTTGCGCCGATTCCCTCTGGGTCGGGCGCGGTGCAGGGCGACCCCGAACAGGAAGTGAATATTGATGTGCTCTGGGGAGTGTGGCGGCTGCTGCAATCGCACTACATCGATCCCGGTGCGCTGGATGCACGCGCGATGGTCCTGGGGGCCGTACGCGGGCTGGTGGCGGGCATCGGCGATCCGTACACCGCGTTCATGGCCCCGGAGGAAAATCAGGAATTCCGCGACGGACTCAGCGGGCATCTGGAGGGCATCGGTGCGGAACTCTCCCTGGAGAGTGAACGAGTGATCATCGTGGCACCGCTCAAAGGTTCCCCCGCTGAAACAGCCGGGCTGCAGCCGCGTGATGAAATTCTCGCCGTCGACGATGAGGACACAGCAGGGCAGAGCTTGCAGACCGTCGTCAGCAAGATCCGCGGCCCCAAGGGAACGACTGTCTCATTGACCATTCTGCGCGAAGGGGAGCAAGACGTCCTGACCGTGACGATCACGCGTGAGGACATCACCGTCCCCAGTACGGAGTACGAGGTGCGGACGGCGACCGGCGGGAGTGTCGGCGTTCTTTCCATCAATCAATTCGGCGATGAGACGGTGCCCGAAGTGCGTACGATCCTTCGGGGCCTGCAGCAGAATCCTCCCGATGCGCTCATCATCGATCTGCGGTACAACGGCGGCGGATACCTGGATGGAGCGGTGGATCTCTCCTCGATGTTTCTGACCGGCGGGACGGTCGTGCATGTGGAAGGCCGCGAGGAGACGGTGACGCACAATGCATCGGGCAGGCCGCTCCTGCCGTCGATTCCGCTCGCGGTGCTGGTCAATGAAGGGTCTGCATCGGCGTCCGAAATCGTGGCGGGTGCACTGCAGGATCACGGTCGCGCCGTCATCGTGGGCATGCAGACCTTCGGCAAGGGTACGGTGCAAGAAGTGTTCGAATTGCCGGGGGGATCCAGCATGCGCGTGACCATCGCACGATGGAAAACGCCCGACGGCCGCATCATTGAAAAAGATGGCATTACGCCCGATGTGGTCATCGACCGCACGCGTGAAGATGCGGAAGCGGAACGTGATCCGCAGATGGAGGAAGCGCTGCGCGCAGTATTGGGTATTGGGTATTGAGTATTGAGTATTGGGTATGTGCCGCGTGTTTGATGCAAGGTTTTTTTGCATGTTCCCTCAATACCTCCTACCCAATACTCTATACTCTCGTCATGCTGCGCCTCCCCGCCGCTCTCGAGCGCCGGCTCACGGAACTCTTCCCGCGCATCCGGGAACGCGAACGTTTCATCATCGAAGTGCTGGAGGAAGCGATGAAAGAGCGGCCTTCTCCGGAAGACGACCGGCCGTCCGCCATCGGCGGGACGCTGCATCTCTTTTCCGACGGCGGTTCACGCGGCAATCCCGGCCAGGCGGCCATCGCGTACATTCTGGAAGATCCCGTCCGGGGCGAAGTGTTGAAGGAGGGGAAAGAGCGCATCGGCGTGGAGACCAACAACGTGGCGGAGTACCGCGCACTCATCGAAGGACTGAGAGCCGCGCGAAAATTTCAACCCAATCGTCTCATCTGTCATCTGGATTCCGAGCTCGTCGTCCGACAACTCAACGGCGAGTACCAGGTGAAAATTCCCGCGCTCAAAGCATTCGTCGATGAAATCCGCGAACTCTCCGCGGACCTTCCGGACGTCGTCTTCGTACACATTCCACGCGCCGACAACTACCGCGCCGACGCGCTGGTCAACCGCGCACTCGATGAATTGCCCGCGCCGCCGTATGCCCCGCGACCGTCCGCGCAGCCCCCCCTCTTCACCCGGCGCTCCATTCCCCCGCCGCGGGAACTGCCGGGCAATCTCTACCGCGAGTCGCAGCGGAACCCGTACGATCGATAATTTCCCATGAGTCCGATGGTGTTTTCCGTCGATCATCCGCACAATGAGTCTGTGTTCTCCCCTCGATTCCTCATCGGTTTCTTCGGAATCCCCCGCCCGATCCGAACGGTCGGATCGTTCGGGCGGGTCGGTTGCGTCAGTTGCCTTGTCATCTTCGGCTTCCTTCCGATCGCGCACGCCGCCCCCTCCCCCCTCACCTACCGTCATCTCCACCACCTCTTTACGGTACCCGTGTACGAAATGCGCGCTTGGGTCGGGGAGGAAGAAGTGTGGACGTTTCGAGGACACGCGATCATGCCGCCGCAGGAGTTGCGTGCGGAGGGAGATACGGTGCCGCCGTTGCCGACGGGATACGAAAGGACGCTGCGCGCTTCCTGGAATCGCACCGCCATCGAGGAGACGCTGCGACGCAGGATTGCCGACCATTTCGATCAGGAACCCGGCAGCGTCAGCATCGACCGCACCGCGTCGGGGGCAATCGTCTTTGAAGGGGTGGGATTCCCGGGCCGCGCGGTGGATCTGGCCGCCGCTTCGCTCCTCACGGTCGCCGCGCTGGAAAGCGGCGCGACGGATATCATCCTGCCTGTCATCGAAACGCAACCGGCCGTCATCGTGCGCGATCCGGCGCTTCGTGCGCAGGGCATCCGTGCACTCGTGACCGTCGGGGAATCGAACTTCGCCGGTTCCACGCTCAACCGTGTGCATAACATCTCCGTCGGACTACGCCGTTTCAACGGCCACCTCATCGCCCCGGGCGAAACATTTTCCTTCGTTGAAACCCTGGGACGAGTGGATGCTTCCACCGGTTACCGCAAGGAGCTCACCATTATCGGCGAGCGCACCGTTCCCGATTACGGCGGAGGGCTGTGCCAGGTGAGTTCCACCGCCTACCGCGGCGTGTGGGAGTACGGGTTCCCCATCATCCGGCGCAAAAATCACAGTTACGCCGTGAGCTACTACGCCCCGCAAGGAACCGACGCCACGGTCTATCCGCCGTACGTCGACATGCAATTTTCCAACGACAGCCCGGGAGCGCTGCTGATTCAGACGCACATGGATCCTGAGACGCATCGCGCGTACTTCCTGTACTACGGCACGCGCGACAACCGCACCGCGCACGTCGCAGGTCCGTACACTTGGAATCACAAGAGTCCGCCGCCGCCCCGCACGGAACAGACGACGCAGATCGCGCCCGGCACGCAGCGCAAAGTGGGCGAAGCAGTCCCCGGCATGGACGTGGCGTGGTTTCGCATCCTGCGCAAAGATGGCAAGGAGAACATCGAGGGAACGTATTCCGTCTATCAAGCGCGTCCGCTCTTCTGGCAGATCGGCGTCGCATCTTTGACATCAGGTACCGGCAGCCTCACCGATGCGCCTGCGGGGGAGGAGATGTTGTCGGACTGAAAAGTGCTTGCAATTGTGATCACAATTTTGTACACTATTTCTGCATGCCTTCGCAACCTGCCACCACTCGCATGGTCAGTATTCGCTCTTTTCGCGAAAATATGACCAAATTTCTGCGTGAATCCCAAGAGCATAATGTGCACTTCATTGTCATGCGTCATGCGGAACCCGTGGCGCGTGTGACACCTTTGAAGACGAAACGTCTGACTATGCGAGAATTTGAACAAGAAATTGCAGAAGCACGGGAACAGGTGAAGCGGGGAGAGGTCTTTACACAGAAGGAGATGGAGGAGATGCTTGGCATGTGACAATCGAGTACACAAAACGAGCACGGGCGGATCTTGTACGTTTTCCTCCGGACATTTCTCGTCGTATCCTGCAGAAGATGTCTTGGTTTGCGCAGCAGGATGATCCTCTCTCCTTTGCCAAGCGTCTTCGCAATTCCGCCCGCGGCACGTACCGTTTTCGCATCGGAGAGTATCGGGCAGTGTGCGATGTAAGTGGCGACGCGCTGCATATTCTTCATGTGCTTTCCATCAAACATCGCAAGGAAGTGTATCGCGATATCTGAAGTGTTGTCGGATGGAGGAGAAGAGGAGTTCATACTGCGTCCTCTGCCCCATGATGTCATCAATGTACTGCATGAACATACTGCCGGTATTCCACAGGTTCCCTATTCCCCCACCCCCTCCGATTTCAGCGGACGGGAGAGATGGCTGCTCTGAACGGTGCGGAGGAAAGCGTCCAGCGCGGGGTCGGCGGGGCAGAGATCCGTGAGGACACGGAGGTCATTCGTGCGGGTACAGAGCAGGACGAAGGAGCGAGTATCGGGCGGGAGGCGGCTGAAGCGTTCGTCTTCGGTATGGGCGGGAAGCAACCCGAGGAGATGCAGGAGACGCAGTTGGAAAGCGGGCAACGGCCGGAGAGAGGGATCCGCACACAGCAGGATGAAGCGATGCAGCAGGTCAAACACGGCGGGCAGCGGTTCCCCTTCCTCCGTCAGCGCGAGCAGCAGTTCCACGCCCCGTTCCGCCATCACCAACCGGGCGAAGTCCCCGGGCGGCGTCAGATCGCCCCGGTCGGTGGCCGAGACGACGAGGGAACGTCCGTCACGTTCCACCAGTTCCATCGAGAGATGCCGAAACGGCAGGAGGGATCCGCCCAGTCTGCTCGATGTTTTTCGTACGCTCCTCGCCCGGGCAGTCACGCGCCCGGCTTCGCGCGTCCAGAACACGCAGAAACGGTCGGCCTCGCCGATATCGACGGAGCGCAGCACGATGGATTCATACGGCGGCGAACGTTTGAACGGACTCACGCGGGCACGGCGAACGATCGACCGAAGGTGGCGCGCACGCCCAGCACCGTTCCGGCGAAAGCCAGGAGCGGCAGCAGGAGCAGTTCCGCGGCGAAGAGGAGTGGGAGAACCTGCCAAAGCAGGGGGACCGCCTCGGCCGTGAAGGCGGTGAAGGGTTCCTCCGACGCCATGGCCGGGACCAGGAGGGGAACGCTCGCGAGGAGAGCACCCGTGATGAGCATGGAGAGCACGCCTGAAAGCAGCAGGAGCGCCGACATCTCCGTGACCGGCGGAATGATGATGGAGAGCGGCGGCGCGCCCAGTGCGTGCTCCAGTTCGATCTCCCGCCGACGACGCGTCATGGAACGCATCACCCACTCGATAATGACGAAGCACAGCAGCACGAACCCTGCGCCGATGAAGAGCGTCACCAGCATCCGCACCGCACCCGTCACCTGCAAAAGCGTGCGCACGGAGCGCTCCTGTCCCGTCACCGACGAGAGGTACGCGGGATTGATGACATCCTGCCAACGATCCTGCCGGATAAACGAGTGGAAATCGTCGTACGCATCCAGGGAAACGAGCAAGACGGAGAGCGTGTCCGGGAAGGGATTGTCCAGGTCGTACTCCTCCAGAAAGGCGATGAGTTCCGGGTCGCGCAGCTGCTCGCGTCGCAGGGCTTCCGCGCGCGTCACGAAGGTGACGCTACGGACGGAAGGCTGCTGGCGGAGTGCGGCGTAGAGCTCCTGCATATCGGATTCCGACGCATCGGGACGGATCTCCAAATGCAGCGCGGCCCGCCCGGTGAGCAAGCGGTTGCCGCCCTCCAGTCCCAGGAGGAGGACCGAAAAAATTTGCATCAGCAGGAGCAGCATCGTCAGCAGGAGCAGCGTGGTTCCCCATCCGCGGTCACGGACGATCTGCCGACATCCTCTGCGAATGCCGCGGCGCACTGCGTTCTGCGTATCGGTCGCCTGTCTCATGGCATGGAAGTGTACCAGAGACATCGTGCAAACCCTATCCCTTCACGTTCATCTCCCGAGTGTTCCCCTGCACTTCCAGATGTGTGATGGCATCGACGCACGCGCGCGCACGCGGATTCCCCGGTTCCAAATCGAGCGCGCGCCGAAAGAGCGCCCGCGCCTTGGAGAAATGACGGAGTTCCAGATGGCACACGCCCAGGTCGCAGAGAATGAGTGCGTTGTCGCTGTCTAAGTTGAGGGCGCGTTCGATGGTCACGAGCCCCGGGAGGCGGCGGCCCCTGCGGAAGAGCGCCCAACCCAGACAACGGAGGATCTCCGGGTGATTGGCGCGCAGGCGATTGGCTTCACGCAGGCAAGTCAACGCTTCGTCCCATCGCTCCGCAGAGGAGTGCAGGAAGCCGAGAATATAGTGACCGGTGTAACTGCCTCTGTCCAGTGCGACGGCCTGCATGGCGGCCGCCTTGGCCCGATCGAAGTGGTCCAAGCTCAGTTCGTTATCGGCAATTTCCTCCAGCGCGGACACATTCGACGGATCTTCCAAGATAAGCTCCTCCAGAATGGCGAGAGCTTCGACGTGCCGACCGGCGAGCTTGTACTGTTCTGCACGCTCCAGACGTTCCAAAATGCCGGGAAGTGCGGTGTCGTCATCGTGCATGACGCGGAGTGTAGGGGAAGAGCAAGGAAGGGGAAACGGATTCTCGAGTTTTTTTACCGCCTAGATGCATCCGGGTGTCAGGAAGCAATTGACCGTCCGGAAGAGAGCGTAGGCCCCCAGAACCACGATGATACCAAGAGTGGAGCCGATGAGAAAATCTTTGCCGCGCTGCTTCCAATCCTCCTTCACGCCCGATGCCATCATCAGAACGGCACCGACGACGAACATGGCGGTGGAGATGAGGACGATGGAATTGGCGAGAAAGGTGACGATATTTTGCACGATGGACCAGAATGTGAGAGTGGTGCCCACGTTCACGTGCAGCGTTTGCGGTGCGTAACCGCCTGCGGATGACTGTGCGTACGTCTCTCCGGGAAGCACGGTAAGCGTCAGGAGGAGAAAGAACGCCGTCCGGTGAAGAAACCTTCGCATCATCAGACCAGTATAGCACAAAAAATCACCCGCTGCACGTTGCGCCGGGGGCGAGCGTGCTCGTACACTGGGGGCTCCCATGGGCAACGGTTTTTCCATGCGCAGCTTGGCTGCGTCGCAGGCTTCACAGCGGTCGGAACCGATGCGCGCTTCTCCGCCTCCCCCCCCGCGCCGTCCTCACGGCGAACGCCGATTCCGCATGACAGGCGCATGGGCGCGACGCGGCGGCATGCGGCAGTGGTGCAAGCGGTTGGCACTCCTCTGCATAGGCGGGGGCGCGCTGTACTTCCTCTTCCTGTGGTGGACCCTGCCGGATATCTCCGACCCCCGCAGCCTCATCGCATCGCAGAGCTCGGTCATCGTCGATCGCAATCAGACCGAACTGTACCGTCTCTTCGATGAGGAAAACCGGACGTTCATTCCCGGTGAGCAGATCCCACAGCACATGAAGAACGCGATCGTCGCCATCGAGGACGAGCGTTTCTACGAGCGCGGATGCCTGGACATGCGTGCCATCGCCCGCGTCTTCTACCGATTCGGGCAGGCGGGAGGCGCCTCCACGCTCACGAGACAGCTGGCACGCAACGCGCTTGATCTCAAGGGGGAGAATCTGCTGAGCCGCAAACTCAAGGAGCTCGTCCTCGGGTGTCAGCTGGAATCACGGTACGACAAGGACGAACTCGTGAACCTCTACCTCAACTGGATTCCCTTCGGACAGAATGCCTACGGCATCGAGCTGGCCAGTCGTACGTACTTCAACGCGGCGGCGCAGGATCTGTCCCTCGCGCAGTCGGCCATCCTCGCCGCCCTCCCGCAACGCCCGACGTACTTCAGCCCGTACGGCAAGCACGTGCGCACGACGGTCACCGATGAGGTGCTGCGGCAGATCGCGAGCGGACGCATCACCAAAGCATCGCAGATCGATGACGAGGACGTCTCCATCGGCCTGCTGGGCACATTCGTGGGGACCGGCAGTCTGACGGTGTACGTGGGAGGCCGCACCGATCAGGTACTCCGGAACATGCAGGACAGCGAGTTCATCACCGAAGCCGAGCGTCTCAGCGCGCTGGAGGAGTTGCACACCATCACGTTCTCCCCCTCCCGCGAGAGCATTCGCGCGCCGCACTTCGTGCTCTGGGTGAAGGCGCAAGTGGAGGAATTGCTGGCAAGTGGCGCCGAAGAGGGCATTCTCAGCCAGGGGGGACTGATCATCGAAACGACGCTCGACTGGCGGATGCAGCAGGCTGCGGAACAGGTGGTCCTCAATCGCCGCGAGGACATCAGCCGACTCTATGAGGGACACAACATCGCGCTTGTCGCCGCCGAGGCGGGGACCAATCACATCCTGGCGTACGTGGGGAACGCCGATTACAACGACGATGAGCACGACGGCAAGGTCGACATGGCACGCGCGCCGCGTCAACCGGGGTCCAGTTTCAAGCCGCTGGTATATGCCGCCGCTTTCGAGCGGGGGTACGGACCCGGAACGGTGCTCTTTGACGTGCCGACGAAGATCGGCGAAGAGACGCCGCAGAACTTCGACGGAGGCTTCTGGGGACTCACGACCGTCCGTCGCGCACTGGGGGCGTCGCGCAACATCCCCGCCATCAAAGCCTACTTCCTGGGTGGGGAAGACCAGGGCGTCCTCGATATCGCCACGCGTTTGGGTGCGCCCTCTCCCGCCCGGCAGAAGCAGGCGTTTCTGGAGAGCAATCCCGATTTCAGCTACGGGTGGCCGCTGGCACTGGGTGCCGGTGAGACGCCGCTCCTGGAGATGACGCAGGCCTACGCAACGTTCGCCAATGGCGGCATCCTCAAACCGCTCGTCAGCATCCGGCGCATCAAAGACCGTCGCGGGAACATCCTCTACGAATCCGATGAGAACGCAGAGGGGACGCAGGCCGTCGATCCGCGCATCGCCTACCAGATAACGTCGATCCTCAGTGATGTCTCCGCCCGGCCCAACGAATTTTGGCAGGCGACGCTCTCCGTGCCCGGCATGGCGACGGCGGCCAAGACGGGCACCAGCAACAAATGCCTGAAGCGCGATGACAGGGGGAACTGCACGGAGCGCAAGCCCGATAACCTGTGGACGATGGGGTACACGCCGAACATCGTCGCGGGCGTGTGGATCGGCAACGCCGATGCCGCTCCGCTCTCCGTCAAAGCGGAATCCCTCTCGCAAGCCGCGCCTCTCTGGAAGGACTTCATGGTGCGTGCCCACAAACTGCTGGAGTCACCTGTCGCATCCTTCGCGCAGCCATCCGGCCTGGTCCAACCGCAGATCTCCCTGCTCTCGGGACAGCTGCCCACCGAGTGCACGCCGATCTCCCATCGCGCGGGAGATCTCTTCCTGCAGGAGCGCGCACCCACTCAACCGGATCCCGCTTGCGTGCGGGTATCGGTCGACCGCGTCACGGGACTCCTCGCATCACCCGAGTGCCCGGCGGAAGCCGCGGAGGAGCGCAGTTACTTCTCCCCTCGGGAAGTGATGGCCGACCGGTTTCCCGCGTGGCAGCAGGCCGTCCTCGCCTGGGCGGGAGGCGTGATGGAGAGCTACGATGCACTCACCGGTTCATTTTCCGGTGCGGGTTTGCCGCTGCCGCTGATCCCCGTGGAGACGTGCAGCCTTGCGCTCACGCCCGGCCGCTCCGTGCAGCCGCGTCTCACGCTGCTCTCCCCCGCGCAGGGAGGCTCCGCAACGTATCCCTCCTTCCGCCCACAGTATGAAAGTGTCGTCGGTTCTTCCATTCGGGAAATCTCCGCGACCATCGACGGCAAGCCGGCAGGTTCCGTCACCACGGAGCCGTTCGAGCTCCAGATCCGCGTCCCGCGTTCCATCAGCGAGGGGGGGACGCACACGTTGGTCCTCACGTTGACGGATGAGTACTTCAACACCGCACGTGAGGAAGTGACGTTCCGTTTCGAAGAGGACGAGACCGATCCGACCATACGTTTCATCACTCCGAGGGGACCGCTCACCGCGCGCAGCGGCACCACCATCTCGCTTGCTGCAAAAGCCGAGGATGACGGCGGCATCAAGTACGTGGAATTCTTCCTCGATCGCCGCCTCCTCACCACGCGCCCCAAAAGTCCCTTTGCGTTGGAGTGGGAGCAAACTGCGGCGCCGGGTACGTACGAACTGCGGGCTGTCGCCACGGATTTGGCCGGCAACACGAGCGAAGACAGCGTGGAACTGACGATTGAAGAATGAGTGACGAGTTATGAGTTGTGAGTTATGAGTTGTGAGTGATGAGTTCCTAGTCCCAAATTCCAAATCCCAAATCCCAAGTCCCTATCCCCCACCCATGCCACGCCCTCTCCCCCTGCTGCTTCTCTCACTCCTTCTTGCCGGATGCGGCGCCGGTACGCGTGCGCAGATCTTGGACACTCCGCCACCGCCTCCGCCGGAGGTGCCGCTGGCGATCCCCGCCCTCTTCGATCCCGCCGCCAACTTCATCACTCTTGAGGATTTCACCCGGGGATGGGAGCGCTTCGCCACCAAGGACGGCACACTGTCCTTCCTCTACCCGCCTTCGTGGGAGGTGGATGCCGGCGAGTGGAATATTTCCCGTACGATTTTCGTCGGGACGCCGGAGGATGCTTTGCACCCCGTTGATCTCCTGCTCACCGTGCATCCTCTCAAAGACATCGACATGGAGGAGGCGATGCAAAACCAGTACGAGCAGATCCGCATCAACCCGCTCACCAGTCGCATCGTCAGCACGGTGACGTCTTTTCAGGATCCCGGATCGGGCAGCGGCCGCACCATCGTCGCCTACCGTACGACATCGGACGCCAACCGATCGTTTCTGCACCTCATCATCCCGCGTCGCACATCGATATTGACCGTCGAAACGCCCAGCACCGATCCGTACATCGCCTATCCGATACGAGTACTTTTGGAGTCGATTGCGTTTCGGGACTGAGGACTACAGCAATGTTCGTATCCCCGTGATCCGCACCAAGAGTCCCAGCATTGCGACGGAAACGATGCCGAGGAGGACGGTCAGGAGACTCGAGGTGAGGAAGGGTTGGAAGAGCAGGAGCACGATGCCAAAGAGAACGATCAGCAGCAGGAAACGCAGGAGGAGGGGACGGGGAAGCGAAACGGGGAGCACGCGGCGGCTGACGAGGAAGAGTACGAGTGCGAGCAAAACGTGCAGCACCATGGAGGTGTAGGCCGCTCCGACGAACCCGAGTGACGGGATGAGAAGGACATTGAGGAGAATGGAGAGGACGGCGCCGAGGCTGAGAATCGCGACGAGCGGTCGCCAGACGTGGCGCGTCAGCAGACTGTAAAACGCAAAGAGCACAATGCCGTTGAGGAAGAGCGGAAGCGCGAGGAGGCGCAGCGCCGTATCGGCTCCCGCGAGCACCTCTCCCCCGCTCACGAACTCGGGCCGCGTGAGCAGCAGCATGATCGGGCGGCTCCAGAGAGCGGCGTAGAGCGCCATGATCGCTCCCGTGAGGAGGATCGTGAGGAGGATCTTTCCCAGAAACGCGCGCGTGTCGTGACCCTGCGCATCGCGCTCGCTGAGGGATGGCAGCGTGGAATTCAGCAAAAACGTGGGGATGAGGTAGCCCATCTCCACCGCACGCATCGCAAAGCCGTAGTAGGCGTTCTGCAATTCGTAATCGGGACGCAGGAGCGCGATGAGCGTCACGTCGGTCTGGCGGTACAGCGCGGTGCAGAGGAAGGCGATGCCGTAGGGCGCGGCCAGCGCGAGCAGTCGTCGGATTTCCGCCCCGTCCCATCGCAGCACCGGTATCAGCAACCTGCGGGAGAGGAAAATGGAGAGGAGAAGCAGTATCAGCGCGCCGATGCTCCCGGAAAGCAGGAAGAGTTGCAGGATGGCGGGATCGGTACTGTCCCGTACGCCCGCCGCGATCACCGCGCCGATCAGAAATACCGCGACGATGCGCTGCGACACTTCCGCGACGAAGACGCCCCGCATGCGGTAGTGCACTTGGAACACGGTGCGTCGGATGCCGGCCAGGAGCGTGAAGAAGGGGACGAACGCCGCGATCGTGATGGAAAGCGGCAACGGCGTTCCCTGCCAGACGGGCACCAGCCAGGCGATGACGAGCGCGGTACCCAGTGACAGCACAGTGATGAGTGCGCGCAGCATGATGATGGCTCCCAGCACGCGCGGTCTGTCCTCCTCCCGCTGTCTGCTCACTTCGCGCACGGCCACCGCGTAGAGTCCAAAGTCCGCCAGAATGCCGAAAATCTGCAGGAATCCGTACGCAGATTGATACGTACCCGCCAGCTCCGTGCTGAGTCCGATGGCCACGAACTTGATGGTGACGATGGAAAGGGCCGCCATCACCGTTTGGCTGGCAATCTGCCACAGGGTGGAAGAGGCGATGAGACGGCCGGTGACGAACGTGGCATGCGACGTGATGCGAAGAGTGTAGACAAACTTACCTTCCTCTACTACGCTCACTGCGCTATGACCCTCTCCTTCACCGCCCTCACGTCCGCTCTCCAGATCAACCGATCGGATGCGGAGCTTCTTCTGGCAACCGCCGCTCGCATGGAAGCAGCCATCCAAAAAGACGGCGGGACGGATCTCGCCGGGGGGAAAGTGCTTGCGGCGCTCTTCTACGAACCCAGTACGCGCACGCGTCTGAGCTTCGAGACGGCGATGCTGCGCCTGGGCGGGAAAGTCATCAGCGCGGAGGGGGTGGAATTCAGTTCCATCAGCAAAGGCGAAACCATCGAAGATACCATCCGCGTCGTCGGGGGCTATGCCGATGTCATCGCCATGCGCCATCCGCAGATGGGATCGGCGGATCGCGCGGCAGCCGTCAGTGAGGTCCCCTTCATCAACGCGGGCGACGGGCCGGGCCAGCATCCCACACAGGCGCTTCTTGATTTGTATACGATTCAAAAGGAACGTGGCGGCATCGAAGGAGTGCACATCGCGATGGTCGGTGATCTGAAATTCGGTCGTACGGTTCACTCTCTCACGCAGCTCCTCTCCCTCTTCCCCTCCGTGCGTTTCACGTTCGTGTCACCGGCTGCGCTTCCCATGCCGGAGAAAGTGACGAATCTCCTCCGGGAAAAGGGAATCGCGTACATCGAAACGACGGATCTGAAGGAAGGGCTGCAGGCGGACGTCCTCTACATGACGCGCGTCCAGAAGGAACGGTTTGCAGACGCCGCCGAGTACGAGCGCCTCAAATTGGCCTACATCCTCACCGCCGATCTGCTGCAGGGGAAGCAGTGCACCGTGATGCATCCGCTGCCACGCGTGGGAGAAATCACCGAAGACGTCGATGCACTCCCCGCGGCCGCCTTCTTCCGTGAAGCGCACAACGGGGTGCCCATGCGCATGGCGCTGATCGCGCATCTCTTACGATTGGTTTGATGGTTGTTCGTTTCCCGTTTCAAGTTGCTCTTTTGTGAAGAGTGAGACGAATAACGAATAACCGGAAACGAGTAACGAAATCTTTGAGTGCATAAAAAAGTGTGAGCACGGTGCTATTTATATGCTACCCTTCCCCCATGAGCTCTCTCCTTTTTCAAGGTGGAACGATTGTTGCAGGCGATCGCACCACGAAAGACGATATTCTCCTGCGGGATGGCGCGATCGAAGAGATCGACCGGTTTGTGGAAGAGTACGACGCGGTGGACGACATCTCCGGCAAATGGGTATTCCCGGGGCTGGCGGATTGTCACGTCCATTTCCGTGAACCGGGATTTCCGGAGAAGGAGACGATGAAGAGCGGCGCACTCGCCGCGCGGGCGGGCGGCGTGACACTCTGCTGCGATATGCCCAACACCGATCCGCCCACCGTCACGACCGAGGCGTTTGCGGACAAAGTGCGGCGGGCGCAATCCGTCACCGATGGTGCGCTGCGGTTTTTCTTCGGCGTGCGGGAGGCCGCGCACCTGGAGGAACTGGCGCATTTGCTGGCGGATGATACGAAGGAGGGACGTCATCTGCGCGCGCATCTCTGCGGCGTGAAGATCTACTTGGATCACTCCACGGGCAATCAGCGCGTCGATCCCGCTCTGCTCGATGCCGTATTTGCGTTTTGTGCCGCGCATGAATTGACACTGGTGGCGCACTGTGAAGATCCGGAGATCAATGCGCAATCCGCTCTGCAGAACACGCGCATGAACATCGCGGCACACTCACTCATTCGCCCCTCGTACAGCGAGATGTCCGCCATCAAGACGGTGCTGGCACTGGCCAAGACCCATGGAACGCACCTGCACATCGCTCACCTCTCCACCGAGGGCGGAGTGGGACTCATTCGCGCAGCCAAGGCGGAAGGCATCGCCGTCACGTGTGAGGTGGCCACGCACCACCTCTTCCTCTCCACGGATGACTACGAACGATTGGGTGCTCTCATCAAAGTGAACCCGCCCATCCGTTCGCCCAAGCACAGAACGGCGTTGTGGCAGGGGATCAAGGACGGCGTCATCGACTGCATCGTGACCGATCACGCGCCGCATACGCTCGCGGAGAAGAACGTTGCGGAGCCTCTGCAGGCCCCCGGCGGTATTCCCGGCGTGGAGACCATGCTGCCGCTCTTGCTTTCGGTTGCTGCGGGGAAATGGCCGCACCCCGCGGAACCGCACGTCTCCTGCCCTCCCTTCACCTACGAAGACATCGTGCGCCTGTGCGTCGTCAATCCCAATCGCATTTTTCACCTCGGCGTCAGTGAAATCGAGGAAGACAAAGCGGTGGATCTCGTGATTGTGGATCCCGCTAAGCAGTGGACCATTCGGGGAGCGGAATTACGTACGCAGTGCGGATGGACGCCGTACGAGGGCTGGATGGTGCAGGGAAAAGTGGAGCGGGTGATACGGAGGAAGGAGGACGTGGGACGAAGGACTAAGGACTAAGGACTAAGGACTAAGGACGGAGGACGAGGGACGAAGGAAGGAAGATGAGCATCTGCCAGGATGTTGACATGGAACAGTTGAAAATGTCTCAGGGTGCCGCATCCTTGACGGCAAACCAGGTCCTGATGCCGGAGATCCAGACGCCGGTGTAGAGGATGGTGACCAGAAATAGCCACCATTGTTCATGCAGGTACGTGGTGATGAACCAAAACGGTTGTGCGGCGAGCCCCGCCACCATCCCCCACTTGTTCTTTCGTCCGAGGAGAAAGATGGAGGTGATGCCGAAGAGGAAGATGGCGATCTGCGAGAAAGTATCCAGCATGAGTGAGGGGGCACGGTGCGCGCGCATCGGATACTGACGCATGCAATGGAACATCCATCCGAAATTCGTTCGCATTATTTTCTTTCTCTCCTTCCCTCTCGCACAATCCGATTCTCCTCTCGGGTCACATCCACTATCGTCGAGGGCGGCACAGGCGGGAGCAGACCGCCGTCCAGTATCAAATCCGGTTGGGCGGATCGGTCGGCAAATTGCGCGAGGATGTCCTCGACACAGTACGTGTTGGCCAGGCCGTGCAGATTGGCGGAGGTAGTACTGATCGGTCTGCCGTACGCTTCGACCAGTGACTGGGCGTGGGGATGGGAGGAAACGCGGACTCCGAGTGTTGTTGTTCGTTGATTCGTTATTTCGTTAGTTCGTTTGTCGGTTTGTGGGATGGGGTGAAGAGCAAGAGGCGCATCGATTCGTAAGGGCAGGATCAGGGTCAGCGGACCCGGGAGGTGCCGTGCCACAAGCTCCTCCGCATGTTCATTCCACTGTACATACTGTTCAGCCTGTTTGACTGAGGCGAAGAGCGCGCTGACCGGCTGGGTTGCAGGTCGCTGCTTGATTGCAAACAATGTCGCGACGGCATGGGGATTGCCGAGGTCGCACGCCAGTCCGTAGCACGTCTCCGTCGCATGGGCGACGACTCCGCCCTGCCGGAGGATCGCGAGGGCTTCGGCAAGAGCCGATGGGGAGAAGGGGAGGAGATGCATGGCGAAGAACAGAGTAACAGAGTAACCGAATAACAGAGTAACAGGGCAGACGGTCTCTGATAGCAGGGAATAATCCTTTTCCGTGACAGAGGGGTTCCGCGAACCACGGGGGGTGAAGAGGTGTTGCCCGGTATTTCCAAGCATACAAACGATGCGATAGAGTGTTGTTCCGTCATGGAGTATCCCCACGCAGGCACGTCCGGAGGGGTTTTGGTTCGCGGTGGCTTCTTTTGCTTCTTTTCTGTGCGGCAGACAGAAAAGAAGGAAGTGTCCTCAATACACCTCCTTCAAATAACACTCCTCACCCTTCGACTCCCCCTCGACAAGCTCGGGGTCGCTCAGGGTGAATCCTGCACAAACCCATCAATAGACAGCGGCAAGATAGCAGGATTCACAGTACACGATCTCCGGTCGGTCTGGGCTGTAACTCGTCTCGATTGCCTTCCCGCACTTCATGCACTCGCGCTTCCAGAGTTTCCGGGGATTCCTCAGTGCCATCCTCCTCCTGTGCCGCTCGTCGGGATGGAAGTGGGGAACGGGGAGGCGCATCTGTCTGTAGAATTCCAATTCCTGCTTAATGATTTTGAACGGTCTTTTCGTTGCTTCGCACTCGATTGCCCAATTGAGAATGTCGTCCGGGATATCGTCGATGGAATCGGGCAGTTGCACTGCGGGGATGATTCTCTCGACTTTTGGCATTTCATCCGTCTGATCCCGCCACTTCCAACCGCGAGCCAGTACCTCTTCCTTGGTCATTGGAAAATACTCCTGTGCAACCGTTTCGTTGTACGCAAACGGAGACATGGTCACGGGGAAAAACTCTCCCCACTCCCCATCCGCTCGCATCTTTGCAATGATCTTGGGAACGAGATCGTTGTACTCCTCTTTCGTGTACTGCTTGTTGAGGATGCAGTATCGAGCGTTACGCATGCCGATACAGCCAAATACGTTCGAACAGCTATGGCAGGAATCGCACAAAATCATGTCACTATCGTAATAGGACGTATGGCTGAAGAGCGTCCGTTGCCCTTTGTCGCAAGACTGGCAATCGTACTGCAGTTCGCAATGAATCGCCGCTTCGTTGATGTCATAACAATCTTTGATGCCACCGCAGCCGTAACAGTAGCGACAATCCTGTGCATCTTCGACATCGAACGAATCATGGACATTTTTGCATCGAACAAGAAAATCACCGGAAACGTCCTCACATTGTTTGTTGAATTGAGATTGATGAATGGCGCGTGTTTCGATGAGTGTAAAAAACTCTTTTCGTACGTTCGCGAAGGAATCATGAACGGATAAATAAATCTCTTTCATGCGCCGCCGATATTCTTCTTCGGAGTATGCAACGTTCTGAATATGGAAGCGTTTGTGCCGCAAATTCCAGCACTGGAAGCAATCGCTACATCCGATGCAATCATAGAGAAATGCACTGTCACGGCATTCCTGAGAACGAATGGCGCTGATGCAGTGATAGCAATTATTGGAGTACAGAGATTCGTAACACAGTTCACTATCGACGAGCTGGTAGCAATCACTGAAATCTCGCGAACCGAGAATCCATTTTGAATAATAGCCGTTCTGAGTGTTGTTACCGACGCATGCACAGAGATAACAATCCTTGAGGTCAAGAGAATGGTTACAGTAATCGCTGTTGATGGCATTATTGAGGTAAAGAGCATTACGCGGTACAATCGAGCGGATTTCTCGCAATTGTGCAAAAAACGATTTTGAAAAATCAACATCTCTTCCGAAATGCATCGCATCCCAACTGTTTCCCCACCAACAGTCATTACAGTAAATGAGAAAGGATGCATCGTCATGGTAAATGGAAACAACGGATTTCTTGCAGGAGTCGCATGTGCGCCGAATGAGATTCCGTTCGTTTCGCCATGTGAAATGTCGCTGGATGCGGCACTCCGGACACATTGTCGGCGGCGGGATCGGCTCTTTCTTGCCATTGAAGACGGGAGAAACTTTTTCGTAAAAAGCGAGATCATCATCGGTAATTTCAAACGATTGCTGACAGTGGCGGCAGGTTTGCTGCATGGGGGGAGAATAACAGAATATCAGAATAACAGAATAACAGGGGTTTTCTGAGGAGGATTTTCGTCTCCGTTACTCTGTTACTCTGTTACTCCGTTACTCCGTTACTCCGTTACTCCGTTACTCCGTTACTCTGTTACTCCCCGTACTTCCCAATCACCTCCTCCACTTTCTCCTGCAATTCTTCGCTGAAGTCGACCGTGACGGGGAGCGGAATGATTTGCCCGCCGATTTGCAGTGCGATCGCATCCGTGCCCGGCGACAGCGCGAAGAGGTCTTTGAGATCCAGCAGCAGTTGGCGCGGGGCGCGGGGCGGGAGGAGGATCGTATGCGCAGCATGTTCCTGTAGAGACGTTCCGTCGGAACGTCTCGCCTGCGTCCCCGCGCCCCGCGGCGCATCCGGTGATGCACCGGGCAGGACGGGTGGTGGCATGCCGTCCGCGATCCACTTCGCCAGCGGACCAAAAAGTTCCTCGCCGGGTGCCCCCGTCGCCTCCTCCGTGCGGACGACCACGCGTTCACCAGCGATGACATTCCCTTCTTCGTCCACCGCTTCCACCGCTTCCTCCTCCTCTATGACCTTTCGCGCGACTGAGAGACCGCGTTTCGCTTCTTCCTCATCGAAAACACCGTCCTCTTTGGCGCGCCTGATCATCGCGGAGAGAGACGAACGTTTCACCGCATCCGCGCGCATCTGCAGTTGTCCCATGCGCAGATCCACCGTTCCGCCGACCACGAGCACCGTGTCGGGCTGTTCCAGCACCGCACCCACTTCATCGTAGATACGCGGGAACAGCGTCACTTCCATTTTGCCGGTGGGATCTTCCAGCGTGACGATCGCCATGGTTTCCCCTTTCTTCGTACGGATTTTCTTGATGCCTTCCTGGATGCCCGCAACCGTGATCTTCTTGCCGACATCGGCGGCTACGATCTCTCCGATGAGCCGCGCCTTGCGCCCGATGTACGCGCGCATGCCGGCAAGCGGATGGCTGGACACGTACAAACCCAACGTCTCTTTCTCCCACTGGAGTTTCTGCTGCGGCGTAGCCGGAGGCAGCGCCGGAAATTCGATCTTCGCCATCGCCACGTCCGCCCCCAGCGCGCCGAAGAGGTCCGTTTGCGATCCTCCCGAAGCTCCCTCCGCTCTCCCGTAATCGGCGATGAATTGCTGATGTTCCACGAGTGCGCGGCGCTCTCCCAAGCTGTCGAGCGCACCGGATTTGGCGAGGGATTCCAGCAGTTTCTTGTTGAGTATTTTGGCCGGAAGCCTTCGTGCAAAATCTTCGATGGACACGAATTTTCCGTGAGATTCGCGTTCTTCAATGATCAAATACACCGAGGATTCTCCGATGCCTTTGATGGCGGAGAGGCCGAAACGTATTGCGTATTGGGTATTGGGTATTGGGGTTTGGTCATTGGTCATTCCGTCATTCGGCGAAGGCGGGATCACCGTGAAGTGACTCAGGGATTCATTGATATCCGGAGGCAGCACTTCGATGCCCATCGAGCGACACTCCTCGATTTCAATCATCACGCGCTCGGTGTCCTGCGCATCGGAACTCAGCAGCGCCGCCATGAATTCCGCGGAGTAATTGGCTTTCAGGTAGGCGGTTTCGTAGGCGATGCGTGCGTAGCCCACCGCGTGCGATTTGTTGAAGCCGTAGCCGGCGAAGGGAGTGATGACATCATCAAAGATCTCCTCCGCAAGGTTCCGGGGATAGCTATTTTCGATCGCACCCTTGATGAACTTGTCACGCTGCGCATCCAGTTCCTTCTTGATTTTCTTCCCGATGGCCCGCCGCAGCAGATCCGCTTCGCCCAAGCTGAATCCCGCAAATACCTGCGCGATCTGCAAAATCTGTTCCTGGTAGATGCCGATGCCGAATGTCGGCTCCAGAATCGGGCGCAGATCTTCGTGAACGTACCGCACTTTCTCCCGGCCATGCTTGCGCTTGATGAAGCTGTCGATCCACTCCATGGGACCCGGGCGATACAGCGAGACCATGGCAGTGATGTCACCGAATTCCGTGGGCTTGAGTTGACGAAGATACCGACGCATTCCCGCCGATTCCAACTGGAAGACACCGGTGGTGTCGCCGCGTTGCAGCAGGCGGAATGTCTCTGCGTCATCGATGGGAATGGCGGCGATGTCGATGGTCGTCTCACGCGTGCGTTTGATGATTTCCAGCGCCGTCTGGATGACGGTGAGGTTCATGAGTCCCAGGAAATCCATCTTCAGGAGACCGAGTGCTTCCAATGGTTTCGCGCCGTACTGCGTGATGATGGTGTGCTCATCTTTGGGCGCGCGCTGCAGCGCTGTATAGGTGGCGGCGGGTTCGGGAGTAATGATGACGCCGCAGGCATGCACCGAGACGTGCCGCGCTTTGCCCTCCAGCTTGAGCGCGTTATCAATCACTTTGCGATAGAGTTCGTTGCCTTCGTAGACGGCCTTCAGCTCGTGCGTTTCCAGCGCGTCTTTCAGTTTCACACCCGGTCGTTCGGGAATGAGCTTGGCCAACGTGTTCATCTCCAGGAATGGGATGCCGAACGCCCGACCCACGTCCTTTACGGCTGCGCGCGCCGCCAGCGTCCCGAAGGTGCAGATCTGCGCGACATGATCGGTGCCATACTTCTCACGAACGTACTGCAGTACTTCATCGCGTCGATTGTCAGCAAAGTCGAGGTCGATATCCGGCATGGAGATGCGTTCGGGATTGAGGAACCGTTCGAAGAGCAGTCCGTGCGGTATGGGATCGACGCCGGTGATGCCCAGGCAGTAGCTCACCATCGATCCGGCCGCCGAACCGCGCCCCGGCCCCACGGTGATGCCGCGGCGCTTCGCCTCATTCACAAAATCCTGCACGATCAAAAAGTACCCGGCGAATCCCACTTGTTTGATAACGCTCAGTTCATAGTCCAAACGCTGCCGCAGTTCGTGCGTTTCTTGGCTGTACCGCCGCCGGAATCCCGCTTCACACAATTCGATGAGATACTGTTCTTCCGTGCATCCTCCCGGGACCGGAAAGCGGGGAATGCGATTTTCGCCGAATTGAATGGTCATTTGGCATCGGTCGGCGATCACCCGTGTGTTCTCCAATGCTTCCGGCACGTGGGCGAACGCCGCTTCCAACTCCGCGAACGGTCGCATGGAAAAATCGGTGTCGCGCATGCTGAAGCGCCCGGGATCGGCCACGTTGGCCCCCTTCTGGATGCAGAGGAGAATGTCATGCGCTTCCGCATCTTCCCTGCGGCAGTAGTGACTGTTGCAGGTGACGACGAGGGGAACGGCGAGTTCTTTGGCAAACGCAATGAGTTGCTGATTGACTTCCGCTTGTCCCGCCACCTGCGGCAGATCCATCAGTTCGTAGTAGACGTTGTCGTGTCCGAACCAGCCGCGATACTGCTGCGTGAGCTCCCGGATTCTGTCGCCGTCTTCCGCCAGTGCCGCCTGTCCGATGGCGCCCGTGATCGGACCCGTGAGCGCTATCAACCCCTTGCCGAATCGTTCCAGCAGTTCGCCGTCCACGCGCGGTTTGTAGTACATGCCTTCCAGTGCCGCAGCCGTCGCCAGTTTCAGCAGATTCTCGTATCCCTCCTGCGTCTCACAGAGGAGCGTCAGCGGGAAGCTCTTCGTATCCACGCCGCTCTCCTTGTCCGTTCTGGTTCGTGCCGCCACCATCGCTTCCATCCCCACAATAGGTTTCAGTCCGTGTTTTTCGGCATACTGATAGAACTCGATCAAACCGTAGATGTGCCCCTTGTCCGCGATGCCGACGGCGTTCTGACCCAGTTCCTTGGCTCGCAAAACGATCTCCTCGGGACTCGGCAACGCCTCCAGCAGCGAGTAGGTGGAGTGGCAATGAAGGTGGACGAAATCCTCGGGGCGCATGGAGGGATCATACCCGAGTCTCGTCAAACGGGAATTCCCTCCTCATGCACTGCCGGCGGTGGCCGTCCCGATTGCCGCACATCTTCCTTTGATGTGTCGAATTCTCCGCTATCCTGATACGCATGCTCCATTTCTTCTCCCCGACCTACATCATCAGCGTACTCATCGCCATCGCGGTGCACGAGTGCGCGCATGCGTGGAGCGCACGGCGACTCGGGGATCACACGGCGGAGCAAGCGGGACGATTGACCTTGAATCCCCTCTCCCACATCGATCCGCTGGGTGCGCTGATGTTCCTGTTCGTGGGGTTCGGATGGGCCAAACCCGTGCCGGTGAACCCGCTGCACTTCCGTTTCCCCAAACGCGACATGGCGCTCACGGCGTTTGCCGGACCGATCAGCAACCTCCTCCTCGCGTTCCTCGTCTTCCTCGGGATCGCGCTGATCGGCGGAGCGTCCCCCGCGTCCATCGGCGGGCTGCTGAGCGATGCGGAAAGCGCGAGTCCCGCGCTGACGATCCTCCTGCAGATCCTCCGCGATTCGCTCTTCGTGAATCTCGCATTGATGGCATTCAATCTCTTTCCCGTCTCCCCGCTGGACGGATCCTCCGTCCTGCGCATGTTCATCCCCCTGCGCTACGAGGAACGGTATGACGATTTTGTGCGCATCGGGCCTTTTGTGCTGCTGGGACTGATTCTCCTCGAAAACTTTCTCCCCGTTCGCATTCTCTCGACGTGGGTCTTTGGGATCATGCAGGCGGTACTCAGCGGGTTTGCGGCAGTGATCCCATTTTCGTGATTATTCCGTCGGCACGGGGACGGCAACGGATGGTGCCGCCGGCACATCGATCATCGGTTCGGACGCAGTCGGTTCTTGCAGGGCGGGCGACGGCTCAGCCGGCGTCATCGGTGGCGGATCGATTGCGGGCGGGGGATCGATCGCGGGCGGGGGATCGATCGGTTGTGTCGGTGTGGAGGAAGTCGTTTCTGTCGGTGCGGGTTCCGTCGGTGTGGAAGAAGATTCCATGGACGCAGATGCTGCCGGTGGCGGTTCTGTTTCTTGCGGCGCGATTACCGTTGTGCCGGTGCCATCATCAGACAGTGGAATCGTCGTGCCCGTCCCCTCTTTGGTTGCCTCGGAATCTTCGGTTCCCTCGGTTGCCTCCGCCGGATCTGTGCGCGTGAAGCCCGCCGCCACATTCGCCGCAGAGTCAGTCACTGTGATGACATATCTCGGGGGGATCTGCAGGAACGGTCCGGCGAGGTTGGCATCGTCATTCCAAATGAAGGCGATGCGCAAGTCGGGATGTCGCCACGTTGCGCCGTCGTGGAAGGGCGTGCAGTCGAAGATCTGACCGTCGGGATCGGTCATTTGTACGCCACGGATGCAGGCGTTCCAGATCGCATCACTGCTGACGGGAATACCGAGCGAATCCACCGGGAAGGGGATGGGTTGGTCGGGATCAACCGATGCGGAGGGTGGGATGAGCGCATCATCTACGGTCACGAAGGCGTGCCACGCAAAGCCGATATCGGTGAGTGCTTCGCGCTGCATTTCGATGGTGAAGCCCGTGGCGGTGACGGGATGGACGCGCCAGGAGGAAGGTGCGAAATCCTCCGGACTGACGGTGACGATGGGAACGGCCGCGAAGCCCGTGCCGAAACGAACGTCTACGTGCGTTGCTCCCGCAAGGATGCGCGTGCGTCCCGCCTGCTTGGTCGGCAGACGCAGTTCCCCGCTCACTTCCACAATGCCGGAGAAACGTGCCAGTCCCGCTACGGTGACATCCCCCAGAATGAACACGGAGCGTTCCACCAGCAGATCGTCGATGGCGATGGCGCCGCTCTGGAAACGAATCGATCCGGTACCCATCTGCAGCGCACCGTCCAAAATCAGCGCGCCGTCGATGTGCGAACCCGATCCTGCCTCGATGCGTCCGGCATGCACGGCTCCTTCGATGTCGATGGAGCCGGGAACAAAGAGGCTCTCCATGATGAGTGAACCGTCAAGATAGAGGTCGCCGCCGACGCGGGCATCCGTGCCGACGATGAGCGTCGAATCCAATGCGAGGGATGCCGCCTGCAATGACCCGCCGGTGTGAGACACGAGCGGGAGCGGCTCCGCGACGGATCCGGTTGCGGATGCGTTCAGGCCCGATTCGAGGATTTCGATCCGCTGCCGCAACGCATCGATGGCATCCCGGAATTGCAGCGTGTCGATCTGCGCTTGCACGGCCTCCGCAATGCTCTCCTCCACCGTGAGATCGCCCAGTGCTTCGGAAACCATCAGGCGCACTTCATCTTCGATTTCCATCGCGGAGATCCGTTCGACGATCTTCTCTTCCACGGCTTCCACCGTGAGGGATTGATTGCGGCGGGAGATCAGGACATTGATGACACCCGTCCCTTCCCGCAGTTCTTCCAATGCCACGCCGACCGTACTTTCCCCCGCTGCCGCTTTGCGCGCGGTGCCCGGCACGAAGCCTGCCGCCAGACTGTCGCCCGGGCGGATCGGTCCGCCTGCGTCGGTAACGTTGGTCGCCACCTGTCCGATCAAACCGACGAGCACGTACCCCGGGACGGGGAGGCCCTCCGCGCCGGTCAGTTGGTTGCCGATGAAGGCCGGGTTGCCGGAAACGATACCCATGACATTGGCATCTCCGTCGCGATCGCAGCGTCGCACCGTATTGCGCCGCGTCACATCGATGCAGACGACTTCGCCCGGGGCGATAGGCGTGCCGGCGTAGAACCACTCCGCATAGTCGGCTCCGGTGGCGGCGTACGCGCCGTCCGAGAACACCTGTCCGTTCGCCTGAATGCGAAAGACAAGATTCTCGTTGGTGGAGACGTCCGATGTGACGGCCAGCACGTCCTGCGTCGTGGTTGTCTCCTCCGTGTTCAGCACCAGGAGCGCCCGATTCTCCGCATCGGTCGCGGTGAACGAAAACTGGTCGTCCGTCTGCAGAAGGTTGGCTCCGCCGCGGTAGAGCGACGTATCGAACGTATCGGCGTAGCCGAAGAGAATGTGCGGGTTCGCCGATGCCGTCTGTGTGGGCATGGATATTCTCAATCCCGCCGCACTCGTCGCCTCGCTGTCGATGTCGATGGCGATGTCATTGCCGTTCTGATCGATGAAGATTCCCTTGGAAGCCGCATCTTGCTGGATGTGCAGCGTCGTGGCAGCCGTGGCCGCCGTATTGTCATTGATGATCGAAAGGAGATTGCGCGTGGTACTGCTCGTGGAATTGCTGTAGAGCCGCATGATGCCTCCGGACGTCAGCACATCCGCCTGGATGTCGAGGCCGTTTGCCGTGGTGGATTCGGTGTCGATATTCAGAGCGATGCCGTTGCCGTTCTGATCGACGAAGACGCCATTGCTCGTACCGGCTTGCAGGATGATCACACCGCCGGAAGACGTGAGTGCACGCTCGGCGTGGATGACGGAGCCGGAGAGCGTTCCACGGACCGTCTCGTTGCCGGCAACGACCAGAGCACCGGAAACGGCCGCATTGCGCGAAATGGCAAGGGTGGATCCCGAGAGAGTGCCTCGCACGTTGAGGAGCGGCGTGGACGTGGGGCTGTGCGTGTTGCCGTTCTGAATCACGAGCGCACCCGTCATCGTATCACCGGCCTGCAGGACGTATCGCGCATTGCCCAGCGTGACCACGGCGCCGGAGAATGCGGCGGTTCCCACTTCCGGCGTGCTGCCTCCGCCGTCTTCCCCACAGACAAATTGTCCGTCGCTCCACGTCAGTTTGCCCGTCACCGGATCGCAGTTGGTGAGGCCGGCACCGTACAGCGACGCGCCGGAGAGCGTGCCCAGCACGTAGAGTGAGCCGTCCGTCGTGAGTCTTGCTGCTGCGGAGCGGTAGAGGTTGGTATCGAAGGTCCCGGCGTAGCCGAAGACGATGTGCGTCGTGCTCGCTTCTCGTGCATTCAGCGCGAGGATCGGTGCTCCCGCGCCGGAAATGTACGCCCCTGTTTGCGATGTCGCCGCCAGTATGGTCGCAGCACCCAATCCGGTGACCGCGGAAGATTCCACCACCAATGTGCCGGAGGAGGAAAGCAGGCGCGTCGCATGCACCACCGAACCGGAAATCGTCCCCGGCGTGCGGATGGCGAGACCACCGGTGTTGACCAACAGAGATCCGGTCGTCGTGTTGCGCGCGTCGGTACGGAGCAGCTGCGTGCCATCGAGTCCGTCCAGCCGGTCGGCGTTGTGCGCGTACGGGACGGAACCCATGCGACGACGCGGACTGAAGACTTCTTCGTACGTACCGTCGTTGCCGGGGTCAAATTCCACCTGCAAGTACAGAGAGTCCGTGTTGAAGTCCACGTCCGTCATGGCCGTATGCGTGCCGAGCGCGATGGAGAAGAGTCCGCCCGTCATGGTCACACGCTGCGTCGTTTGGTTCCATGTTTCCGTCCAGAGCAACGTGCCGTTCGTGGCGGCGTCGTACAGTTTGAATTGCATGTTGTAGCTGCCGTTATCAATGACCGTTCCTCCGATCTGACTGACTTTGCCCTGGTAGTGGATGGGCTTGTAGATGCCGGAGGCGGCGAAGGCAACGGGCGGCATCTGCCGGCAGAGCGCAAGCGTGCACAAAAACAGGACGATCGCACGACGCACATCCGTACCCGCGCGATGAGCGCAGCTCCGTGCCTGCCGATGGCGGAGCAGGTTACCGAGCATCGGGAGAGAGGAGTGCGGGAGGAGCATCCAGCGTGGAAGCTCGGAGCGGTGAGTCGTTGTCGGTTCGAGAGTGTTCCCAGAGAATCGTTGCGACGAAGAAACCGAGCAGCGCAACATTGGCGAGCACGCTCATGAACGCGATCTGGCGTCGCAGCTGCGGCCAGTACGTCCGTGTGAAGCGACACCAGCCGCACGGACACACCGGGGGAACGGCGGATGCAGTGTGTGTATCAGTATGTTCCTTCCCATCCTCCGCGAAGCGTTGCCGTTTGCGCCAGTGCAGAGGCGTATCGGCAAAGTACAGACACTCTCGCTCGATGACGCGGCCGACGGTGGAATGCGATACTGTCACGCCGTGCTCATAACGCAGTCGTTCGCTGATCTGCCTTTTGCCTTCCAGTGGATGCTGCTGCCGGATAGCGCGAATGAGTGCGACGATTCCCGGTGCGATGGCGGGCGTGCGCGGCGCATGATCCGAGGGCCGGTTCTCCAAACTCTCAAGGTTGTGCATGTCAAAGCGTTCGAGCCATCGGAGGAACGTTCCTCGCGCAATGCCGAAGCGCTCACAAGTCTCCGTCACGGAGCAACTCCGCTCCACAAAATCCGTGATCCATCGGAGTCGTTCCCGCCCCATCGGACTCAACCGCATCGCCTCCGGGGAGCGGAGTGCATCGTGCAGTTGCTGTCGGGTAGGCAGGTGCATGTGTGTGTTTCTCAGATCGTATGAACGTATCGCGCCATGATAGCACAAAAGTTATTTCTGTGCAAATGAAAGGTCCAGGTGGTTCACGCACGCTCGTCCTCAGCTCCGCATTGTCCGATGCACGCACTATCTTCCGCTTGATGCATCAAATCGGCTCTCGCCGGGCAGATGCCGCATAACTTGTCCATGATCCTCTGTCCGAAGGTATGTGGACCTTTGCCCGCCACCGCACATCCCGCCGAATCAGAGCTGAATAATCGGCACGAATTCCTGACGGCCGTCGAAACGCAGAAAGGGAAGTCGAGGAGGTTCCGTGCCGGAGAGGCGCGCGCGGAGGGAGAACCAGGGGCGTTCCTGCGCGCGATTCCAACGCATCGCCGCGCTGTTGTAGGCTTCCAGCAAGTCGGCAATCGTCCCGCGATTGCCGATGCTCTTTTTGAGTGCGGCAACGGGATCTTCCCCGGTAGGCACTGCGCTCTCCTCCGTCCCGGTCGTTTCTTCCGGTGCGGATGCCGCACTGTTCACCAGATCCCACAGCGCCAATTGGAGTTGCGAGATGCGTGCCAAACGTTCCGGGAGAGAGGAAGATTGTTGCAGTGCGGCGCTGAGACTGGTCAGCACAGGGACGGCGGGATGCCGGGTCGGGAGGAGATTCTCGGCAAGGAGCGGCCGCACCTGCGTGTCCACGAGATCACTGTAGGCACGTGCGACTGCTTCCGCTCGATCTTCCGCGTCTCGGGTGAGTTCCGTGAGAGATGTTTGCCGGTACAGAACGACGCCGGTACCGCCGATGGTGAGGATGAAGAGGGAGAGAAGAGGGAAGATGCGTTTCATGACACCATCGTAGCACGCTTGCGATCACCGATCATACACGCGTAAGCTGCGCTCCCGTGATGCGTTCTCTCCTCTCTTCCATTCTCATCAGCACCCTGCTTTTGTGTTGCGGCAACGTTTCTCGTGCGCTCGCCCGGGAACCCTCGCCCGATCGTCCGGATTTCCTGCGAGTCAACATGCAGGAGGACACGCCTGACGTGGGTGATTTCATCGTGGGACCGCCGCGCGTCTTCGTTTCGCTGCCGCCGGGCGGAGAGAAAACCGTGGAGATTGAGATCACGAATCGAGAGGGTTCCCTGGCAGCGTTCGATCTATCCACGGAGGATTTTGCCTCCAATCCGCTGCAGGGGGGATTGCCGACGTTCTATCAGGCGAGTGAGGCGGGCCCGTATCCCGCTCGTTTGTGGATAGAACCGGAGGTGCGCAGGTTGGAGCTGCGCCACGGCGAACGGGCATTCCTCCGTGTGACGGTCCGTGCGCCGGACAATGCATCCGCGGGCGATCATCAGGCGGCACTCATCGTGACACGAGACACGGAATCGCAGCCGGTTGCGGGGTTCAACATCGTTTCACGCGTCGCTGCGCTGTTCATCATCACGGTGGAGGGTGACATCGTGCAGGACGGATCCGTGGACGCGCTGGAGTCCGCGAAACGCATTTTCTGGTTCCTGCCCGCGACCATGCGTCTGAAGGTCAGCAACCGCGGCACGGTCCACATGATTCCCACGGGATCCATCGACGTGCGCAATGTGTTCGGCATTCCCGTGGATGCCGTCCCCGTACGCAACTGGACGATTCTCCGGGAATCCGTCCGGACGCAACCCTTCGACTGGCGCCCCCGCTTTGCTTTGGGATACTACCGCGCCTCCACGACACTCACGGCCTTCGGGGGAAGGGAGCTTCCACCCGTGTCCACGACGTTTTGGGTGATTCCCATCGTACCGGTAATGGTTCTGCTCCTGCTGATCTTCTTCGTATCGCTCTTGGTGCAGCTCTTCTTCTCGCGCTTTGAGCTCCGTCGCAAGAGTAACGGGAAGGACCAAGACGGGTGATTGATCAAATGAGCGATTTGTGGTAGACTTGTCGGATTGAACACACACGCCCTCCCTGACCGCGCGCGAACCCGCAGATCCCTTCTCCTGGGCGGTGTTCTCGCACTCCTCGCCTTACTCGGTACGCAGCTTGCCACGGGGCCATTGGCCGGACAGGTCGACGGTGAATCCGTGGTCGTCAGTGTCAATGTGATCGGCGCGGAGGACACGACCGCCATTGATGTCATTGCCATCCCCGAGAAGCGCATTCCGCCGTTTGGCAATGATTCCACGATTCTCACCATCGAAGTGCGAGAGCCGGGCCAGACAACGCCGCTCTCTACGACGGAGATCACCACGAACGCGTACGGCGGCTACAGCGGAGCGCTGCTCGCGGGCATTGCGCCCGGTACCTATGATCTCACTGCCAAGGGGTACTCGCACCTGCGCCTCAAAAAATCCCTCGTGGATATCTTCGAAGGGGCGCGCGTGGATTTCTCCGAGGATAGGACGATCCATCTGCTCAGCGGAGACGTGAACTTCGAGCATGGCGACAACTATGTCAACGGCATCGATCTCTCGCTCCTCGTGAGCGACCTCCTCGGAACGACCGAGCGTTACGACTTGAATCGTGACGGACTCGTCAACGGCATCGATCTCTCCAATGCCGTCGCCAATCTTCTTGTTCTGGGTGATGCGTAATCTTTTCATTCCTGCCGGCATGCAACGCTCTCTTCGATCGAGAGTGTCTCGTCTGCCTGTCATGCGGGTAATGCTGCTTGTCACACTTTTCTCATTGCTGATCGCAGGCGGATCTGCGGGCATCGGCATAGAACGTGCGCAGGCGGCAGCGGGACAGTACCTCAAACTGGCGGCGTACGATGAGGGACTCGTCTTCTATGGGGGGCGCTGCTTCCGGATGGATTTTCTGATACAGACAGATTCTCTCGATGCCAATTCCGTGGACATCGAACTTCCCTACGACTCGACGTACGTTCTCCCGTACTCCGATGCAGAGTGCACTTCACCGGCAACACAAATTCTTTCGACGGGACTCTTTCCCGCGATGCCCGCCAATATCATCAACGACACGCGCATTCGCGTCACGGCGTACGACCCTTCGGGGAACGATCCCGTGAATACCGGTCCGGCACCCGCGCATCAATCGCTCGGGTACGTCTACTGGAAAGTCATGGCTGTGCATCCCGCCTATCCACTCTCGTACGATTTCACATACGGTCCGTACAACACGCTGGATACGAACATGGCGGAAAACGATGGGGACGGCACGGACGTCCTCGATGGCGTGGAAAACGTCACATTTTCGTTCCGGCCGGACGTCAACGCGCCCTCATTCACACCGGTCGTTCCGCTCGACGGCGCGACGGGCGTTTCCGTCACGAGTCCCGTGACGTTTGTCTGGACCGACACGGGTGCAGGCATCGATCAGAGCACGCTTGAGTTTTCCATGAATGGCGTCTCGTACGCGCCGACGCTGAGCAGCTGCACCGAAACGAACAGCAATCGCCGGCCGTCGTGCAACGGCGCGGTGAATCCGGGAATGCTGCAGTACCTCACGCTCTACACCGTGACGGCGACGGGAAGCGACCTGGCCGTCACGCCCAATGAGGGATTCGATGCATGGTCTTTTACGACCGAGGACGATGTCCACGCTCCCTACATCCAGAACGCCTCGCCGAGTGACGGCGCGACGAACGTCGCAGTCACTTCCGACATTTCCTTCCATATACTCGACTACAAAAACAATGCCGGCGTGATCCCCGGATTGGGAGTCGATGATGATTCCATCGTGGTGACGGTCACCGTCGGCAGCGATTCGCCCGTCACGTACCGCAAGGGGGATGCGGGCGTCACCATAACCGGCACCTCCGCCGACTACGCCGTGGTCATCAATCCCGCAACGAACTTCCCGCAAAATACCCTCGTGACCGTCACCGTGGATGCCGGCGATCTGCATGTTCCACCCAACGTCATGTCGACGTACACAGCGTCTTTCACGACCATCGATTCCGTCGGGCCCGCCATCAGCGAGTATGCTCCCGAAGACGACGCCACCGAGATACCCGCCGATACGAACGTATCTTTCCGTATCACCGATGACGGAGCGGGCGTGGACATCCACCAGACGACGGTCGTCGTCGGGGGCGTGTCCTACACATCCGCAAGCCCAAGCTTCACGTACACGGGTGACCAAAGCGACTACGTCGTCACGATCAATCCGGATGAGAATTTTACGGGGAACCAGAATGTCACGGTCTCGGTTTCCACGAGCGACCTCTCCTCTCCCGCCAATGCGGCGTCCGCGTCGTGGGATTTCACCATCGCAAGCACCTGCGACACGTGTTGGGTGGATACGGAAGATCCGAGCCGATACGCCACCGATGCCCCTCTCGATGCGACCGTTTCCTTCCACGTGCACGATACGGGCGACGGCATCGATGTGAGCAGCATACGTGTGCAGCTCATCGGAACAGGCTCCTCCATCATCCAGAGCGCACTCACGGCGATAAGCCCGCAGATGACCGTCACGGGGACACCCGCCGATTACGCCGTCACCATCACGCTGCCCGCTTCCATCGTCACAAACACGCCGTATGCCATCATCATCGATGCGTCCGATGGCAACGGGTTGATCATGCCGACCGTACGCTATTCCTTCCTGCATCTGGATGCGGAGACGGTGACCGAACCCGCCGTGACTGTGACACCTTCCCCGAATGGCGGGCATCGCGGCGGGATGACGCTTCCCGCGGAATCTCCGCGCTCGTGGCCGGAGATCGTCCGTCGCTGGTTTGGGGCGGATGGCACGGTGACGCGCGAAGATCTTTTGCCGGATGCCGAAGCTCGCCGGATCAATCGTTGCTACGTTGACGGCGGTCACGAAGCCGCGACGCGCACGCACTACCTGGATGTCCCGCCCGGCGTGTGGTACGAAGAAGCGCTGGAACGCCTCTTGCGCCGGGGTGCGCTGGATGCCTCCCAACCGCGATTCCATGCGACGGAGCCCGCCGTGCGCGCCGCTTTCGCCACCATGCTCGTCCGGCTCCGGAGCACGCTCACACCCGATCCCACCGTCCCCGTCAGCTTCGATGATACCGACGCGACCGCATGGTACCATCCGTTCGTGGAGGACGCCGCGCGCCACGGCTGGATGCTCGGATACGGAGATTGCTACGGTACGCGTCCATGCTTCACCAAGCCGCTGCACACCGCCACGCGCGCGGAAGCCGCTGTGATGGTCGTGCGGACGTACGGACTGACGCCGCTTGGCCTCGCACCGGCGTTCTCCGATGTCCCCTCCGCGGCATGGTACGCCGATGCGGTGCAGACTGCCGCCGATCACTGCCTCCTGCAGGGCGACGCAGGCACGTCATTCGTCGCACCGGACCGCACCGTGAATCGCGCGGAAATGGCCGTACTGCTCGATCGCGTGGAACGGGATCTGCGCTACGGAGTCGATTGCGGGGTGCCTGCATCCGCCGTCGGAGGGTGGGGTGCTTCCCTCCTTCCCATCATCACTTCTTCCTCGTCTCTCGAACTATCCGTTCTTCTCCTGCTGCTCTGCGGGGTGGGGCTTCTGACGATGCGCCACCGAAAAATCAGCTTCAACAAGCGTCTATTACGTATTCATCCATTTTGACACTTGCAAACAATAGAAGAATGATGTATTATGCAAATAACAAACACCTACTTCAACTGCCTATGAATACCGCACTCACTTCTCAGCGCCGCATCCGCGTCTTCACGGTTGGCATCTCCGCGGCATGCAGCCTCTACTTCCTCGCCGCGCTCGTAGCTGAACCGCTGCGCACATTCGCGCTTGATACGGAAACAGTGGAGGTGGAGGTAACCATCGAAGGTGCGATCGGCATGGCATGCGACGGCGATTACGACGGAACGGTGGGATCGGGTGAAACGGTTTCTCTCGGAACCATCACCTATTTCGGTGACACGAGCGCCTACAGTCACAACCGCGCGGCGCACTGTCGTGTGCACACCAATAACGTATTGGGATACACCGTCTCCTGGCTGGTGGCCAGCGGGAGCGGCGGCATGTCCACCGGACATCTGATCAGCCAGTACGAGGACGTCATCCAGGCCTTCGGAACCAGTTCCACCGTCAGCCCCAACTTCGCGCGCGAGTGGCAGCTGACGCCCGCCGGCAATACGGATGACTCGCGCTGGGGCGGGCGCGTCTCCTCGACCTCGTCGGGTACCGCTGTCAGCACAGCAATGGATTTCGGAACGGACGGAGGCACGGAAAAGTGGTCACGTGTAGCGACCGGTTCCTCCGTGGCGATCCGTACCAGCACCGCACCCTCCCAAGGCGGCCTACTCGGTGACATCATCCGCGTGGGATTCCGTGTACAGGTGGGAGCGCTCAAGTCACAACCGACGGGTGTCTACAGCACGACCGTGACGCTCACCGCATCGGCCAATACCTGAGGCACATGAACATGGATTGAGAGAATGCCCCGCATCCCTGCGAGGCATTTTTTTGCATTGCCGTGCGGGGAATGATGCAAAGAAGTAGGGACATCCATCCATGCGAATGGTCATCAGGAGGTGATGGCATCCAACGTTTCCCGCAGCATGAGCTTGAGTGCTCGCTTGCCAGCGGTGGTTTTCAAATACCTTTCGCGACGAAGCGCATCTGCTTTGTGAATGTAAGACTCATAAAAAATCCGTTCCCATGGTTGGAGTGCTTTTGTAGAAATGACTGCACCGATGTTATGAGCCTGCAATCGTTGATCAAGATTTTCCGTATAGCCAACGTACAGTTGTCCGTTTTGCATGCTGCGAAGCACATATATGTAGTACATACCGGGAGTGTAGCCCCGTAGTACATGCTGCGCATGACTACAGGGCATGTCCCAGAGCATCCTCGGCATGTGGCGGTGCCATGTACCGTGCACCGCATGAGCGCAGCGAATTCGCCATGGATCATCGTGATCCATGGCCTGCGGTGCTCTGGTACATGGAGCCGCCGACCGGGATTGAACCGGTGACCCCTTCCTTACCATGGAAGTGCTCTACCACTGAGCTACGGCGGCGGCGTACGGGTCGCCATCCTAACGTGTCTGCTCCGCATTTCCAACCGTTTCGCCCCAGGTGAGCGGGGGCAGGGAGCGAAAAGCGCGGATGGCATTCTGCAGCGTGTGCAGGCCGAGGAGTGCGCATTTGAGTCGCCTGGCGCCGATGGGGATGGCGAGGAGATCGATGACATCCCGCGCCGACAGAGCTTCCGCCTCCGTCAGAGTCGTATCCTCCAACGATTCGGAGAGCAGGGACATCGCCGCCTGGCTGACGGCACACCCCTCTCCCGACCAGCCGATTGCCGCGATGCGGTCATCCTCGATGCATAGCTGCACGATGAGCGCATCACCGCAACTCCAGTTCTGTTCCGCATGCGTGACGGTGGGATGCTCGAGCCAAACCTTATGGTGCGGGTGCCGATAGTGATCGAGAATGTGTTCGGCGGAGAGATCCATAAGGGACGGGGGATAGGGATTTGGGATTTGGGATTGGGGATTGGGAACTCACAACTCATAACTCACAACTCATGACTCGAAACTGGTAACTCGCCATGCATCATTGCTGAAACGCCTGTTGGATTTCCTCGATCGCATGCACGCAGGTATCGATTTCTTCGATCGTATTGTAGAGGCCGACGGAGAGACGGGTGGAAGCGGTGATGCCCAGACGATCGTGCAGGGGTTGCGCGCAGTGGTGCCCGGCTCGCAGGCAAATGCCGCGCTGTCCCAGCAGATCGGTCAAGTCGTGGGGATGAACTCCGTTGAGCGTGAACGAGATCAATCCGCACTGTTCGTCCGCCGTACCCGGCCCGAGAAGATGCAACCCCTTCACTCTCCGTAACCGTTCGATGGCGTGGGAGAGGAGAGTGTGTGCGTGTGCTTCGCGATCCTGCAGAGGCAGAGCGGTCAGCCAGCGAATGGCGGCAGCGAGGGCGTGCGCTTCGGCTGCGGGAGGCGTACCCGCTTCGAAGCGATACGGGGGATCCTCGGGGAGGAAGTGTGCGCGGTCGACGGTGCGGATCATGGAGCCGCCGCCGAGGAACGGAGGCATGTCGCGCAGAAGTTCCCCCCTGCCATATAGCACGCCGATGCCGTCGGGTCCAAAGAGCTTATGGCCCGAGAACGCGAGGAAATCACAATCCAATGCACGGACGTCCACCGGTGTATGCACGATGCGTTGCGCGGCGTCGACGAGTGTGCGCACACCGTGGCT
Organism: bacterium; assembly: GCA_029558515.1. Lineage (GTDB taxonomy): Bacteria > Patescibacteriota > Gracilibacteria > Peribacterales > Peribacteraceae > JAKQEM01. The sequence continues at coordinate 37,961 of JAKQEM010000019.1, forward strand.
TTTTGCCATCGGCAACACCGTTGCCAGATCCGGTCGGACACCCAGCACATTGCTCTGTCCCGTGACCGCGAGCAGTTTGGTGCGCGGATCGGACAACGCTTCCTCCATCTCATCCATCCGCAGTCGTCCCGCATCGTCGATGTCGATCCACCGTATCGCAATACCCTTCTCTTCCGAAAGCTGCAGCCACGGGACGATATTGCTGTGATGTTCCAAGAGAGTCAGCACGATGACGTCCCCTTCGCGCAGGACCGATGCGGCGTAACTGCGGGCGACAAGGTTGATGCTTTCCGTGGCGTTCTTCGTAAAAATGATTTCCTGCGGTTGCGCTCCGATGAAACGAGCGACTTCCTGACGCGCAGATTCATAGAGTGTCGTCGCACGTTCCGAGAGCGGGTGCATGCCGCGCCGGACGCCGCCCGTCGACGTTTTCATCGCCTCCGTCAACGCATCGATCACGCAGGAGGGCTTCTGCGCCGTGGCGGCGGAATCCAGGTAGACGATCGTTTGTCCGTCCACGCGCGGTGCGAGGAAGGGGAATTGCCGGCGAATGGCGGCGGTATCCAATGGCATGGGCGGGAAGTATAGCGGAAGGAGGTATTTCCGCGCGCCCTCTGTTACACTGTTTTTCGTCCTTCTCCTTTTCGTACCATGAGCAATCGACTCCACCTCTCCCTGCGTATTCTTCTCCTTGCCTTGCTCATCGTTGTGGGAGGCTCCGGCCTCATTGCGTGGCTGGCCGTTTCGGTGCACCAATCGGTGCTGCTCTCGGAGTCGGGAAAGGAACTGGTCGCAACCGCATGTCAGGGACGCGGAGACATCTGCAAGGGGCTGACGGCGCTGCTGCCGTTCATCGCGCATACGTTCGCGCGCCTGGCACCGTTCCTGTGGTACGCGGTCATCAGCGTGCTCATCCTCATCGGGTTGCTGCTCAAAGAATACTTGGACTCCGGTGAGAGCCGTCTGCGCATCCGCGTGACACCCCTCGTCATCATCCTCTCCTTTCTGGCGTCTCTGTGGCTTCTCTTCACGACGTTCTCGATGGGAGGGAACGGCGATGTCCCCTTCGGTCGCATCGTGGAGCCGCTCCCCTCCCTCTACCAGAATGCCACGGAAGAGGGCATTGCCGCTCTGCAGAACAATTTCGACCGGCTCCAAGAGCGCGGCTGTCTGCAGGAGACATCCGAGACGATCAGTGGCGCGCGCGTCTACGACATGCGATCTTGGTGTGTGCAGGCATCCTTCTTCACACGGGTGCTGCCGCATGCTCTGCTGCTGCTCGGTCTCCTCTTTGTCTTCCTGACGCTCGGACGGGGATTGCTGCGCCTCGCGCGCTTCGCGGACATGGCTCCGCTCACGGAATTCCTCTTCAGCATGGGTGTGGGCGCCTGCGGTTTGATTGTGCTGCTCTGGGCATTGGCGCATGCGGGTTTCTACCAATCGACCGTCGGGTGGGTGCTGCTTTTGTTCCTTCCAATCATTCTGTATCGCGACGCTTGGTACTGGCTGCGAGGCCTGGTGCGACGCGGCTGGTCGGTGGACGTGCCGTGGTACGGCGCCGCAACGGTGCTTGCATGGTTGCTCGTCTCGCTCCTCGCGCTCAATTTTCTCTCCGTCATCCGTCCGTTTCCCATCGGGTGGGACGATCTGGGAAAGTACATCAATCAGCCGCGCATGCTCGTGAGCTATGGCGCAATGATTCCCGCGATGGGGAGTTTCCTCTGGGAATTCCTCACGTCTCTCGGATTCCTGCTCTTCGGATTCGGCGATACGTTCCGGGGAGAAGTCTTCGGCGCGACGTTCGCAATGATCATCAACTGGGGGGCGGGACTGCTTGCGACGCTGGCGGTCTTCGCGTTCGGACGGCTGTATCTGGGGCAAAGTCGCGGTTTGCTCGCCGCACTGCTGTACTACGCGCTCCCCATGGTCGGTCATTTCTCCTTCGCCGACATGAAGGTGGATAACGCCGTATTCTTCACAAGTACGCTCACTGTGCTGGCGATATTGCATGCGCTCTTCCCGCCGCCTGCGGCGCACGAAGACGAGGAAGACACAGACGACGAGGATGATGAGTCGCTGCACGTCATTGATCTGCGGTGGTTGGCGCTTGCGGGAGTGATGGGCGGATTTGCGTTCGCCATGAAGCCGACGTCCGTGATGACGCTCATGGCCATGGGAACGGTGCTCTTTGGATGGGCGGTCCACTGGTCGGCATTCCTGGGCACGATGTGCATCGCCTGGCTGACGTACGGCATTCAGGGGCAACTCAATCTTTCCGACATTTCCGAACGGATCTTCGGGGATCCCACCGTTTTGAACAAACCTGTCATTCTCGGCGCGCTCGCGGTGATCGGCGTCGCCCTCACTGCGCTCGCCTTCTACCTGCGACCGCGGCGCATCATTCCCGCGCTGCGCGGAGCCGGCGTGTTCATCGCGGCTTTTCTCTGTACCATCGCGCCCTGGATGCTGTGGAATAACATCGCGCAGGGCAACGTTCTTCCGCGCATTCTGATGACGACGCCGAATACGTTTACGCCCTCTTTTGTGTTGGGAGCAGAGGAAGAGGTGCGCGACATCGGCCAGGAAATCAAACGCCTGCCGGCAGAGTTGCAGATCGATCGATCACAGTGCAAAGGGACCGCTGCCGAGGAAGAACTCGATCGCTACTGGGGGTACCGTACGGGATGGTCGCACTATCTGACGCTTCCGTGGCGCTCGGTGATGAACGTCGACAGTGTCGGCTACTACGTCACCACGTTCCCGGCTCTGCTGCTCTTCCCCCTGCTCTTCCTCCTCCCCTTCGTCTGGCGGCGTTCCGGTCGCTGGCTCCTGTGGCTTGCCATCGGGACGCTCTTCATGATCGCGCAGTGGATGCTCTTCGCAAACGGCATCCTGTGGTACGGATTGGGGATGTTCCTCGGCATGGTGATCGGACTGGAAGCGCTCGTCGCCCGGGCGCCGGACGCATGGAGCAGAACCGTCGCATCGGTCTTCATCGGCCTCTCACTCCTCTCGGCCTTCGCCATGCGCGCTTGGCAATTTGAGCAGCAGCGCAATCTCATCGAGTACCCGCTCGGCAAGGCGTCCGCGCAGCTGATCGCCGAACGGACGGTACCCGACTATGACGACATTCAGCGTTCCATCCAGGAGCGGTGGAAGACGATGCCGGATCGACCCTACACGTACCGCATGGGCACTTTCATTCCCTACTTCATTCCGCAGAACATGGAGGTGTTGCCCATTTCCGATTCCCAGTTGGACTTGTTCAACTGTCTCCATCAGGAGCGCGATCCCGCCCTCACGCTGCGTCGTCTGCAGGCAATGGGCTTCAACGGCATGATTTTTGATACGAACACGCAGACCATCGAAGCGGATCCCAACGGCAGCCTGCATCGGAAGGTGCAGGCATTCGTCGATTTCGTGAATACGCCGGGATTGGGCATCAATGTGGCGGTCTTCAACCCCGAGGGAGGCATCGCCTACATTCTTCTGCCGTAACGATTTCTTCCGTTTGTTCATGCGCGTCATCGCCGTCATTCCGGCTTACAATGAGGAAACACGGATCGGCTCCGTGGTACGCGCCGCACGCACGTACGCAGCCGAAGTGATCGTCGTGGACGACGGATCGACGGACGCGACGGGGCACAAGGCGACGGAAGCGGGTGCGCGCGTCCTGCGACACATGGACAATTGCGGACCGGGCGCCGCGACCATGACCGGCATCGAAGCGGCGCGATTGCTGCAGGCCGATGTCATCACCACCCTGGATGCAGACGAGCAGCATGACGCACACGACATGCCGGCGCTCCTCACCCCCATCGAGCGAGGGGAAGCAGACGTCGTCTTCGCCGATCGGTTTGCGCTGCGCAACGCCATTCCCCTCATTCGCCGCTTCTTCAATGCGATCGGCAACGTCGTGACGCTGCTCGCGACCGGCCGGTGGGTGCATGACAGTCAGTGCGGGTTCAAGGCATTCGGGCCGCGTGCCGTGAAGGAGATCCAACTGCGGATGAACGGATTTGAATTCTGCACGGAGATTGTGCGGGAATCGGTGCAGCATCGCTGGCGCATCACGCAAGTACCCGTGAAAGTCCTGTATTCCGCGTACACGCTGGCCAAGGGACAGTCGTTCGCCACGGGCATGAAGACCGCGTTCAAAATTCTCCTCCGCTCCTTCCTGCGCTGAACAATCGGGATTCTTTTTCATCATCCATTATCCATTATCCATTCCGTCCATGACTCCCTACCAAATTGCCGCACCGTTGCTCTCCCTGCTCGCGCTGATGTACGCGTGGAATTTGGTGCTCCGGCAGAAGAAGACGATCTGGGAGGCGCTCCTGTGGACGCTCTTTTGGGGCGGTATCGCTTTCATCGCGCTGAAGCCCGACGTGCTCTCGTACCTCTCGGTGGCAACGGGCATCAAAGACCAGGTCAACGCGATCTTCGTGACATCGATCGGTATTCTCTTTTTCTTTGTCTTCTACGTCATCATTCGCATCGAGGAACTGCATCAGCGCTTTGCGCGCATCATTCGGGAGATGGCGCTGCGGGAAGCGGGGATGCGGGAGGATGCTGTGCCGGAAGACAAACGATGATGCAGTTGATCGTCGCTCGCGTGCAGACGAACGACGAGGAACGAGAAAAGTGGCTATACTTCCGCCATGCAGACGATCCTCCTCATCTCCCCCTACTGGAAGGAATCCCACCGCTGGATGGTCAGCTCCGTGAAATTGGCGGAGCTGTGGCAACGGTTGGGGTATCGAGTGATCGTGGCGTGCATGGGGGATGGGGGAGAAGGAGCGCAGAACGCAGGACGCAGGACTGCGAGCATCGGGCGAAGGGTGAATGTCGAGGTGCTGTCTGAGACCCTGACGATCTATCGGAAGAAGGATTTCTTCCTGAAAGACCCCTGGAACTACGGCATTGCGTTTGGATGTTCGGGGATGGTGCGGCGGATCGTGCGTCAGGAGAAGCCGGATCATATCGTCGTCAATAAAGTGCTCTTCTGGACGTCTCTCTCGCTGTTGTCGCTGCGATTGCGGGGGCATCGGGTATTGCTCCTGACGGATGCGCTCGTGGGGATGACGTGGTGGCCGCGGGGAAGAGTGCCCCGCATGGCGGCTGCGCTCTACGCGTGGACGATCGGTTGGTTGATCCTTGGCGCCGCAAGCCGCGTCGTTTTTTTCCATCCGCAGCCACTCAGCCTTCTGCGGCAATTGGGGATTGCACGCAAGAGCCGGGTGATTCCGACAGGAATTGATCCGCTTCCCTTTGGGAAACAAGTGACCAGTGACCGGCTGCCGGTGACGAGTGATCTGCCCTCGAAACTCGAAACTCGAAACTCGAAACTCGTCATTACGTACCTCGGCCGTCTGGAATCCGTGAAAGGCGTCGATGATTTTCTCGCCGCCGCCGCGCCGCTGACGGAAGAGTATCCGCGCGTGCGGGTGCAGGTGGTCGGATGGTATGCAAAACCTCATCCGTTGGTGAAGGAGTATGAACGTCGTGTCACCTTTGCCGGACTGCGTGAGGACATTCCGCAAATCCTGGCCGCCACCGATATCTTTGTGCTGCCAAGTTACAGCGAGGGGCTCAGCAATGCCTTGATGGAGGCGATGGCTTCGGGTTGCGCCTGTATTGCGAGCGATGTCGGAGGGAACTCCTTTCTGCTCCAAAATGGCATCAGCGGCTTCCTGTTTCCGCCGGGAGATCGAGAAGCGCTCCGCAGTCATCTGCACAGGCTCATTGAGGATCCGGCCAAGCGCAAGGCGATGGGGGAAGCCGCGCGGAAGAGGATCGAGGAGACGTTCAGTTGGGAAGTTGTTGGAAGACGCTATCGGGAGTTCTTCGTAGAACATGCTTAACGAAAACCCCCGAAGGGCGGGGGTTCGTTTGCCCACTTGGGCGATCAGGATCGTCAACCAATGGTACGTTCATTGTAGGCGGGTAAGGTGGATATGTCAATATCTTTGCGCTATCGTCCGATTGCCGCCGATTGGATGGGGCCGGCTTGGTGCGATCCATGGATCGTCAACCAATGGATCGGGGGTTCGATTCCCCTCGGCTCCACCAACGCGGCGGTATCGCTATGACGCAACGCATTGTTTTGCTTTCGGCCTTCCTCTCCCCTTTTCGTTCCGGCGCGGAAGCCGCAGTGGAGGAAGTGGCTCTGCGGCTCAAGAACCGGTACGACATCACGATCGTGACCGCGCGACTTCGGAGAACGCTTCCGCCCGATGATCACATCTCTCCCCTCTCCCGGCAGGCAAGCGGGCAGGAGGGAGAGGGGTCGGGGGTGAGGGTCGTGCGCGTCGGTATCGGCCACCCGATCGACAAATACCTCTTCCCCTTCCTCGCGCCGTTTGCCGCACGACGGTGCAAGCCGCAGATCATCCATGCGGTGTTGGAATCGTACGCGGGACTGGCACTCGTGTGCTGTCGTTGGCTCGTACCCCGTGCCCGTCGCATCCTCACGTGTCAGAGTACGAACACGACGCTCCTCCTCGGATTGATGCATCGATCCGCCCATACCATCACCGTGATCAGCCGAGTCCTCCAGCGACGTGCTATGCAGTTTGGAACGCAGGCGACACTGATCCCCAATGGCATCGATCGCATCGCAATCGAGCGTGCGTGCCTTGGACACCCGAAGGTACCGGGACGGATACTGTTCGTCGGGAGATTGGAAACGATGAAAGGAGTGGATGTGTTGCTCAGGGCATTCCGGATGTTGGTGCGAGATGAAGTGACCATGACAAAAGATATGAGTCATGAGTTGAGAGTGGTGAGTGACGAGGACGCAAGATGCAAGACGCAAGACGCAAGACTGTCTCTCCGCATTGTCGGCGATGGATCGCAGTGGGAGATGTTGGAGAAGTTGGCAGTAGATCTGGGCATTCGTGATCGCGTGACGTTCGTCGGGTGGGTGAAGGTACCGAATGTCTACGATGAGTATGCGCAGGCGGAGATCTTCTGCGGCCTCTCTCGCTCCGAAGCGCTGGGCAATGTCTTTTTGGAAGCGCAGGCGGCCGGCTGCGCGGTCATCGGGACAACGGTGGGCGGTATCCCCGACAGCGTGGAAAGTGGCGTCACGGGGCTCCTGATTCCTCCAGATGATGCGGATGCGGCGGCGGAGGCAATGCGACGATTACTGGAAGATCCCGCAAAGCGACGGCGATTGGCGGAAGCGGGGAAGGCGCATGCAGCGGGGTATGATTGGGATCAAATTGCGGAGCGGTACGGTATGATGTACGGAGCGTGTGTTTAGATTGACACAAAAGAAGTAACAAATTATAATGCAATATACGTGCATCGACCTGCATTTACCCCTCATCTTATGAACAGTGAACGTCAATACGCCGATCTCGAACAGTCTGAATCGCCCCGTTCAATTACAGTCACCAAGAATGAATGGGTCGTGTATCCAGGTCCCTTTCAAGGTGAAACTATCACAATAGAGGGAATGGATCCTGCGCGAGGAGGCTGCTTAAAAATTGTTCTGCCGGAGATCCGGCGTGGCGGGAAAAACAAAATGGCCGTATCTATCACGATGAATGAACAGGACGGTAGGGCGCGGCTTCGTCTGGAGGAGAAAGGCCCGAGTGCGTCCGAGTTGCCCTGTACACTTGTGCTGCCTCCCGGTGTTTGCGCGGTTGCCGTCTATCGTGACGATGGCGGGAATGTTGAAGAAATCGGTTTTGACCAACTGGACTCGCTGCTGGCACTGCCACGAGAGGAGCACCGGAAGGTGATCAATGCCAATACGTTCACCGACGAGCAACAGGTGCAATTGAGGAACATTTTGGCTCCGAAAGGGAGCGAAGTGTTCGTTTCGGATGAGCAACTTGGGGAATTGAAAAAGATCATTGCGAAGATGCTCGCGCTTGATATGCAGGAGTACGATATCGGTCTCACCCCTCTCAAAGAGAGCAATGTCCTGATCGGATCAATCTACCTGCAGAGAAGTCCGCAAGGTTCGCAACCTCTCGGAGAATTCGCCGTGGACCTGGAACGAGGCATCATTCTGCTCGACGATACGATAGACGTGGATCAAGATACCGTACGAGAGAATATCGATCAGGCTGCTCTTACAAGTCGGAGACGAATAGGGCAATTGGAAGTGATATGACCTGATCATGGGTGTGAGCTTGCTCTGCACGGATCACTCAATTCCCACCCTACTATCCATCTTTTCCTTGCGTGAGAAGAACCAACGCACCCCCGCCCGCAGCACGAGGAACGGATGGCGCAGCACGAACCGCTTGAGAGCTCCCGATCCATGCGCGCTGACAGAGCGTCCTTCTCTCCTGCGCGCCAGGTACTTGCCGATCATCTCACTCACGGCCCGCACGATGGCGCGGCGTGCGTGGGGCTTCTCCCCGGAAGGCAGACGTTTCGCAACCAGTTCCAGCGTCTGCAGACGCTCGAAGACGCCGCGACCCAATTGTTCATTGACGGCACTCATGCCCGAAGGGTGCACGCGAAATGCGCCCAATTCCTCTGCCACATAGACCCAGTCGGCATGCAGGAGACAGCGCACCCAGTACTCGATATCCAGAAACTGCACCATCGATTCGTTGAATGGTCCTACTTTTTCCATCAGGCTTCTGCGCAGCACGACGAAGCTCGGTTCTCCGATGACGTTGGGATGCAATCCCTGCCCCAGCCACCAACGGAGAAATACGTGGTGATCATGAAGACCCGGAGCCAAGTGCGCTTCCTTGAACCTGCGGATTTTGTCGTACAGGGGGAATGTGCGGACTTCCCCCTCACAGACGTAAGCGTGCTCAGCGGCGGCGAACCCTGCGTGCGGATGAGCGTCGAGCGCGGCGATCGTGTGTTCCAAAAACAGAGGTTCCCACAGATCATCGTGGAAGAGGAAAGCGAGATAGTCCGCTTCTGTTGCCCTCACCCCCCGACCCCCTCTCCCTCCCGACCACGTTCCAACGGGAGAGTGGGAGGAATTGCTCATGGCAGTAAGCGCATTCCAGGTGGCATTCCAGTTTCCCCCGATGCCGAGGTTACGTTCATTGCGGCGGAAATGAATGCGGGAATCCCCCAAAAAATCGGCAATGTGCTCTTTCGTATCTTCCCGTTTCGACGCGTCGTCATTGATCAGGAGCGTCCAATCGGTAAAGGATTGTGCGAGAATCGACTCCACCGCCGCACGGATGTGTTCTCGTTTGGGTTCATACGCCGGCATGCAGATGAGGACGCGAACATTCTTCATATAGAACTATCATATGAGACTTGGAAGAACATGAATGCATACCTTCCAACAATAGCTTGACAGAATACAATAAATTGATATATTAAAAGCATTTCCCCCAATTCACAATGACCTCAGAAGTGACATTTTCCCCTATCGATGATGAAAATCCATGGAAGGCCACAGTGAATGGCTCAGAATCGACTGTTCGTTTTTTGAAACTAGAATCAAAATGGGGGAAGTTAGAATTTGGTCGGGGCTCTGATGGTCGAAAGGGATGGCTGTGGACAGAGACGGGTGGTGGAGGATCAGTGACAATGCCATGGGCCACTACTCCGAATGGTGATTTGCTCGTTGGTCTTTTGTTGGAAAAAAGGTTGAACATGGGCGGGGATGTGCTTTGTGTGATCGGAGGATTTGTAAAACCTGATGAGAGTCATCAAAAAGCTGCAGAACGAGAGGAAGAGGAAGAGGCTTCTATTCAGTCCAATGACGGCCCGCTGGCTGGTGTTCCGATCAATTCCAATCGTCTCTATTTTCAGGCAAATCCACAGAAAGATGAAGGGGTGCATTCCTATCACGTACAAGTACCGTTCACTGATTTGACTCCCGCAAATAAGCATCCGAATTGGTATACCCATTCAAGGTGGCAGCCGAAGAATGGCGCTGAACTTGTTTTTATGCCGATTGAAGAAGCTGCACAAATTTGTCCAGACGCATTAGCATATCCCGCCATGCTACGTATTGCATTGGAGCAGAGAGAAAAAAGTAGGAATGTTCTTGCACAGCACTGATAGAGAACATCGCAGGATATTGAGCATAGCTCGCATATCGACATGCATTCTTTATATGCTAGAGTGTCCGCCTATGAAACGCGTTCTTTTGACCGGCATCGACGGCTTCATCGGTCACCACGTCGCGGAGGGCATTCTGAAGGATAAGCCGGATTGGGAGGTCGTCGGCCTGTCGCGCATCGACGGAGCCAGCTCCCTGCAGCGTCTGTTCGATATGGAGGAGTGGCGCAGCGGCCGCGCTTTCTGGCAGCGGGTATCGTTTCACTACCATAACCTTCGCGCACCCGTCAACGAGTACCTCGCACGGCAGATCGGCCCTATCGATGTTATCTTGCACCTGGCCGCCGGCACGCACGTGGATCGCAGCATCGAGAATCCCATGGAGTTCGTGCAGGACAACGTCGTGGCCACCTGCAATCTGCTCGATTACGCCCGCTCGCTTCCCGTCATGCCGCTCTTCGTCTACTTCTCCACGGATGAGGTGTTCGGCCCCGCTCCGGTGGGAACCGCCTACAAGGAGTGGGATCGCTACCACGCCGGCAACCCCTACTCCGCCACGAAAGCTGGCGGGGAAGAATTGGCACTCGCCTACGAAAATACCTACAAGCTCCCTCTCTTCATCACGCACACCATGAACGTCTTCGGCGAGCGGCAGCATCCGGAGAAGTTCATTCCCAAGGTCATCAAGAGCGTGCTCAAAGGCGAAACTGTCACCATCCATGCCAATGCGGATAAATCCAAAGCAGGAAGCCGTTTCTACATTCATGCGCGCAACGTCGCAGAAGCCCTCCTCTTCCTGCTCGATCGCTATCAATCGGGCGACAAATACAACATCGTCGGCGAGAAAGAAGTCGACAATCTCACGCTCGCGCAGTTCATCGCCTCCGTGATCGGCAAACCGCTGCGCTACGACATGGTCGATTTTCACTCCAGTCGCCCGGGCCACGATCTGCGCTATGCTCTCGACGGCACCAAGCTCAGGGAGATGGGATTTGATTACCCCAAATCCTTCGAGCAGAGCCTGGAGAAGACCATTCTCTGGTACCTGGAACACCCCGAGTGGCTGCTGGATAGCGATGCGGAGGAGATCGCGAAGGAAGTGCGGGCGGGATTTGAACGTTCGCGGGTGTGAAGTATGGGAGCAATACGATGGTCAACCATCACCCGAAGTGAAGCAAAAGTGCTGGCGGAAGTGACCTACTACCGCCAGATTTGGATGAATCGGCACGACTTCCAGAAATCAAAACAGAGCACCGATGAGTGGACAAGGGAATCTCACTCTCCGCTACAGTCCTGGGGGCACGAGCAGATATTTTCACCGGAATCACAAACCTCGTTACCGCAGAGCATGGAACACATTCCTCTTGCTCCACCAACCGGAATCGGAGTGCAACTGCCATCATCCAGCAACGTGGAGAGCAGAAGAATGCCTGCACTGCCATTACAGCACTGCACGGGTCGGCCGGGTCCGGCAACGAAATCAAAATATACAGTTTCGTTCTCCTGAGCGCATTCACCTTCCGGTACGCATGCAAACGATGTGCAAAGGATTCTTCCTTCACGTGCACAACTGCAATGATTGCATCCATCCATTGCTTGAAAATTTTCACCGACTGCGTATTTCTTGCCAAGGTAAAAGCATGCATTTCCCTCGGGAACAACGATGGGAGGGAGGATCTGACCGGAAGATACCGGCTGAATAGTCTTTTCCATGAGACAGATTGCGCTGCAATTATCTCCATCGGTGTTGTTTCCATCGTCGCAGGTCTCTCCGATCTGCACGATTCCATCGCCGCACCGACCCAAGTTCGACCCTTGCCGGATGGTTTCTATTTGATCGCGAAGGTTTTGAATGACTTCCTGATCATACCGATCGATCATAACACTGACCTGAGCCCTGGTAACGGAATCATTCGGACCAAATTCTCCGTTTTCATAGCCCTTCACCACACCTTGACGCACGAGTTTAGCAACGGATTTTTCAAAAAACGTTCCTTTCTGAACATCTGAGAACATCACTGACTCATGCATCATCGTTGGCACGATCTGCGCGAGTGCTGTGCTCCCAAGTACGAGCAGGGCACCGCTTGTGAACACAATGATGTATTTGATTGGAGTGAGCATGGCATAAATGGAATGCAAAAACATTCTAAACCTGATAAAAAGATATACAAATGCAATAACCACTCATGTATTTCCGTCGATTTCATTCGATGGTTTTTTGTGAAGCAAAAAAGCCCCAACCGTTGCCGGCTGGGGCGGAGGACCGGAGCAAAAGTGCAAGTTACTATCCATGGAGGGAAAACGTATACTTGTACTTCATGAGCAATCGCTGAACATGTACCTCGAGAGCTTCGGGTGCCGTAAAGTTCGAACCATCGAAATAAATTTCTTGGCATCCAATCCATTTACGCATCGACCGCAACATGCGTTCCATGCGTTTGCGGGCATTCTGTGCAGCTTTGATACGTCGCTGCCAATCCTGTTCTACCGGAAACTCATTATTCCCTTTTTCCGGCAAAACCAACACGTGGATTTGCGATCCTTGAATGTCATCAATCTTCTCATCAAAGAGAAGAAGATGTTCCCAATCATCGCTGCCCACAAATCCACCTTCCCGCACAAACTGCACATGACAATCTGTACACTCGAAGTAATCGCTTTGGTTTGTCCAGCAGTATCCACTGCAACACTTCGGGCAACGGATGTAGCGACGGTGTGTCCGCTCGTAAAGAGCATTACTCAAATCCTGGCCGACCTTCACCGGACATTGCCATTCGCAGAGCCAAATCACTTGAGCCTTACCTTCTTCCACCCTGCTCGGCGCTCCGCAGATACCGCACTTACCGCGCACTTCGACTGTAACTTTCGCTTCTTCCACTTCCGTCACACCTTGAAACATTCCAATGCGCATTCCCATCATCATTGTCAGGTTCCTTTTCCAAAAACTTTGCTGTGCTCCGGTGCTTTGAATGATCATCGTCAACCCGCACAGTGCGATGTTGACATGCACACATATTATGATTTGATACATTATTTGTCCATCACCAAAAGACAGTGGAAATATTTATGAAATACTGTTTTTATTGAGCAATTCTCGTAGTTTTCCAATTTTGTCTAAAAATATTTACAACACAGTGCTATACTGATTGCGTGGCAACCGAAGACACACAGCTGCTTCCCCCATCCATTCGCCCGCTGCTTGCGAAGATCGGACTGGACGGAAAGCAAATCGAAATATACCTCGCGCTCCTCTCGCTCCATTCCGCCAAAGCCAGTGACATCGCGAAGGCAGCGGGACAATCACGCAGCCACGCGTACGTAATCCTGCGCACGCTGGAAGAGATGGGTCTCGTCTCGGAGATCGACGAGCAGAGCATCACGCGGTTTATCGCGGAGCCGCCGGAGCGATTGCTGGGGTATCTCAAAGATCGCGAACGAGAAAGCCGGGAATTGCGCACATTGGTGGAAGGTGCGCTCCCCGTGCTGTCTGCATTGACCGGTGCGTTTCTGGGAGCGCCACGGGTCACCGTACTCAAGGGTATGGATGGAATGAAGCACGTCTACCGCGATATTCTCACACAGGAATTCGTCGGACTGTATAACGCACAGACATCGCTGGATGCCTTCGGGCAGAACGTCGTGACCATGCTGCTGGGAGCGGATGCGGTACTCAGAGGGCGCGACTTGCTGGTGGATAACGCCGCCGCGAAAAAACATTGTGCGGACATCCCCCCGACGAAACACTATCAGATTCGCCTGCTGCCCAAAAACATTGATTTCACAACGGATACCATCGTCTACGGCGACAGTATCACGTTCTTTGCCTACGATGCCGACCGCACCATCGTCCGCATCGACAATCACAACCTTGCGAACACTGTTCGCACCTGGTTTGAGGTGCTCTGGAGCATGGGGAGAGAGGTAAAAGGATAGTGTATTGTATTCGTCACACATTTGACATACAATACATGCATATGCCAAAGAAGCCTGTCTCCATCCGCATCGATCCGAAGATTCATCAGGACGCCGTGAAAGCCGCACAGACATATGGAATGACTTTCAGTGAAGCCATGCAGATCCTTGCCGCATCCTTCGCGCACGGATCACTGCACATCGGCGTGATGCCCACTCGCTACCCGCCCGGGTACATCGAGCAACTGGAGAAAGAGGCGGATGAGGCGGATGAATCGCTTCGAAAAGGCAAACTGAAAACGTACGCGAATGCAGACGAAATGTTTGCTGATATACTTGGTGAGTGACGTATCGCATCGCACCGTCGAAACAGTGCAGAAAGAAACTGAATGTCCTCCGGCAAAGCGGGAAATGGAACAGTGATGCTTCGCTGAAGGAAGCAGTCGCACTGCTGACAACACATGACAAACGATCCCTCTATGTATTGGCGGAACACTGGAAAGACCATGCGCTGAAAGGCAATCTGCGCGGCATTCGGGAGCTGCACCTGGGATTTGATCGTTTGCTGCTCTATCGGATCAACGAAGAGAAACGTGCCATCGTCCTCCTCGACATCGTTACCCACGAAAATTTGGAGAAGATGTGATCAGTACGCAAACAGCTCCTCCTTGCGAAAGAAACGTGCGATCTCCTTCGCCGCCGTCTCTTCGCTATCGGAAGCGTGGGCGACGTTGATCATCATGTCTTTGCCATACTCCGCACGAATGGTGCCGGGAGCCGCTTTGGTCGAATCGGTGACACCCAACATATCACGCACGACTGCGACGGCATCCTCGCCTTCGATGGCCAGGGCAATGACCGGCGTGGAACTCATGAAGGCTTCCACCTCCGGATAGAAGGGCTTGTCCGCGATGTGCGCGTAGTGCTCTCGCAAGATGTCCGACGAGAGGCGCATCATCTTGCAGCCGCGGATGCGCAGGCCTGCGTTTTCAAAGCGCGTGAGCACTCTGCCGCAAAACTTTTCCTGCACGGCATCGGGTTTCAGGAGGATGAGAGTCGTTTGAAGCATGCGCGCATTCTACGGATTTTCACTCAGGCGGCAAGCAGCTTCTGAAATCGCGCCGTATCGGAACCTTTGCCGATGACCACCAGACGCAGCTGATCGCGCGTGAGGAGGCGCGCGGCGAGCGCATCGATTCTTTCTTTGGTCACGGCATCGACGGCGGCGAAGAAGTCCTTGATATCGCGGATCTTGGGATAGAGCAACGCTTGCTTGCCGTAGAAGTGCGCACGCTCCTCGCTGTCCTCCAAGTTCAGCGTGATCTTCCCCTTCAGATACTGCTTGGCCCGCGCAAGCTCCGCGGCGCTGATACCGTCCTTCGCGCAGACATCGTACTCGTGCACGATGGTGGTGATCGCTTCGTCCAAACGGGATTGATCGACGCCGGCCCGCGTGGAGAGGGCGCCCGCATCCAGGTAACTGTCGGATTCGGTGGAGATGTAGTAGCAGAGACCGCGCGCCTCGCGGATCCGCAGGAACATGCGCGACGACATATTGCCGCCCAACGCGATGCACAGCAGCTTGTGCGTGAAGTGATCGTCATCCTGCGACGAGACTCCCGGCACGCCGATCACCAGGTGCGCCTGCTCGGTCTGTTTGTCACGGAGGAAGATGGAATCGGAACCGTACTGAGTGAAGGGGGTGAACGCGCGAGATGCACCGCCGCTCAACGCACCGAAGTATTCCTCCGCAAGCTTCATCGCCTCCGACTCGGTAATGGCGCCGGAGAACGTGAGCACCAAATTCTCGGGTCCGTAGAGCGCGTCTTTGTGTCGCTGAAAATCCGATTGCTGCACGCTCCTGATGACCTGTTCCGTCCCGATCGTATCCCATCCCAACGGATGATTGCCCAAGAGCAATTCCTCAAAATCCCACCCCGCGCGGTACATCGGCGTATCCTGGTACATCTTCTCCTCCTCCATGATGACACCGCGCTCCTTATCGATCTCCTCCGGCGGAAAGCCGGCATGCAGCAGCATATCGGAGAGGACATCGCAGGCGAGTTCCTTCTGTTCGGAAGCGACCTTCACGTAGTACCCGGCGTACTCCTTGCCCGTGAAGGCGTTGAAATCGCCTCCGACGCCGTCGATCGCCGCGCTCACCTCCTCCGTATTCCGGTACTTGTGGCCGCCTTTGAAAAACATGTGCTCCAGAAAGTGGCTGATGCCGCGCTCGTTTAGAGTTTCGTAACGGGAGCCCGCACCGGCAAAAACCATGACGGTGACGGAAGCCGTACCCTCGACGGGGGCGGTGAGGACGCGCAGTCCCGAGGGGAGGGTGGAGAGGATGTACATGGAGGGGGGAAAGGGGAGAAAGGGGAGAAAGGTGAGGAAGGGCAGGAAGGGCAGGAAGGTAGGGAAGGCAGAAAGAGCAGGAAGGTAAAGAAGGAGTGAGGGTAAAGACGTTCCGCCGGAACGTCTCCTCTCCTCTCCTCTACGGAAAGAAGGTCAGATACGTCGCCGTGCCGAATACTGTGAGCAGCGGCAGTGCGATCACGATGACCAGAATCTTGGATACGGGCGCATCGCCTTGAAAACTGCGCACCACGCTGGCCCCGCCAAAGAGCACCCCGGCCAAAAGCAGCGGCAAATCCCCGATCTCCATCCACAGAGCGGGCCACCGCCCTCCGATGCCGTTATGCAGCAAAACGAACGCCACGAAGAAACTGCCCCCAAGAATGTAGAAGAGAATGGCCGAGAGCGAGTGGAGGTAGCGAAGCACGGGATGAGTATAGAGTATTGTGTATGAAGTATGGAGGGAACAGGAAAACACGCCCAATACCCAATACTCCATACCCAATACTCCTACTTCGTCTTCTTCTGCACCGTCAGCCTCTTTCGCCCCGCGCTACGCCTGCGCGAAAGGACCCTGCGACCATCTTTGGTCGACATACGCTTCAGAAATCCGTGTACACGGAGACGCCGACGCCATCGAAGTTTCCCTAGCATAGCCGCGACAGCCTACCCAGCACTCTCGGGGGGGTCAAGGGGATTTGACGAAGCAGCAAGCAACAGATTCAGTACTCCACCTCCCTCTCCTCCGCCCCTCTCTCGCGATTGACCGCTCTTGCGAGGAGGAAGAGGAGATCGCTGAGGCGATTCAAGTAGATGCGCGACTGCTCGCTGACAGTGTTGTCCAATGAAACAACCCACCGCTCCGCCCGGCGACACACCGTGCGAGCGGAGTGGAGGAGCGCTCCCGCGCGGGAACCGCCGGGGAGGATGAACGCTTGCAGCGGCGGCAAAGCCGATTCCAGCGATGCGATCCATGCTTCCAATCCGGCAATGTGCTCCTGTGTGATGCGGGGAACCTTCACGGAAGGACGCGGGGTGGCGAGATCGGCACCCAAGGTGAAGAGTTCGTTTTGGATGCGCGTCACACCCGCGGCAATCTCTGCGGGCAACTGTTCTGCGAGCAGAACCCCCAGGAGCGCATTGAGTTCGTCGACCGAGCCGATGGCATGCATGCGTGCGTCTGCTTTGGAAATGCGTGCGCCGCCGACCAAGCCCGTCTCACCCTGATCGCCGGTTTTAGTAACGATGCTCATGGAACATGAGAATAAATGCAAAATGGGAAATGCAAAATGGGAAATGCCCTTGGATTTCCTCCACCCCCGTCCCCTCCTCCATGGGAGGAGGGGTGACGCATCCCGAAGCAAGATCCCCCCTTCCTCCACCGGAGGAAGGGGCAGGGGGATGGAGGAAAGAAAATGAATGATGCCGATGCCGCAGGGCTTCCCCTTCACCCCGTGGCGCACGGGACCCCCCACGTTGTTGTATTCAATGTGAACCGTGATGTCGCCTTCCCAATGAATCATTTCGCATTTCGCATTTCTCAATTATCCATTCCCAATTCCCCCCGCTTTCAGCACCTTCTCATGCTCCCGCTTCGCCTCCTCCTCCGTGAGCGTCCGGTCCGGCGCACGGAAAACGAAGCGAAGAGTGAGTTGATACGGATCATACGTATGTTTGAGAGCATACAGATCTTGAACAGAAACGTTCTCGAGCAGATCGGAGCCGCGATGCAATCGATGCAACAGATCATGCAGAGGCTCCCGTTGGGTGCGCGGCACGGTGACATCGTAGGTGACGGAAGGAAACGCGGGGACCGATTGCGCCGTGACGGCAGCAGGCGAAATGGCCAACAGGAGCGTGCAATCGATCTGCGCGGCCGCGGAGCGGAAGGGAAGACCCGTGCGCTCCCGCACGATCGGATGCAACTCGAAGAGGTGCCCGACGACCGTCTGCCCGAGGAGGAGATGTGCGCTGCGCCCCGGATGCATGTGCGGCGAGGGATGCGCGTTTTTCTGAACGGATATGGAGATGCCGATGCAGGAAAACGCCGCTTCCAGATGCGCTTTGAGACGGAGGAACGGATCGCGCAGGAGCGTCGTCTCCTCTGCGGCGGTGAGAAGCAATCCCAGTTCCATGTGCTCGGGAACCGAACGGGAGAAGACGTGCCCCCACTGGAAGGTGAGCAGGTCCCCGTCCGCACGCGGCAGATTGTCGGCGGCATGCTCCAGCAAGCGCGGCAACGTGGAGGGCTGCAGGTAGCGCGTGTCGGCACCGAGAGGATTGTGCACCGTGATCGCATCCTCCGGCGGCAGCTCACAGGAAGCCAGGTGCGCGGCACTGAGGAAGGAGAGGGGCACGAGTTCGAAGAAACCTTCCGCTCGCAAGGCATCGCGGAAGTGATGCAAACGATGATCGCGCTTGGACAGACGAACCTCCGCGACGGGCATCCGTCCTTCGATGCCATCGAACCCATACACGCGTCCGACTTCCTCGATGAAATCATGCGCTCCCGTGAGATCGCGCAATCGCCAGAGCGGAGGCAGCACCGACCACACGCCGCGCGTCTTGCTCTTGCGCACGGTACAGCCGAGATCCGTGAGAATGCCTTCGATGGTGGTACCGGGAATATCGGCGCCCAACGTGGCGCGCACGGCATCGAGGGAGAGGGTCGAGGAAACAGGAACGCCGTTGCCACCCTTGGTATCGAGGGACGACGTGATCCGTGCGCCCGGAACGAGATCCAGGAAGAGTTGCAACGCACGGAAAAATCCCCATTCCGCGCTGATCGGCGGCACTCCTTTTTCGTAGACGGTCGCGGCATCGGTGCGATGGCCGGTAGCGAGGATCGTCTTGCGAATGGTCGTGGGATCCAGGGAAGCCGCATGCAGATAGATGTGTCTCGTGCGCTCGGTCGTCGAACTGCGCAACCCCCCTATGATGCCGAGCAGATCGAAGACGCCCGCATCGTCACTGAGGACCAGCGCACCGTCGGGCAGCACGCGTTCCACGTCATCAAGTGTGGTGATGCGTTCACCCTTGGTACTGAGGCGCAGGTGCACGTCTCCGCGGATGTCATCCATATCGAAGCTGTGGAGCGGCACGCCGATCTCCGTCGCCACGTAATTCGTGATATCCACGGGCAGGGTGATCGACCGCCAACCGACGGCTTCCAGACGCCGTTTCATCCACTGCGGCGTCTCGCCCATGCCGGTGAGGGAAAGCGTGCAAGCAAGGTAGCGCGGCACGAGATCGGGCGCATCGACATGCAAGGTGATCGCCGATGCTTCATCGGGAAATGGGGACGCTTTGAAGACGGGCTTCTTTTTCCATGTCGCAAGTCCGATGGCTACGCACTCCCGGGCGATTCCCAAGTGCGAGAACAGATCCGGCCGCATGGTGATGGCGGTGTTGTTGATGGTCAGCACCGTATCCGTCAGCCCCAACACCTCGCGAAGCGGCGCACCCATTTCGCATTTCGCATTTCGCATTTCGCATTTCTCCAAATCGATCACCGGTCTCTCCCCGTCTTCCGGCCGCGTCGGGAACAGTTCTGCAAGATCCAACTCTTCCGCCGCACAAAGCATTCCTTCACTCTGCACGCCGCGGATTTTCACAAGTTGAAGCTTCACCAACTCTGCTCCATGCCGCACCGTCGCACCCGGATGCGCCACCGCGACGAGCATTCCTTCGCGCAGATTGGTGCCGCCACAGACAATGGTTTTCTTCCCACGATCCGTTTCCACTTCCACGACGGAGAGCCTATCTGCATCGGGATGTTTGCTCAATTGCAAAATTTTCCCCACGCAGCAATCACGCAGCAGCGCTCCCTGCTCTTCGATCTCCTCCACCTCCGCCGTGCATAAGGTCAGCCGGTCGGCGATGATCTGCGGATCGGTTTCGGTCCAGGTGATGAACTCACTGAGCCATTCGAGGGAGATCTTCATATGAGGAAAGGTACAGGAATGTGGAGAAAATGAGGAGACAATTATCCAATCAACTCCCACGGAATAGAGGAAATACCAAGCAGAAACCATGTGCAAAAAGCGAGAAAAATGGCAACAAGGAATCCAAGAATGATCAATGATATACGCATCATTGTTCGGGAGAAGTGGTTACGCATCCTCGTGCTTGCGGATACTGTCGACATTTCCACTCCCAACAGTGCGCATCCGTCATGCACACGGGCGGCTCCATCAATACATACCACAGTATCCAGCGAGCCTGAAATCCCATATAGCCAATGGAAACAATGAAAATGCCCGCGAGCGAACCAAGAATGATGCGGAAATTTTTACTCATGGGATTGTATGGAATGAAGCCAAGAGGTCGTAGACTCTAGTCCTTGGGGGATGGAGGACACTGTTCATACTCAGGATAGCCAACGACTGCGCACCCTTCCCTTGCAGAGTGAAGAAGGAACCCTGTTTCCTGCAAAAGAATCGGATAAATGGGCAGCAAGCCGTATGCTATGAGCACCATGCAAACAAGGAGGAACAAGCCGTACAGATGTGCTCTGCTTTTTCTGATACCCCCAAGCCTACACCACGGGAGGCGGGGAATGAAGCCATGCGCTTGTGGTGCCCCTTTCTTTGCCTATACTGTGCATCCGCCACACGGAGAGGTCGCATAGTGGCCTAGTGCGCACGCTTGGAAAGCGTGTAGAC
The DNA here is from genome assembly GCA_029558515.1 of bacterium. Classification (GTDB taxonomy): domain Bacteria; phylum Patescibacteriota; class Gracilibacteria; order Peribacterales; family Peribacteraceae; genus JAKQEM01. Next base: position 58,897 of record JAKQEM010000019.1, read on the forward strand.
CTGCAAGGGTCTCGGGGGTTCGAATCCCCCCCTCTCCGCCAGCATGGACATCCGACCGTTTCACCAATGCGCTACAATATTCCCACAATCCCAAATGTTAGATTGTACGAAGAAAATACCGACCCGTATCATTACAAAAGTATTGATTGTTTTTCTCATTGTCTTGTTCATAATGACAGCGGTTGCCGCTGTGTACCTCTTGAGAGAGCAGGTGAATTATCGTAACAGAGAAAATGCAATAGAACAATTATATACAGAAATTTTCAATGCTGGCACACCAATCTCAAAGGAACAAGTCGACAGGATATTGGGGCAAAGCAAGATGGATATCTCAAGTGGTAGTCGTGCAGTGCAAGATTCCATCGTCGAAAGATGCGGCGAGAACTATGAGCAATACGCTTATGAAGGCAATGCATCTATCCTGAGTGGGAGATGGGAGGATCATATTATTGTTTACTTTTCTCAAAACGTTGCATGCTTCTTCAGACGATATGGACTAGGACCGAATTGGATGCGGTAAGCAGCACGATCAATTCTCAAAGCCGGTAAGCGTATTGTGTCTGATGACGAAGACCAATCCGGACACAATCCTCATCGGTCACAGCCTGGGTGCGGCGTTTGCGCTCAAACTTCTGGAGCGGCACCCGGTTCGCGCCGCGTTTTTCGTGGCGCCTGCGTTCGGCGAAACGAACAATGAGTTTACCCCACTCATGCATGCGATGGCCGATCAGCCGTTTGATTGGAGTGCGATACGCCGCAACTGCACACAAACGTGCATCTTCCATGCGGACAACGATCCGTATCTGCCCATGGCGAAAGCGGAGGAGTTGGCGCAGCATCTCCACACGACGGTCACCGTGATCGAGGGAGCCGGCCACTTCAATGCGGCATCGGGGTACACGACATTTGAAGCACTGCGCGACTGCGTGATCGAGATGATGGACAAACGTTAAAACACCAAATTCTATCCTTTTCTTAATCCATGCATCCATTGATGATGACGGCGAAGCAGGACCGAACGTGCATATGTACAAAAGATAAATAATATTCTATAATAGAATGAACTACCCCGCACTCTAAGTGCGGAGTATCGACGGAGTTAGAGATCGAACAGACTGAGTTGCTGCCGATGGATCTGCTTGTACTGTTTTCCTTGGTTTTGCACGTATTGTCTGATGACCTCTTCATTGCCGTGTCTG
>JAKQEM010000029.1 GCA_029558515.1 bacterium
GATGGTTCCTTCGCACACTGGAAAAATAAAGTGAAACTCCATCGAGGACTTTCCAAGAAACGACGAAAACAGATGATCGATGCTCTTCTTGAAAAGTGATCAGAACATATTTTTAGCATTCATTTTTTCCCTATAAGCCAAGATCGCACATATCGCTGCCAATTTCAGTGTGCCGATAAAGGATTTTTCCATGGATTGGGAAGCGATGCCAGTGGGCTCGAGAATGGAGTTTCTGGCCTGCTTCCAAACGAACAAATTTGTGGACGGATCGAGAGCATCGTCGATGGATTGAGTGCATTATTCTCTCCTTTTCTCCTGCCACCGTTTCTCCATCCGCCGTATCCGATCGTGGTCCAGGCCGAAGAAGTGGCCGACTTCATGCCAGACGGTTTCGCGGATGACAAAGGGTATTTCCTCTTCCGATCGTGCGTATGCTTCGATGTGCTCGCGATAGAGCGTGATCTTATCCGGCAATTTGCCGCTGTAGTCGCGGTCCGGCGCGGTCAGCGGGATGCCTTCGTAGAGACCCAGGAGCAGTCCTTTGCGCCGTGCATTGCGTCCCGTCGGGCGTTCCTCGATGACGATCTGTACGTCGCGGATGGCCGCCCGCAGCTTCGGCGGAAGGGCGTCCAGGGCATCGAAGGCGATCTGTTCGAAGGCGGCGCTGTCCATGGGGAGAGTGTAATGAGAAATGCCCGCCCGGCCAGTGGCCGGATCGGACGGGCAAAATGAGAAATGCCAAATGATCGTTGAATTGTGGGTTATGCATTTTGAATTTGGATCAATTCCTGTGCAAATCCCACAATTCAAAATTCGCAATTCAAAATTCATCTTTCATCTTCTTGGAGCCGGATCATTCCCCTTGTGCGGGGCCTATCACGCGCCGTACAGTTCCTTCATGCCAGCATCTTCAGTCACTATCATCTACGCTTCCACCAGCGGCCACACGGAGTACGTGGTGGAACGGTTGGTGGCATTGCTGCAGGAGCGCGCGCCGCAGATTTCCGTGAGGGTGCTGCGTGCAGAATCGGCCGGGCCGGAGGATCTCACGAGCGCCGATGTGTTGGTGCTGGGGTCCGGTACGTGGCATATGTTCGGGCAGGAGGGGCAGCTCAATGAACGGATGCACAGGCTCCTGTTTGACCGTTGCACGGGAGTCGATCTCTCCCGCACGCCCGTCGCGCTCATCAGTCTGGGGGACGACCGCTACCACTTCACCGCTCGCTGCACGGAGCACTTCATGCGTTTTCTGAAGGACCATGGCGGCAAGACGTTCCTGCTGCCGCTCATCATCGTCAATGAGCCCTACGGGCAGGAGGAGAGGATCGTGAAATGGGGGGAGAAATTTATGGAGAAGATGGTTTGAGTATTGAGTATGAAGTATTGAGTATTGAGCGGTTGTAGACCGAACTGATACAAATTTCCAATTCCCAATACCCAATACCCAATACGCTATACTCATAGCATGTTTTTCTCTTCTGCTCGCTTCCCACAGGCTCTTTCGTCGACGCGTCGCCTGCACGTCGTCCTGTGGTCGTTCCTCGGAGTCGTCGTGCTCCTGTGCGGGACGCTTCTCGTCAGCAGTCGGGCGCGCGTCACCACCATTCGCATGGGATTGCAGATCGCCGGAGCAGACATGGCGCACGACGAAGCGGGCTTCACGAATCTGCTGCTTCTGGGCACGGGAGACGAGGGACACGATGGCGCAGACCTGACGGATACGATGATCCTGACGAGTTTGGATCCGTCGCGGACCCAAAGCGCCGTGCTGCTCTCGCTGCCGCGCGATCTCTATGTGCAGACGGCATCAGGCACCGCCGTCTACGGTCGCATCAATACCATGTACTTCCTGGAGAAATCGCGCTTGGAGCGTGAGGGATGGAGCGAGGAAGAGGCATCGGTGCGGGCGCTTGCGTCCGTCGGTCAGTCGATCGGCGGCAAACTGGGACTGGAGATCCACGGCGTTCTGAAGGCCGATTTCACCGCGTTCACCGAGACGGTCGATGCGCTCGGGGGCATCACGCTCACCGTGCCCGAAGCGATCGTGGATTATCAGTACCCCCTTACCGAGACGCGCATGGGGACATTTCGCATCGGGTCGGGGACGCAGCTTCTGGATGGGGAAACCGCTCTCAAGTACGCGCGCAGCCGGCACTCGACCTCCGATTTCTCGCGCTCGGCGCGGCAGCAGCAGCTGATTCAAGCGGCGGGGAGCGAGATACGTTCGCTCGGGCGCATCGGGCAGATCCTCTTCATCCTGCGGCTTTCGCAGCGCCTGCAGGGCCACACGGAGACGACGCTTTCGCTGCAGGAGATCATGGGACTGGCACAGATTGCCACGGAGATTGCGTCCGACAGCATCCTGACCATGCAGTTGCATACGGATAGCGGCGGCGATGGGTGGGAAGCGGCGCCGGGGGGGCTGCTCACCGTCGGGGATCCGGAGCAGTTTGCGGGCGCCAGTGTGCTCCTGCCGCTGAGTGCTTCCGGCCGGATCGACGACTGGAGCCGCATCCGCTCGTTTGCAGCGCTGGTGATGGGGCGACGGTCGCTCTTCCTCGATCCTTCCATCGTGCAGATCCGCTCCGTTCCTGCGTCTCGTGTGGCGGCGTGGCGGTTGCGCAATGAGCTTCTGCGGCACGGATTTACGGTCCTCCCCAATGAAACGCTCGTTGCGGAAGAAGCGGCTGCGCAGAACGGATCCTCTCTCTTCTTTACAAACGGACGCCGGTCGCAGGCGGCCGATGTGCTTGGCGCCCTCGTCGGTCTTCCGGTCGAACGGTCATCGCAAGCGGATACGGGCAGCGGGGATCTGCTGATGGTCTTGGACAGTGACTATCAGTTTGTGCCGTTTGGGACTCCGGAGCAAATGATGTAAGCGGAACCCATGCCGCAGGAGGGAGGGGGAAACGTGATGGAACATGACGTCCCGGACTATGTGATGTTTTGCAGCAGAACAATGTCCCGCAGAGGGGCAGCCGCAAAATATAGAGAGGCAGAGCGGCATCCGAACTCAAACAAAGAGCCGTTATAGGACAGTACAGTCTTTTTTCGACTTCCAAGTGGAAAGGAGCTTTTGTTTTCGTCTCCTTATCGTTTTCTTTTTCGCCGTGGGGGGTAACAACAAACAAAAACAATTGGAGCGAGTAGAATCTGTGTGTAATATCAGGCATTCCATGAACGTACAGAAAAACATACGGCTGCTCAGTATTCACAACTTCTTCGTGAACTTTGAGCCATACATGCCGATTGCCATTATCTATTTTGCAGAGATTTCAGGATCGTTTGCGCTTGGCATGACAGTTCTTTCAATCGTTATGATTTCTTCAGCCATTTTTGAATTGCCGACTGGAGTACTATCTGATTTTCTTGGACGTAAGAAGACTATCACTATGGGGAGTATCGCTGGTCTCATTGGAGTCATTTTCTATGCTATCGGTGGAACATTCTGGATATTGGTAATTGGTTCTGTATTTGAGGGATTGGCTTATTCGTTCTACAGCGGGAACAATGATGCATTGCTCCATGACACATTGAAGCAGCAAGGACGAGGGGAGGAATATGCACACATTTATGGTCGTACCAGTTCGTTTTTTCAGGCAGGACTAGGCATTTCTGCTCTCATTGGTAGTGCAATCGCATTCTTCTTCCCATTACAATATGTATTTTTGTCGGGCGTTATACCTAAAACACTCTGTATTATTGTGAGCTTGTTTATGGTCGAACCGAGAGTTCATGAAGAGGAAATCAGTACGAATATCTTTATCCATCTCGGGGATGCACTTATAAAGTTCAAAGAGAATGCGAAACTTAGAACACTAAGCATTGCTTCAATTCTGAATTTTGGAGTGAGCGAATCTACGTATCAATTTACTCCGGCATTCTTCAGTACGTTGTGGCCTGTATGGGCAATGGGTCTAGCGCGAGCTGTCTCCAATATTTGTGCTTTTATCAGTTTCTGGTTTGCAGGTGCAGTGATTAAACGATTCAAAGCTCTTCATTCTTTGGTTGCAGGGAAAGCATTTACAAGAGTCACTGCGTTGATTGCTTACATATTTCCGACAGTCATTTCCCCGCTGCTTATATCGATTACCTCTATCACTCATGGCTTAATACAGACTGCTGAAAGTTCGCTGTTTCAGAAAGAGTTCACACAGAAACAGCGCGCGACAATGGGTTCACTCAATCAGTTTGCGGGGAGCATCTTCTTTGGCATTTTTGCGTTCTGCTTCGGGTTCGTTGCCGATCAGATCGGACCTGCAAAGTCGCTGATTATTTCGGAGCTGATTTTATCGGCAGTAATTCTCATATACTGGAAGCTGTTCAAGCATGACTAATCGCAATAAGCATTGTAATCTTTCAGAAGTGAAAATCATTTACCTAGATCAGTTTGCAGTGAGCAAAATGGCAAAAGAAAAAGATGATAGCAGTTCTCTTTGGAGAAAAATTTATGATTTATTACTTGATCTTGTAGACAACAAAATTGTGGTTTGTCCTACCTCTGGATTACATAGGGAAGAGGGTGTTAAGAAGCCGGAGTTAATTAATGGACTGAAAGAAGTGTGCAGCAACGTTTCTGGGGGCATTGAATTTATAAGCCATATGGATGTTCAAATAGCTCAGATACTAGAATATGCAATTATTTGGCTGGATAATTTAGAAAAAGAGGTATCTTTAAAACCAAGTCTTGTCTTAGAAAAATCCGATCCTTCTGATTGGAGAATTGCTTACAAAGTCAGTCAAATAAACCTTGGTGTCATTCAAAGAGGCTTAAATGACTATGAACAGATTTACAAACGATGGGAACAGGAAGAAAAAGGTTTTGATGAATATTTTAAGGAGGAGTTTGGTGGTTTTTTGACTTCACCTTATGCGCCGTGGGTGGTGCCCTTCCGCAGAGCAGGGATCAGCAGCATCAGCATCAAAACGGCGTAGTACCCCGCGATCATCCAGGCGGAGATCCACGGCGTTTCGATGGCGCTTCCGGGGAGCGCGCTCAGTGTCCGTGCGATCCACACGATGCAATCCAGGATGCCGCCGGCCGCGAAGCCCGCGATGCGCCCGAGCGTGAGACTCAGGAAACCCAGTATCGTGGAGACGAACCCCAGCAGCATGGCGATCGGCACCAGCGGCGCGACGAGAATATTGGCGAGGGGAGAGACGAGGGAGAGCAGTTCGAAACGGTAGAGCACCCACGGGACGGCGGTGATCTGCGCGGAGAGCGTGGCCATGAGTGCTTCCCGAATGCCCAGCGTTTGCGTCACATGCCGCAGCGGCCGTTCCAGTCTGCCGCGCCATTCCGTCAGGCCGATGACGGCGAGGAACGAGAGTTGGAATCCCGCGTCGTACCAGAGTGACAGCGGATTCCACAGGAGCATGAGTGCGGCGGTCCAGAGGATGCTCAGTCTCGCATTGCCGATGCGTTCCGTCTGCAGCGCCAGGAGCCCGAGGATGCCCATGATGCAGGCGCGGACCACCGACGCGCTCCCGCCGACGAAGGTGGAAAAGAGGATGATGGCTGCGATGCTCGGGAGAAAACGTTTGCGTACGGGGAGGAAGAAGAGCGCGGTGCCGATGACCGCCAGGATGATGGTGATATTCGTACCGGAGACCGCGATGATGTGCGTGAGGCCGGTGCGGCGAAACGCTTCGGAGACATCCGCGGGCAGTCCGCGTCTGGCTCCCGTCAGGAGTCCTGCCAAAAGAGAGGAGGACGGCTCCGGGAAGAGGAGATCGATGCGTCGCTCGAAGGTATCGCGCAGCCAAATGAGTCCCGTCATCAGCCGGGAGCCGCGCAGGGCGTCGCGCGGGGAGACATGCGTCGTCTTCAGCAGCGCTTCGATGTCCGACAGGCGCAGATAGTCCGCGTACCACTGCTCATCCGAAAGACCGAGCACCCCGCTGATGTCCGCCTCCTGTCCGTAGGCGAGGCGCGGCCAGCGGCGCGTATCGGTGGCCAGGACATCGCCCGTCACTTCCCGAACGAAACCGTCGGCGAGCGTGATCTGATCGACAGCGAAGGCGTAGAGGATGCGATCCGCGCGCACATCGGGACGGTCGGTGACGTGTCCGTGGAGCGTGACGTGCCTGCCGTCGGCAAGCTGTGCGACGGAGGTTGTGGGCAGCGGTTGCGAGACGCGGCCGACGGTGAAGAGGGCAAGCATCATCCCACATGCGATGCACACCGCGCCGACGGAGCGACCACGCTGTGCATCGCGGCGGGTCATGATCAATCCGATGGTTGCGACTACGACCAAACCTATCCACACGATCCACGGATAGCTCGGCCGCTGCCACCACTGCAGGGCGAAGAGCGAACCGATGAAGGAGGAGAGCAGCGCCGTCGAGAGCGCGGAGGGCGTCATAGCGGAGCGGCCAGCGCGATCCACTCGTCGATGGAGAGCGTCTGCGGACGGCGGGTCGGATCGATGGCGCTTCGTTCCAGGCGGGCGGGACCGTCGGGCAGCCGGCTGATCGTATTGCGGAGCATCTTTCGCTTCTGTCCGAATCCCACTTTCACGAGGCGCAGGATTTGTTCGATGGTGGCTGCATCCGCTTTCGGTTCTTCAAAGCAATCGATGTGCAGGACGGAGGAATCGACTTGCGGGGGCGGGAGGAAGCAGGAAGGCGGGACGTGCCGGATGATGTGCGGTGTTCCGAACAGTCCGACGACGATGGTGAGGAGGCCGGCATCCTCCCGATCACATATTTTTTCGGCGACTTCCCGCTGGAGGAGGAGTGTCAACGATGCGGGCGCGTGCGCTCCTTCCAGAAAAGCATGGCGCAGCAGGGGCGAGGTGATGTGGTACGGGATGTTTGCGACGATTTTGTACGGCGTATTCGGGAAGGGGACGTGGAGGGCGTTGGCTGCAATGATTGTTGGTTCGTTCGTTCGTGTCCTCGTTATTTCGTTATTTCGTGGATCCATTTCAACGAATTGTTTCAAGTGAGGGATCAGGCGTTGGTCGAGTTCGATGGCGGTGACGTGTGTCGTGCGTCGCAGGAGCTCCCGCGTCAGGACGCCGATGCCGGGACCGATTTCGATGACACAGTCGTCTCGTTGGATGTCGGCCGCATCGACAATGGAACGCAGTACGTCGTCATCGATCAGAAAATGTTGACCGAGATCGGTGTGGAGACGCAGTCCATGCATGGAGCAAAACTGCCGAACTTGCTGTGCGAGTGGATTCACGATGATGGATCGTGACAGCAATCGATGGCTACGGCAAGCCCGGCCTGTCATGCCAATTCTCCCGCCGCGTCTATACTGACGCCATGCCCAATCCCATCACCCTTCTTTCCGTCTGCGTCGTTCTTGCGATTCCTGCGTTTGCCTCGGCACAGAGCGCGTCGAGTACGCTCCAGCAGGCGCAGCAGGCGGATTTTTCTGTCGTTGATCTTGCGTTGTACGCGGATGCTCCGTGGGATCGACCCACGAACGTCGCCGTCAGCTTCCTCACCGCGCTGGGCATTGTGCACGGGAATGCAGATCAGACGTTTCGGCCTGCGCGCACTCTCAATCGCGCTGAGTTTTTGAGCATCGTCCTGGCCGCTGCGCGCGATGCGCACACGCCAGCTTCCACGCCCGACGCCGCCTGTTTTCCCGATGTGCGCACAGAGGATTGGTTTGCCGTTCCGGTGTGCATTGCAAAGGCGCGCGGGATCATACGCGGGTACCCCGACGGCCTGTTTCACCCTGCACGTGCCGTGCAGTACGCGGAGGCCGCCAAGATGATCGTGAACGCGTTTGCCCTGCCGATGCCGGCGGAGACGGACACATGGTATGCGCGGTACATGGGTGCGTTGGAGCATTTCGGTTTGTCGCTCGCAGCATTGCAGCCGGAGAGTGCTCTCACGCGCGGGGAGATGGCGCGCCTCACTGCCGCCGTGATTGCCTTTCGTGCGGATAGGCTGGAAGAGTATCGCGATGCGGAGCATGCGAGATCCGCTCGCTCCTCGGTTTCTTCGGTTTCCCCGGTTCCCTCGGTTTCCTCGGCATCCTCGGTTCCCTCGGTATCTTCGGTTTCCTCTCGTTCCTCTTCTTCCGTCGGCGTGACCCGGGTGCATTCGGATATCCTCTTGCTGGGGATGCTTTCGCCGCCGTTGGCCGGCGTGCAGTACTTTAGTTCCCTGGAGCCGGTGGATACCGATGCGCTCACCATCACCCTCGCGGAGGCCGTGCCGAGTGTTTCCGCCGTGCTCGTGTACGATGAGGATGGTGCCCTTCTGGGCACTGCTTCACGCATCGGAGATGCGGCGTCCTATCGTCTGACTCTTGCGTCCGGCGTGTTTGGCATTCCGCAGAATGAAGTACGTCGGTTGTATGTGCGTGCGCGCATGGCGGCCGCGGATGCGGGCGGTGGCAGCGGAGAGCGCGTGCAAGTGGAGACCATTCGATTGGAGGCGACGGGCGAGTGGTCCGACACCGCCTATACGATCGCATCCACCGATACCTTCCCCGTCTTTGAGACCGCGCTCGCGCGCATCACCTCCGTGATCAATGCGGGTACTACCGAAGCCCTGCTGGGGCCGGGAGAAGACGTGATGATCGGCTCCTTCGCGTTTGCGGGAGAGGAGGTGGCGCCCTTCGGAGATTTGCGTATCGCATCGTTGTCGTTCGATCTGTCGGCTTCCGCCCATTTCACGGTGAGTGATGTGCGATTGGGCATCGCCGGCAGCAACGAGCGTGCGCCGTGCGTTGCCACTTCCACGCGGATCGAGTGTGCCAATCTTCCCGTTTCCATCGGCACCGTCGTGTCCGACCAATCCATTCGCGTGTATGCCGACGTTTCCGTGGAACCGCTGGCGGGGAATCGCTCGCTGCGGCTCACATTGGATGAACCGGGTTACCCGGATCAGCCGGGAGACGTCACGTGGTCCGATGGAACGACCACCTTCACATGGATAGGTGTGGATCGTCCGCTCGCCGAGGGGACGGTGTGGCGGTGATCTTCACAGTATCTTGAGCGGCGCGATGCTGAGGGCCAGGGTTTTTGTTTTGCCGCTCTCGAAGCGAATATCCACGATGTCCCCGCGTCGGGAGAGCACCGTGCCCCGGCCGAAAGCGGGATGCTCGATGCGTGTCCCTGCTTCGATGTGCAGATCCTGCGATGCATCGTCGTCGCCGTTATCTTGGTTCATGTCGATGACATCGGAGACGTCCTGTTGACGGAAGGGATCGAGGCGGGCGTTTCTGCGCACCTGCGTCACTCCAGCCGCTCCCGCCCAGGCAAACGCGGAGAGGAGGTCGTCACTCCGGCGTTCGATGACGTCCTCGGGGAGATCCTCCAGAAACCGGCTGGGGGCACCGCTCTTGTTCTGTCCCCACAGGAAGCGGTTGCGGGCATACAGCAGGCGCAGTCGCTCCCGCGCTCGCGTCATCCCCACGTACATCAGCCTGCGCTCTTCCTCCAATTGCTCGCGATCGAACAGGCTGTTTGCGTGCGGCATCAACCCCTCCTCGCATCCCACGACGATGACCTGATCGAACTCCAGCCCCTTGCAGAGGTGCAGCGTCATCAGCGTAAGCGCTTCGGCCTGCTCCTCTCCGTGACGGTCGATTTCCGAGACGAGTGCGGCTTCTTCCAGGAAGGAAGAGAGGGAAAGCTCCGGCGGCAGCGCGTCGTACTTGTGCGTGACCGTGAGGAGTTCCTGCAGGTTCTGCCAGCGTTCCTCGCCGTCTTCCCCGTCAGCCTTCAGCCAGTCTTCCATGCGGATCGCTTCGAGGAGATCCTGGAGCAGCTCGCTGACCACCGTGTCCTTCGCTCGGTCGCGAAAGCGTTCGATGAGAGCGACGAACGCGGCGATGCGTTCCCGAACGCCTGCATCGAGATCCGGCACGTCTGCGGCTGAGCGGAGCGTTTCCCACAGCGTCAGGTGCTTCGTCGAAGCGTACGCCTGCACTTTCCCCAGCGTCGTCGTGCCGATCTTGCGGGAGGGGACATTGAGGACGCGGAGCATCCCGAGCGTATCGCTGGCGTTGTGCAGAAGATACAGATACGCCAGTGCGTCTTTCACTTCCTTGCGGCCGTAAAATTTCGTTCCTCCATAGAGTCGATAGGGGAGAGCGGCGCGCATGCACGCTTCTTCGAACAAGCGTGATTGTGAATGCGTGCGGTACAGTATCGCCTGCTCCCGGAGCGGGATGCCCTCTTGCAATGCAGAGCGCACGGCTTTGATCGCTTCCTCCGCCTCACGCCGTTCGTCGCTGACTTCGTGCACCGTCACCTTGGGTCCGTCCGTACGCTGAGTCCACATCTTCTTTTCCGGCCGGCCGGGATTGGCTGAAATCACCGCATCCGCCGCGGAGAGAATCGGCTGCACGGATCGGTAGTTGCGCTCCAGCTTGATGCGAACGGCCTGCGGATAATCCTTCTCGAATTCCAGAATATTGCGGATGTCGGCGCCGCGGAACCCGTAGATGGACTGGTCCGGATCGCCGATGACGCAGAGGTTTTTTTCCTTGGCGGCCAGCTGCGTGATGAGGAGGTACTGCGTGTGGTTCGTGTCCTGGTACTCGTCGACGTGCAGAAAGCGCCATGTTTCCTGGTATCGATCCAGCACGGCGGGATGCTCGCGGAAGAGGCGCACGGTTTCCAAAATGAGATCGTCAAAATCCAGGGCGTTGCTCTGCACCAGCTTCTGCTGGTATCTGTCGTAGGCACGGATGATGCGCGCCATGCGGTCGGAGGTGGCTTGTGGCAGCGCATCGTGCGGTGTGAGCGCTTCCGATTTGAAGCGGCTGACGTAGGAGAGCGCGGCGCGGGCTTTGATTTCTCCTTCGTCGATACGCATTTCCTGCAGAACGGATTTCATCAGTTTCTCCTGATCGTCTCCGTCGTAAATCACGAATGAACGCTCGCGGCTCAGGTGTTCGATGTCCCGACGCAGAATACGCGCGCAGATGGAGTGGAAGGTTCCCATCACGGGCATGCGTCCGTGGCTGAATTCCCACGGTGCGGGATCATTTCCCTCTTCCAGATGGAGCATCGTGCGGATGCGTTCCTTCATCTCCCGCGCGGCTTTGTTGGTGAAGGTCACGGCGAGAATCTGCCACGGCGGTATGCCGTCGCGCATCAGTCTGCCGATGCGATGCGTCAATGCTCTCGTCTTGCCGGAGCCCGCTCCCGCCAGTATCAACACGGGACCGTTCGTATGCATCACGGCTTGCCGTTGCTCCGGATTTAAGGAGGCCAGCAGGGGATCGGTCGTGAGGGAAGACACGGGGGGATTGTACGGGAGAAGACGCTGTGTGCGACCAAGTTTGCCTGACATTGTGTATGGCTCAGTTTTCTCCACTCAGCACCGCAACGTGTTCCGCATCGAGTTCCAGTGCGGAGACGGTTTCAATGTCGCGTTCCATGCGGAGCTGTTCAATTTTTTGCAGCGGGCGATCCAACATGCGTACTCTCGTGGTGGTGAGCGCATCGTATTCCTCTTGCGTTGCTTTGATTTTCTTTCCCATATCTTCCATGGATTTTACGAATTTCGCCCATTGTTCTTTGAAGGTACCGAAGAGGGAAAGCATGTCACTCGATTTTCTTTCCAGTGCAAAATTATCGATGGATTGGCGAATCACCGACAGAATTGCGTAGAGCGTCAAGGGAGAACAAAAAATAATTTTGTTTTTCATCGCTTCATCGAGAATGGTGTGATCTTGCTCGTGAATGAACGCATAGACTTGTTCATTTGGGATGAAGAGCAGCATGTAATCCACCGTGTTGTTTTCCGGATTGATATACGATCGGTCTTGCACTTCCTTCACTCGTTTTTTCACGTCCGTGAGAAATTCTTTCAAGTATCTTTCCTTCTCCGCTTCGGTGGTCGCGTTGGTGTAGCGTTCATAATTGTTAAATGGAAATTTCGCATCCATATTCAATATCAATCCCTTCGGAAGCTTGAATGTAAAATCGGGGATCTTGGAACTCGTTTCCAGTTGCGTCTGTTTGACGTAATTCACTCCGTCGACGAATCCGGCCAGTCGCAAGACGTCTTCCGCCATGCGTTCCCCCCAATTGCCCCGAGACTTTGTGCCGGAGAGCGCCTGCCGCAGTCCTTGGGTCGCTTGCATGAGATCCATGGTGACGGCTCCTGCTTTATTCAAACGCTCACCGAGTTCTCCAAATTTGTTCTCTCGATCTTTTTCCAATTCCTTCATCAATGTTTCCACTTTTCCCAGTTCCTCTTTCATACTTTTCAGCGTTCCATCAATCAGTTCTTTCTTTCCGGAGAACTTTGTTTCGGCCAATTGCAGGATGCCTTCCGCCTGCCGAGAGAACATGCGAGAGGACAGATTTTCAATCATTTTTTCGGCATCCGCATTGGTTTTGCGCGTGATGACGTATGTGATGATTGCGCCTCCGGCTCCGCCGATCGCTATGCCAGTGAGTACGGAGAGGGCGGAGGTCATGGGGGGGCGGGGAAATGGGTGCGGAGGAAAATCCTAGGACGCAGGTGCACGAATGTCCACTCATCTTCGCTTGCTTTTTCTCTGCGGATACGTACAATGGTGCCCTGTCCGCGCTCTGATTGGCAGATCATGCCATCCGGGGGCCCGGCGAGCCATTTTTCCCTGTTTTTCTTTTTCTTCCATTCTTCCCACTCTCCATGTCACTCAAGCGCAAGCAGAAGCGGAAATTGATTACGGATACGCAAATCCATGAGACGGATACGGGTTCTCCCCAGGTGCAGATCGCCATTCTCACGAAGGAAATCACGCTGCTGACGGAACACTTGCAAATGCACAAGAAGGATCACTCCGCGCGTCGGGGGCTTTTGGGCAAGGTCGCGCAGCGCCGCAAGCTTCTCACGTACCTTCGCATGAACAAGCCGCAGGACTATCAGAAGGTGCTGGAGACGCATGGGTTGAAGCGGTGAGTGGTTAGTGGTTAGTGGTTAGTGGTTAGTGGTTAGTGGTTAGTGGTTAGTGGTTAGTGAATTGTTTTGGTATACTGGCGGTTCATGACTCCATCACACAGCCATTTGAGGGAATTGTATGCACTCTTTGCTCAGATCGAAGATCCAAAAGAAGCGGAGATTCTCTTGGCCGATTTGCTGACGCCGCAGGAGCTCGCGAGTATCGCCGAGCGGTGGCAGCTTATTTTGGCATTGAACCAAGGTACGCCCCAGCGTGACATCGCCGAAAAACTGGGTCTCAGTATCAGCAAGATCACTCGCGGTTCCCGACAGTTGCAGTACGGAAGCGGGGGGTTTGGGTATTTCTTACGGAAAATGAGGGCGAAGGGCGGGCGGGAGTAACAGGGATGAGAGTAACAGAATAACAGGACGATCGTCCTTGTTACTCTGGTATTCCGTTACTCAGTTACTCTCCAATTTCCTCTTGTTTTTCCATGCGCGGTCTGTAATGATGTAACGGTACAGAAGATCAGTATGACTTTGTATCAAGTGTACTACCGGCGCGGTGATGAACCCGATGAACATCTGTTTCAGACAGGAGTTGCTGAGATAGCCGATCGATTTGTGCGCTCTCCCGAGGGATTGGCTGCATCTCAGGGGGGAAGGATTTGTGTGATTCGCAGAGATACACGCCGGGATGCTTGGGATTGGCAAAGATCAAGCACTTGAGCGGATCGCATTGCGGATATCTTGTGTCTTCAGCCATGCCGTCATCGCGGGACGGAGTGCAGACGCGCATCGTAAGGCTCCGCACTCAGTTCTCGAACGTTTGGCTGAGCGAGGAGCAGAAGCGATCGTACTTGCCTGTACAGAACTTCCTCCCCTGCCGGCGGGTTAATCCGCATCTGTGCCCGTGTATGCTTCTCTAGCTATTCACACCGCTGCAGCCGCAGATGCGTTGTATGCTACTCGTACGCCTTCCCGCGGTGCTTCACCGCAAGCACAACAAGGATGACGACGGTATGCTTACCGTTTCAGCCCCAATTTCTTGTACACTTGCGCTGCAGGAATCAATTTTCCTTCCCGCATTTCCTTCAATCCCTGCTCGATCTGATCGGCATATTTTTCCAGGATCAATTCGTCCTCATCGATGGGCTCGACCTTTAGCATCGGAACGGAATGGTGCATGACGATGAATCGCGTATTCTTTTGACGTGCGAATTTGGTGAGATTTTGCCGGAATTCCTTGATGCCGATCACGCGAGTAGTCATAGTTGATTGGAAAAGTACATGGAAAGTGTACACTTTAGGGATATCAATGGCAAGTTTCACTTTCAGTCGAATTGGACGTATACTCTTCTCGTTCTTTTCGCCATCCTCTCTCTCCCTACTCTCTGGATTTACGCGCGAGTGGCACGCTGCGCCCTTCACGTGTGAATCCAAGCCCGTGGGAAGGAGGGAACAGGCATTCTCTTTCCCCCCATTTCCATGTTTGAACAGAAAGAATACTCCCTGCAATTGGGAGATGAATCGCTGGTCGTGAAGACCGGCGCCGTTGCGAGGCAGGCCAATGCCTCCGTACTCTGCCAGATGGGCGATACCGTGTCGCTCAGCAACGTCACGATCTCCGGCAAGCCCCGAGAAGGCGTGGACTTCCTGCCGCTGCAACTTGTCTACCAGGAGAAGTTCTATGCCGGCGGACGCATCGGCGGGTCCCGTTTCCGCAAGCGCGAGGGACGACCGGCGGATAATTACGTACTGATGGCCCGTGTCATCGACCGAGGACTGCGCCCGATGCTTCCCAAGCACATGCGCAACGATATTCAGGTATTTTGCACTGTTCTGTCCTATGACTTTGAGCATGAACATGACATTGCCTCGGCCAACGCGGCCAATTTGGCGATGGCTGTCAGTGATTGTCCCGCGGACGGGCCTTTGGGTTCCGTGCGCGTGGGCATGATCGGCGGGGAATTGGTGCTGAATCCTTCCCGCGAAGCCAGGACACGGAGTGATCTCGATCTCTTCCTGACGGCATCGCTCGACCGCATCGTGATGATCGAAGCGGGTGCCAATGCGCTGCCCGAGGAAGATGTGCTCAGGGCGATCGAATTCGGCAAGAAGTGGGCGCAGAAGATCGCGCAGTTCTTCGACGGCATCCGGAAGGAAATCGGCAAGCCAAAGATGGAAATCGCAGCGCCCTACACTCATGAGGAGGGTCTGAAGATGCTTAAAGAGTGGGCGCTGCCGGCCATTACGAAAGCCATCAAAGATGATTTGGGCAAGGCGGAGCGCCGGGCGATCTTCAATCAATATATGAGTGATGCTGCGGCCAAATTGGAGGAGACATATGGCAAAGCGGGTGACAATGAGGAATTGATTGCACTGTACGCTCATGCATCCGGTCTCGTGGATAAAATCATCAAGGGGGAGATGCGCAGATTGATTCTGGAAGAAGGAACTCGCATGAGCAGTCGAAAAATCGATCAAATCCGCCCGCTCGGGGCGATGGTCGATGTCCTGCCCAGTCGCGTGCACGGATCGGCGCTATTCCAGCGCGGCGAGACGCAGGGGCTCACCACCTGCACGCTGGGTGCTCCCGGCGACAAGCAGATCGTGGAAGGAATGGAGGGAGAGTTTAAATTGCGCTACATGCACCACTACAATTTCCCGCCCTTCTCGGTGGGGGAGACGAGCAATCGACTGATGGTCGGCAATCGTGAGATCGGGCACGGCAACCTGGCGCAGCGCGGCATCGAACCGGTGCTGCCCAAGGAGGAAGATTTCCCCTATACCATCCGCACCGTCACGGAGATTTTGGAATCCAACGGTTCTTCGTCCATGGCGGCGACCTGCGGTTCCACGCTCGCGCTCATGGCGGCGGGCGTTCCGATCAGTTCTCCCGTCTCCGGCATCGCGCTGGGGCTCGTGTCCGATGAAGCAAAGGATCAGTACGTCATTCTCTCCGATTTGCAGGATGAAGAGGATTTCGGCGGCGACATGGACTTCAAGGTGACGGGAACGGCCAAAGGTGTCACGGCCATCCAGATGGATATCAAGATAAAAGGACTGCCCGATCACGTGTTCAAGGAAGCGCTGGAGCGTGCCAAATCCGGCCGTGCGGTCATTCTGGAAGCGATGATGCAGGCGATCCGTGAACCTCGCAAAGAGCTCTCTCCCTTCGCACCCCGCATCGAAACCGTCCGGATCGATCCGGAAGATATTCGCATCGTCATCGGCAAAGGCGGCGAAACCATCCAGAAGATCACGGGCGAACTGGGCGTGGAGATCGACATCGAGGACAGCGGCGTCATTTTCATTACGTCGGTCAACGGCGAATCCATGCAGAAGGCCAAGGAGTGGATCATGGGATTGGTTGCCAAGCCGGAGGTCGGTGCCGTGTACGATGCCACCGTCGTGCGCATCATCCCGGGCGTGGGTGCCATCGCGGAATTCCTCCGCGGCAAGGACGGCATGATTCACATCAGCGAGCTGGCGTGGGGTCGCACGGAGAACGTGGAGGACGTGGTGAACGTCGGAGACAAGGTGCAGGTGAAGTGCGTCGAGTACGATGCCGTCGAAGGACGCACACGCCTCTCTCTGAAGCAAATGAGTGCCCCGCCGGAAGGGTATCGACCGCCGCCGCCGCGTCCCATGGGCGGAGGATTCCGCGGAGGACGACCCGGTGCAGGGGGTGGGCGCGGACCCCGTCGGTAATCAGCAGCCTGCCATGAAAAGAGTGTCATCCTTCGATCGCCGGAGGGTGGCACTTTTGGCGGTCAGGATGGTGCGTCAGCTCGTCATCAGCAGAATCTGCGCTGTCAGAAAGAATCCGTAGACGGCGCACATGATGCCTCCTTCCCGGCGACTCAGGATATTTTTGGATCGCGCGAACGTGAGGAAGAGCAGGAGGCCGATCAGTAGAATGCCGAAGCTGATGAGAAATTCGCCCTGATGGATGAGGAATGTGCCGTTCACAAGCGGCAGCAGTCCGAAGAGGAGCGCATTGGCTGCGGCCGATCCCAAGTAGTCCCCGAACGCGATGTCCGCATGGTGTGACAGGACGGAACGCACGGCGATGATGATTTCGGGTACGTTGGTGCCGATGGAGAGGACGATGAGTCCCGCGACGGAGGCCGGGACACCCAGCCTCGTTGTGAAGAAGACGGATTCTTCCACCAGAATGTTGCCTGCGATGAAGATGAGTACGGCTGCCCCCGTGATGTGCAAAATGTCCAGGAAGGTCGCCCGCCGTCTGTGCGTGAGTTCTTCGCGCACGTCCTCGACGGTGGATTCCACGGTTTCCTCGAAAGAGCGCTTCTTCTTCAAGCGATACAGCAGCGAGACATAGAACAGGAGGATCAGTATGCCTTCCTGCGGGATCACTGAGCCATCGAGAGTGGCCAGTGCCGGCAGGAGGATGACGAGGAGCGTGAGGATGAGATTGCCGGGAGTCAGTGCGTGCGACAGTTCCACGCCGTGCGAGAAGACGGCGAGCATCGGGATGATCAACAGGAAAATGACGACGGATGCTCCGACGAGGTTGCCCGCGGATATTTGCGGCACACCCTTCAAGCTGGAGTTGAATGCGACGGAGAGTTCGCCGATGCTCGTCATCAGGCCAAGGATGAAAAATGCGACGGCGAAACCCGGTTTGTCGTAGCGTTGTGCCACGCGGTCCACGGCGGCGATCACCGAGCCCGAGAGGACCCAGATCACCGCGAGGGCCAAGAGGAACAGGAGAGCGTGGGTGAGGAGCATGTGAGGGACGTTACGATTCGAATGCTTGAACCATTTTTTTCACTCCGTAGGCGGCAGGGATGAGCATCGCCGCTCCAGGTACGATGACGGAGGCAGCCAGCGTCGCCAGACCGAAGCGCGTCGCATCGATGACTTCGGCGCGGGCATCGAACTTCGGTGTTTCGACGGAGGCGGGTAGCTTCGGATTCATCGTGTCAGTATAGCATGAATGTGTTTCTTTGCCCAGAGATCAGCTTCCCATGGCCAAGGAAGGCTCATGCGATAGTGCGCGATCGATCTTCCGTTTGCTGCTCTTACGAACGTTGCCGATATGCTGATGGATACTACTTTGGCGCAGTCCGGCCAATCCATCTCCTATATCTTGGGGTATGCTGGATGTAGCCAATTTCCATACGTCTCCCAGGATATGGAGAGGGCGAAGGTGCAGGACATCGGATCCCAATGCCTTCAGATCTCGCCAGGTGTTTCCTGCAATGCCATGTGGCGCTTCGAATTTTCTTCCGATGGCAGCGTCATAGACTGCGTCTCCTCCCCGTAAAATCACTTGCATCGCCCCTGCGAACGCAGCGGTGATTTTGTCCAGAGTATCCTTTCTGCCCATCCCCTCTATGTAAGTCTCGTTGAAATCCGTCCCGAAGTCCCGCAAATGCTCCCAAAATCCGCTTTCGCGCTGCCCTTTCAGGAGGAGACGTCGTTCTCTGCTTGTCCCTGCGGAAAATCGTTGCATGTGCATCGACTCATTATAGGCATATGTTCCCCATGTTTGCAGTCGTATTCCTCACTTTTTTGGCTCTCCCTTTTTCTATCGGAGGAAGGGGAAGGGGATGGAGGGCAGAAGACAAAAAAAGACCGCCCGAAGGCGGTCAATTTTTTAGATGAAAGAGAAAGAGCAGAGACTCGATGGAATCGAGACCGCGGACTTATACCGAAGACTTTTGGAAAAAGCAAGAAAAAAGCCCCCATCCCACTTGTGTGGTTGGGGGCCGCCCGGTGCTGAGGGCTCATGCGAACAATGACTTTGTGAACCGCATGATTCACCTCCTTTCTAAAAAAAGAGGGAACAGTTCGCAGTGTGGTGCATTCTTCTTCTTCTTCTTCTTCTTCACGTCAAGGGGAGTGAGGCAGCGGCTGCTCGTTCCTCACTTCTTATCTTCAGGCAGCTGATTTTGTCGCTGACGGCCGGTCGATGCCTTCCATTGCGCTCTCCAGGCGTTTCCGTATCAGCTCCACTTCTTCTTCGTTGCGGCAATCTGCGAACGAATCCTTCGCTCTGCTCAGCAATCGGCGTAGCATGCGCCGTACTCCGGGTTGCCACTGATTTTCCTCCATCATTGCACCGATTTCTTTTCTGAGAGTGCGCATGGCTTCTCGTATGATCGTATCTAGGCTGGGGGAGGCTACACTGCCCTTTGCTTCTCGTTGGGCGAGCCGACGGAGGATATCTTCACCTTTTGCAGTGATGAACCACCGTTTTCCTTGGCCTTTTTTGATAAGGGCTAATTGACTGAGCAGCGGGCGAATGGAGGGCAAGTGACCCTGTGTCACGTATCCATCCTCTACCCATTCATATTCGTCCATTCCCTCGGGTGTTCGCTCGTTGAGGGCATGCAATAGTCGTACGGCGAATGCATTCATTTGCGACCTCAATATGTCTACGATATGTTCCGCACAGAGTGTATTTGGTTGACGAAGTATGCGATCTCCCTCATGTATTGGCTCAGGCATGGTAAGAAGAGGTTCTTCTTCTGTCAGGATAGCGGGGAATTCCAACAAAAATGCCTCGTCGCAATCGCGCCATTTGGATTCTGCAAGTCTCTTTTCTGCCGGTGTGCATTTCACTACTTCCCCCTGATCAGTGAGTAAAATGGGCATAATGGCGGGATGGAAATCGAGGTCGATCATAGCTCTCCGTGGGGGTTCGTCCAGAGTTTCCTCGCTGCACCAAAGCATAGATGAACTGTTGGGCTCCTGCGTTCGTTCCAGTACACTCCCCCCATGCTCCTCGAAAAAGCTTACGATCCCAAACGCACGGAAGACCGCATCTATGCGATGTGGGAGCAATCGGGTGCGTTCCGGGCGGACGCGCACTCTTCGAAGGAGCCCTTCACCATCAGCATGCCGCCTCCCAATGCCACGGGGCAGCTCCATCTGGGTCATGCGGTGATGCTGGCGCTCCAGGATATTTTCATCCGCTTCGCCCGTATGCGGGGCAAGGAGGCGCTGTGGGTGCCGGGCACGGACCATGCGGCCATTGCGACCGAGAACGTCGTCATCCGGCAGCTCAAGAAGGACGGCATGAAGGATCCGCGCAAGGAGTTGGGACGGGAGAAGCTGGTGGCTCTGATTGCGGACTTCGTGGAACAGAGCCGCGGGACCATTCGCAAGCAAGTGCGCAAAATGGGCGCGAGCTGCGACTGGTCCAGAGAACGCTATACCTTTGAGCCTGCGCTCAATCGGCTGGTCAATGAGGTCTTCTGCATGATGCACGGTGACGGCTTGATTTACCGAGGTCACCGCATCGTGAACTGGGATCCGGGCCTGCAGACGACCGTCAGTGATGATGAGATCGCGTACAAGGAGGAGACGTCGCCGTACTATACGTTCCAGTATGGACCGTTTCAGATCAGTACCGTGCGGCCGGAGACCAAATTCGGCGATAAGTATGTGGTGATGCATCCGGATGATGAGCGCTATACGGCATTCAAGCATGGCGATACCTTCGAAGCGGAGTGGATCAACGGACCCGTTCGTGCGACGGTCATCAAGGATGCATCGATCGACATGTCCTTCGGGACGGGCGTCATGACGATTACACCGTGGCATTCGGCGGTGGATTTTGAAATCGCGGAACGGCATGGGTTGGAAAAGGAGCAGATCATCGATGAGAAAGGCAGGTTGCTGCCCATTGCAGGGGAGTTTGCGGGCATGTCCATCGAGAAGGCGCGACCGCTCGTTGTGGAGAAGCTACAGTCGAAAATTCTGGTGGTGAAGGTGGAGGAAAACTATGTACACAATATTGCTACAAACTCTCGGGGAGGCGGGATTATCGAGCCGCAGATCAAGTTACAGTGGTTCATCGATGTGAATAAAGAATGTGTACAGTGGAAGAATCAGACGATGAGTTTGAAGGAGGTGATGCACGATGTGATTCATCACGGTGACATTGCGATCATTCCCGAACGGTTCAATCGGACATATTTCCACTGGATCGACAATCTGCGTGATTGGTGCATCAGCCGTCAGATTTGGTGGGGACATAGGGTTCCTGTTTATTATTGTACGAAGTGTGCGGGAGCAGTGAGCAAGCCGGGCGAAATGACCAATGACCAATTTCCAATGACCAAAACGTTTGTGTCGGTGCAGCCGATGGATCGTTGTCCCGATTGCGGGGGGCCGGTGACGCAGGATGAAGATACGCTCGATACGTGGTTCAGTTCCGCTCTCTGGACGTGGAGCACGCTCGTTGATTCGAAAGTCACGGAGGATTTGTCGCTGAGCTTGGAGGAAATGCTGGCGAAGAGCCCGGACTATCAAACATTCCATCCGACGGCGGTGATGGAGACCGGATACGACATTCTCTTCTTCTGGGTGGCGCGAATGATCCTGATGACGACGTACGCTACGGGTCAGATTCCGTTCAAGACCGTGTATCTCCATGGCCTCATTCGTGCGCGCGATGGCCGTAAGATGAGCAAATCGCATCCGGAGACGATGATCGATCCGCTGGATATGATCGAGAAGTACGGTGCCGACGCGCTGCGCCTCTCCATGATCGTCGGTCAGAGCCCGGGGAATGATGCGCGGCTCTACGAAGAGAAGATCGCCGGCTACCGAAATTTCATCAATAAATTGTGGAACGCGTCGCGGTTCGTACTGATGCAGTGCGAGGCCGCAGGTGTCACACCTGCGGACTGTGCAATGGAAAATGAACAATGGGAAATGGACGCATTATCGCTGGCTGATCGGGCGATTCTCCACGCGACGGAATTGTTGACGGAGGATGTGACGAAGGGGTTGGAGGAGTACCGGCTGAGTGAGACGGGAGAGCGGCTCTACGGCTTCACGTGGGATCTCTTCTGCGATTGGTATTTGGAGCTCTCCAAAGGAACGGCGAATACTGCCGTTTTGGTTCATGTGCTCAGACGATTGCTCACATTACTGCACCCGTACTGTCCTTTCGTCACGGAAGAGCTGTGGGCGCAAGTGAAGCCCGCCGAGGCCGGTTCGCTGATCAAAGAAGAGTGGCCGAAGATGCATTCTGACTGGAAGGATCAAGAGGCATTCGATCAATTGCAGATCGTCATCGATGTCATCACGGCGATCCGCAAGTTGCGGACGGAACAGAACGTAGAACCGCAGAAGGCCGTTGCGATTACGATTGTTGCGGAGACACAGGCGGGCTTGTTGTCTTCACAGAGTGATCACATCAAGCGATTGGCAAAGGTCAGCGATCTTTCCATTGCTGTGACCGGGAAACAACCCACAGAAAGTGCTTCGGCATTCCTGCCCGGCATCGAGATGTATTTGTCACTCGCGGGACTCATTGACAAGGACAAGGAGCGCGCGAGTTTGCAGAAGGAACAGGAGCAATTGCAGCGATTTGTCTCCGGTATCCAGGCAAAACTGGGAAATGAGCAATTTATGTCCAAAGCACCCGCTGCGCTCATTTCTGAGCAGAAGGCGAAGTTGCAGGAGGCGGAGGAGAAGCTGCGGAAGATCGAGGAGAGATTAGGTGGTCTCACATAGTTTGTATTCCGAGGTCCGAAGTTCGAATCCCCAATCCCCAATCCCTAATCTTCTATCATCGACATTTCCCACGGTCGTTCCCGTTTCCGGTGCACCGGAAGCATGCCGCCGCGCATGATGACTTCGCGGCCGAAGCGCTTGCGCAGCTCGTCCAGGGAGGATTGCAGGCGTTCGTCTTCCATGATCTTCTGCGGCGGCGTGAACAGAGAGAATTGCACGGCGGCTTGCGGGCGGATTTCCGTCAGTGCGATGCCGATTTGCGTGGAGGATACCGTTCGTTTTTGCAGTCGTTCGAGGAGTGTACGGGCGTAGGGCAGAAGCATCTCCTCCGTGTCCATGGGGCGGGGCAGCCGTACGCGCAGCGCGTGATGACGGTACCGTCCGTCACGGATCCAGACGCTTACACCGCGGCACTGCAGGCCGTGCGTGCGCATCTTCAGCACACAGAAGAGGAGGTGTTGAAGGAGGGCGGCTTGCGACAGCGCGGAGTGCTGCATGGGTGCAAAGCTCCTGCAGCGCGAGATGGACTTGGGCGGAGCAGTTTCATGGTGAACCACATCAACGCAATCGCCCGACAGTTCCCGTTGCAGATCCAACCCGGGTCGTCCGAAGAGCCGTCGGATGCTGTGCGGATCAGCCTGCGCGATATCCCATGCCGTCTTCCAGCGGTGTGCTTGCGCGTGGACTTGTCGCGCCGGGCCGATGCCGGGAATATCCGCCGCTTTGCGATGACGGAGAAAGTGTTCGATCGTGAGCACCCCCTCCTCCCGCTTGCCCTGAGTAAAGTCGAAGGGTGGAGGAGGGGGTCGGGGGGTGGAGGAAATGATTACGGTCACGCCCGCGGGTTTTTGCTCTTCACTCGCCATCTTCGCCAGCAGTTTGCTCGGTGCGATGCCGATGGACACGCTCATGTCCGCCGATCGTCGGATGGTCGCCTGCAGCAGACGGGCCCACTGCAGGGGATCATGCGGTACGCCGTCGACGAGTGCGGTGAGATCCAAAAACCACTCGTCGATGGAGTACTGTTCGATGATCGGGCAGTGCCGCAGGATGATCGCTTCGATCTGTCGGCTTGCGCGCAGGGTCTCCGCAAAGTCCGATGGCATGGACAGGGCATCGGGACAGAGGCGCCGCGCCTCCCGCAGCGTCATACCCGTTTGCACGCCGCGGGATTTGGCTTCATAGCTGGCTGCGATGACCACGCCTCCTCCCATGCCGGTGGCCAGGAGCGGCTTGCCTCGCAGCGCCGGGTGCTTGCGTTGCAGGACGGACGCGAAGAAGGCGTCTGCGTCGAGATGCGCAATCAGGTTGGGTATTGAGTATGATGTATTGAGTATTGTGGGGTTATTCATCTTTTGATTGAGCACTCCGCATGAGTCCCAGGATTAGGCGTCTGGCAATAATGGTGCGTGGATACGTTTCTGAAAATGTTTGCAGTGTGACATAGGAAATATCACGAGAGAGGATTAATTGGCTTTGAACTTCCATAAGTGATCCGAGAGAGTGAGTGTAGAACTGTACTTTTTCTTTTTTGGATATTCGACTGAATCCTTCTGCAATATTGGATGTAATTGATACACCTGCTCGTCGCAATTGGCTGGTTAATCCGTAGATTTCATCTTGTGGAAATGATCGGGTGATTCGATAGATAGACAGGACGAGAGCATGCGCTTCTTGCCAGGCAGTGAGATCCTCAAAACTTCTAATTTTATCGTTGGACTGCAAATCAGGGCTTTCTTCCATGGAAATTGTTGGTAAGCAACTATACCCAATACCCAATACCCCCATACTCAATACCTTCGTATCACCCCCCGCACGACACCCGCCACATTCAATTCTTCCAGAGCATACAGATCCGGGTAGCGCTCGTTTTCCGCCTGCAGGTAGAATTTTCCTTTATCGCGACGCAAGCGTTTCAACGTGAACTCTCCGTCCAGTACGCCGACCACGATGTCGCCCACTTTGGGTTCTTTGCCGCGTTCCACGATGACGAGATCCCCTTCGCGAATGCCGGCGTCGATCATGCTGTCACCTTTCACGCGCAGGAGGAACGTATTGGTCCGGTCGCGCACGAGGTAATCCTCCAGTGCGACCATCTCTTCCGCCTGTTCCTCCGCCGGGGCGGCGAATCCCGCGGTGATGGGGCCGAAGAGGGGGAGCGCGAGGGCGGCGAGTACCCCCATGCCGCGCGGCTCTTCCATCTCCAGTATTTTGATGCGCCCTTTGGGATCTTTGTGCAGATGGCCTCCGCGCACGAGGGCGTTCACCACTTTGGCGATCGCATTTTTACTCCGTACGCCGAATGCCACTGCGAGATCGGAAAGTGACGGAGAATACCCTTTTTTCCGTTGAAATTCTCGGATGTAATTGAGCAGCGTGCGTTGGTGAGGCGTGAGGGCCATGGGACAATGGGGCGAAAATGAAGACGAACGTTCACCATGTTAGGTGGACGCTCGTTCACTGTCAAGAGAGCCAAGTGGCGGATACGAATCAGTTGTGTTTTGATGACCGAATTTTTCAATCGACAATCACGTCCAGATCCTTCTGCCGGATGAGTTCCAAGTACGTGATGGTCCAAACGGTCTGTTTGAAAGCCAAAATGTAACCGAACATGTAACTGACGGCAATGATGAGAGCCAAGCCGACAATGCCCGCGATGGCATAGCTGATGAGATCGGAGAGGAAGAGCGTGAGGAGGAGCCCCAGACCGATGATGACGGCGGGCAGCAGTACGATCATGACGGCGTTGATGAGGATCCGCAGTGAGATGACGAAGAGGAGAATCAGCAGAAAGACGACGTGGCCCAGGTGACTCACGATCATCTTGAAACTCTTGCCGATGGCCTCGAGAATGCCGAGTTTCTGTGTCACGACACCTTCCTCCGCGAAGCTGAAGAAAAATTTGAGCACCATCGAGAACAGGAAGAGTCCTGCGATCATGAACAGTATCCATGTTTGGATGGGTCCTTTGATGTACCGCAGGGTCAGCGACGACACGGTGACGATGGTGGAGATGCCGCTTAGGGTGAGGAATTCATGGATGGCGAAGACGGCGCCGAAGTTGTAGAGCCCCAGGACGAGTCCGCCTTTCACCGTCTCCTTCCGGTACGCTTTGGCGCCCAAGCCGATGATGGCGCCGAGACACACGTGCGGCAGGAAGAATTCAATGAGGACGAGGAAGAGAAATGATCCGACGATGGTGGCAAATGCCCAGAAGGGGAGCGTGTTGAAGAGCATGATTTCAATGTCGAAGAAACCCGGCTCTCCGCCGCGCAGGAAGAACTCGTAGGTGAAGTAGACTTGGTAACCGATCAGCTTGATGCTGAGCAGCGTTTCCAGCAGCGAGGACGTGAATGCCCAACGCCGCAGGGACGGCGTGCGGGTGGTGATCGCCCAGGCTTCCGCGATAATTTCACGGGGGGTCATTGTGGCGGGAAAGACGATTGGATAGGAGCAAAGACGAAGGATTCGCCCAAGAAGATCGTTATTTCGTTATTTCGTTGATTCGTTTGTTCGTTATTCGTTGCATCGTTGTTCGTTTTTGATGCGTGTGGGGGTGAAGGGGACAGCGATGGATCCGGCAGGAAGGGAATGCCCAGGAGAGAGGAGAGGCGCAGAGCAACGGGGTTGTCCGGCGTGCCGATGATGAAGGAATCGGGCCGGTCACCTTCTTCCGCATTCGCGACGTCCTCCACGGAGAAACCGTAGCGTATCAATTCCCCGCCCAGCAATCGGGCGGAACCTTCGGGTGCGCCGGCATTGCGGATGCGGATGGGCGCGCGTTCCAGATGGGCGGTGCGCTCGTGCATGAAGAGCGTGACGAGTGCACGTATCTGCCGCCAGGTGACGGGGAATTCGGGAATGGAAACAGGCAGCAAGACCGATGCGCCTGCAAATTGATCGCGCGGCGGGTTGTAGAGGAGGCCGCCCGGCTCGGAGAGGGAACCGTAGAGGCCGTTGCCGACGTTCAGTTGCAGGGAGAGGATGTTTGATCTGTCGATATCTTTGCCCGCTTCCGCCAGTGCCAGCATCTCGCGCACGGGCAGTGTCGTCTCCACGTGCTCCCGCAGAATGCCCAGGAGATCCATGATCTTGCCGGGGCTGGTGAGAATGCCGTCCGCACGCATCTTCTCTCCCAGCGCCGCAATGATCTGCTGCTGACGCGCCGAGCGGTCGAAGTCCGAGGTTGAATGGCGGCTGCGTGCGTATTTCAGTGCCGTTTCACCGTCGATGGTCTGCAGGCCGGCTCCGATGCGGAAGGTTTCGTAGGTGTAGTTGGGGCCCGGATACTGCGTGTCCACCAGTGTTTCCGGGACGTCGATCTCGATCCCACCCAGGGCGTCGACCGCTTGCACGAACCCGATGAAATCGACTTTCACCGTGTGATGGATCTCCATGCCAAGCGCCCGTCCGATCTCCGCGGCCAGTTCCTGCATCGCTGCTCGTGACGCCGTTTCCTCGTCATCGCCCTGTCCGCGCAGGTACGCCTTATAATCGCGGTAGAGACTGTTGATGCGGCCGTCCCCCATCTTCTCCGTCTTCAAAAACCACAGATCGCGGGGCAAGGAGAGCAGTGCCACGCTCTGCGTTCGTGTCGGATCGATGCCTGCGACCATGATGGTATCCGTGAGATCGATGCCGTCGTGATCGCTGTCTCCCTGTCCCAGGAGCAGGATGTTCGTGTGTCCGAAGGCATCGGCGGGCAGGGGAGTCGCAGCCATGTTCATCAGGGACCCGACGCTGAGGAGCTTCAGTGATACGAGCGCTTTGGCCGCCGCGGCAAAGAGCAGAAACGCGCAGAGTACCGTGATGAGGATCACGAGGACGCGCTTGAGCATATGGGTGCGTTCGCGTTGTTCCCGTTGCTCTTCTTGTCGTTCCCGTACGATGCGTGTCAGGAGGAGTACCAGCGGCCCGCCGAAGCGCAGCAGGAGAAGCGCCGTTGTTTTCCATGCTCTGTGCGAAGGCCTTTCCTCGCGCAGGCGTCTGGTTGTAAACGACATGGCGGGATGCAGCATAGCGATTTACGTGCCGCAGGTCATGGGTTTTTGTACATCGAGTGGTGAGTGATGAGTGATGAGTGATGAGTGGATGGAGAGAATGATGGTTCGGGGTGGAGGGTGCTGGTACACTGCGTCGTATGACACATGCTTCCATTGTCTTCCTCGACATCGACCCCGATGACACGCATCTGGTGACCGAGCATCTTCCCGCCGCCGTGTGTTTGCCCCATCAAAAAGAAGAAGCGGCGTTGGTTTCCGCTTGCAAGGATGCAGAGGTGATTTCCGCGTTCAACATGACGTCGTTTCCGCGTTCTTTGCTCACACAATTGCCGCATCTCCGGCTCCTCTGCACGCGTTCCGTCGGTACGGATCACATCGATCTCGCATACTGCAAGGAGCGGGGCATCACGGTCACCAACGTGCCGGATTACGGCGCGCACATCATCGCGGAGCATGCGTTTGCACTGCTGCTCTCCACCATTCGCCACATTCCGGAAGGAGATGCGCGCGTGGGACGGGGCAATTTTGATTTTCACGGACTGCGGGGCATTGCGTTGCGCGGCAAAACCATGGGCATTATCGGGACGGGCAAGATCGGGCAGAAGACCGCGGAGATCGCGCATGGGTTCGGGATGCAGGTCATCGCTCACGATCTGCATCCGGTTGCGGATCTCGTCGATCGCCTGGGTGTGCGGTACGTTGCGCTGCCGCAGCTGTATGCCGAGTCCGATGTCATCTCGCTGCACGCGCCCTCGGTACCCGATACCATTCAGATGATCAATCACACGACGCTCGATCAGATGAAGCCGGGGGTCATCCTCATCAATACCGCGCGCGGCAACCTCATCGATTCCTCCGATCTCATCGATGCCCTCAACGAGCGCCGGGTGCAGTACGCCGTGCTGGACGTTTTCGAGCATGAGGGGCAGATCGATAAGGATGCAGAGCTCATTCGTCACCCGCGCACCATCGTGACGCCGCACATCGCTTTCTACGCCGACGAGAGCGTCCGGGCCATGATCGACGATACTTGCGCATCCATCAGCCGGTGGCAGAAGGGGGAGAAGCCGGAGCATGCGGTGGAGGCGAAGGGGGAGTAACGGAGTAACGGAGTAACCGAATAACAGAGTAACAGAGTAACAGGATTGGGAGTTTGGCTCAGCAGACCACTGTTATTCCGTTATTCTGATACTCTGTTATTCTTCCCCTATGCAGCAATCCTGCACGCAATGCGGCACAGCCTTCGAGATTACGGATGCAGAACGTGCATTCTATGATGCAGCATCGCCCGTCATCGCCGGAAAGAAGTTTCCTCTTCCGGCGCCGGAACTGTGTCCGTCATGCAGATATCAGCAGCGCCTCACCTGGCGCAATGAACGGACGTTCTACCGCCGGGTAAGCAATGCTACGGGAAAGGAACTCATCTCCATTTTTTCCGCCGACAAGGAATGGCCGCTGGTCTATGAGCAATCATTCTGGTGGAGCGACCAATGGAATCCCAAGGACTACGGGAGATCGTTCGATTTCTCCCAACCGTTCTTTGAACAATGGGCGGCATTGTTCCGCAGCGTTCCGCAAATAGCTCTCAACAATCAGCAGAGCGAGAATTGCGAATTTACCAACCAATCGCAGTGCAACAAGGACAGTTACATGCTCTTTTGCTGCAATGGCAGCAGGGACTGCATGTACTGCATGTGGGCGCAGACGGCAACCAATTGCGTCGAATGCAGTTATATTGGCAAAGGCGAACTCTGTTTCGAGATCCTCAACGGCAGCAATTGCTATCAATGCACTTCTTCACGCAATCTCGAGAACTGCTCCGACGTGCATTTTTCGAAAAACTGTATCGGGTGCATGTCGTGCATCGGATGCGTGAACATGCACAACAAACGTCATTGCTACTTCAATGAACAGCTGTCGGAGGAAGAGTACGAACGAAGAATCCGCGATGCCCGACTCCACACATGGAGCGGCCGACAAGCGATGCAGGATCGTGCCGAGCTGTTCTTCCGCGATTTTCCGCATAAGTACTATGTGGGAAGCAACATCGAGCAAAGTACCGGCGATTACCTCATGCGCGTGAAAGACACCTCAAATTCCTTCAATTGCCGTGACAACGAACGAGTGAGCCACTCCCAGGACGTCTGGCGCGCGCGCAATTGCCGCGACCTCACGGAGACGGTTGAGAATGACTTCTCCTATTCTCTGGAAGGTTGTGGCCCAACGGTGCAATCTCATTTTTGCATGAAACTGATGGATCTGAGCTTCGGTCTGTATTGCTCCCATTGCAATTTTTCGAAACATCTCTTCGGCTGCGTCAGTCTGAATCACGGGCAGTACTGCATCTTGAACAAACAGTACACAAAGGAGGAATACGAGGATCTTGTTCCGCGCATCATCGAGCACATGCAGGCAACGCATGAATGGGGCAAGCACTTTCCGACGCAGTACTCCCCCTTTGCCTACAACGAGACTGTTGCTCAGGAGTATTTCCCGCTCACAAAGGAAGAGGTACTGGCGCGCGGTTGGAAGTGGCGTGATCAAACCGATGAAATGCCGAATGTTGATAAAATCATTCCCGCCGCACAATTACCGGATTCGATTGACGATATCCCGGACGATATTCTCAACTGGGCCATCGAATGTGAAGTCACCAAGCGACCGTTCAAGATCATCAAGCAGGAACTGGAGTTCTACCGAACGATGAAATTGCCCGTTCCCCGTCTGCATCCTGATGAACGCTATCGACGGAGGATGGCACTGAGGAATCCGAGAAAGTTGTGGGATCGAGAA
>JAKQEM010000030.1 GCA_029558515.1 bacterium
CTACCGAACGATGAAATTGCCCGTTCCCCGTCTGCATCCTGATGAACGCTATCGACGGAGGATGGCACTGAGGAATCCGAGAAAGTTGTGGGATCGAGAATGTGCCAAGTGCCACAAGCCCATAGCGACAAGTTACAGCCCCGAGCGGCCCGAGATCGTGTACTGTGAGGAGTGTTATCTTGCTTCCGTCTACTGACATGCAGAAGCATTGTGCAAATCCCTGGTGCACTCAACCCTTCACCATTACGGATGGCGATCTTGCCTTCTACGACAAGGTCAGTCCGGTCTTTGCCGGGAAGAAGGAGCTGATACCGCCGCCAACTCATTGCCCCGATTGTCGGGCGCAGCGGCGGTTGGCATGGAGGAATGAGAGGCAACTCTATCGCAGGATCTGCGACAAGACAGGACAGAGCACCCTCTCCTTCTACGCACCCGACTCGCCGTACATTGTGTATGAGAAGGAAGTATGGTGGAGTGATGCATGGGATCCGCTGGAACAGGGGCGGGAGATTGATTGGAATGAGTCATTCTTTTCCCAGCTTGCTGCTCTGTGTCAGGCTACGCCGCATATGGGCATGGTCATGTCTCAGGACGAAGGAAGCGCTTTTTCTGCATATGGTGTGAATACCAAGAATTGCTATCTATGCGTTTCTTGCGTCATCAACGAAGATTCCTACTATTGCTATCAAACCAATACATCCAAGCATTGTGTCGACTGCAGTCTTGTGACAGGTTCGGAATTCTGCCATGAATGCATTGACTGTACGAATCTGTATGCGTCGTATTCTTGCATGGACTGCGAAACCGGGAACGATCTGCTGTTCTGCCGGGAGTGCAGACGTTGTGCAGACTGCATTGGCTGCGTGAACCTTGTTGGGAAAAAGCATTGGATTCTCAATCAACCTGCGACGCCCGAAGCATGCGCAGCACTGCGCGATGACCTTCGTTTTGAAAAGAAGAGAAGGGAATTCGTTGAGCAGTATCGTTCGCTTGTTGTTCGTTCGCCTGTCCGCGCGATGCATCTTGTGCAATGCGAAAACAGTACGGGTGACCACCTGCATTCCTGCCGCAATTGTCGGGAGTGCTTCGATGCCGTCAACCTTGAGGATTGCGCTTTTGTGTATCCTCTTCCAAATGGTGCCCGCGATATCATGGATGCCCATTACTCGCCCGATACGGAACTGGTGTATGAGGGCGTGAGCACGCTCCGCGCGTCGCGCTCGCGTTTTGCGCTCTACTCGTGGGATGTCGAAGATGTGCTCTATACGGAAGAATGCTTTTTCTCAAAGTATCTTTTTGGATGCTCGGGATTGCGTCACAAGCACTACTGCATCCTCAACAAGCAGTACACGAAAGAAGAGTACGAATCACTCGTTCCCAAGATCATTGAGAAGATGCGAGCGGATGGAGAGTGGGGAGAGTTCTGCCCCGTGACCATGTCTCCCTTTGCCTACAACGAAACTGTCGCTCAGGAATATTTCCCGATGACGAAAGAGGAAGTCTTGGCACGAGGCTGGAAGTGGCGCGATCAGACGGATGAAATGCCAAAGGTGGAGAAGATCATTTCCGCCGCGCAATTACCTGATTCCATCGACGATATCCCGGACGATATTCTCAATTGGGCCATCGAATGTGAAGCGACCAAGCGACCGTTCAAGATCATCAAGCAGGAACTGGAGTTCTACCGAACGATGAAATTGCCCGTTCCCCGTCTGCATCCTGATGAACGCTATCGACGGAGGATGGCACTGAGGAATCCGAGAAAGTTGTGGGATCGAGAA
>JAKQEM010000031.1 GCA_029558515.1 bacterium
GGGCGATGAGAGCGTGGTCAAGGAAGGCGACACCGTGAAGGCCATGGGGCGGGTGCTCTCGGTTCCCGTCGGGGAAGCGCTGATCGGGCGTGTCGTGGATCCTCTGGGATTTGCCAAGGACGACGGACCGGCCATCGAGACGAAAGAGCGTTATCCCGTGGAGAAAATCGCTCCCCGCGTCATTGAACGAAAGTCCGTCGACACGCCGCTCCAGACGGGTATCAAAGCCATCGACGCCATGATTCCGATCGGACGCGGCCAGCGCGAACTCATCATCGGAGATCGTCAGACCGGCAAGACCGCCGTGGTGCTCGATACGATCATCAATCAGAAGTCCACGCAGCACACGGATCGTCCGGTGGTCTGCATCTACGTCGCCATCGGTCAGAAGGAGTCGAAGGTCGCGAAAATCGTCGCGGAACTGAAGAAGCACGGCGCCATGGAGTACACCATCATCGTGACGGCGTCGGCCGCCGAGCCGGCCTCGCTCTCCTTCATCGCTCCGTTCGCGGGCTGCGCAATGGGTGAGTACTTCGTGGATCAAGGGAAGGACGTCCTCGTCGTGTACGACGATCTCAGCAAGCACGCGTGGTCCTACCGTCAAATATCGCTCCTCCTGCGTCGTCCTCCCGGACGCGAAGCGTACCCGGGCGACGTCTTCTATCTCCACTCCCGTCTGTTGGAACGCGCGGTGCGCTTGGATGACAAGCACGGCGGAGGGTCGCTCACGGCTCTTCCGATCATCGAGACGCAGGCCGGTGACGTGTCCGCCTACATTCCGACGAACGTCATTTCGATCACGGACGGGCAGATCTACCTGGAATCCGATTTGTTTTACAAGGGGATCCGTCCCGCGTTGAACGTCGGTATTTCCGTTTCCCGCGTGGGGTCCGCCGCGCAGAAGAAATCCATGAAGAAAGTCGCCGGCAAGCTCCGTCTCGATCTCGCACAGTATCGAGAACTCGCCGTCTTCGCGCAGTTCGGGTCCGATCTGGACGCAGCCACCCGCCAGCAGCTGGACCGCGGCGCGCGCCTCACGGAGATCCTCAAGCAAGATCAGTTCGAGCCCGTGCCCGTCGGCGAGCAGGTGGCCGTCCTGTTCGCGGGCGTCCATGGGTTCCTGGACACGATTCCCATTGCGGACGTGCCGCGGTTTGAGAGGGAATTCTTGAGTTTCCTCCGGCAGAAACATCCCGATTTGGTCGAGCAACTCTCGCAGGAGATGACCAAAGACGCCGAGGCGCAGTTGAAGAGATTGATCGAGGCATTCAAGCAGGAAGGGAACTTTGCATCCGCTTCAGCCGACGCACGCTAAGCATGGCACGAAGCCTCCGCGATCTCCGGCGCAAGATGAAGGCGATCAAATCCACCAGGCAGGTGACGAAAGCCATGGAACTCGTTGCGGCCTCCAAGATGCGCCGTGCCGTGCTCAACGCGCAGAAGCTTCGGCGCTATGCCTTCACGGCCTGGACGATCCTCAATCATCTCGCGGACGTCCACCCCAATCTCCACCCGTTTCTGGAGGATCGTACTCCCGCAAAGATTCTCGTCATTCTCTTCACGACCGATCGCGGTCTCTGCGGCAGTTTGAACGCCCAGATGCTGCGTGCCGTCCATCAGTATCTCCAGGGCGCCAAGGCGATGGAAGCACATGAGAAGATAGACTGCATCGCGGTGGGCAGGCGCGGCCAGCAGTATCTCGCCCGTACGGGGGAAAATGTCATCGCGGCGTTCCCGGCTCTCTCCAATTATCCGACGTTCAAAGACGTGCTGCCGCTCTCGCGCATGGCGACGGAAGGATTTCTCTCCGGCGCGTACGATCACGTGGTGCTGGTGTATCCGGATTTCATTTCTCCGCTCGTGCAGGAACCGACCGTGAAGGTCTTGCTGCCGTTCACAAAGTCGCGACTCCACGACATGATCGAGAGCATCCTCCCCAAGCATCATCGGCGCGAGGAGGAGCACGAACGGGAGGTCACGGTGCGGGAGTATCTCTTCGAGCCGTCACAGGATGAGATTCTGCGCACGATTCTGCCGCAGCTCACGGAGACGCAGGTGTACCAGGCGGTGCTGGAAACGAGTGCTTCGGAGCAATCTGCCCGCATGGTGGCGATGCGCAATGCGTCGGAGAATGCGTCGGAAATTCTCGATGATCTCACGCAGGTCTATAACCAGACGCGCCAAGCGGGGATCACCGCGGAATTGGCCGAACTCTCGGCTGCCGCCGCGGCGTTGTCGTAAGGGCAATTCCTCACTTTGCACTTGCCGGAGCTTGCAGTCGTATCACCTTGATGGCGTTCGGATAGTTCGCTGCCACTTTGTCCACAATCTTATTGATTGCGGCTGTGCGCTCCGGATTTTTGGGATTTTCCACCAGGATGAGGAGAAGAGGTTCACCCCCCTGTGTGACATCAAATCGTTTCGCACCCATGCCATGATCGCCGAGCGCGATGGAAACAGCGACATTGAGTTCCGCCTCCAGTTGAGCGCTGTCGGGATAGACCGCATCGGTGAGTTCAAAGGTAGAGGGCAATCCCAGTTGATTCGGTCGGAAATTGCCACAGCAGTCGATCGTGATGGCCCGGGCATGATGGATGTCAGCATGGCCCTCCATCTGGTCGAATCCAATATGCTGTTCTGACACCCCGATTTTCATTGCCACTTTATGAGCGGTGTCCTTCGCCACGGCAGGGGCTTGCTCCGGTGGAAGATCATGTTGCTGGCAGTAGAGCTTGCACGCACCGCATCCGTCATGATCGGATACGAATCCAATCGTGAAACCCAGTTCTTTCAGGGAAGACACAAACAGTTCGAGTTGTGCATCGGTAAGGAGAGCGCCACTCCCTCCGATGCCGATTTTCTTCATGCCGGGCGGACATGGAACGCGCTCGTCCATACATCCGATGAAGAGGGTGATCGTTTGTGAGAATGCCTCTGCGATTTCCTTCTCTGAGAAAACTTCCTGCAGAGGTTTTTTCGTAAGCAGAAGAGCACGTTCGTAGGCATGCTGCTGCGCCTGCCAGAGCTGGTCTTTTTCTTTCGTCAAATCGTGTTCGGTGTGCGACATATGCTCCATTTTTCCAGAAGTGTCATCCGAAGACAACCGTGCGTGCGGCGCGTGAGCGGCCGGATCGGTTGCCGTCGCGGCGGCGG
Source organism: bacterium (assembly GCA_029558515.1). Lineage (GTDB taxonomy): Bacteria > Patescibacteriota > Gracilibacteria > Peribacterales > Peribacteraceae > JAKQEM01. The sequence continues at coordinate 3,154 of JAKQEM010000031.1, forward strand.
GGGGAGGGGATGCTGCATCTGCATTGTTTTCGTTTCCATTGGCAAGAAGGCACAGTGCGGCTGCGGCAATGCCGGTGCGTAGGCAGAATGCCGCCGGTTGCAGACGGCATCGGGGTGCATGTGCGTCGGCAGGTTCCTTTGTCCGGTTCGTGCAATTGAACGTGGGTTGAGAGTCATCTTTGCTTAAATGCATGGAAATGGGGGGTATACAAAAAAGACCGGCAGGCTTGCGCCTGAGGTTCGCCCCTTGTACCGGTCCGATTGCTAATTATCAAGGGTTTTTTTGCCTGAATGGAGAAGATGCGCGTAGACGGGGTCGGATCGGGAATCGCGGGG
>JAKQEM010000032.1 GCA_029558515.1 bacterium
GCCAGATTGACGACCATACTTTTTGACATGCAATGCATGACAGGAAGTGCACTTTTTTTGGGCATAAAAAATTGGGAAGAGAATTGCGCTAATCCTAGCCCAAAAGTCTAAGAAACAGCATTCATAAATTCCCTATATCCCGCGATCTTCACATCATGGAATGTGTCCTCCGGTCGAAATGTGATCACAATACGATCCATACGGTTTGTGAGAAAGGACGGTGACACCGCCGAATCACACCATACCCTCAAAACCGGCACCGGGTACATACCATCCGCCTCGCACAAAGAAGAAGCAACGGCAATCAATCTTCCCACGCATCATCGGACCGCCATTGCACTAAAAATGCTCTCTTCGCATCAAGAGAATGCTCTTTCCAATCAAGAGGGAACTGGCATCCCCTTTCACTGAGTTCCGCCGTAATTTCTTCCTCGGTCATGCCGTCGATATCCGGCGGCTCGTCAGGAAACGATCCAACTGATTCATTGAGGGGCATAGGAAGGGAGAAAATACCATCATGTTGACGATGACGCTACTCATTGCATCCAACATGCTCCGCAAGATACGTTTCCAACATTCTCACTCCTTCACTGCCGCGCACTGATCGGGTACAGCACACGGTTGCCGATGCGGTAGAACTGCGTGAAAAACCATTTCCACAATCGCAAGGATCCCGGCAGAGAGCCATTGCTGGCATACTGGCGCGCAATGGACGCAAAACGCTTCCCGGCTTGTTCCATCGCCTTGAGCGTCGCGGGACGTTGATCCACCACCAACCCGAACCGGCCGCGGCCGGGTATGCAGCGCGGCTCAAAGTGGCGGTACACCACCGAACCGCCGTAATACTTGATGGCCTCCGCGACGTGCAAGGTGGTGAGGTACATCAGCGCCTTCCACGCGATCATCGGGGCGCCGCCGGCAAAGACAAAAGCGAAGGGCTTGCCGCGAAACTGCCCTTTGGAATGCGTCGCCTGATCGAGCCCGAATGCGCCGATGCGATCGATGAAGTTTTTGAAGTGCGCCGGCACGGAGAAATTCCACACGGGCGAGAAGAACGCCACTCCGTCAGCGGCTTCCATCAGCGCGCGCACCCGGAGGAAATCCGGTTCCTGCCGCGCATCCCCATACTGCGCGAGGGTAAAGTGCGCGAGGTCCAGATCCCGCATGCGCACTTTTTCCACAATCATCTGCCCGGCTGACCGTATCCCTTCGATGAAACGGTCCGCCAGCATGTCGCTGTTGCTCGGATCATTGGTCCCCGCGACGAAGACCGCCAGACGTATCGGTGAGGAAGGGACAGGAGGCATGCCGTACTACTTCCGGAAGACAATCTGCGCCTCCACGGGGACCAGAGGCTCCAGCAGCTTGTCACCGTACGAGTCGGCGCCGATGCCAAAGACCCTGCGCGGCATGTCGTAGCGTGCGACCAGCATGTCATCGGTGAGCACCCCGTCGAATGTCGCCTGCAACGAGACGCCCTTCACCGTCAGATCGCCGGAAATCTGATAGGTGTTTCCGCCCGTCGCCATGATGGACGTCGAACGGAACGTGGCGATGGGATGGGTTTCTGCATCGAAAAAATCCGCGGATTGCAGATGACGAGTGAGCCCCTCAGCATCCGTCTCGACGCTGCGCACGTCGACGACCGCATCCAGTCGCGCGAGCGTAAAATTCTGCGGATTGGCCGCATCCGGCGTGATCGTCACGGTGAACGTACCGAACTTCCCCTCATGGTTGATGATATTGCTCTTGCCCTCGAACGAGATGAAACTGCGCGCAAGATCCACCTCCATCGATGCGCCCGTGAAGGGATCCTGCCCGTCGGGAACGAGACGCTGCTCGTCTTCGATCACCGTGGTGCTGCACGCCGCAAGGAAGACTGAGAGTGTGAGGAGAGGGAAAGCGACTGTCGGCTTCATAGGAAAAAAGGAGGAAATACAATATGAAGCGCCACTATAGCGAAGGAAAAGGGAAAGTGCGAGTGAACGACCGGCAGTTTTCTCGCAAAGCAACACACGGGGGACGCACGCGAAGAGTGGAACTGCAAAAGAGCTGGAATTACGGCAATCAATCGATATACTTGCGCGGCGAGAAACTTGATCGGTCTTTGTACGATGGCCCCATCGTCTAGCGGTCAGGACACCAGGTTTTCAGCCTGGGAACCGGGGTTCGATTCCCCGTGGGGCTGCCAACACTGGCTATGGTTTATAGATCCGCTTGCCTCAGCCAAAAAGTCGAAGTCTGAGGGAGCGGATTTTGGTTCCAGACCCGGTTGCTTTTTCCTGAACCAAAAAATAAATTCTTCATCAAAATGCCATCATTGATATATCTTCCAGATATGGCTGAATTGCAGGAAGTGCGTAGCGATGTAGAGCGTTCGGGACTTCGAGAGGCATTAGATGATGACTACTTCGCACGAGTTAAAAGGCAGATCCGAGAATACGAATCAGGTGAATCGACTGCCCTTAATTCTTTGTATTCTCTGCTGCAATCGCCGGATAAAAGGCAAAAGTTCATTGAGTTTATCGAACGAGTGAAGCAAAAAATGAATCGCCGCGAATGGGGAGATTTATGCGAGAGACTATCGTCCGGATTGGGATTGAGAGATCTGAATGCAGCGTTTGAAGTGACGATAGCTGGAAATATATTGGCACAAATCCCGCCTACAAGCGTTCAGCTCTACGCTCCTACGAATGGTTCGAGAAACGTTGATCTATGTGTCCAGCTTACTGATCGCCCTGTCTATATCGAAACGACAGTCCTTGGAGAATCCGAGGAGAACATTCAATGGAGGAAGTCTCTGGCTTCCGGTCCAAAAATCCGCATGGGTGATTCCTTCTCCGTATTCGGAGGCAGGGCAACAAGGGCAATCACGCAAAAAGGCCGACAATTTCTCCCCAATCAACCCAATGTATTGGTGATATCCATTTTTGACGTATGGGACAAGCTGGAACCCGCTCAGCAGCCATTGATCACCTCTCATTTTCAAAATATCGGATTGCTGTTGCCTTTTGGGCGCGAGCACCTCATGCAGGATTGGATTGCAAGACCAGATCCGACTTGTCGCCTTACGGATGAAGAAGAAAAAGTTATTTTGCACCTGCTAAACGGTGAAAATTTCTTCCCCATCGGGTATGTTTGAACCTTCTTATGCCAACTGTCCATCTCATGCATCCCAAGGTCGAGAATGTCTTTCCGGGCACGGAAGGTGATTTCGCAACATTCACGTCATTACTGAAGGAACTGAGCCTCACGGATACTCTCATCTTTTGCTTTCGTATGAATCACATTCTGTCCGAATGGAAAAAGACCCATGAAGAAAAACAGAAAGAGATCGTTGGACTGTTCTTCACGCCAGAAGAAATTCAGAGGATCTTTTCCGGCAGCCCTCGGATTTCTTCCTACGATGAGTTATCGATCACGACACGGGGGCCGATGATGGTGCTCACTCAGTGGGCATCCATGTTCTGCGAGGATCAGGAGAATGATGGCAACACATTCAAAGATCCTGCCGTGCGCCAGAAATTCGCTAAAGCGATGCTGATCGCAGATGATCTCTGGCAAAAAGCCATCAAAATGGAACGGATGCTGGAGGACGTTTCGACAGAGCAAGCGAGATATAACCTTCTGTCGACATTCCGCCAGAATGCTGCCGGAACTCATCAGCCGACGCAGCACGGCAACATTTTCGTCGCAAAGGGTTATGCGATGTTCGTCGATCCCGGCTATTTCCCTGAACGCCACAAAGAATTTGCTGATCAATTTCAAGCCGTTTCAGGCATGAGCATTGAGGATTACTACATATGCCTCACCTACATTGCCGCTAACGTTCTCGATGGGAAGATCAATGGAAAATCTGCCGGACGCATAGATCAGGCACTCGATTCCGTGCCAGCCGATTTCAGAGATACTTTCCAAAAGTTCTTCACCTTAGAAACGCAAGACGCAGCGGCGATCAAGAAGGCTTTGTGGGGTGACACTCAGAAATCATCGGTCACAGGTTTCGATGACGCTCCTGCAATCAGTGACCGAAGTTTTCGCGCACGTCCGTTTTTCATTACCGCCGATGGGAGGTTCATGCTCATCGATCCAGTTCTTTATTTGGATAAGATGATGGACGGCCCGCTGTTCACCCTGCTGCAGGCAGGAAGCGCCAAGGCTGAATATTTCTTTCAAGAATTCGGATACGCATTTGAGGCTTCCATGAGGGAATATCTGAAGAGTTTTTATCCGACATCTACTCTCAGTGATCGCTTGAGCTGCCCGCTTCTCCGCGAACCAAAGGGCGGCGAACGCGAGCCTTCGGAGGTGACGGACGGGTGTTTGGATTACGGGGACGAGATGATTCTTTTCGAGATGAAGGCAACCTTCTTGAGGCAAGAGAAGATCATCGGAAACGACAATGAGGAATACGTGCAAATGCTGCGGGAACGGTATGTGATGACATCCGAAGGTGAGGCGAAGGGTGTCACACAATTGGCAAACACGATCATGCGGATCGACTCCGGCGAATACACGCCAGTAGGCCGCGATTTCTCTATCGTTAAGAAAATCTATCCTGTGCTTCTAGTGCATGATGAACTGATCGATGCTCCGATGCATCCCTACTTTTTTGCCAATGAATTTGTGAAGGCATTGGAGCCGGATGAAACATTGCAGAATGGCTTCATGAAGAAAGGTCGTTTCCTTGTCGCACCTGTTACACTTATGACCGTAGAGGATCTGGAAAACTTGGAATTCCTCATCAGAAGAAAAGGATTCTCCTTGAGAGATGCTTTGGCAAAATATGCAGAGTTGTATCCTGATAGACGAGAGGGATTCCATAATGCATGTCTTGATGCGGGATACCAGCTCTATGCGACACAAGTCCTCGCCGAGAAGGGTTTGGAAATTATCAGGAAAACCCGTGCGAAACTTTTCCCAAAATAATCTATGGAAAACCGAGTTATCGAAGGTAAATGGTGGATTGCTGGCACTGAGGATGAGGAATCCGGAAATTTAGTGTGTGATGAGAAAGGATGGAACTTAAAATTGAATGGAACCTTTCAGCAGCAACCCGATGAAGATTTGAAACACGCTTTATCGCAGCAGCGTCCTCGCTTTATTTCGCCGAGCACCGAAAATACGGTTCTAGGAATCACAAAAGATGGCAAACCAATCACGCTCGAATATTTTCCAGCCAAAAGCTCCAATCTTTTTCTTGTTGGACGAGGGTATAATTCCGAGGCTTATCTCATTCATAGATTTTTCGAGAATGCCCATTTTCCTGATCCAAAAGCGATAACATTTAAGAGGGTGCTGGTGAAATTTCCCTTCCTCTATGAGTGGTTCGGGCAATCAATGGTGGACGTAGAAAGAGATCGAAATGAAGATGGTAGTGCGAAAGAAGTCAGATTTGTCTGCAAGCCCGGAACAAAAACTCCAATAGGCATCGTCGGTGATATGTCACTTGCACTCCGCGCATATGCAACGATGCCTTTCTTTCCGGCGAAAAACATTTCCATAACTCAGGAAGCGGAATTGGTCATTGAGAGTACAGGTGCGTCAGAGATTTCTCTGAAAGATATTCGAGCCACAATCGTTACCTTCAGGGATTTCCTAACAGTCGCTACAGGTCTGCACATCTCAGTCAAATCAATCGTAGGTATTACGGATAGCAACAAGGAGAATTTTCCTGATGGAAAAACATATAATCCGGAAGTTTTGATACACGATAGGTTCTTTGAGAACGATGGAATACAGGCAGATGTTAAGCCAAACTCTATGAATTTCACCTTCGGTGAACTGGCGGGAAATGCCGATACAATTTTAAAAAATTGGTTTCAGGCCTCTCAAAAATTCAAGGACGTCTTCAACGTGTATTTCAGTACTTTAGCTGTTCCGAATTTGAATCTCCGGAATAAATTCGCGAGTGTTATCGCTGCAATCGAAGGATTAATGAGGATCGGTGATCCTAGCCTGCGAACCGAGAGAAGTCTTTTCAAAATCATCAATGCCTTACAGGATTTAATAAAGCCATATGGAATTCTCTTTACTACAAATGAGATTGAATTGATCGTGAATACTCGAAATAAGTTCGCTCATATTGAACTGACAGATCCGACCAGACAGCCCTTGGATGATCACCAGCTCTACGATGCCACAGCAAAGCTATGTGCAATGCTGGAGATCGCAGTCTTATGCGATTTAGGCTTCGACGCTCAAACATTGAGCAACATAGCTCGAAGAAAAATTGCAGAAGCTAAACGCTGATCACTTATAATCCTGCACGCTCATCGAGTACGTTCCGATGGAGTTCGACTCGATGTAGTAGGTGCCAGCATTGTAGAAGACGCTCTCATCAGTGATCGGTCCCGTGCCGTTCATGATGATCTCGAAGCTGAAGCTGTTATCCGGCTTCTTAAGCCATGCCTGACAGAGGCTTCCTTTGCAATCGTAGACGATCTTAAATTTGTCACCCGTGATGGTGAACGGTTCCGACTTCTTCGCACCGTTTCCTTTGAAGACAAACACTTCCTGATAGGACTTTGCCGCAGCCGGAGCCTGAGCTGCCGCTCCTGCGTCTGACGGCTGCGCCGCCTGCTCTGGTCCCGAGAGTTGTGACCGATCCATCGTACCGACTGCCACACCCAAGAGGATAACCACTACGATGAATTTCACGCCGCCCGACAGGTGGAAATTGCCCTTCTTCTGAATAAATCCTATCGCCGGTGGTAGCAGGACAATGGATGCGGCGAGTAACGCCAAGCCAGTCACGGGCTGCTTCGCGAGCAACGAGACGGCAGGCAGGAGAAGGAAAATCCCTAGCGCCCAGCCAATGATGAGTCCAAGTGTGATTTTCTGGGGTGCCGATGGTGTTGTCTGGGAAGACATGAAAGTGATTGGAAGGAATTAAGCTGAGTTGGAGCGGATCTCCGCAATTATCGTTGCCATATTTTCTGCGGTCACCATCCGGAAAGCATTGGCTTTGCCGCAGGCCGAAGCCCATATCTCTCCAATGTGTTCTTTGTAGGTGGTATCCGTCGAGCCAATGCGGTCTGCTCCTTTGTATTCCAATATCCACCACGCGCCCTTCGTGGTTCGCACGATGAAATCCGGATAGAACCGTGCGGAGCGATATCCTTGGATGAAGAAGCCGTCCGAATCTTGCACGACGTTCCGCAGCCACCAATCGACGGCGTCGCACGCGTCTAGCTGCTTTGCGAAGATCATCTCCTCGGCATTCAGTTCATCGCATCGGTCGAAAAGGTGTTTCTGGAAAGGCTCCTGCTGCGGTTGGAGGAGCGTCATGTCCATCGGCACACGCCACGATTCAGATGTGCTGGGCGTGATCCTGCCTTGCTCCAGCAGCCTCTTGAATGTTTCCTCAGCCTGCCCCGAGACGAGCGTATCCACCAGCCGCCGGAGACTGTCACGCAGCGAGAATTTCTGCATGAAAAGCGTCTCAAGCGAATACTTCTGGAGCAGCTTCTCCAGAACATCGGTCAGGAATGCGTTCATGTCGTTGATGGCGATAGCCTGTTCGCGCACGGTGCGCGAAATCCACCGGATCAATGCGTCCTTTGTCTCATCCTCCGAAAGCAGGAGCAGCTTAAGCCGCTGTTGTGCTTCAACGGTCACTGCATCTTCTTGGATATCTATCAATGTTGCCTGATTTTCCAGCTCCTCGAGGAACGAGAGCGGTACCTCGCTGCCGTGGAGCGAGAAGTCTTCCGGGATGAGGTCATAGAAGTCGAGTGGCTGGCCGTCGATTGCGAGCAGCGGAAGGCTGAAGTTTTCTTTTGAACATGCTCTGACTGCCTCATAGTCGGTTCGCTGCTCGGAGCCATCACTGCGAATCACGTCATGCTTCGAGTAACCGTTCTGCGAGAGTCCCTCTACCACCGCTTTCGCCGCGTCATCGAATCGTCGCGAGGAGGTAAAGACGTATGAGCGGTTGAGCGCCTCCTGCGATTTTCTCTTTGCATAGGGCAGGCGCAGGACTCTGCCGATGATCTGCTCCACCGAGAGCCGCGTCCCCATGTTCGATGCCGACACGAGCGCATAGGCGAACGAACAATCCCATCCTTCCTTCAGCGCATTACAAGTGATGATGTAGCGCACAGGACATTTTCTGCTTAGCAGATTGGTGTGAGCGCTCAATTCATCTTCTTTGCCTGTCTTGATGGCGATTTCTTCGCGGGGTATCTGCAGTTCGTCCGTCAGGAAATCCACCAGCAAATGTACGTGCACTTTGTCCTCCCGTTCCTGCTCGATCTCCGCTTGGAGCAGAAGGAGAGGACGGATGTACTCCTTCGTTTCCTTTTCGTTTTTTTTCGTGATCTGCTCAAGCTCATCGCGTTTTTCCTTTGCCCGACGCACCGCCTCCTGCCATTGGGTTATATTCTCAAGGTGAATCGGAATTTTCACCATCTCCTCCTGTTTGAGCTGGATAGCGGGAATACTCACGAGGATGTTACTTCCCTGCAGCGGCGTCGCCGTGAACTCGATGATGCAGGATGGCAGGAAACTTGCGATGACATCGACCGACAACTCCGTCTGAGCGTTGTGGCCCTCGTCCAGTATGACGAGCGGTCGGTGCATGCGAATGACATTCGCCAGAGACTGGATGACGAGGCCATCCTCTGTCTTGAAGAGGTTCCTATCCTCCACACCTCGGAAATGTTCCATGAGGGAGCCATTCTGTGCGTAGATTTTCAATCCCTCCGTGTCTTCCCGCCGGATGGACGCGAGAGTCGTGACGACAACGCAGACGTTTTCGGTCACGTCTGAGGGCTTGAGTGCCCGCGCTTCTACGATGTCCATGACCCGCACACGCGAAGAGAAGAAGTGATCCAGCGTTTCGCGATACGGATGAGTCCTGTTCCGCAGTTGCGCGAGGGTTTGCGAGCGTATGGCGTCGGTCGGTACCAGCCAGAGCACGAGTCCCGCTTCCTGCTTTTCCAATAGGTAGTGCTCGAAGGCAAGGGCGACTGCATGAGACGCAATCAACGTCTTACCTCCGCCCGTCGGCACGCGAACGCAGACGAACGGCACCTTCGGATCTCCATGCAAATCGCGGTACTTTTCATGCGTTCTCCGGTAGAAAGCAATATCCGGATCACCCTGCGCACGAGATTCCGCGAGAAACTCGCGCAGTTCCTCGATGCAGTGCCGTTGATAGTTCTTGAGATCGAGCATAGTCAATAGACATTCACTTGGTAGGGAATCTGCTTGAATGTGATCCGCTCTTTTCGCAGCAGCGCATCGGAAAGGAGACAACGGTCGGCGTACACCACCCTCTGCCCCTCCGATTTCGCCAGTTTCCGCAACTGCTCACGCGTGAATGTGTTTTTGCCCCTTTCGGTGAAGAAGAGGAAGTAATCAATGTCGCCATTCGTCCCGACGAATGGCTTCTTCACATTCTTCTCGTTCAGATCTTTTCGGGTTTCCGTGAAGAAAACATACCGCGCGAGATCCATGTACGTGACGGGCTCGGAGAGCTTTCCGTCCTTATCAAACAGCGTCGTATCGAGCCGCATGAACTGGAAGCCGCCGCCCAATCCTTCTTCCTCGCCTTCGTCGGATTCATAGCCGCCGATGACTTTCTTCAGCCGCTCAGCGGTGATGTTTTTGGCAATCTCATCTTCCATTTCCACGAGGATGAACCTGCGTTTTCCTTCATCCTCCCTGTTTACTTCCAAGACCGCATGGCCTGTGGTTCCGGATCCGGCGAAGGAGTCCAGTACCACGGCTTCCTTGTCGTCCTTCGTCATCCACTTCACGATGCGCTTGATGAGGTCTACGGATTTCGGGGTATCGAAGACCTTCTTGCCGAACACCTGCTTCAGCTGGCTGGAGCCGTTCGGCTTCACATCTGTCCACAAATTACTGAGCAGTTTCGCGTTCGTCGGAGGAATGTAGTGTTCCGGCTTCTTAGTATCTGAAAGCCGCAACATGTCGAATTCCTCTCCTGTCTCCTCCACACGGGCGAGGTACCACGCATCGATGTTGTCCGGCGTCACTTCCTTCCGCTGTTTCTTCAAATCACTGAGAAGCTTCTCATAATTCCGGATGGCTTTCATACTTCGTGCTTCTCCCCACCGCCATTGCCCCTCCGGTGGCGTGATTCCGAAGAGCTTGTAGCGCATGGTCGGCCTGTCGGTTCCCCGCCAGTGATTATTCCACCCTCCCGGCTTTTCCTCCTCGAGTTCCATGTAAAGTTTCTGAAAACGAAGGCTTCGGGATTTGGAGTACACTACGACGGATTCATAGCCGTTATTGAGAGAATCGATTGTCTCGAATTGGGCTTGCACGTTCTTCACGCCGCGCCGGATGACGATGCTGTCCTTGAAGCACCCTTTGAAGATCTCGTTCATCATGCAAATCAAGTGGTGTTGTTCGTTGTAGTCGATGGAGATGAAGATCACGCCGTCCTCCGCGAGCAGATCCCACAGCAGTTTCAGGCGTGGATACATCATGCAGAGCCATTTGTCGTGGCGACTCAAGTCGTCGTCCTCTCCTCCCACGACCTTTCCGAGCCATGAGCGTATCTCGGGCGCGTTGACGGCATCGTTGTAGACCCAGTTCTCTGTTCCCGTGTTGTAGGGAGGATCGATGTAAATACACTTCACCTTGCCGACGTAGTAGGGCATGAGCGCTTTGAGTGCCTCCAGATTGTCCCCTTTGATAAGCAAATGTTCGGAATCACCAAGGGACAGCTTGGTGTCCCGTTTCAGAAGCCGGAACGGGACATCTTTGTCGTGGTTGATAACCGCCTGTTTGCCGATCCAGTCAAGCGTAGGCATGGGCGGCGGGAAGTGGATGTTTCGCTGAATGCATCGCGCGAACAGTACCGCCTACCTTGACATGTATCAAGGTGATAAGTGTCAGCTTCCGCCCCTTAAAGGTGACACGTAGCCTGAAAGATCACAAGACTTATGGAACGTCTACCCAAACTCATGGCTATGAGCGATGTCCGAGAATGTCTCGGCGGCCTCTCCCGGCAGCGCGTTCACGAACTCATTCGCAAGAAGAACCTGCAATACGAGGAGACGTCAGCCGGTCGCATTTTTCTGGCAAGCGAAATACTCCAGCTCAAAAAGGAGATGGAGAAACATCCCCGCTCCAAGGCCCGTCAAACCAAAGGCAGATAATCCACCCGCCCTCACAGGGCGTTTTTGGCTTTTCCAGCGTCCTTCTGAAGGGTGATCTTCCCATCCGCCAGCGTGATCTTGTTCCGCAGGCAGTGGAGCAACTCCCGCTTCTCCTCGATCTTCCCGTTCTGAAGGAGATACTTTGCGTAGGCGCGGATCTCCACCCTCGGCATTTTTTCGCTGGTCTGCCTTCCCAAGACTCCTGTCGTAAATTTCTCGTAGCGTGACACTTCTTCCTGCAATTTTTTCTTCATGCCGATCTTGTCGAGATCGACCGTATCGATGATCGTCATGAGGCTTTCGAGTAATTCATCCTCCCGGATCGACGGCTGCTTGCAGTCATGGTCTTTCGCGTGGCAACAGCGGTAGTAGACATACTTCCTAATGCTCCCGTCTTTCATGCGCTTGTGCTTCTCTTCGGCGGTAACCCCGGATTCGCACCCACCGCAGAGCATCATCTTCGTGAAGGCGAATTCCTTGGTGCCCCATTGCTTCTTCGGTGCCATGTCGAGCACCTTCCCTGCCGCCTCGAAGAGATGCTGCGGGACGAGCGGCTCGTATGTCCCTTGGTACCAGTTCCCGCTTCCGACCGGATACTCGAATTTCCCCGTGTAGAAGGGGTTTCTGAGCATCCGGTAGATCATGCTGAGGGTCACGGTCCGTCCCAGTTTCGTCGTGAACCCGACTTCCTGCATCCAGCGGTGCAGATCGCGTCCTGACGCATGCTGGTAGGCCACCTTCTCAAACGCCTGGCGAACGAGCGGTCCACGCATCGGATCGGGAATGACCCTGTTCTTCTTGTCCTCCGGTCGCTTCTCCAGCGCATACCCGAGCGCCGGAATGCAGGGGCGATGTCCCATTTCCGCCCTCGTTTTCATGCCTCGTTTGGTGTTGATCCCGCGGTTGTCATTCTCCAGCTTCGCCTGGCTGCAGAGAATCATGAGGAGGAATTTCTCGTTCGGGTTGTTCGTGAACCGCTGCCCATGCGTGCGGATTTCGATCAGATGGCCTTGGTCCATCAGGTCCACGACCGTCCCCAGATCCCCGGCATTTCTGCTCAGACGATCCGCCGCCCACGTCAGCACACCCGTGAACATTCCCTCGCGGATGTCGGTCAGAAGTTGCTTGAAGACGGGTCGTGCCCCCGATGCTTTCGCGGAATGACTCTCGCGCCGCACTTCCACGATCTCCAGTCCCTCGCGCTTCGCGAGTTCCAGCATCGACTTGATTTGCGAATCGATACTCAGCGCCTGCCGCTCGTCATCCTCGGAGGATTTTCGCGCGTACAGGCAGTACTTGATTGGCCCCGTCATCCGTTCTTCCGGCGGCGTGAGGTCAATGTGGGAGAGGGCGACGGGCTGTGCTTTCGGTGTGCGTTTTTGCGGGAGCGTGGCGGTTGCCATGGGAATGGGAGAAGGAAATATACGACACAAGGGATGCCGCAGCTTCCTCCTCATATCTAGGCGAAAGACCCTTTCGGCTGCCCTCCAAACCCTTTCAAATTGCTCATTCGTCGATATCACCCCGTACATTGTCCCATCCGGTGACCCCATCGGGTCCGAGGAAGTAGATCCCGAAGTGCGGGAATTTCTCCTCGAGCGCCTTGATGATGAGGAGCGAAAATGCGTCCGCCAGATCGTCGTACCGCTCGATGCCGAAGTTCACGAGCTGGTTGATGAGATCCTCTGCCCCCTTTCTCGGGAAGAGCACCCGTCCCGACTGCACGGCGTGGGACGTGAGTGCGAGCCTGCCGCGTTTGTCTTGGCCTTTCACGGGCACGGCCTCGGCATCGTAACCGTCCTCCTTCAGAAGTTCGACGAGAGAGGATTGATAGCCCACGTCTTCGATATAGAGAACGGACTTGCTCCTGTCCCCCGTGGTGCTCACGAGATTCTTCGCGCACTCCAGCGTCTCGAGCGTCGTCATTCGCTGATTTACAGGGTTCGGGAGGATATAGATCGTGAGCTTCTGATCGATGAAGTAGAGCCGCGCCGTCACCATCGCCGTATAGTCGGCGGTGTCGTTCTTGGAAATGGCGAGATCAATGCCCGTTGCGATTTTCTCAAGACGTACTTTCGACACTCCTTGGTCGGTGTAGTGTTCTACGGGGAACTCGTCGTAGTACTGAATCCACTCCGGATGAATGACGCGCTCCGTATCCGAAAGGATATGCAAAAGAAATTCCCGATGCCATGCCGCCTCGCTCCCGATGCGGGATTTTTCCTCTTGGATCGCATGCTCATCCGGATATTTTCCCGGCCAGAGGATATTGCCCTGCGCGTCGAGCAGCGGATATTCGCGGTAGACACCGCCCATGGAGCCATCTGTGATATGCCGCTCGAATTTCTTGAGTAGGCAGTCTTCGTGCAGGAGATTCCCGATGATGAACGTTCGCGTCTTTGGTCCTCCCGCCGGAATCACCTCGCCCATGAGCCACTGGTACGTCTTGTCCCGGCCATCCTTCGTCTTCACGGATTGCAAATCCTCGATGTCGTCGCAGATGATGAGTTGCGGACGGTGCGGCCCGTGTCGGATGCCGCGCACGCTCGTCTCGGTCGAGGCCGCCGTGATACGCGCCCCGAGCAGCGGCAGCACGATGGACGAGGAATTCCACTCGTCTTCCCGCTCCTCGAACGGCCCCAGATCCTTCCGCAGCAGCTCATTGCGCTCGATTTCGTCCTTCAGGTTCTTGAGGTGCTGCCGCGCTTGGGACTGCGTCTGGCCGAGGATCAGGACAAACTTGATGCCGAGCTTTCCGAGGATCGCCCACAAGGGAAAGGATAGGCTGACAATGGTGGACTTGCCTGATCCTCGGAATGCGGTGATTGCGGTGAGCTTCTGTGATTCATCCTCCGTGAACCCAAAAATTTCCTTCTGAAACAGTGCCGTCGGACTCGACACGTAGTGTCCGAAGTAGATATGAAAGAAGTAGAAATGGCTCTCGCGCGTGATACTGCGCCGCACCCGCTGGTCGCGTAGAATCGTCGTGCGAAGTTCCGGAGTGATATCCATGGTCTGCATGGGGTGGGAGGGAAGAAATTAGAATTCCATACCGAGAATGTCCTCGCCGCCGCCATCGCGGTCGCCGCTATGATCGGGGTACATGAATTTCTCCCATGCCGATTTGCCGTAGGATTTGGTCAATCCTTTGTTGAGTTCGCCGATGCTGATCGGTCTCCCGCGCCCCTTCATTTCCAGCATGGGCAAAATGAGGATGGCGAAGGCGTCCGCGAGGTCGTCATAGCGCTCATTGCCGAATCCCACGAGCTGCTCGATCAGCCGCTCGCAGCCGGTCACAGGGAACTTCACGCGCCCGGCTTGGATCAGATGGGAGGCAAGCGCGAGGCGGCTCCGCTTGTCTTGACCCTTCGTAGGAACGCCCGTTGCGGGGAATCCGACGGCATCCAGTTGCTCGATGAGCCCGCGCTGGAAACCGACATCCTCAATGAACAGATCCGTTTTTTCGCCGCCGCCGAGCACGAGCGATACGGATTTCGCGCGCTCAATTGTTTCGAGGAAGCTCAAGTGCTCATTGACGGGGTTCGGGAGAATGTAGATTTCCATGTCCTCGCCATACCCGTACATCCGTCCCGACACCATCGCGGTATTATCCGCGCCGTCCTCCTTCGAGATCGCAGGATCGATGCCCGTGCCAATCGTGCGGAAGGGCAGCGTGTCCTCATCGGGAAATTCGCCGTAGTACGTGATCCACGACGGATGGATAAGCCTCTCCAAGTCGGGAATGATCCGCAGCATGTATTCGCGTTGCCATGCCGCCTCGCTTCCCACCCGTTGCCGCTCGGCTTCGATGGCGGCGAGCGTCGGGTACTTGCCCGGCCAGAGTCGCTTTCCTTGGGCATCCATGATCGGGTACTCACGGAACGCGCCCTGCATCGCGCCACTCGCGATCTCGCGCTGCAATCTGCGCAGCAGGCAGTCTTCGTGCAAGAGGTTTCCGACGAAGACGATACGCGTGAAACGGTCGCCCGCCGGAATCAGTTCGCCCTTCACCCAGCTGTAGGTCTTGTCCCTTCCTTCGCGGGTTTTCACCGACTGCAAGTCCTCGATGTCGTCGCAAATGATGAGGTCCGGGCGGTACTCCTTGTGCCGAAGTCCGCGCACCGACTGGTCGATACTGACTGCCATGATCTTTGCGCTGTAGTTGCTGATCACAAGGCAGGAGTTGCGCCATTCGTCCTCCTCTTCCCGGAACGGTCCGAGGTCACCTCGAAGCAGCGGATTATTCTCCAGTTCCTCCTTGATATTTTTCAGGTGTTGCCGCGCTTGGGCTTGCGTCTGTCCGACAAGGAGGATGAACTTCTTGCCCGGCTTTCCGAGGATCGACCAGAGGACGTAGGACATGTTCATGATCGTCGACTTGGCGGAACCGCGGAACGCGGTGATAACGATCGTCTGCAATGCGCCACTTTCGGTCATCCGGAACATCTCCTTCTGGAACGCCGCCGTCCTGTACTTCACGTAATGGTGGAAGTAGCAGTGAAAGAAGAGGTCATGACGCTCCTGCGTCACGCGCCTCCGGATTTTTCTGTCACGCAGCATCAGCTGCAGGAGCTTCTGCTCCGGGGAGGGGTTCTCCTTTTGCATGGGAAGAGGGGGAAGAAAGTGAAAGATCCTCATCGGTAATGGAGGCAAGTCGCAGGGCTTCGGTGATGGCGGCTTCCTGCTCGGGCGTGAGCGCGTCGTTCTCCTGTTTGATCCGTGCCGTCACCTCGAGCTTAGAGTTGTAGTTGGGGTTTCTGTGCTTAAGCCAGTACGTAATAGCGCCGAGGTTGCCGTCGCGGATGAAGGTCAGAAGCTGGCTCTCGGCCATGTCGTTCACGAGCGCGGTGCCATGCTCGAGCGCTTCGTCTGCGGCCTTGGCGAACTCGGGATCCTCCTGTCGCCAGCGGTAGTATGTGGGGCGGCTGACACTTGTCTTCTCGCACGCGGCGGAAACGATGGGAATTTTCTTGAGCTGCTCGAGGAGCAGCGCCTGCTCTTGGACTCTCCGCGCCTCCACCGTGGCCTTGTGCTTGTCGTGGCGGTTGTTCATCGTTTAACGGGGGGATGGATAATGGCCGGGGCGATGCCCGTCGCTTTCTCGAAGCGTTCGCAGATGACACAGCAGTAATCGGGGGAAAGCTCGATGCCGATGCAACGGCGTTTCGTTTCCTCGCAGGCGATCATGGTTGATCCTGACCCGAGGAAAGGGTCATAGACGAACTCGCCGATCCGCGTGCCGTTGAGGACGAGGCGTCGCAGGAGCCCCACGGGCTTGCAGGTTGGATGGAGCGGGCTGCGGGCGGGCTTTGGATGCACGAGGACGCTTCTGTCGGCGGAGCGGATGCGTTCATGTGCGCCGTGCCAGCCGAAAGCAATCAACTCATGCTGAGGATGGTGGTCGAGCCGTCCGGCGATCGGCTGGGTTTTGACCCACACAAGCAACTGCGAGAGCCGGAACCCGGCGTCGGTCATCCCGTCGCGCAGCGCGAACACCATCCGGTCGGCGTTGAAGCAGTAGAGGATATTCTTGGGGCTCAGGTGCGTCTTCACCGCCTCCAACCACATTGCGGTGAACTGGCGGTACTCGCTGTCGCTCTGCAGATGATCGTTCTTGATATCCGCATGCCGTTTTTTGTGCCCAGCGAATTTCTCCTTCGATGCGACGTAATCAATTCCATACGGAGGATCCGTCAGGATTTGGCGCACCTTCGCCTTGCCGATGATCTTCTTCACGAACGCGGCATCGGTGCTGTCGCCGCAACCGAGAACGTGATCTCCGAGCCGCAGGATCGTGCCCGTGGTGATATGAAGTTTCTTCATGGGTGTTTGAGGGAAGGGGCAATGCAGAGCGCCTTCGCGCGCTCGACGATGAGGTCGCAGAAAATTGGCTCGACTTCACACAGGAACGCCCGACGCTTCATCTGATGGCATGCCGCGAGCGTCGAACCGCTCCCGGCGGTGGTATCAAGAACGATATCCCCGGGCTTCGTGCAGCGCCGGAGCGGCTTCTCATGCAGGGAAGGGGGTTTCTGCGTTGGGTGCTGGTACTCGCTCGAGTGCAGCCGCTGGCACGCCCAAATCTGAAAGAGGTCGAAGAGATCGTCTATCTGCCGCTTGCCCGATCCCACCTCTTTATCCAGAATTTCGGAGAGGTTCACGTTCGTTGGATGGAGGTAGGGCTTGCCCACGGTGCCGTAAACCGCGATCTCCATGCATTTGTTAAACGCGATCTGAGGCGTGAGGGAGAAGTTGCCTTTCACCCACGCGCACAGGCGGCGGTGCGTAATTCCTAGCTCCCTATAGAGTTCCTGCACGATCCATACCCAGTTCTCATCGCACCACAAAAAGCAGTGGGCATCGTCGTGCGCGGCTGCGAGCGCGTTGCTGAGGATCGCCTTCAGGAACGCCCGGTATTCCTCCTCACCCTTGGCATCATTGGTCTTGCCGCCGTAGCGCATGACGCCGCCGAGTCCTTTGTCGTAGGAAAGTCCGATGTTAAAAGGAGGGTCAATGTAGAACATTGATGCCTTGTGCTTCCCCATGAGCGTGCGGATGGCGGCGGGGTCGGTGGCGTCGCCACACAAAAGTCTATGGGGTCCGAGTTCCCAGAGATCCCCGGGCTTCGTCTTGGGTTTCTTGATCTTCTCCAGTTCCTTCTCGACGTCGAAATCGTCATCCTCCGTTTCGAGGAGACCGTCCCACGCCGCCGCCAGTTCGTCGGAGGTGAAGCCGGCGTCAAGGAGGAGATCCGAACCGAACTCTTTGAGCGCTTCCCAGTCCCACTCTCCGGTCGAGCGATTGAGCCGGAGGTTCAATTCCTTCTCCCGTTCGATACTCGGAATGTGGACGTACACCACGGGCACCGTCTTCATCCCGAGCCGCTTTGCCGCTTCGAGTCGCATGTGCCCGCCGATGACGACGTTCTTGCGGCTGGGAGCGCCATTCACGATCACGGGATCGACGAACCCGAACCGTGAGAGACTCTCCATCAGTGTTGCAAGCTGCCCCTCGTTCCACTTGCGGGGATTGTAGGTGGCGGGACGCAGCGATCCGATCTGCTCCTGTACGATGGTGAGTGCGGAAGAATGTTTGCGCGGAGGCATGGGGCGTTTGGAAAACTGCCCACGTTATATGGAAAAAATCGTGGCACGGATGACGGCCCTCACAGGTGCCATTGTGCTCCCACTTATTTTGTTTTCTTCCTCCTTTTTGGCTTCCTGTTCAAATTTCTCAGTTTATCAGAACACTCTTCTCTTCCGCAAGTCTCTTGGTTCGGTCTGTTCTTTCTGGGGATGAAGGCACGATGGCAGAAACGGCAATGCGGTCCTATCCAGCTTCCGACAATGTCTTGCACGGTCACGACTTCGCCCGTGATGAAGTACAGAAACCAGTTCAAAATCCATATCATGTGATTCGTGTCTTCGGCTTTCACAAGGGCGGTGTCATCGAGATTCCGCAAATACACCCTGCTGCTCTCACGAGAGATAGTTCCTTCATTCAAATGGCTCTGTTGCGCCAGCCAGAAGCGCCAATGTTGCACTTCCTGCACGGTGAACGAATGTTTCTCCAACAATTGTCGCGCCTCTTTTTCCAAGCGCGGCTGCTCATGCAGCTTGTAATATGATTTCAACTCGCCCCTCAGCCCTTTTTTGTCTTTCTGGTAGTCGGGCAATAGTTTTTCATATTGCTCTGTCATCCGTCCGCTGGATATGTCCTTCAATCCCTCCACCTCAACGTACAGACGAAGAAAATCATTCAGCTCCGCCAATCTCTTTTTCATATGAGAGCGTATGGATCGTTTCTCCTTCGGGAAAGCGAGCGCTTCCTTTTCGTGCTTCAGGATAATTTTCACTGCCAGCATCTGGCGCTTGTCGTAGAGCAACTCGAAGTTTCCCTCGAGCAATTTCTTATTCGTGGTCCATCCGCCGACGTGCGGACGCGCTTTCCATCGAAAATATTTCTTCGTCGAAGGAAAATCGTACTCATTCGCGTGCCAGCGGTCGAGCCAGTCACCACCCATCCACAGGGATTCCATGTCATACCATTTCTTGCGATCAATCTTCATCGGCTGAAATTTCTCGAAATCGTGAGGATAAATCCAAATCCACTGGTCGCGCCCTTGATGATGGGTATAGATGCGGGCGTACTCCACGATGCCAAGGAAGAGACGCAGCGCCGGATACAGCAGTTTCTGCTTGTGCCACTCTTGCAGGCGTTTTTCACTGATGCGCAGATTATTTTTGTCGCAGTAACTCACGAACGAACTCTTCGTCAGAAGTGTTGATTGGCGGAAAGCCGGTTGAGTGTCGGATGTTGGGAGTTTCATGTGGGAAGCAGTATAGATGTCATATATCCGTACGTGCCAATTGTGGCGAAATTCTGCATTTCACACGGGTTTTCAGTTCAATTCTCTGAAGATTTATGGTAAAATATATAAAGGAATTGTAAATGCCCTATGCCCACTCCACGATCGACTCCCGGCGATGACCCTATCAAGCAAGATCCTAAGGAGAATCCGGAATTTGAAGCGCCTGAAGAAGTCGTGGGAGGTCAGGGTATAGAAACGACGCGTGAGGATATTTCTTCCAGGGCAAAAGAAGCTGTGGAATTGCCAGCTGATCGCACAGTCCTTGATGTACCCATTGAATTCTGCGCAGAGGGCAGACGAATCGAAACGCTGAATCGCGGCGGCGCGTATGTTGTGCGCGTGAATGCCGCTCGCTTCCGAAGCCGCGAGGAAGCCGAGCGGGCGGGTATCGTCCAAGCCGCTTACCTACGCTCATTGCGCGACCATTTACAGACAGAAACCGGCAAGGCATTCGAGGCGCTGCAATCTTTCGGCTCGGCTGCACACAGCGCGTTGCGCCTGAAAGGAGTAAAAACACTCTCGGAATGGGAAAAAGAGGAGGTATCGGCTCTCAGGCAGCCATCTCAGACGCCCCTCACGCTCGCGCAAGTATTTGACCGAAGCGTTGAGCGCTACATCCTGACGGGAGAGATGCCGCAGGATATTCCAAATGAAGTGCGCCGAGCGCTCGAAAAAATCCCCGGACGACAAGGCAAGAGCGCTCTTGATTTCATCGCGCAGGAAAGCCGCTCACTCCGGAGCAGCGCAAAACTCTACGAAGAACATATCGTTCCTCTCCGCGACAATCTGAAGGCGGAGGATGGCGAGAAACGTATGACCGAGCGCGATGACTACGTCCCGCCGAACTTCAAGGGTGAGCAGGAACCGCTCGATCCGGAGAGCGTGCGGTGGAGGGTCGAGCCGTTCGTCGGCGGTTATTATCGCCAGCAACTCTACCGGTACGATCCGGCTGCGCAGAGAATCGTTGCGGAGCCGACCGAGAAAACGGAGTTTACGCTCAACGATCCTCCCGAGGACATTGATGAATTGCCGCTCTATACGTTTCACGGTGTCTACGTCCCCGGCGAGGAGAATCGTATTCCGTTTCCAGAAAAGGGATTGCCTCTTCCGGATTCCCTGAATCCGAAGGAAGCATTCATACTTATGCGGAGTTCTGCGGGTGTTTTCTCTCTTGAAGAAAGGCAGCAGGGAACGGCGGCGGAACCGGTACAATATTCATTCAATTTTGTCCTCGCTCGGAGCAGCGATAACAGGATTGATGATGAACCGACTGACGCGGATCTCCTCACTATCGATGGTCCGCTTGATGAAACCGCTGAAGAATTGATTGCAGGCCTGAAACAGAATGCCTTTCTGAATAAAGCGGATCGAGGGCGATCCCTCGTCTTTGCCACTCGCAAGCAATTTGTGTATCCGAAGGATGAGGAAATGTCATCGATGGATGAACGGTATCGGGCTGCCGGAATGAATTTGCATCATGAAATGGCGGATTTGAAGCTCGCCGACTGCCACTGGAGCAATATCCGCGCGTCCGATCTCGGGCGTAGGCTGGAGGTCCCCATGCGTACACCGAGCGGCTTTTTCGTGACCCGCCATCCCGATGTAGATTTTGCTCCTATTGGCGGTATTGGTCATGCATGGAGCGAGCGGTGGGACGAAACGTCACGGCAATGGATTCGCATGGACGCTACCCCGCCGAAACAGGACGAGGATGAAGAGGAAGACGAGAATGACGAAGATCAGCCCGCTTCAGCTCCAGCGGCTGCGGGTGAAAGAGAGACAAAGGTCGGCGTGAACGATGAAGAAAATGAGATAGAAGAAAGTGGTGTGCTCGAAATGAACGAACAGGAAATGGAGCGGCTCCTAGAACTCGTAACGCGCTCCGGCCCTTCGGCGGAGGAAGTAGCGGATGCGCTTTTCCGCGAGCGCACAAATGTTTCGGCGTCCGATTGGAAGAAGGTGGAAGGATTTGTCGAAACCGTGAACGCCGGCAAAGTACCGGAGGAGTCGCAGATTCCCGAAACACCGGACATGTTGCGGCATTTCCGCGACCGCATTACGGCTCCCAAGGGAACGCTCGAGCGAGAATGGCAAAAACTCTTCTGTCTTATCTGCACGCACCGCTTGGTCCACCGTCGCAAATTCCCCGGCAACGTCCGTCAGAGCGAAAGCACGACGGGATTGGAAAACCCCGTCGATGCCTACATCGACATCATGGCCGACGAACCAGATCCGATGGGATTCGGGATCGATACGAGGAGGCCGGAGACCATCCTCGACGTGAAGGCATTCGAGGAGGATTCCCTCGTCGATCTCACGTCGTCCATGAACGATACGGACGGCTACGGCAATGTGATGCGCGTCGAGCAGAAAAAAGTGGTGCTTTCGCTTCTCTATCATCTCATGGAACTGAACGCGGAATTGAACGATTCACGCGTCCGATCCCAACTGCGCACGCCACTCAAGATCCGATCCGAGGTCTACTCCATCCATGGCCAAGGCAAGAAGAACCAAGGCCAATTCGCGCGTCTCAAAGGGGCTGAAGAAGACATCACTGAAGCGGCGCTCGTGCATCTTGCGCGGGAACTCGATCAGACGACGCCCGGCGCGGGCGACTTCCTCAGCGCGTTACGCGCATACCGCGAAGGGTTGTCTCCGGAAACTCTGGAGCGTATTCGTTCGGGGGAACTGGTGAAAATGCTTACAATCTATTCCGATGGCAATCACTGGTGCAGCAACTGCGGCTCCGAATCCTGCAATGTGCAGATCCACGCGGAGCGTGTACGTGCCGCGCAGGAGGAAATTCGTGCCATCCGCGACCTCGGTATTATCGTGCAGGGAATCGGTTTCACGAAGAAAGCGGAGGCGATCAAGCTCATGTGCCAAGACCCGAAGGAACCCGGCGGTGCAGTTGTCGTCAATGACGTTTCCAGAGCCATTGCTGCCAGACACGCGATGCTGACAAAGCATTTGCAAAAACTATAAAATAGTGTATAATTATTAGAAACTATCCTATGCCTACCACGAAGCCAACCGGCCTCCCGCAAGATCCTCCCGAGAAGGGCGGTCGTGCGGAATCGAAGCAGGATGAACCCTCGCGCAACATCGGTCTTGTGCGCGAAGCAATGCGGCTTGGATTCGATTTGTCCTCCCTTCGCTTGGAGCAATTCGCTCCCGAGGAACCGGTTTCATCGAACGGGTCGCCGCTTGGCACGGAGGAGATCAGGCAGAGAGCGCTTGAAACGCTCCACCTTCTCGATGAATACAATCGCGTGAAATTGGAGCCGAGCAAGGCGTCCCAAGGGCAGGTCGATGACATGCTCGGTGATGTCGAAAGTCTGGATGATTTCATCGCCGCTCTCGACACCAGTAAAGAGAAATCCAAGGCAAAAACAGAGGAACCCAAAGCAAGATTCCGAAGGGAAGAACTGGCCGGAAAAATCAGGGAACTTCTTTCCGAGCCGCAGGTGTATCAATTCCTGCAGCAATCACTTGCGAAGGAAGCCGAGCGCTTCAAAGCGGTACAGCCACTTCTTTCGCGGCTGCACAAGCTGCGCCAAGTACAGGACATCGCTTTCGAGCGCATCCATACGCTCTCCCTTGAGAGCAAACGCAGACATGGCAAGATCGTAGGATCCGTGCAGACAACTATCGAAAAACTCTCGCGCCTCAGCAAAGAGGCGGAGGAAGAGGAGCAACGCTTGGAGGAAGAAGCGACCCCCTTGGAAAAAGGATGGATCGCTTCGCAGCGCCTCCTCGAATATAAACAACAGATGAAGACGGATCGCTTCGTCATGGCACCGAGCCGCCGCGCGATTCTCGATGAGATGATCGCCAAGCTCGGCAGCAAAGGACGGGTGCTTCTGCTCGGTTCCAACGGAACGGGAAAGACGGAGCTTGCGGCGAAGGCGTTGAAGCTCGTTTCCAACGGGTATCACCTCGTGCCATGGCAGGAGGCCACGACCGGACAGGACATCTTCGGGCGGCAAGAAATCCGCCGCCAGAACGGCCATGTAGAGAGCGGGCTGCGCCCTGGCCCCATGACCCGCGCCATCGAAGCAAAAGAAGGAGAACCGGCAGGCGTGCTCCATGATGAGTTAAACCTCGGGAGCCTCCGCACGATTTACCTCCTGAAGAAGCTCTGGAACAGCCGTCCCGGGCAGGAGGTGGATGTGCCCGTACTCGATGAAAAGCGCAAATTGCCCCTGAACTATGCGGAGGTCTATACGGCAAACCCGAAGGATGAGCGCACGAGCAACCGCGAAGAGTTCGATGCGGGCATCACGCGCGTTCTCGGCGGCATGAACGTGCCGTTTCTGAAACAGGATGAGCAGGAGCAGATCATTCTCGCCAAGCTCATCGACGAGAACGGTGTCCTGCATCTTTCGAGGAGCGAAGCGCAGACGATCCGCGAGCTTGTAGCCAGCGCTGTCATGACGCAGCAATGCTTCGACCGTGCGTTCGCGGATTTGGGCGATGAAGCCCTCGGAGAAATCAAGAACATGACGGGCATTTCCGATTTGCGCCTCACAAAGAAATTTCTCGACCCGGGACGGCTCATGGAAATGTTCGATACCTACGAGCAAAAGAGAGCTGAAGGCATGAGCGTCGCGGAATATCTTTCAGCAGAATTGAAGAAATTCCTCGCAGAGTTTGAGGTGGACGAAGAGAGAAACATCGCGCTCGCCATTCTGAAATTAAAGGGTGTTCTTACACCGGACAGCACGGCGACGGATCCCCATGTGCAAGTGATGACGAAGCCCGGCGAGAAGCCGTTCCTCCTCCCGTCCGAACTCGCATTCATCGTGTCTTGCGATGATGGGTTGGACGACTCCGACGTGGAATTCGATCAAAAGGAAGTGAGCGTTGAGGAAGTGATTGCCTCAGACGGGGCGGAGGTGCTGGATCTTCTCAATGCGCGAAATCCCACCGTCATTCAGGCTACCAAAATCAAGCGCATGCTGGAGATGCAGGGAACGTCGCAACAGGCCATTGACCGCGCCCGCCGGACGATGCTCGAAAAGTGCGGCGAGGGGCACTTCTTCGGCCCAGAAGAGCTGATGAAGGCATTCCCCGGACTCAAGCTCGCCCCGAAAGATCTGCCGCCCCTCCCTCCAGACGACGAGATCGAGCGCCATGCTGCCTTGGGACACACGCTCCGTCTACGCGTGAGCACCGCGCCAGACGGATCGAAGCTCACGATCCCGAAGATGCGCGAACTGCTGCAGGAAAGCTTCGCTCGTAACAACGACGGAGAGGTGCTCTATAGCCCCAATTCCGACTGGAAGCTCGCCTCGACGTTCTACACGGACGAAGTGCCGGAGATGGCATGGGCGTTCACGTCCGATGAAGTCCTACCAGACTCCACAAGTAAGAACCATCTGCAGCAGACTCAAGTACTTGCCGACTATGCTCGTTCCACGCTCTTCAAGAAAGGTCAGCTGCCGCGCGAGTACCAGGAGGCCATACGGGAGTTTGAATCTCAGAAAGATGAGATCCAGCAATTGATGGGCAGCGACTGGAAGGCGGCAGCAGGACGTCTCGCGGGACTCAAGATCAACAAGCTTATGCGAGGCAACCCCGCAGAGACTGTGCAGGATCTCCTTGTTACTTTCCAAAACAATGATCCCAAGAGCCGAAAGCGCCTGCTTGAAAAAATGTGGACATGGACGGCAACCCAAAGCTCGGACGGCTGCCTCGTCTACGTCGGTAACTTCGGTCCGGGCGGCGTGAGCGTCGGCTTCTGGCGCCCGGACGACTCGGATGACGGTCTCGGGGTCGTCCTCGCTCGGAAGTTCCCTCGAACCTTGCGTACTTGAATGCTTGATCTTCCTCGAATCCTTTTTCCTTGACGCATCCGCTACTGACGAATTTTCACCTCCTATAGTCCTTCACTCCCGATGCCCCGCGAAGCTCTCCACTCGTTCATCCGGCAACTCCAAGAAAGTACCGCCTACAGGGATCACGTCGGCGTGCGCACCGTCGTGGATGAGACCGTCCGCAGGATTGCCGCTTTGCCGGAAGAAGGTGCCGGAGCATTGCTCAGAGAAGAAATTCATACGCTTCGAGATCAGCTCATTCCGCTCTTGCAGGGAACGAAGGCTCCGAAGAGGAAGGAGAAAAAAGGAGAAGCAGTCAGTCCCAAGGACGCGGAAGCGATCATGGGCAAAGACCGTTTCTTTGGCATCGAGGCTGTCCGCAAAGCCTTTCCTGGTATCACGCTCAAACCCGAGCACATTCCCTCTATTCCATTTTCCAAAGAAGATCTTGAGCGAGCGAAGGAACTCGGAGACAGCCTACGTCTGCGCATAGATAAGGCGCCCGGCAAAGGGAAACTCAACATGCAGAAAATGCAGGAATTGCTGCAGCCGGTCTTCGATCAGAGCGGCGAAGGGAAGGTGCTCTACGATACCGATTGGTACGAGAACGAGGACTTCTTCACCGAAGCGCCGGAACTCTGCTGGGTCCTTACGTCTGACGGCGTCATTCCCGATTCCGAGGACAAAGATTACCTCGAACAGACGGAGCATATCGCGGAGTACCTCCGTGACACCGTGTACCAAGGCAAGAAGCTGCCGCAGCAGTACGCCGAGGCGATCAAGGAACTGGACGCACAAAAGGATGATATTCGCCAACTTATTGATGACGATAATTGGGAGAAGGCGGCAAAGAGACTTGCTGATCTCACACTCAATAAACTTACGCGCCGCATCCCCGTCGAAGTGCTGTACGACATGCTTGTGTCATTCCAGAACGGCGGCAAGCGCCATCTGGACGACATGTACGATTGGACGTGCGTCCGTAGCTCGGACGGCGGCCTCGTCGACGTCGGTGCCTTCGTTCCGGGCGGCGTGCACGTCGACCACTGGCGCCCGCGCAGCTCGAATGACGCTCTCGGGGTCGTCCTCGCTCGGAAGTTCTGAGCCTTGCGACCTTGAAGGCTTGAGCCTGATCGAGTCCTTTTTCCTTGAAGCATCCGTTACAGGCGATTTTTGCACTGGATGCCACTGCAATTTGCATCATAGGATGCGATTGCGGCCCGTTCTTGCAGTCGGGGTTACGGCTCCGGCTCACGGTCCGCCTCATCTTTGCAGCCACTGAAGCGGTCAGCGTAGGTGGGAACCCGCCGGAATACCGTGTCTCCACGGAGCACAGTAGTGAGCGGGCTTAGATGCAGAAGGAACTTCTTGCTCATTCTCAGACTCGGTATCGTCCCGTTCTGCGGGACGGTTGCGGGCGAATCAAATTCAGGGGAAAGAGGCTATAGGCCGCAAGGCAGTAAACCTCGATCCCCGGTGTTCCGGACGGGAATGGGCAGCAATAGCTCGGATGGCAACCTCGTCAACGTCGGCAACTTCGATCGTGACGGCGTGAACGTCAACAACGATCAACCTGACAACTCGAATGGCAACCTCGGGGTCGTCCTCGCTCGGAACTTCCTTCATGGTAACCCAAGGGGCTCCCGTCTCAAGAGTCCCTTAGGTTACGCATCGCGCGTCGACTTGATCCACCCGCCGAGCATGCGTCCGACTTCGTCAACCATCTCCTCGATTTGCGCATACTTCTTGAGATCGATTGCCTTCACATCCTTGGCGAGGCGCAGAAAAACGCGAAGGACGTTGAGCTTGAGGCTGACGCGTTCGAGCGGCTCCAACTTCTGCGGCTTGCGCATCTGGCTCGCGAGCAGAATCCCCTCGAGCACTTCGAGCATGAGAGCTTCGCAGCGGGGCCAGAGCGCGATGCGATCCTGCTTGGATACGGCAGCCCGCAGCTCATAGAGCTTCTTTGTCAGATCGTATGCCCGCTTGAAGATTGGAATATCGAGTTCTTCCATGACGACATGAAATATGAAAGTGCACAAGCATATCTTCGACCGGCTCATCACGCCAGAGCACCTGTTCCGTTCTTGGGAGGAATTCCGGAAGGGTAAGGGGTCGCGGAAAGACGTGCAGGAGTTCGAGTGGAAACTCGAGCAGAATATTCTGTCTCTCAGCCGTGATTTACGAGACAGGACATACAGGCATGGTCCGTACTCGGCGTTCACCATATGCGATCCCAAGCAGCGTCGCATCCATAAGGCAACCGTTCATGACCGCGTTCTGCACCACGCCATATTCTCTCTGCTTAATCCCATCTTCGAGCCGACGTTTATAGCGCATTCTTTTTCTTGTCGTGCGGGAAAGGGAACGCATAAAGCCGTGACAGCACTCGAGAAGTGGTTGCGGCAAGTCAGTCGCAACTGTCGGTATCCCTGCTTCGCTTTGAAGTGTGACATTCACCAGTTTTTTGCTTCCGTCGATCACAAGATCCTTCTCTCTATCCTGAACCGGAAGGTGAAGGACGCGGATATCATGCGCTTGCTCACGGAAGTCGTGGGGAGTTTTAGCAGTACAGAATTGGAAAACGAGAGGCCAAGAGGAATCCCCATCGGCAATCTTACGTCGCAGCTCTTTGCGAATGTATATCTGAATGAGTTTGATCAGTTCATGAAGCATTCGCTGCGCATCCGCCATTATATCCGTTACACCGATGACTTCGTGATCGTGGATACTGACAGAGACCGGCTCGAGGCGTTGATCCCGATCATAGGCAAATATCTCAGCGAAGAACTACGGCTGAACCTCCATCCTCGCAAAATCATCCTTCGTAAATTCGGTCAGGGCATCGATTTCCTCGGTTATGTCATTCTCCCACACCATCGGGCATTGCGTACACGGACGAAACGGCGCATGTTCCGTAAGCTGAAGTCGCGGGTGGACAGTTTCAAGACGGGTGCGGGCAGTGAATCTTCGGTGGAATGTTCCCTTCAGTCCTATCTCGGAGTTCTCTCACATGCGAATGCTCTCTGCTTGAGCGATCAACTGCAGAATCAATGCTGGTTCTGGCTGCGGGACTGAATAAAATTGGGTGCATGAATCTGGAACAGGCAATACAAACGCTGCAATCCGTCCTCCGGAAGGAGCAGCCTTCCCGCTTCAGCAGCTCATGGGTCTACGCCCATGCGCCCCGCGTCTACTTCTACATCTGGCGCAACGTTCGCACGGAGCTGGGTGATGTTGACTGGGATCTGGTAACGAGCAAATTGGAGAAGCCATTCCAGAGGCTCTGGCATCCCCGGCGCAGGTGCAGAAAATCACCCTATCGGGACACCCATGAAATGCGAACCGCTCTCGGTGAGCATTGGGAAAAGCGTTATGTCTTCCTCCATGCCCCGACGGAAGTCGAATGGAGAGAGCGCGATTGGATTGCCGCTATCCTCGCCCGGTTATCGCAGAAGGGAAACCTATGTGCGCAGGAGGAACTCCTCGAACTCCTGCATTTCATGGTCGATCACTGGATGGAACGCCGTCCGGAGTTGAGGAAGTGGAGGGTTCATCCGAGCGATCTTGATCACACCTTGAAGCAGTGCGTTCGTTGCTACCGGTACACCGGCTCGTTCGCCATCTATCTCCTCATCACGCTCATGAAAGCCGGAAGAGGCTTGCCGTACATTCGATGGTCATCACTGGATGCCACGATCCTCGATAGCGATCTGCGTCGGATCGATAGTGTCGTGCAGGATCCGGAGACGGGAGAGTTGTGCATGGCGGAACTGCACGCCTATCACGTCTGAAACAAATCAGGTGCCATTTTCTTTTATCAGGCAAGCGATGGTCGTATCATCCGTCGCATGGCATATCGGCGATATCGCAGGCGCAGGCAGTACACGTTCAAGCAAGAGCTGGGCAGCCGGTTGTACTATCTGATTCTTCTGCTCCTTGTGATAGGGTCCTACAAAATCTGGGGGCTGCAAGTGTTCGATGAAATCTGGATTCTGATTCTTGGTGCAGTGAGTTACAAACTCGTCGGATTCATCCTTCGATCCACGGGTATCTGGCGTCCCGTTCGTCCTCGGTGGTGAATGCATTGAAAATGGCTTATATAAGCCAAAATATTCATTTTGTCTAGTTCCGAGACACACCCCCAAAGTACTGTCTCAAATGTCTCAAATGACCCACCGACCCGCTTGCCTAGACCCCTCTAAAACGACCCCCTCGAAAACCCCTTCAAAACTCCTCACGGATCAGGAATAAGAGTTGTCAGACCCCGTCGTTCTGCCACATCATTTTGCACAGGTTCAAGGTTCTTAATCGCTTCATACACAAGCGAAAGTTTAGGGGTTCGCTTATTTTCTAAAACATCAAAGGGAATTCCATCGGGTAATGCTAGTCGTTGTAAGCGGTTTTGGTCTTCCACATCAGCTTTTTCCCAGAGTTCGCTTGCATGTTTCATGTAGTGCCTACAATAAGCCAGAACCTTCTCCGCTTTGTATTCCGTCCATTCATGATCATTGCGAGTTGTAGTGGCCTCGTTAATTTGTTCGGTTTTACGATTAAACACTTCCTCCCAACTTGAATATAAGGCGGGGTTATTCCTACTCAATTTCATCATTTCCATTGCTTCAAGGCGTTCCTCTTTTAAGGTCGTAAGTTCATTAGCCGCTTCAATACTAATTCTACTTAGTTCAGAAAATTCATTTTCCCATGCATCAATCGCAATTGCTTCAAATAAAGCCAATAAGCCCTCTTCGGGGCATATTTCTTTGAGGAAGCCTTTAAACAACGTGTGCATGTCGTCGGCCTTCATTCGGAATTTGCAGCCAATGATTCCGCAGTCGTAATAGTGGTGTTTCTATTTTTTCATTTTGCCCGTAGAGCCATAGCCTCTTAATGGCACATTATGGGTTGGGCAGATTACAAATCTGCGAAGCGGTACGGCAGGATTTAGCTTTCTTCGGCGGCGAACCAAGCGATCTTCCTTGCCTTTGTTTAATGTTCTTTGAAGCGTATGCCATTCATCGGCAGTAAGAGGGCTTTCCCATTTAGCAGCGATCAGCCTACCCCCTGTCCATTTTTCACGATTGAGGCCGCCGTATACGGGGCTACGGAGTAGTTTAAGCCATGATTGCGGCGATACGGTATTCCGTATGCGTATTTTTTTCTTTCTATCATGCGGGTCATGTTTTACGCTTTCCCTCATTAAAAATCCTTTTTCTGCCAATTCTTTTGCTACATCGGTTGGCGTGTAGATACCCGATAACTGCTTACGTAGGCCATAGCAAAGTAATGACCATTGTTTTTCATCAGGGTCGGGCGCAAGTGTGGGTTTGTATATAGGCTTGCCGTCAGGCGCATAACCTACCTGCTTTTTGATGTTAATAAATCCTGTTGGCGCAGGTCTGCACCAATACCCTTCGGCAGTCAGGCTTATTTCTGCACCAATGGTATTAATGGTGCGAATGCGATTATCGTAACGCGCACGGGAGGCCAATATGCCCTCCATAAACTCTCCGCTTGGGCTGTCATCAATCATTTCTCTTGCCGATTCCAAACGTATGCCACTCCGCTTCAACATTTCTTTGAACTCGTAATACTCCCTCATGCCGCCACGCGAAAATCTATCAATTCTATTAATGATCACTACCTGAACGTTCTATTTATTTTTAACGCAGAATTCTAAGGCTTCTTTAAATTCCACTCTTGCTTTGATGGGCGGGGGATATGGTTATCCCTCGGCAAGTTGGGTCGCTCAAAGAGTACCACTTTTGCTAATTTCCAGCCAATCACACAATTACTCCATAGCTTCTATTACTTCCCCTGTTCCCGTTTTAATGATGCTACTGCCACTGGCAGATTTGATCACAGCACTACCGCTACCGATTTTCGTTGTCATAAATTCCACCTCATTTTTATTAATTTGTAGTGCTTTTGATTGGTCTGCGTTTACTGCTGCAATGTAAAAAAACTGCGAAGATTCCCCAAGCAAATACAATTTACTGCCAGTACCTATTTCCATAAGGGCAGGATGACTCGTTAATAGTTGAACTTCTCTCGGTTGCCCGCCTCCAATCATATAAGGGATGCGAGGGAAGATAGTTTGACCAAATAAAATTACAGAAACGAATATTGGAACCATTACTGTCTGAATAACGTAGGCTGCAAAATCGGGCTTAATGGTTTTTATTGGTTTGTGCAGCTCATCTTGGATAATAGAAACTAAAATATGTGTTCCTGCAACAGAGCTGAAAAACCAAGCAAAGAATGTTCCTTGGCTTAGTTTTGTTTCATGGAACGAATCAAAATCAAAAATATCTATTCTGATTTTATTATAAGCATAGGTAAACAAAGCCGCGATAAATGCATATAGGATTGCCTCGGTACATCTACGGATAAATAAGTGAATCGGCTTTTGGACGGATGTTTTTTCTTCTTTTGGTTTCTCCTCACTTGCAGCAACTTTTGGCTTCTCACTTTTTGGCGTTGACCGTTTTGAAAGGAATTTAAGGATTGTTGCCAATAGATAGAAAAAGCAAACGATCAATATTATCCATATTGATAGGCTTGCTGTCATTTTTAGCACAAAGCCCATTCCTCCTAACTCATCCAAAAATTTAAGATAAGGGGAAGATAGGTCGTATTTCCCTAAGCCGTCATATCGTAGTTTATCGGTAGAATATTTATTGGTTAATGCGGCAGCATTAAAAAGCTGGACGAATACGCTACTAATGAAATGTGACCAAAAAATAACTGTAATGCCAATTTTCACTCTTTCCCAACCACCATTGCTACTAAATGGAATATAGGTTTCCTTATTCCCAACATGCCAAGCCATCCATAAAATTATGGATAAAGGTATAAGACATAAAATTCCTGCAATTAAATATCTGGCATTTATGATGTCAAAACTGACAATCCCAAATCTTGCTAAAAAGGCATTAACAGTAAGAAATCCTAAAACATACAATAGCGCTGCAAAGATGATTCCTAGCTGCGAAATATCCTTTAACCTTTCTAGGGTTAATTTCTTATCCATATTGCCATTGTAGCCCTTATTGATAGAGCTTGCTTATAGCAAACTACTACGATGGTTCTACTAAACATTAGTAAGTAAATTCCTCTCTAAATCCATGTTCCTTTCAACAATAGGAAGATGTTTGAGTACCTTATACCAATCAATCATTGCCTCTATGGTAGAGTTCGTAATAACGGCTCTACGGGCTGCCAACATTAGCATGTGCAAAGCGTTGCCTTAGGGTGACCTAAGGGGGCACCTTGTCTCCGAAGGTTGCTATAGATATAGATCCAAATCTTTCATAGCCTCACTACTTATCTAAGCTGACGAATGTATAGTTATTTGCATGGATAGAAAAAATTTCAATGCGCACATTATAAGTCGATGCATAACTCAATTAAGATCTTCAAACGAAGTGGAGGTATGCGAGGGAATAATCCTAGCTGCATATCTCGTTGAGCAATCTTTCAAAACGGCACTCAGAGAAATCAATCCATTATTGATTTTTGAAACTGCAGGAGTCACATCTGAAAAGATTGCTAAGCTAATAAATGGCAATTTATCTGCAATTGAGCTTCTCAAGCTCAAGACAATTCCGGCGCGCAAGCTGATTACTTTAATATGCGAATTCAAGACTGAATTAAAAATCGGCGAGAAAAATTTTCTCGAATTATTCGACGTAAGAAATGCGATTATTCATTCAACTGATGACGTTCCAGCATCAGATAACTCAGTGGAGACGGCGGTTTCAGCACTGAAGACAGCGCGGAATTTAATTGGAATTTGCACAAATATTCCTAGTAATCAAATTAACCCTCTAACATCAAGAGATTTTGAAAAACTCCAAGCAGAAAGAAGGGCTGCAAGAGAGACTTTGATTAAAGGCAAGATCAGAGAACATCAGGTAATTTATAATCAATTAAGCAGAGATGAAATTCAGCGCAAGATCAAAGAAAATAAGCCAAGAGAAGATAGCATGACTTGGATTGAGACCACAGTTAGATGCCCCGCCTGCGGAGAAGATTCATTCGATGCAATCACATCTGTAGATGTCGATGTTAGCGATGGTCAAACAACAATGGATGCAGGGTCTTCTTGGTTCTGTCGTGTTTGTGGCTTGGATTTGACCGACTATGAAACCGATCTCGCATATACAGCTTTGAACTTCCCTGCTGATCAGCAACATGAGCATTCCCAGTGAATTCTAAGTTCAGAATGAATATACCCGCTTCGCAGAACATGAAGAAAATCCAAAACATACCAACAAATCGCGCATGAAAAGGGCAAGCGGAAAGTCACTACCTAAAGCCTTTGGAGGATGTCGAAAGCACTATTGCCGTTTCGGCGATGGGTATCTGCTCTCAATCGCTCTCCGAATGCTTGTTTTGCTTTCGCCGTATACAATCGCGCATCGCTTACGGATTGGGCGAACTTTGGTCCGCGGAATACATCGTATTCATCGCCATCCTGCCATTCAGTATTGTGGAGATACCCGTACGCATGGAAAAGTATTTCTTCATTTGAAGATATTCTGCTTTTGACAAGCTCGCGTATTGCTTCTCGGTATTCAAGGACCTGGACGCTTGGGTGCTTCTTTGAGTGCCATTCGCCACCCCAGAAAGCTTCGAGCATTCCATCCTCACCTGAGGGGCGATACTTGATGTCTCCCCACTGTTTCAATTCTACGAGACTTAGGCTCGGATACTCTCCGGGTAATCGCTTTGAATAAGGTTTCATTTTTCCGCAGAGCACCGCATCAATGCGTCCTTTTGTTCTTAGGCAATACTCCAGGACGACAATCCTTCCCCTCGTCGCATATCCCAATGCAAGTACTTCCGCGAGAGCGGGAAGTGAGTTCTTCCATGAACGATACAGAGAATCCTCAGCGTCCCTCCGGTAAATATCTTTGTGCGTTCCTGAAAGCTGATCTGCCAGCAGTTCGCCATCTTCCCGTCGGGCGATCGGAATGAATTCCGTCACGGGAGCCGCATAGTAATACAGGTCATGTTGATTCATGGGGTTCGAGAGTTTATCACAGCATGGATTTGATCAAATGCCAGAAGGCTAAGTACTGTTCGGGATTGTTCGGATTACTAACCACGACACCGAAAGGTAGACCCCCTCGAAAACCGACCTTGGGAATGCTCTCTGGGACTCATAGGTGGGGTGTGTAACGGTGCTGCTCTGCCATAAACCACGCGCTCGCTGCGCTGCTTGGGTACATGGCAAGCCAACATCAATGTGTGGGGTGCATGGCAAGCCGCCTTGTTCTACCGGGGCATGGTACTGCTCCGGCCTCGCTCGTGGTCTTTGTCCTCGCTGTGCTCGAACTCCGACCATCTGCTTGAGTAGCCGAGGCGAGAAGAGATCACTCTTCCGTCCCCCCGTCGTTGGCTACGTCGATCCGCACTGCGGAAAAATCTTTCTCCAGTGAGAGGACGATCAAAATACCTTCGTCGGATTTTTCAAAGAAGAGCGATTTTTCCTGCGCATCCTCCTCCCATTGGCTCATGTCCATCACCTGGGCAATGATCTCCTCTTCCGTCGACTCCCATCCCGCACTCTGCAATCCCCGGATGTACGCCAAGACTTGCTCCTTATTCGTCTGCCCGAATGACACCGACCACATCGTGTTCCCCGCGATGGTGACGGCCCCGCCGTCCGTAATCTCCGCACCGGTGAATTGCGGTACGGCGGCGGGAAGGGTGGCGGGCCATTCCCCGCTGCCCGATCCTTCTTCTTCCGCGACGGGGGGAGCGATATCGGTGTCGTCGGCGGATGAGGGGACATCCGTCTGCGGCGCGCAGCCTCCCATGAGAAGCAAAAAAGCGGCAAAGAACACCGTACCGATCAATGAATGCTTCATGGAAAAAGAGGGAAAATGGGAGTAGAAATGCGCGTCCGGCGGATGAAGGACGATGCAGACAGTGCTGATGGACGATCATCCTACCATTGCGCGGAAAATGCAAATTTCACTGCGTCCTTGGACGACATGCATTGCGAGTCCGGCGCTGCATCCAATTAGATGGTTGCATCGTCCATAGCGCGTTGTACCGATGGATCACTGTGCCGGAGAGGCTTGTGTGAATTCCCCGTGGGGCTGCCAACGCATCATTCCTCAAATGAGAAAAGTTCATCGATGCTCACACCCAAAGTTGCGGCGACAGTATGTGCAAGGAGAAGGGAAGGATTGTATTTCCCCTGCTCCAAAAACACGATCGTCTCGCGACGCACCCCGACGACTTTCGCCAACTGTTCCTGCGTCATGCCTTTCCCTGTCCTGAGCTCACGGATGCGGTTATGCATGGAGAGAACGGCGACGAAGGATCGAAACAAGAGCGGAATAGAGCAACATGATGCCGCACGTCGAGTAGGCGAGCACGGAAGCAATGACGGCAAAATGGATGTTGCGTTCCTGATAGGCATACAGCACAAACATGCACAGCACGGCACCGAGACTGAAAATTTGGACTGTCCAGCGCGCGGCAGTGCCGCTTAGCGCATCATCACGCTCATCGGCAATCACCTCTCTGACGCGGCGGCGCAGGAAGAAAAGCACAAGAATCGCAACGATGATGGCAACAACGGGCCAGAAGTACTCCTGGCGCACAACGGACGATGAAACGAACGCAGCGAGCAGCATGACGATGATGATGCGGGCAACGGTGTACTGCTTGAGAGACATGGGAGATGGGGAAGATGCCCGTATGTTATATATTTCTAACACTACGGTCAAGAGCATTCGGGAGGGGCTCACAAATCAACGCCCATTTGGCAATGTACAATCTCTCGCGCCAGAAATTTGGCACCTTTTGGAGGGAGTCTGCGGGGCATAGGCACGGCAGAGTGCGTGCCATGCACAAGAAAAAAGCGACCGAAGCCGCTCTTTCCTTTGAGTTGGGAATGGAGAACTGCTTAGCAGCAGCCACCACAGCAACCGTCGCCACCGATCATAGGAAAGGGAGAAAGGAAGTAGGATCGCAATGATAGCAGATGCCCCTTCCCATGTCTAGCACTCTCAGAGGAAGAGTGAAAATTCTGTCTCATTCACCCACCCGGCGGGAATGTGGCGCGTGGGGAGAGAGGGGTGAGGGAAATCAGAAAGACTGCTTCCTCCCCAGTGCGTCGCGATGATACTGTCCGAATTCCGTCGTGCTGCGAACGGTTGCATTGTCCAGCACCGGCCCTTCCACGCATAACCGGATACCCGAAGGATCCACCGTGCAATTGCCGCACAGCCCGTAGCCGCACTTCATGTACCGCTCGAAGGAAAGCTGCGCGGGGACGGCGTGCGCGTGCGCGAGATCGGAAACAGCCAGAAGCATGCGCTCGGGGCCGCAGGCGAGAATAATGGTGGATGGTGAGTGGTGAGTGGTGAGGAACTGCGCAAGTACTTCAACGTTATATCCTGCGTGTCCCTCTGATCCGTCATCCGTGGCGATGTGGAGCGTCGTGCGTGGCAGTGCGGAGAGCTCCTCGATGTACAGCAAATGATCTTTGCTCCGCGCCCCCACGATGATATCGAGCGTGCAGCCGTCTTTCAGTGCTTCGTGCGCCGCAAAATACATGGGTGCCGCGCCGTACCCTCCCGCAACCAACATAAGATGCTGCTTCTTTTTCCATGTGTAGTGCGTTCCGAACGGCCCGCGCAAACCGATCAGATCGCCTTTTTTGCACTTCGCCAATTCCTTCGTCATATCCCCCACCGCAAAGAACGTCACACGCAGATGCTTCCCATCATCGAAGGCAACGCTCATCGGAATCTCATCGACGCCCGGCAGCCACAGCATCACGAATTGTCCGGGCAACGCCCCCAGCGACCCGTCGAACGTGAACGTCTGCACCATATCGGTCTCGCGTTTGGTTTCTAGGATCCGATACGTTTTGGGCAGCCGGGATTGGAGGGGAATGTTCTGCACAGGCATAGAACGACAGAAGTATAGTGTGGAAACCAAGAAAATGATAAATGCAAAATGCTAAATGCTAAATGGTATGTTACAGAGCAGATCAGCCACCATACTGTGTGCATGAATCCAATACGCGATCAATCGTACACGTTCGCCATCCATATCGTACAATTCTGCACCAAACTGCAAGAGCAAAAGGAATATGTCCTCAGCAAACAATTATTACGCTCCGGCACGAGCATAGGTGCAAATATCGAAGAGGCTCAAAAAGCCCAAACCAAGAAGGACTTTACATACAAGTGTTCTATCTCATTAAAAGAAGCTTACGAAAGCAGATATTGGCTGCGACTGCTTTGTGATAGCGGTATTGTTACCTCACACACTACAGCATCACTCCTTGAAGAAATCGACCAAATCATTCGAATCCTTTCTGCGATCGTCAAAACAGCAAGCACTCAGACGGAATGATCCTGTACCCAACATTGTATCTCTCAAATGACATTTTGCATTTCCCATTCTGCATTCGTCTATGCATGGAACCCGTCAATTCCGCAATGTCCTTCACTCCCTCAGCCTCACACCACTCCCTCATTTCATCGCAGACTTTCCGGAAGACATCCTGCCCCCGCGCCCACACCGCCGTGCCGATGCCGATGAGAGACGCACCCGCGAGCAGCAGTTCGATGGCATCCTCGCCCGTATGCACCCCGCCCGTCCCGATGATCGGCAGCTTCCCCTCCGTGATGGCATAGACGTCCGCGATGCACCGCACCGCGAGCGGCTTGATGGCAGGCCCCGAGATACCGCCGACTCTGTTCGCCAGAATCGGCATGCGGCTCTTCAGATCGATTGCCATGCCGGGGCCGGCGGTATTGATGACCGTGAAGCCGTCGGCACCCGCCTCGGCACAGGAACGAGCCACTTCCGCGATGGAGAGGGCATTGGGAGAGAGTTTGATGAAAACGGGGGTCTTGCCGGACACCTGCTTCACGGCACGCGTGACCGATGCCGCATCCGCCGGACTGCAGGCGAAGGGCTTGCCGAATTCATCTTCCACGTTGGGGCAGCTGATGTTCACCTCCAGGAAATCGGGCTTCAGGGGCAGCAACGCTTCTGCGGTGAGCGCATAGTGTTCGACGGATTCCGCAATGATATTGAGGATGAGGGGAACGGGTTGATCCGCCATGTACGACTCGATCTCCTGCCGCGCCTTCTCCGGCCCCGCATCCGGCACTCCGACGGCATTGAGCGTCCAGTGATCCGTCGAAATGATGGTGGGATTGCGGTGCCCCCGGTGCTCGTGCAGCCAGATCGACTTCGTCGTGATGGCACCCGCTCCGCCCACGGTCGCCACACGCCGCCACGAAGATGCGGTGATACCCAGAATGCCCGAAGCAAGGACGGTGGGGTTGGGGAAGGAGACGCCGAGGAGGGATTGAGTCAAATTCACGAATAACAGAATATCAGAGTAACAGAGTAACAGGGAGTATTTGTTCCATGAGGAAAAAGAACGTCGATATATCGCTCGTACAAGCGCAATTTGAAACAATCACATCATAAAGAAATTCCCAAATCTCTTTTCCCTATAGCACATCAGATGGACAATTCACCAATGCAACATTTTACAGATCTCAAAGTATGGACCATCGGCATGGATCTTGCCTGTGAAATTTACAAACTCACACGAAAACTGCCCAAGGAAGAACTCTATGGCATCACATCGCAACTACGAAGAAGTTCAACCAGCATTCTCGCAAATATTGCAGAGGGATTTGGTCGCTACACTTTTCGAGACAAAGCTGCAAAATACACCATCTCAAGAGGTGAATGTTCGGAAGTCGAAGCATTTCTTTTGATTATCGTCGCAATCGGATACGTATCCGAAAAGGACATTCAACAAGCGCGAGCTCGCATCCGACATGAACGCCAAATGCTTTCCGGTTTGATTGCCGCATGCAAACGCCACGGAGACGGCTGATCCTGTTCCTCCGTTATTCCGTTACTCCCTTATTCCGTTACTCCGTTACTCCGTTACTCCTCGTTACGCCTTTATTCCCCAACAATCGCCTGCATGAACGCAGCGAACAGCGGATGCGGCTTGTGCGGTCTGCTCTTGAACTCCGGGTGGAACTGGCAGCCGAGCATGAAGGGATGATCCTTCACCTCCACGATCTCCATGAGATGCGTCTGCGGGTTTTCCCCGGAGAAGATGAGTCCCTTCTTTTCCAATCGATCTTTGAACGCATTGTTGAATTCGTAGCGATGGCGATGACGCTCGGAAATCGTATCGCTTCGATAGGCATCGTGTGCCTTCGTCCGCCGACGTAACGCACAATCGTACGCCCCCAACCGCAGCGTCCCGCCCTTCTCCCGTCCCTTATGCTGCCCGGGGAGAAAATGTACGACGTACTTGGATGGAGCGAGCTTCTCCTCTTCATCGAATTCTTCACTCGTCAACGCATCATCCTTCAGCACGGCGCGCGCAAACTCGATCGCCAGAATCTGCGCCCCCAGACACAAACCCAAATACGGCACTTTTTCCGTCCGCGCATAGTGCGCCGCAGCGATTTTTCCCTCGATCCCCCGGTTGCCGAATCCTCCGGGCACCACCAAGCCGTCCGCGCTCTTGAGCACCGCCCACGTTTCCTCATCATTCTTCTCCAACTTCTCGCTGTCGACCCAGAGCAACTCCGCCCTGGCTCCGTGAAAAACAGCGGCGGATTTGACCGATTCGATGACGCTCAAATAGGCATCCTCCAAGTGAGTGTACTTGCCGACGAGCGCGACCTTGACCGGACGTTCCGCCTTTGCGTTGCGCTCGCGACCCTGCTCCCATTCGCTCATATCCGGCTGCAGATTTCCCAACCCCAGCTTCCGTCCGATGATGGCGGCAATGTCGTACTGTTGCAGGGAGAGGGGCACGTCGTAGATGGAGTGCAGTGTCAGCGAGGGAATGACCGCCTCACGCGAGACGTCGCAAAACCTGCTGATTTTATCCAGCAGTACATCGGGAATCTTGTGATCCGCGCGCGCCAGAATCATATCCGGCTGCACGCCGATGCGCCGGAGTTCCCGCACGGAGAGCTGCGTGGGTTTGGTCTTCAGTTCTTTGCTCCCCTTCAAGTACGGCAGCAGCGTGAGATGCACGTGGAACAGCCGTTCGGGTCCCAGGTCCGCTCGCATCTGTCGCAGAGCTTCCAAGAAAGGTTCCCCCTCGATGTCCCCGACCGTGCCGCCGATCTCCACCAACATGATATCCGCGTTTGATTTGAACGCCGCGGACTGAATGGACTCCTTGATGGCGTCGGTAATGTGCGGCACCACCTGAATGGTCCCGCCGAGAAACTCGCCTTTGCGTTCGCGCGCCAGCACATGCGTGTAGATCTTCCCGGTCGTCATCGTGCTCAACTTGCTCATGGGCTCGTCGATGAACCGTTCATAGTGTCCCAAATCCAAATCCGTCTCAGCGCCGTCATCCGTCACAAAGACTTCGCCGTGCTGAAAGGGACTCATCGTCCCGGGATCCACATTCAAGTACGGGTCGAGCTTCTGCACGAACACCTTGAGCCCGCACGCCTTCAAAATCGCCCCGATGGACGCCGCGGCGATGCCTTTCCCCAAACTGGAGCAGACGCCTCCCGTCACCACGATGAACTTCGCATGGCTCGAAAGGCCGCCGTTGCTCCCTCCGGTGGAAGGATGTGGCTGCGACGGCGTGTTCCTGGATGCAATCATACGAAGAAAACCGGGCAAGTTCCGGGGGAAGCCCGTGAGCATCATACTCGTTGAAATGGCAAAGACAAGAAAGAATATAAGAGAATATATCTACTATTGAGCAACTCGCTCATTACTCTATACTGCATGACTTCCCATTCTTCCCATGTCTGGACTCATTGAAAAAATCGAAGTGATCATTACGGACCCTCGTCTTACGCAAATTGCCAATATTGATCTGGAAGCACTGACAAAAAGAAACAGTGATCCACTTTCACCATTGCAAAAACAATTCCGCACCTGTTGTCTTGGCATCGTGGGAGCAAAAGACGATCCACAAAATACGGAAGAGCTTCCAGGGCACTTCCCCGATTTCCAAGTCGTGCTGGAAAGGCATCGCCAATCCATTAAGCTGATCCTTCTGCACACTCCATCCGACGCATTCCCTAAAGGGAAAATTACGGAAGGAAAACGCAGACAGTTGGGCGCAGCCATTCGCGATATGCTCTTTGCTCAAACACATCTCAAGTATGAAGATCGCACAACAATAATACATCAAATGCTGCGTGATGCAGATGCCCTGTCTCCAACGTATGCCATCATCGATAACACCCGAATACAACTCGATCGAATCACCTGTTTCGGCGGACATCGTGTGGGACAAGACGAATACTTTTTCTCAAAGAATCTTGGCAAAGAACTCGGGCTTGCATACATGGAAGTAATCACCGGAGGGGGCCCCGGCATCATGCGTGGCATCATGCGGGGAAATGTCAAAGGTCTGCGTATGCAAGACACGGACGGCAAGCAAATTGGAATGACATGTCCTGAAATCATTACGGCTGAACCTCCCAATAGTTGGCTAAACAGATTAATTATTCTTCCGGATATCGAAAGCAGGTTGGAAGCATTCCTGCGAACGCAAAACGGAATCATTTTTCTCCCAGGTGGCATCGGCACATTGGAAGAATTTATGACCGTTCTCGCCGTAAAAACTGATGCGAGTAACAGCGAACAAGAACTGCCGTTGCTTCTGGCAGGCCCAAGAGAATCCATGAATTGGATTGTCGCAGTAGAGGAATTTATGCAAACGGTGTTTGGGAAAGATGTGAAAGATCTCTATAACACCATTACGGGAGACCCGGAAGCAATCACAAATTGGATGAGAGAAAAAATGCCTGCCGTGCACCAAGCAAGAAATTTAAAAAATGACGATCGTCTGTGGAATAACAGTTTGCATATACCGAAGGCACTGCACATTCCATTCGAGCCGACCCACAAAAATGTCAGTGAGTTACATTTGGAAAGCGGACAATCTCTCTCCACGCTCGCATTGGAGATACGAAACATGCTAAAGGCCATTGTCTTTGCGCAAGTAGTAGAAGGCGGTTCGACATACATACAAGAGCATGGAAAATACATCGTAACCGGTGAACGAAAAATTCTTCAAGCCATTGATACACTATTCAAAAAGTTCGCATCCGACGGAAGAATGTTTATGGGACAAACGGAGCCTTGCTACACACTGCAGTCATCAGAAATCAATCACCCCGCCCGATAATTCCCCCCGCTGTCCACGATGTTGATGGTATGCGGGTGGCTCTCCTGCATGGAAGCGGGCGTGATGCGGATGAAACGGGATGTCTGATGGAACTCGGTGAGCGTCTGTGATCCGAGGTAGTAGAACGAGGACCGCAGGCTCCCCGCGCACTGGAAGAGGAAATCGCCGACTGCACCCTTGGAGGCGACCAAGCCTTCCACGCCCTCCGCAATCAACTTGCTCGCTTCCGTCCTCATGCTCTGCCCGTAGCGTTCCGCCCCGCCCTTCTGCATGGCTCCGATCGAACCCATGCCACGATACTGCTTGAATTCTCTGCCATCGACGGACACCGCTTCACCGGGAGATTCCGTATGCCCCGCCAGCATCGATCCGAGCATCACGGCGGATGCGCCCGTCGCGAGCGCCTTGGCCATATCGCCCATCTGGCGGATGCCGCCGTCCGCGACGAAGGTCACCTTTGATTTCTCGCAAGCCCGCGCCACCTCTAAAAGAGCCGTCAATTGCGGTACGCCCATCCCCGTGATGATGCGCGTCGTACAGATGCTTCCCGGTCCCACCCCCACCCGCAGCACATCGGCTCCCGCATCCATAAGGTACTTCGCGCCGTCCGCCGTGGCGACGTTCCCCGCCATGAGAACGACGTTCTCCCCGTATTCCTTCTTGATGAAGCGCACCGCGTCGGCGATGTAGGAGGAATGACCGTGACCGGAATCCACCACGATCATATCGACTGCCGCATCGACCAGTGCGCGCACGCGCTCCTTCATATCCGCCCCCGCGCCGATGGCCGCCGCAACGAGCAGACGGCCGTCTGCATCCTTGCTCGCCAAGACCGCATCGATCACCGCGGCCTTTTTCACCGCTCTGATCATCTCCGCTTGTTTCTCAATCTGCAGATTGCGGTGAATGACGCCCAGACCGCCCGCCTGCGCCATGGCATTGGCCATCTCGACTTCCGTC
Source organism: bacterium (assembly GCA_029558515.1). Taxonomy (GTDB): domain Bacteria; phylum Patescibacteriota; class Gracilibacteria; order Peribacterales; family Peribacteraceae; genus JAKQEM01. The sequence goes on from JAKQEM010000032.1 coordinate 43,480, forward strand.
ACCGTATCCATCGGCGAAGAGAGGATCGGAAGCTTCAGGACAATCCGCGGATGCAAATGCGTCGTGAGATCGACCTGCTCGCGCGGGAACGTCGACTCGTTTGGGAGCAGCAAGACGTCATCGAACGTTAATCCTTCAGCAATGATGTTTTGGGAGTGAATCATGGAATCAGAGGTACAAATTCTTCCCGATTTCCGTAGGCACGAAACTGGCTTCGAACGCCCAGCGAATGGTCTGATCGATTTCTTCTTCCGTCAGAATGGCATGTGTGCGCAGCAGGTCGATCTCCTTGGTGAGATTGGTCTTGAGCATGGAGGGGTTGTCGGTATTCACGCAGAACTTCACCCCGGCGTCGTAGAGCGCGCGGATCACTTCTTTGAGATGCCCCCCGTCCTTGATGAATCCGACGGAGAGATTCGACGTGGGACACAGGCACATCGTCAGGTTTTTCTTCCGCACCTTCTCCATGACCTTGGGATTGCTGTAGGCGCGGAAACCGTGATTGAGACGATCGAGCGGCAGGACATCGAGTACATGATCCATCTCCTCCGCCGTGCCGTCCTCTCCCGTGTGCACCGTCGTCTTGATGCCGGCGTCCCGCGCTTCGGCGTAGAGATCCGCGTAGTCATCGTAGCGAAATCCATCGGCGACCGGACCGGCGATATCGATGCCGACCACGCCGCGACTCCGGTACTTGATGGCCTTGCGCACCACCACGGCGTTCTGCTCCTTGCTGAGACGGCGATCCAGCAGCACGATGAGTCCCGCTCGCACCTTCGGAAATTCCGCCAGCGCGCGCTCCATGCCGCGCAATGCCGCGAGGATGATCTGATCCAGATCACGCTCCCCGCCACGATTGCGAAACATCGGGTTGAAGGAAGGTTCCAGCACGGTGATATTGCTGACGCGATACGCGCCGGAAATCACCTCGTAGAGCGTACGCTCCATGGAGACCGGCGAGGATTGAATGAGCTCCGTGAGGTGGAAGAGCTTGTGATAGTCCTCCCAAGTCACTTTCTCCTTATTCAGCGTGACCAGATCAAAGAACTCCCAGTAATCTTTGGACGGAAGCTTGATCCCTTGTTCGTGAGCGATGCTCCATAGAATATGCGGCTCCACGCTCTGTCCGAGGTGGAAATGCAGCTCCGCGAGTTCTTTGGTGGGTCTGGTGGAGGTAACCATGTGGTATTCTTACCCCACTGGGAGAGTGGTGGCAAGTGATTCATTAGGATGTGTATGGGTCACATGCATCGCTGCATCCCGTTCGGCAGCACTATATGCAGCTTGTCCGGCAAGAGTAGGATATAGTTTTGTTATACATGCCATACATAATTCCTCTGGCTTCCGATCCAACATTTTTGGTACTGCGCTATGCGGAAGAAACTTCACAGAATCCACACCCAAATCTTTTGCAAGTGCATCCAATATTTCATCTGGTAACACACCATCATCCAATCCATCACCGGAATGATATTTCCTCACAAGAAGCTCGCGTACAGTGGGAAAATCTATACCATAAAAACATGGTGCAATAATTGGAGGGCATGCAAGTCGTAAATGAATCTCCGTTGCACCCGCTTCCTTAAGTTGCTCTGCAAGAACTTCCATGGTTAATCCACGAACAAGGCTATCTTCAAAAAGAATCATTGCTCTTCCTTTTACGGCAGCCAACACATTCCTATCAATGGCATATTTCAATTTTGCCTTGATTCTTCGATCCTGTAGAGGAGCAGTAAATGTGCGTCCAACGGTACGGTCCCTGCTGATGATATCCAAACGAGGGATGTGACGTTGGGCTGCATAGCCATTTCCGCCGATCCTGGAAGATTCCGGCACAACCACCAAATAATCCGAATCAGGACGATCCTTATCCAATGCACCAAGAATACGACCGCCTTCATAGCGCCCATCTGCAATGCTCGCCCCTTCAAAATCTGAACGATGACTATCAAAGTAAATACCACGGAACATGCAGTGTTTCCTTTCCGGCTGCCATATTTTATGATTTGTAACATTGCCATTGGGAGAAATCACAACAGCTTCTCCAGGAGGTATATGCGTGAAACGACGAGGTAAACCAATATCCTTAAATGCAGAATTCTCCGATGCAATATAATGAATACCTTCGTGTTCAGTCCTGACAAGAGATTGATGAGCATACTTATTGCGTGCGCAAACAACCGTACCATCTTGCATCATCATAATGACATTGCAGGACCCATCCAATACACCAAGTGATCCAATAACTTCGGCGAAATCCACACGATTATGAACAAGCTGTACATTCAATGCACGCATCAATGTAAGTCCAACAATTTCCGTATCTCCATTTCTGGAAGGATGGTACCCTTCGTCCAATAAGAAACGACGCTGCTCAGCGTAATCCGGAATGTTACCATTGAAAACAAGTGCAAATTGTTGAAGGGCACCTTGCTGAAGACCATAAACGTACGGATGCAAATACTCCTCATCAAGTTGTTTGTTGGTAGCATACCGAGTATGCGCAACGGCAGAAGAAGCCATGAAACCATCCAAACGACAACGCACTGCCATGGACATGTCATCAATTTTCCCAAATCCCCTTACAGATTCGATTTCCCCCCCGGATCGTGTTCCTGCAAACCCATACCCCAAACCACCACGATGTTCCACACCTTTGGTAAGTTTAACGAGTGTGGGAATGACATTCCCCCCGGTAGAATGGACCATTGCAGTTATACCGCACATAGGACGACAGACAATACTGTGTTCCGATGATATTGTCACCCGAAAAAAGCCACCGGTCTCCCCGAGCGTTCAAAACACAATCAAACGCGTTTTCCAGCCATTTTCTGCTGCAACAATTGCTTCAGATGCAACGGCAAGTTCGCAACGTCGCCGGCATAGCCAATACGCTCCGCGATGTACGCACCGACGGAGCGGCCGAGTGCGCGCTGCACATCATAGAGGGGCTTACCATACTGTTTTTACTATTGTCCATGTTCAAAGGGCGATTATAGACGAATCTTTCATTCCAATAGCGAATGAATTCGCTGCTTTGCCGTCTGTTAACCGGCGATTTAAATCGCCGGTTAACGTGGCGAATATGAACAAATTTCAAAGAAAGAATCACCCGATCCACCCCGTCGCGCTGTAGAGCGCCACCGTGAGCACGGCCACGATCGACATCAGTTTGACGAGGATATTGATGGACGGACCCGAGGTATCCTTGAAGGGATCGCCCACGGTATCGCCCACCACCGCCGCCTTGTGCGTCTCGCTCCCTTTGCCGCCAAACGCCCCGGCTTCGATGAACTTCTTGGCGTTGTCCCATGCGCCGCCGCTGTTTGCCATGGAGATGGCCAGCAGCACGCCGGACAGAAGTGATCCCGCCAGGAGGCCGCCCAGTGCTTCCGTTCCCAGGAGCAATCCGACAAGAACCGGCGATAGAACGGCCAGGATGCCGGGAAGAATCATCTCACGAATGGCAGCGGCCGTGGCGATGCTGACGCACGTCGCGGGGTCACCCTCCGCCGTTCCCGCCATCAGACCTTTGATCTCACGGAATTGTCTGCGAACTTCCTCAATCATGGCAAATGCCGCGCGCCCCACCGCGTTCATGGTAAGAGCGGAGAAGACGAAAGGCAGCACGCCGCCCAGCAGCAGTCCGATGAGCGTGAGAGGGTTCATGAGGTTGATGGCGCTGAGGCCCGTGGCGGTGGAATAGGCCGAGAAGAGCGCGAGCGCGGTGAGAGCCGCCGACCCGATGGCAAAGCCCTTGCCGATGGCGGCGGTCGTATTGCCCGCGGCATCCAGTTCGTCGGTACGGGCGCGGACTTCCTTGGGCAGGTGCGCCATTTCCGCGATACCGCCGGCGTTATCCGCCACGGGGCCGTACGCATCGATGGCCAAGCTGATCCCGAGTGTGGAGAGCATCCCCACCGCACTGATCGCGATGCCGTAGAGACCGGCCTGCATGAATGCGATGCCGATGGCGATGCACAGCACGATGACGGGCAGGGCCGTCGACAGATAGCCGAGTGCAAGCCCGCCGATGATGGCGGTGGCGGCACCCGTCTGCGCTGAAGCCGCGAGCTTCTTCACGGGACCGTAGTGCCCGGACGTGTAGTACTCGGTGAGGAGCCCCACGACGACGCCTGCGACCAATCCAGAGATCAGCGCGAGGAACACGCCCCACGCGAGCTCCGCCGGGAGCATGGCGCGCGTCAGATAATACGCCGCAACAATGACGAGGACGGAGGCGAGGAAGAGACCGTTCTTGAGCACCCCGTGCACGTTTGCTTCATTCTTGCCCGTGCGCACCACGAACGTGCCGATGACACTGGCGACGATGCCCACGGCAGAGATGAGCAGAGGGAAGAGCACGGCGGATTGCACGGCAATCGCGCCGCCCGCGACGGTGAGACCGATGAGCATGGAGGCGACAATGGACCCGACGTAACTTTCGAAGAGGTCGGCACCCATGCCGGCCACGTCACCGACGTTGTCACCGACGTTATCGGCAATGACGGCGGGATTGCGCGGGTCATCCTCCGGAATACCGGCCTCCACCTTGCCGACCAGATCCGCACCCACGTCCGCGGCCTTGGTGTAAATGCCGCCGCCCACGCGGGCAAAGAGCGCCACGGACGATGCGCCGAAGCTGAATCCTGCCAACGCTTGAATTGCTGCGACCAGCGGAATATCCAGCGCCGCGACGAGCAGCAGCAGCAACGCCGTCAAACCAAACAGTCCCAAACCCACGACGGAGAGCCCCATGGTCGCGCCGCTGAGGAACGCGATGCGCAAAGCTTTGCCCAGCCCCGTACGCGCGGCCTCCGTCGTACGAACGTTGGCGGCGGTCGCGGTACGCATACCGATGAATCCTGCGGCAATGGAGCACAGTGCACCGAGGAAGAAGCTGCCCGCCGTGAGCGGCAATCGCGACGCCCCGCTGCCGGGACCCCCCAGTCCGAGATCGATGAAGAGGTAGAGAATGACGATCACCGCGACTGAGAAGATACCGATGACACCGTACTCCTTGCGCAAAAAGGCCATGGCGCCGGTGCGAATCTTGGCGGCGAGTGCGATCATCTCCGGCATTCCCGGCGGCTGCTTATTGATGATCATGGAAAAAATGCCAGCGGCGATCAGCGCAAGCACACCGGAAGCGGCGACCCAACCGAGGGCAGCCAAAGAGAGAGTGAGAGCATCCATGAGAACAAGAAAAGGAAGAAACAAATAAAATCAAGCTTTCGGCTTTGATGCGGATGGAAGTACGGACTTCTTCACTGTTTTTTTCGCCTTCTTCACGCCTTTCTTCATCATATCTTTCAAATCTTTCTGCAGCTTCTTCGCATTCGTATTCACGTACGTCTTGGCCTTCTGCATGTTGTCCTGCACCGCATCGCTCTTCACGAATTCCTGAATTTCCTTCCCGACCTGCCGACCGTCTTTCTGTAAATGCTTGGCAAGAATCTTGCCGGCGGCTTCGGCGTCCTTCGCTTTGGTGAGTTCTTCACGGAGTTTTGTGTTGCTGAAAACATAACCGGCCATCGCGCCGCCCAGTGTTCCGAGAAGGAGAGAGAGTTTTCGCATAGCATCATGGGGGGAAAGATAGTCGCCATTGTACGCATGCGAAGGGTGAAATGCGAGGAGAATGATTCGCTCTACATCGTGCATCGCATCACTCCTCCACCCCCCGTCCCCTCCTTTACAGAGGAGGGGTGACAGATATCAATATAGTTCCCCCCTTCCTCCACTGGAGGAAGGGGAAGGGGGATGGAGGAAAAAATCAAAGCATCTCCCGCACTCCCCGCATCTGCTCCTCCGAGAGGATCTTCCGCAATACCGCATCCGGTGCTCTCTTCACCGCATCGACGGACCCGAATTCCTGCAACAGTTTCTGCCGTGTCAGAGGCCCGATGGACGGAATGCGATCGAGCGCGGAGGCTGTGAGCGTCTTCGACGCGCGTTTGGTCCGGTGGCGATTGGCGAAACGATGCGCTTCATCCCGCAATCGCATCAGAAGAAATTTCGCCTGACTGTCTTTGGAAAAGAGAATCGGTACAGGTCGTCTTGGCACGAACACTTCCTCCTCCCGCTTGGCCAGTCCGATCACAGGAATTGTAAGATCAAACTTCTTCAAGACATCGACCACCGTGGAGAGCTGCCCCTTGCCGCCGTCGATGACGAGGAGATCGGGAGCAGTCGAAAGAGAGACATCGGGTTTATGCTGTGCCGTATCGTACACCAATACCGGTCGCTCGACGCCGTCGGGATGATCCTTGCGGTAGCGTTCCCAACGCTCCTGGAACACGGCGGGGGGTTTGAGCACATGTCGGAAACCCATCGTTTCGTAATAACGCTCGATTCCCTCGGGGATCGCGTGGACGTACACTTTTCCCTTCTTCACGGATTGCAGCAACTTGCGAATGAGCACACTCGCCAAATGATTGCCCCGATACGGTTCATCGACCCAGACAGAAGCGAGTTCCAACAACTTTCCCGCATGCTCCCGGAGCCGGACAAATCCGGCGATCTCTTCCTCATGCCGCGCCACGAGAAATGTCTTGTAGTCCAGATCGGACCCGCTGAGATCGTCCTCCCGCTCAATGATCGTCCGGATCGTCTCCGCCTCGGATTTCCTCGCTTTTCCAAACACAATGCCTCCCTCCTGCCACTGCTTCTCCTCAAACGCCAGACCGCCGACCAGGTGCCGCAGACGCCGCGTCAGCACTTCTTGGAGCGCACGATAGTCATCGATAGCCCCGCGCTGCATGGAGCGAATGGTGAAGGAACGATACTGATCGCTCTGCGCTTTGCCATGGAGAAAAACTGACATGCTGCCGACCGTCTCCGTCCCGCCCAAGTGCGAGATGTCGTAGCCTTCGATGCGCCGAGGCGGCGCGGGAAGATCCAATGTGCGGGCAAGTTCACTGAGCGCCTCCGTGAGATTCCGTTCCTCCGCCTCCCAACCGGCTTCGTACTGCTTGGCCTTCTCCTGCGCGTTCTTCTCCGCCAGCTGCAGCAGCTGCGACTTATTCCCGCGTTCGGGAATGCGCACCGAGACGTTGCGCCCGTGACGCTGACTGAGGAATTGCTCCACCGTCGTGCGACCGGGAAAATCCTCCGCCACCAGAATGATCTCCGGCAGGTCCGCGACATCACGGTACAATTGCGGCAGAAATTGCTCCAACACCTCGGCAGGAGATTCCGCACGACCGGAGAGTGCAAAACTCTCCTCATCGATCAACTTCCCCTCGCGCTTGCGCATCAACACGACTTGAACTTTTCCGCTCAGAAGAGCCATTCCTATCACATCCACATTCTCCCCCGACGTATCCGACACAATTTGTTTCCCCTTGAGTTCCTCCACCGACCGCAGCATGTCCCGCAGATCCTTCGCACGCTCGAAGCGCTTCGCGGCGGCCGCCTCCATCATCTGCGCCTTCGCCCGGGCGATAACCGGATCGTAGTTCCCGCGGAAAAACCCCATCACCGCATCGATGCGGGTGCGATACTCCTCCCGTGAGACGGCACCCGCGCACAGCCCGCAACACCGTCCGATTTGGTAGTCCAAACACGGCTGCAATTTCTCCGTTTGATGCGCGGCCGCGCCGTCACCTTCCCGACGATTCAGCGCATCCAGAGATTGCTTGCATGCGAGAAACGGGAAGATGAGGTGCAGCATGTCGATGGACTGCCGCGTGTGATACGCGCTCACATACGGGCCGAAGTACTTCGCGTTCGCATTCCTCATCTGGCGCACCACCGCGACGCGCGGAAAGGGATCCTCCGTCGTCACCTCCACGTACACGTAATTCTTGTCATCCTTCATCAGCACGTTGTACTTGGGACGCATTTCTTTGATGAGATTGGTTTCCAGCACCAGCGCCTCCAACTCGGAATTGACCACCGTCACATCGAAATCCGCGATCTGCCGCAGCATCGATTGCTTCCACGGACCCTGTCCTTTCGCCGCGTCCTTCGCAACGTAACTGCGCAAGCGATTCCGCAGATTCTTCGCCTTGCCTATGTAGAGCACCGTTCCCGCCTGATCTTTCCACCGGTACACACCCGGACCCGCGGAAGCACGCGCCACCCGCTTCCGCAGGGAAGGAAGGTGGGGATTGTCCGAACCGATCTTGGCGGAGGCTGCGTTGCTAGTCACAAGGACAGAATACCGCGTTTCCCTCCCCGACTCACCCCGGTCCGCTCTCTTCTCCATCGAAACACTCTGAGATGCAACCGTCACTGCACGTCGCCCGTTCCGTCTCTTCCATCAATTGTACCGCGCGTTGCACCGGCACCGGCCTGCTTCACGGGAGAAATCCCCAGTGCCATGGCAATGAGACGCTGTTCCACCACCGCAGGCAGATCTCCGTAAAGATCACGATACTCTGCACTATCCAAATCATGCAACGCATGCAACTTGGCAGGCATATCGATGGAACGTATGCCCGGAGGAAGATCAAAGCGAACCAAGCTGACTTTGTTTACAACACACTGGATAGGCACTCGCCTTTCCCTCTCCAATGCCGGAACATCATAGCATAGCAATTTACCAGTAGTATCAAGCGACAGAAACCGTGCCTGCATCCATCCAAGGTCCTCGAATAAATATTGCTGAACGTTTGAGTCGGTGAAATCGCATAATGGTCGTTCCTGTTGATCCACTGGTTGTGCGGAAAATTGCTGCAATACCTCCTCCCGCGTCGGCAGGGGACCACATTCGAGCATTGCAAGCGTTGTATCCAACTCTTCTCTTCCACCCGGCGTCAATAAATCACGTGTATTTGCGGAATTCTTCTGAATCAAATTACGAATTTGGAGAGAAGCAAGTCCTTGAACGGTATCAATAATAGGCGCGCCGTCAGTCGGCCTCTCTCGCGATAGATCCCCGGCCGCAGAACGGATCAGAAACTGAGCGTACTTCTGATTCTTCGCCAGCAAAAAAGGATATAAATAAATAACGTTCACATCATCATGCTGAAAATACGACACAATCGCATGTACCCAATACTTCCGCCCCGCCACCACATAGGGTGCATAGACTATATCTCCCTTCCGACAAATGGGAGAGACCTGCCGTTCCGCATCCGGTTCGGTACCCAAAGGCTTTGGTGCATTTGACATAGGACGGCCACCCTACCCCTATTTCTTTTAGTATGTCAACTCCCCCCTGCCACCCGCTCCGCCTCTTCCATCGATTGTGCCGCACGTTGCACCGGCATCTGCCTGCCCAACGGGAAGAATCCCCAGTAGAGTGGCGATGAGACTCCGTTCCACCACTTGAGGCAGATCTCCGGAAAGATCAGCATATCGCTTCAAGGTCAAATCACGAAATGCACCCCATTGAGCGGACGTATCGATGGAACGTGTACCCGGAGGAAGATCAAAGCGAATGCCTGTTATGCTTCCTGACGCGTATCTTGTGGGTACGCTCCTTGTCCGCTCCATTGCCGGAACATAATATTGCAGACTTGCACTATTTCGTTCGTAGGGCTGAGCCCAGGCACGCAACCATGCGCCTTCATAGTAGAGATAATAGATTTTCTCCGGGTCGATAAAATCGTCTAATGGTCGGTTTTCATGATACACTCGTGGTGCAGAAAATTGCCGCAATACCTCCGCCCGCGTCGGCAGCGGACCACATTCGAGCATTTTATGCAATTCAGCCAACTTTTGTCTTCCATCCGACGTCAATAAATCACGTGTATTGGCGGCATTCTTCTCAATCAAAAGACGAATTTGAAGAGAGGCAAATCCATCAAAGGTATCAATGACAGGCTTGCCGTCAGTCGGCCTCTCCCGCGAAAGATCCCCGGCCGCAGCAGAAATCAGCAGCGGAGTGTGTTGCTGCGAGTGCGACAGAAAAGAAGGGTAGAGAGTAACTTTACCATCTCTGCAAACATGCGACGCAGTCGCATGAACCCAATACTTCTGCTCCGCCACCTCGTAGGGTGCATAGACCATATCTCCTTCTTGAATGGGAGGGACCTGCCGTTCCGCATTTGGTTCGATACACAAAGGATTTGGTGCATTTGACATAGGACAGTCACCCTACCCCCGTTTCTCACGATGTCAACTCCCCCTGTCACCCTGTCACCCACTCCCCATAGGAAGAGTGTGTCTTGCCGAAAGATCCACCCCCGTTTTGCGTCTCAGCAATCATCTTCCCCCCACTGCTGATGTCATACGGCGCACTCCTCTTCACCATCGTCCTCTCCCTGAGCACTCCCGTTGTTCCATCCGCCGAGGCAAGGAAACCCGTCATCTGCCGGATACAGCAAACCGGCTGCCACTGGGATCATCCGCCGTATCTGAGCAAGCGTGTGAGCATCCTGCGCTGCAGGAAGGTCCGGGTCTGCCGATAGGAAAACATGCCACCAAAGCGTGTCATCTGCTACCATGGTACCGATTTCCAGTGACGAATCCCTAATCCCCAATCCCCAATCCCCAATCCCCTCGTCTCCGCCATCGTCCTCAATACCCGTGAAGCCGCGCGCACGGTGCGCTGCGTGCAGGCGCTTCTGATGCAAACCATCGCGCAGGAGCTGGAAATCATCATCGTCGACAATCACTCGCAGGATGATTCCATCGGCATTCTCCGCAATCGTTTCGGACAGTATCCGCACATCCGCATCGTCGAAAATGAACGCAATCGAGGATTCGGCCAGGGCAATGCGGCGGGCATTCGTCATGCGACGGGCACGTACCTGCTGATCATCAACCCTGATGTCACGCTGCCACACAACGGCCTGGAACAGATGACGCACGCGATGGAGGCAGACCCGTCCATCGGCTTGCTCGGTCCGCAACTGCGGTTTGAAGACGGCACGATCCGCCGCTCCTTCCGATCCTTCCCCCGGCTGTCTGACGTGTTCATCAAGCGGACCATTCTGCGTTTTTTCCTCCGGAAACGGCTGGATCACTATCTAAGCACATCCATCGACCCCTCGCAGGTGCAGGATGTGGACTGGCTTGCGGGCGGCTGCATCCTGATGCAACGAACATTTTTCAACGAACTGGGCGGTTTCGACCGAAGATTCTTCCTGTTTTTTGAGGATACGGACCTCTGCAGGCGCATCTGGAACGCAGGAAAGCGCGTCGTTTACTATCCCACGGTACGGGCCGCGGACGGCAAACAGCGCCTCAGCGAGGGCGGATGTTTCTCGATCTTCACCAAAAAAACCGTGCGCATCCATCTCTGCAGCGCAGTGCGGTATTTTTGGAAGTGGAGATAGAGTCGCCATGATTCGTTACTCGTTTGTACGCCTGCCCTGAGCTTGTCGAATGGGTTATTCGTTTGTTTGCATACAAAATCAGCACAGAAACAAAAAACGAAGAACCGACAACAAAGAACGCACCCCTCCCTCTCTTTCTCGTTGACCTCTGCCGGAACCTCCTCTACCCTGCGATCCCGATTTCCGCCTGTTTTCCCATGGAAGCACTTTCTCTCACCGTCTCCGCCCGCTCCGCCGATGCCTCCGCAGCGCTCCTGCGACGCGAGGGACAGATCCCGGGCATCATCTACGGCAATACGGACAATACGCTCATCGCCGTGAACGAGGTGGACTTGAAGCGCGCCTACGTGAAGGCGGGCGAGAGCACGCTGGTCGAGATCGCACTGGAAGGAAAGACATTGCCCGTCCTGTTCCACGCACTGCAATTCGATCCGGTATCGGACCGCATGACGCACGTCGACTTCTTCGCCGTGAACATGAAGGAAGAGGTGGAAGCGGACGTGCTGATCCGCCTGGAAGGCGAAGCGCCTGCCGTCAAAGATCTGGGTGCCATTCTCGTCACGCCGCTCGATACGGTCACCGTTCGCGCGCTGCCCGCCCATCTCCCGCATGACCTGGTGGTGCATCTGTCGGGACTCACGGAATTCGACGGCACACTCACCGTCGCAGACATCGTCGTCCCGGAAGGCGTCACCATCTTGAATGACCCCACGGACGTGCTCGTGATCGCACAGGAACCGCGCGAGGAGGAAGTGGTGGAAGCACCGGTCGCCGCGGAAGGAACGGAAGGAGCCCCGGCGGCGGAAGGAGCCCCTGCAGCGGAAGGCGGAACCCCCGCCGCGGAAGGAGCAACGGCGGCAAAAGGAGAAAAGAAGGAATGACGTATTGTTTGTGTTGTTCGTTGTTCGTTATTGATCGTTCGATTCTGCTTTCAGAAACCTCTTTCATCAACCGTAAACGAGCAACGAACAAACGATAAACGAACACGAAATCCGTTCCTACTCCACCCAAAGGAGCATGCTCTTCAGGTAATCCGTCTCCGGATGAAACACGTTCACGGGATGATCCAAAGCGGCACGATGCCGGTGGAGGATGCGCGCGGTGCGTCCCGCTTGGCGCGCGGCATGAAAGATAACCATCTGGAAGAGCGCGGCGTCCATCTGGTAGGAGCACGAACACGTGAGGAGCAATCCCCCTTCCGGCAAAAGCATCTGCATCCCCAGACGATTGAGATCCGTATAGGCGCGCTTGGCCTGATCCAAATCGGTGCTGCGCTTGGCGAAGGCGGGAGGATCCAGAATGATGAAGTCGTAGTCGCGGCGCGGAGGATTCCGGAGGAAATCGAAGACGTCCCGTGCATGAATGCCGAGCTTCCCCGACTCAATGCCATTCATCGCCGCATGCTCCCTCGCCTGCGCCAGCGCATCCTCATCATAGTCGACCGCATCGGCGTACAGCGCCCCGCCTTTGAGGGCGTTCATCGCAAAGCCACCGACATAGCTGAAGCAATCCAGGACGGTACGACCGCTCCCGAGCTCCCGCACGAATGAGCGCATCTCACGTTGATCCAGAAAGAGTCCGGTTTTCTGTCCCCCCTGCAGCGCAATACGATAGGAAAGCCCCCGTTCCACAACGGTCAAATTCGTATCGCCTTCGCCACGCAGCCATCCTTCCCTGTTTGCCAACCCTTCCTTTTTGCGCGCGGGCCCCGCCGATTTTTCGAAGATGCCCGCAGGATGGAGTGCTTCCATGAGCAGATCCGCGATCCACTCGCGCAGACGATCCATGCCGAGCGTGGTGAGTTGCACGACGAGCGTATCGCCATAGCGGTCCACGATGAGACCGGGAATGGCATCCCCTTCCGCATTGATCAGACGGAAGGCCGTGGTGTCATCGGCACCGAAGAACCGGGAGCGCAGTGCGATGGCTCGTTCGATGGCGTGCCGCAGGAGTCGCAGCGGGTCGCCCTGCTGAAACGCAATCGCCCGGGCGCAGATGTACGCACCCGTATTGAGCGTGGCGTAGCAGAGAAAACTGCCGTCGTGCGCGCGCACGTCGACGATCGATCCGTTCTCCACGTCGGGAAAAGCGGCGACGGCATTCTTGAAAATCGCATGATGACGATTTTTGAGGTGAATCTCACGCTCGGGTTTCAGCCGGAGGATGGGATAGGAAGACGCCATGGACGCGTGACTATAGCGCAGAGCCTGCGGGTTTGCTACGCTTCGCATCATGCCTCCACACACACCCCCGTCCCCCGTCAACGATCTGCCCGCCGCTCCCGCTTTTCTCAAGCTCATCGGGCCGAGCTTCATTATTTTGGGGCTGGGGCTCGGCAGCGGCGAAGTCATCATGTGGCCGTACCTTTCCAGCAATTTCGGTCTCGGGATCGTCTGGGGCATGCTCGTCGGCATCACGATGCAGTTTTTCATCAACATGGAAGTGGAGCGTTACGCATTGATTCATGGCGAAAGCGTGTTCGTCGGATTCAAGAAACTATGGAAGTGGTTGCCGATTTGGTTTCTGCTGACGACGTTCTTCGCGTGGGTATGGCCGGGGATCGGGCTGGCCGGTGCCACGTTGCTCGCACAAGCACTCGGCATCGAACGGGTGTGGTTACTGGGAGTGGCGTTGTTTGTGGGCATCGGCGCCATCCTGACGCTGGGCTCCGTCGTGTACAAAACCGTCGAACGCCTGCAGATGATTCTGATCGGCGTCGGCGTTCCGTTCATCATCGGACTCACGGCCTACCTCACCACGCTGCCGGATCTCGGAGCGATGCTCGCGGGCTTGATCGGGCGGGGGACGGATTATTCCTTCCTTCCCGAGGGAATCATCATGGGAACGTTTCTGGGGGCCCTCGCCTACGCGGGTGCCGGGGGCAACTTAAACCTCGCGCAGTCCCTCTACGTACGAGACAAAGGCTACGGCATGGGCGCGTATGCCGATCGCATTACGAGTGTGATGACGGGAGGCGGTGCGGCGCAGAAGATCAAACTGACCGGCACGACGTTCCCCGTGACCGCGGAAAACGTCTCGCGCTTCCGCACTTGGTGGAAAGCGGTCAATCTCGAACATGCGCTGGTGTTCTGGGCATTGGGTCTTTTCACCATGCTCACGCTCACGATGCTCGCGTACGTCACCACGTTCGGATCAGCCGATAATGCCGAGGGAATGCAATTCCTCTTCAATGAAGCCGCCGCCATCGCCCTGCGAACCCTGCCGATCTTCGGCGTCCTCTTCCTGATCGTCACCGGCATCATGCTCACGGCAACGCAGCTGACCGTGCTGGATTCCACCAGCCGCATCATGACGGAGAACGTGCTCCTGCTGTATACGGGCGATCGTTCCTTCAACGTCTCACGCCTTTACTACGTTATCTTGTGGGTGCAAATTCTCTTCGGCATTCTCGTCTTCAGCCTGGGCTTCACGCAGCCGCGGCAACTCATCACGCTCGGCGCCATCATCAACGCCTTCACGATGTTCAGCTACACGGGCATCTTGCTGTACCTGAATAATCACCTCCTCGCCAAAGAACTCCGCCCGAGCATCTGGCGCAACATCGCTCTCCTCTTCACCTTCCTCTTCTTCGGGACGTTCTCGGTGCTGACGATTATGGAATACATGATGTAATCGGGTACCATGTTCCCCCATGGATGACGAAACCCCCCTGTTTCGGGAAAAATTCCGCATCACATCGGCGCGTCGGCCGGGATGGGATTATGCCGATGTCGGATACTATTTCGTGACGATCAACACCAAAAATCGACACCCGTGGTTCGGAGAAATACAACATCAACGGATGTGTCTCTCTGAAACGGGATCACTGGTATGGCAATGCTGGAATGCCATCCCGCAACACCATCCACACATTGTCTTGGACCGGTTCATCGTCATGCCGGATCACCTTCATGGCATCATTCGGCTCAATCGTACCGCCACTCTGCAACGGCAACCCAACGACATCATCCCCTGGCAACGTGGGGTCCTGGGTGCGGTGGTCAACCACTTCAAAGGGGCATGCTCGCGCTTCATCCGCCCGATACATCCCGACTTCGCTTGGCAATCTCGCTTCCACGACATCATCATCCGCGATAACCATGCCCTCGGAAATATGCGCCGGTACATCGATGAAAACCCCCTGCGCTGGGGAGGTAAAGACGCCCTATAGGGCGTCTCTACTACGGGCGTCTCTACGGGCGTCTCTACTACGGGCGTCTCTACGATTCACCGCAACGTCTCCACGTCCACCACCCGATCGTATCGTCTTCCATTCCAGAGCAGGGTGGGAATCTTGATGGTGCGGATGTCTTCTTCCGCGATGCGGCGCTGCTCCGCGATGCTCTCGGCGATCTCCGGTGAAGCGGCAAGATCGGCAATCCGAGCGATCTGCTCCGCTGTGTATCCGATCTCACGGAGCATCGCTTGCAATCGGTCCTCCGCCTGCGCACGGTTGAAGATGAGGGAGAATTGTGTTTGAAGATCGATGGCATCATCCGTGGGAACCGTGAAGATTTGCTCCAGCAGTTGCCAATCGCCCGGAGGAACGGCGGCGCCATCCGCAAGCGTGACACGCTTGGCTGCCTCGATGTACGACGCCATCAACAGGGAGTGCGGAAACTTGTAGCCGCCATTCGGCAGCGGAATCGGATACAGAAGATACGTGACGTTCGCACGGTCCATGAGCGTGGCTTCAAGCATGTTGTGCGTCAATTTCTTACAGAACTGACAACTTGGATCGACGATTTCCAGCGCGTACGGTTTGGACGGATCCTCCGGGCGGAAGAAAGATGCCGATGGCGGCAAAAAATCTTGCGCGTTCCAGACGCGCAGACGATCGGGAATGAGCGACACCGCCGTGCCGAAGCGGACGAACGGACCGATCACCCACTCGCCGACGCGCCCTTCGGCAACGGCCTGTCTGATGCCGAGCGTCTCCTGATCCACTCCGCACGCCTCACCGCCCAGCGTGCACGATTCCACGTTGCGCGGATCACACGTGCCGTAGACCCAGTAATTCAGACCGCCGTTTGCGACGTAGACGAGACTCCAGATGCTTAAGCCGACGAAAGCGAATGAAATCCAATCCAACCAGCGATCCAGAAATTTCGCCAGTCGCGGCATGCGGAAAATCAACTTGGAGAGCAGACGCCCGCGCATCTCATCGCCGAAACTGATGTCGCATGGTTGAAAAGAAATGCGCTTCCAGGTGCAGTGCCACGCGGCTTTGGCAAGCGGCCGATACGCCGCGGAGAAGATGCTGAGGACGGCGAAGACGATGAAAGCGGCGATGCAGAACATATGAGGGAGTAGGTTGTAGGGTGTAGGGAGTAGGGAGTAGGACGATGAAGATGCGGTCAGATGGCTCGTACTATCGTTTCGAGAGTTGTCACAAATCTATCCACATCCGCCATCGTGTTATGCAGACCGATGGAAGCGCGCAGGAGCGGCGGCAGGTGACGGTTGTGCTGCAGCTCGTAGTGGCAGCAGAAGTGACCGCTGCGACACATGACGTTCTTTTCATCCAAGTAAAGCGCCAAACGGTGCGCGTCGATGCCGTCGACGTACAGGCTGAGAATACTCCCCGGTTTCCCATTGACGACCGTGACCGCGGGGATCGCCGAGACACGATCGAACAAAGCCTGCGCCAGCGCGTGCTCACTGCCCGCGATGTGCTGCTTTCGCAACCAGGCGGCAGCTTCCCGCAAGCCGATGATCCCGCTCCAGTTCTGCAGACCCGGCTCCAATCTGGCGTGTTCGTCCGCGCCGGTGAAGAGTCCGAATGAATCGTGCTCCACCGACTCAACGGTGCCACCTCCCAGAAAGAACGGCTGCAGACTACGGAGAAGTGACCTCCGGATGACGATGAAGCCGACGCTGGGTCCGTACATTTTATGGCCCGATCCGAACGCCGCATCGAAATCGACACCGCGTAACGCCGCCGGATCGTGTCCGCAACTCTGCGCGGCATCGAGGAGCAGAATCCCTCCGTGTGCATGGACATCGTCCGCAAGCGTATCTGCATTCGGCAACGTGCGTCCATCGATATTGGATGCGTTATTCACGAGGACAATCGTCTTCTGCAGTTGCGACTGCTTGTACTCCAGACTGCCGTCCTCACTGCGCGGCAGCACCAAGCGCTCCTTCCCGTTGCGCTGCGCCCACGTCATGCTGGGAAGAAACACGGAATTATGTTCGATGGTAGAGGTGACGATGCGATCGTAGGGGTCGACGGGCAATTGGTGGAGCACCAGATTGATGCCGTAGGTGGTATTGAGCGTGAAGGCGACGGCGTACTCCTTCTCCGATTTACCGCAGAGCTGAAGAATTTCCGTACGCGCTCCCTGCACGCGTTCATCCACCCACTTGCCCCACTTGTACCGCACGCGACCGCCGCAGGCATTGTGATGCAACACGTATTCCTGCTCCGCATCAACGACCAAACGGATGCGCGGCGTTTGGCACGCACTGTCCATGTAGCAGACATCCGCAGGAAGATGGGAGAATACCGGGAGACGATTGCTGCTATCTGCAACCGATGCGGGGCGCTTGCTGAAGAACGTCATAGGTGCGGGAAGTGTACAGGAGCTGACCACATTTCGAACGTATTTTTCTTGCGTTTCACGGATGACTGACGGCCACCCTTGTCCGCCGCGGCAAAGGCGTCATTCCCCCTCGGCACTCTCGGCGCAAGTAATGAGACTGCGCGCAGATCTCCCCTCTTTCTCACGATCATGCTTGCATTCCCCTGATTATCACTCTATACTACCGATTGATAATTTACTTCTTTCCCCCCATTCCTATGAACCAAATGGTTCCCTGGCGAAGGAAGTCCGTCGTCCCGCGGCCCTTCGACGAACTGTTCTGGGACCCCTTCATGGCCTTCGCAGATATGGACAGACGCTCGAGTGCGTTTGTGCCTGCCACCGACATCGCCGAGACCGAGAAGGACATCATCGTCACGGCGGATGCCCCCGGCTACGATCCCAAGCAGATCGAAGTGAGCTTGGAGAACGGACTGCTCACCATCAGCGGAAAAATGCAGGAAGAAGCGGAGGAGAAGGGCAAGCGTTGGCGCCGCCGCGAGACGGCATCGGGGAACTTCCTGGTGCAGTTCTCCATGCCGCAGGGCGTGGATGAGGAGAAAGTGACGTGTCGCACGAAGAACGGCCGCCTCACGGTGACGATCCCCAAATCCGCCAAATCCCAGAAACGCACGCTGCAGGTGGAGGAGGAGTGAGGAGTGGTATTGGGTATGGGGTATGGGGTGTCGGTTGACGGCACCCCCTCTTTTAGTACGCCTTCGCATAGAGCGCATACTCGGTGGCGGGAGCGCCGGATTGCGGATCGGTCTTCCCCTTCGCATTGGCTCGATCCCCCAGGAGACGAATCGTCGCCTTGGTCGCGTCCTTGATCTGCGTGGCTGTTTCCAGCGTGCCGTCCCACGGCATCCACACAAACCCGCCCTCCCCTTCCAGCAACTTTGAACACTGCGTCATGTCATCGGCGATGTGCGTGTGCGCTTCCAAATGTGCGATCGCCTGCTGCAACAACGTTTCCTGAATGGACGTCAGAAGGGACTGCACGAATGCTCCCGTGCATGAAGCCAAAGGAACGGCAATTTTCTCGGCCGTATCTCGACGCACGAACGTCGCCTGCCGTTTCTCCAAATCCTTCGGACCCAATTCGATGCGCAGCGGCACGCCCTTCACCTCCCACTCGTTGAACTTGAATCCCGGTGATTTCTCCGCACGATCATCGATCTTCAGGCGGATGCCCCCGAGAGATGCGCAGAGCGTGCGTGCCGCCGTCAGTACCGCTTCCCGCTCCGCATCGGTCTTGTAAATGGGCACGATGACCGCTTGTATCGGGGCAATGCGCGGGGGGATGCGCAGACCCTTCTCATCGCCATGCACCACGATGAGCGTGCCGATGATACGCGTAGAGAGGCCCCAACTCGTCATCCAAGGGCGCTGCTGCTTTCCTTCCGCATCAAGGAACGACACGCCGTACGCCTCGGAAAACCCCTGCCCCAGATTGTGCGACGTCCCCGCCTGAATCGCCTTACCGTCGCGCGCGAGCGCTTCCGTGGAGAGTGTGTACAGAGCGCCTGCGAATTTCTCGTGCTCCGGCTTGCGTCCGGTGAGGACGGGAATCGCGAGCATCTCCCGATCGAAATCCGCATACATCTGCAATGCAGCGTTCACCATCGTATCGGCATCCTCTTTCGAAATATGACAGGTGTGCCCCTCCTGCCAGAGAAATTCCAACGTTCGCAGGAAAGGCCGCGTGCGCATTTCCCATCGAACGACATTGGCCCATTGGTTGATCTTGAGCGGCAGATCGCGGTGACTCTGTACCCACTTCGCAAAGGTGGTGTAGATGATCGTCTCACTGGTGGGACGGACGTACAGCTTTTCACTGAGTTCCTTGCCGCCGCCGTGAGTCACCACCGCGCACTCCGGAGCAAACCCTTCGATGTGATCCTTCTCCCTCTGCAGGATCGACTCCGGGATGAAGAGAGGAAAGTAGACATTGTCGACTCCCAGCTCCTTGATGCGTCGATCCAAATCACGCTGAATCGCTTCCCACAGAGCGTACCCGTAAGGTTTGAAAATGATGCACCCGCGCACCTCCGCGTGCTCGGCAAGACCCGCCTGCTCGATGACGTCTAAGTACCACTGTGGAAAATCGGTCTTTTGATCTGCGATGCGAGCCACGGCAAAGAGGGGGGAAATTCCCCCATACTCTACACTGTCATTCTGCTCAGTGCGATGCCTGCATACGTGATGACGGTTCCGAAGACGATCCCCGCAAGAACTTCCTTCAGCGAATGACCGATACGCGTGCGCAGGTGCGTGAAATGCTGCAGCTTGTTAAGCATCTCCGCCTGCAGGCCGACTTCCCTCCGCAAGCTGATGGCGTCGTACCAGACAACCGCCGCCAGCGTGAAGGCGAGGGCGAAATCCACGGAGTCAAAGCCGCGGGACCGCTCGACCACGATGAGCAATGACGTCACAAACGCGGAATGAGAGCTGGGCATGCCGCCCGTGCGGAAGATGCCATTGTGCCACGTGCCCGTCCGTCTATGCTCCGTCAGCATTTTCGCGATCTCCGAGAGGAGCATCACGAGCACGGGAATCAGGAAGGGGTAGGTGCGGAGGAGGGACATGGGATTGGGGATTGGAGATTGGGAATTTGGGATTTGTTGTTTGTACCTCGTTGTTCGTTATTTCGTTCCTTCATTCGTCCTACTCCCTACCACCTACTCCCTACCACCTCATCAATACAACTGTCGCTCGATTCGTATAACGATTCCTTCCTTCGATTCCGTCTTGTACGCGCGGCCTTTCAGGAGGTTGCCGAGCATGGCGTCGATGTCCGCAGCGCGCAGTGTCACCGTGAACATTCTTCCCATGGCATGGAGGGTCAGTGTCGTGGTGCCGTCCTCGCCACGCGACTCGCCGATTGTCAATTCTTCGTCACTTAAGCCCGACTCCGCCAGCACCTTGTACTTGATGCCATCGATGAACAAACCGTCCCGATGAAATGCCACCTTGTGCGCGGGAGAGTGCACATTCGGCGGAAGGGCATCCTGCAAAACTGCGGCCTTCGCGACCAAAGCGGCGGATGACGTGACCTTTTTCGGTGCCGACGGCTTGACGGCAGGAACGGCGTTCGATGTCCCGAGCTCCGGTTTACGAACGGTCTTCACAGGTTTCTTCGGTTTCTGCGGTTGTTTCGTAGCTGGCTTCTTCTTACGAAAATCCCCGAACGCCTTCAGCATTCTGGAGGTGATGCTGCGCTTTGGTCGATGGGAAGACGGCATAGAGACGAAGGATACCTGGTAACGTATCACTGATGACGCATCATTCAAATCATCCTACGCCGCCGTAGCGGGAGCGGTCTGCGTCGCGGAAGCAGGTGCAGCCGGACGTGCGGGAGTGACGGCGGGGGCCGGCGGCAGCGTTGCTTGGATGAGTGCCCACATCGTGTCGAATGACAACAGATGTACGTTGTTCCCGATCACTTCGTAGGAAGCGTCTCGGTGTTGATCGATGCTCTCAAACGCGACATCATTGGGATTGCCGTCCACCAGAGCCAAGCGCATCGCGGCGATCGTCTGAATGATCTGCTCCGGAGAAGCCGGCGTGCCCGATTGCACGCGACTCACGAGATCACGCACGACGGTGAGTGCCCGTTCGGCATAGGCGCCGCGGGCAATCGCTCGCAGATTTTCCTCACTCTGCCAGTTGCCCCCGAGCACACTGCTCCAGTTGGAGTAATCGGCTGCGAGGATTTTGGTCTCGCAGGCGGCCAGTTCATGACGAACGGCAAGGAGTAATTTCCAGGGGGCTTGCTGTGCAAAGACAGTCGGGTGGCCGGAGAGCGATGCGATATCCGTCGCTTGCATCGTTTCAAACCGTACGGAGATTTCATCAATTTCCTTCTGTTTTTCCGCCCAGGAACGCAGATCTTCTTTGGCCGATTCCGGATGGGAAAGATCCACTCGATGCGTGAGCGTGCACTGTTTCGCATAGAGTTCCGCCTTCCGTAACACGACGGGGTCGACCAGTGTGAAATGCCCACGCGTTGCTTCTCTCAGGTAGGTCAGTGCGGATGTGGCGAAGTAACCGAGCTCGTCTTGCATGCGTGTTTTGACACGCATTTGGATGTCTGCCGGTGGCAGTTTTTGATCCGCTTCTGACAGCTCTTCTTTCGTGAACGGAGGCAACACCATTCTTGCCGTTTGGCGATAGTAAGCGCGGTACCCTTCCATGCGCGCGCCTTCGTTCGCTTCATCAAAGGTATCTGACATATCCGGTGCGGCATACGCAACAGCGGGGTCCGGTATGCCGGCAAGCAAGAGATTGCGCGCGTACTTGGCGGGATTGGCAGCAAGACCCTGACCCCAAGTGGCAAATTGCCCCGGAGCTGTTTGACCGATGTGCTGCAGAATTTGCCCGGCGGTTTCCTGCTCCAATTCCTTCTCCGTCTTCAGCATGTAGGTGGTGCCTTCTTCAATGTTCTCGCGAATCGGCTGTCCCACTGCATTGGAAGCAATCATTGCGACGCCGACTGGCATCAACGGAGAGTAGAGCAGTCCCGTGCCGACCGTGTTGAATGTTTGTCCTCCAACCAATCCCGGTCCGCCAATGAATCCTTTTGCAGAAAGCTCCCGCTCCAATTGTGCTTTTTTTGCCGGATCCGTTTCCCCTTCAATTTCACTGAGCAGGCGCGGGCGTTCATTTGCAAAGTAATTATATGCTTCCGTACCTACCAAGAGAGTATCCAGCACGACGGTCCCTTTGACGAGTCCGGCAACCTTGGCGAGTGGAGCGGGAACGGGGATGCGCCCGACGATGTTTTTGGCAGCAGAGACAACACCGTTCTTGGCAGATCCAAGAGCTCGAGTAAATCGTTTCAAACCAGGGATACTATTCCAGATCATTCGTGTATTTGCGACTATATCTCGAGCAAGTTGGTTTTTCGTGAAATACTCCGCCGCATCTATCACTTCCTTATCCAGCGGCGGCACATGCATTTTCAGTGCTCTAAAAAGTTCTTCCCATACAGCCTTTCCCCCCTGTGATTTACAACATTCTTCCAAATATTTGAGTAGTTTAGGCTCTGTCTCAATAGCTCTAAATATTTTAGTAAATCTCGCAGCATTATCCTGATATTGAGCAGTGGTAGTCCAATGGAGTATTCTTGTCTTCAACCAATCCTTTCCTGAATTCGCCATTGCAGGTTGAATTTTCCCAGGAGAAAATTTTTCCATCCATGTGTAATATCTGTGGATTGCATATGGTGTCACAACTGCGGCAGTAATAGCTGTCTTGGGATTTTCCGAGATTGCCGATTTGATCGCTGATCCGGCTTCTACCGCCGAACCGGCAATGACGCCCAATACACCTTTGCCCGCTTCGGAAAGCACGCTTCCCAGTATTTCTTGCGCTTGCTCCAGTGCCGCCGGATCTAGATTTTCCCATTCTTTCGAAAATTCCTCCATGCCCGAAGCGGTGAATTTTCCCGCGATGCGCTGCATCATGTCATACTTCTTCGGCTTCAGTCCGATGATACTTCCACCGTATTCGCGCCGGGTGACGTATTTCAGAACGGCAGCTTGCATCAGTACCACGCCCGCGGGGTTGCCATCCTCGATCATTTTGCGATACAAGTACAAACGCAGCACTTCATCCACCGTCATCCAGTCTTGCATGTAGGCGGTGACAACATTCAAATTATGTTCCATGTTGGATTCCGACCACACGTCCGGATCCAAAAATACTTTGTGGAAAAAAGGCAACATGCAAGTGGCCGTTTCGCGGGTCGCTGCTTCCTCTGTGACGAATCGGTAGAGTGCTTGTTCCTCCGCGGGAGCATCCGTATTCGGCGCGCCGTACGCCCGCAACAAAATTCCTCCTTGATGCAATGCCAATCGCACCAAACTCTCCGTGGTGATCGAGGCTTTCTCCTCTTCCGTCATGGGAATGTTGTCTTCCATGAAAGTGCGCAGTTGCATTTTCAGATCTTCACTGAGATCAGAAAGCGTACCCAAATTCTTGAGATCCATGAGCGCACTGCGATTTTCATACGCTCGCTGCAAAATATCAGCCGCCTGTTCCGCATGCGTATAGACAAACGCCACTTGCTTAATGAAGGGAACAAACGGCATGGCATCCACCTTGGCCGTCGCGGCTTCAAAGGTCAGACCATCGCGCTTCATCATGCGATCAATGAGTTTTGGTTTTTGCGTCGTGCAGAACGTACGCAGGAGCTCCGTCGCTTGCCTGTTATCTTCCGCCGTTCTCTCATGTTCTTCTCCGACCGCAAATGCGCGCGTGCCGGAAACGATGTCCGCCACCGTAAGCGTGGCATTCGCAGGATGCTGCATGATGCCGTAAATGGTTCTCTGTTTGTCAGTGTTGACAAGTGCCCAATCCGGTGACGGGCAGAAGCGTGCAAGGCCGCTCGCAATCGCATATTCCGTGCCGGTTTCCACGGCTTCCGCTCCGACTTCCCGAGTGCGGTCCACGACGGCGGGCGGAACGGGTGCTGCCGTCGGCGCATCGCCGGCGGTTGGTTGCGTGAGGTACGCTTTCATTTTTTCTTCCAATTCCTCCCTCTTTTGTTTGAGTTCCGCAAACTCTTTCTCCGTGAAGTTTCCTACGTTTTTCAATTGTTCCTGTACGTTTGCCCATTCTTTTTGCAGTTTGCGCAATCCCATTTTTTCCACTTGTTTCAAGATTGCCTTACCGCCAACGTACGCCGCCACTGCCGCCAGCCCCACGCCCGGAATCCAATAGATCAAACGCCGCAGATTCCATCCCTTCTTTGTCGGTTCGGTGTCTCCGGATGCATCGGGCTGATTGCGATGTTTCCATTTTCGCCACAGAGCGTACAGGCCGACGAATCCCAACGTAGCGGTCGCCATGGTTGCGATCTGTCTCCCGGACCATTCTCGTGGATTGGGAGAGCGAGGGAACCAAGGAGTGTTTTTAGAAACTGATTCGGCTGCGGCCGGAGAGGCCATGGCTTTTTCCATTGCTTCCGGTGATGCACCGCCCGGCGTGTTCAGGGCCGGAGGCGGAGCGGGGACGTCCATCGTGGGGGCAGGTTCGGGGATGGCTGCCGCCTCCAACGGTGCCGCCGCCAGTTCCGCACGCATGGCATCCGTCACGCCGTGCAGTTGATTCAGTTCCGCTTCCGTGAGATTCGTAAATGATTCCTTCTGCAACGTGTCCAGCTTGGTTTGGATATCCGCGCGCTTCGTCGCATCCAATCCGGCGATTTCCTGCTTCAGCGCATCCAGAAGTTTCGGCTTCTCCGCAGCGGGTGTCGCGTCAATTTCTTGCAGGAGTGTCTGCAATTGTGCCTCCGTCCGATCAGGCGCCTCCACGGTGGAGAGAATGCGCTCGCCAAGAGACGGGGAAGGGGTGGGTGTTGAAGAATCCATATCGCATCAGTATAGCAAAAAATACCAATAAAAGCCACAGAATGACCGTATGGGTGCTTGGCAGCGTACTTCCGCACGACCGCTACATTCCAAACGTGCCACGAATGCCTCCTCGCACAAACCGCACGGTGCTGCGCACAACCGCTCCCCCCGCATATCCAGCGGCTTCCGCGCCAAAACCGAGTGTTTTTCCCATGAGTCTGAACACGCGTGCATGTGTAGCCTGCCGCCATGTGCCGATAGCTTGATTGTCTGCAACTTGAGCCGATTCCGGAGTGCGTACGCCCATTATGCTGCCGTGGAAGTCGTCGGAGAAGGAGCGGCCGGAGCTGTCGAAGGTGCGGCGGCGGGAGCGGATGTAGGACCGGCGGGCGCAGTTCCTGCGGGAGCGGGAGCTGCGGAAGCTGCCGGTGCGGCAGTGGGGGCTGCAGGTGCGGCGGCGGGAGCTGCCGGTGCGGACGTTGCGGCCGGTTGCTGCTTCATATTCTGCGCAACTGCGCGCGCCCCGTTGAGAATATCCTCCGTCGTCAGCGCCTTCTTCTCCGATGGCCCCTGCTCGACGACGCTCTTAAGGAATTCATCGAGAGAAAGTTGATTGGCCGGAAGCTTGCCGGTATTGAGGCCGCTCAACACCTTGATCACTTCGCGCATGTTTTCTTCGTCTTTCGGTCCGGTCTCCAGCGTGCGCTTATTTGCACTGAGCACCGCGAAGAGTTCCTTCATTCCCATGCCATTGGGCAGTAGCCAGTCAGGGACTGTCACTCCAAATTGCATCATGAGCGGCACGATTTGTAATTTTTCCACAATGCGAGCAATGGTCTTCTGAATGGCATCCATAAAGGTTGTCACTTTTTCACCTAATCCGCTGAGACTCTCGAAGAATTTTTCTGAAGTGGGTTTATTGAATGAAACGGTTTTGGATTGCCAATCAGAATAAATATCTTCAACGCTCTTCTTGGTGGCTTCCACTGCACCCTTCAAAACCTCAGGAACGCGATCCAAATTCCATTGTGCCAGTTCCGCTCTCAATCCGTCACGGGCTGTTTCCCCGATCGTCATCGCCTGTTTGCGAGCGTCTTCCAGCGCAGCGATGGTTCGATCCACAAGAGTATCCGGTACGTTATGGAGATCGTTGGCCTGTCCCACATCCTCTCGTAATCCGCGCAGAGTGTCGGCGACACTTTCCGGTGGCGTGGTGCCGGGGGCGGATGAAGGTGCGTTTGTCGACATAGGACTGAAGGAGAAATGTAAAAATGAATGCGAAAATAAGTAGTGATTATGCAGCCAAAACGGGAGGCTGCTCCTGCACGGGAACGGAACTGGCGGAAGACGGAAGCAGTGCGTCATGCAAAGGAGGGACTTTTTCCATGTCTGCACCCACAACGTCATGAATGGCGGCGTTGGTATTCAATTGCATATCCGCCGGCAACACTGACGACTCATGTACAGAGTGTGGTGCATCCGACTGATCAGACCGATCCAAATCCGTATCCAACGGTCCGGAGGCTTCCGTATGCATCATAGATGTGTTTGGTATTCTTTCCTTTCATGCTACTCCAATTTGGGTAAAAATGCAATCTTCCGCACCCTTTCGCCGCACCTGTGCTACCATGCCCCTGTTTCCTTCCCCACCGCTTCCCTATGCACATCGAGCACTACGAGAAAGGCATTCGGTACACGGATAAAGAACTGCTGACTCTGGCACGGAAAATCGGGAAAATGGCGACCTACTGCGGACGACTGAAGGACGAGGCGTCGCTCATTCGCGTCGATGCGCAAAAATTACCGACGAAGAAGGCGCGCGATGAAGTGCACGTGACCATCACGGTGGAACTGCCGCGGAAGAAACTGCGGGCGGAATCGCGCAAGGCGACGGTTCTCGAGGCCATCGATCGCTGCACGGAGAAGATGCAACCGCAACTCATCAAATACAAGGAAGCGTGGACGACGAAGAGGCGCAAGCGCAAGAATCGATCCTCATTCGCAACCGCCGCGTAACCCATGTCTGTTCCCCGACGCTTCACCGGCTCGCTCCTGCTTGGTTTGCTGCTTGTCGTTCAAGGGGCACCGGCCTGCGCGCAGGACGAAGAACAGACGGTGGAAGGTGAGGGGATCATCACGGAAGAAGCGCAGGTGCAAGCCATCATCACCGGTCCTGAGGATATCGCCGTCGGGCGGACCATCGTGCTCGACGGATCGCTCAGCTCCGTGGAGGGAGAGCTCAAAGAGTTTCAATGGTTTTTGGAAGGACAAGAGCACCCGATCAGCGAGACGGTGGAGGCGGTGTACACGCCGGAACAAGCGGGAGTGCTCGTGTTCCGATTGACCGTGACGGCGGTACTGAGAGACGGCCGGGAAGTCGTCTCCACCGCGGAGCACACCGTGACGGTCTTCAGCCGCAAGATCGTCCTCATCGCGGATGCCACGGTCTCTCCCGAGAAGTTGGAATTGCACCGCCAGATGGCCGCCGACGAAGACGTGTTCCTCAGCGTACTGTCCGCCGCCCCCTCGCCGACGCCCATCGGGGCGCAGCAGGCCCTCACGACACTCCTCTCCGAACGAAGCGCATCTCTGCAGGGGGCGAGCGCCATCGTGCTCTGGACCGACGGCATCACCGGCCTGCAGGCATTGACCGGTGTCCTGCAGGAGGACGGCCTGCTCCTCGCGGGCGTACGCAATCAGAGCATCGTCCTCCTGTCCGAACGGAGCCTCGGCACGCTCGGCCGCATCGCCCGGGGAACGTTCTCCGCTCTCAAGCCGCGCCAAATTCTCCTCACGCGCCGTGAAGCGTTGAACCCCCTCTTCACGACGCCCACCATGGATGAGTACGCATCCGTCCTCGCGCAGCGTGACATCGAATTCCTGCGCATCGACGAAGAGTCCATCGGGCTCCGGCCGTGGAATCTGCTCTCCTCGCTCATCAATCTGATGCTCACCAAAGGCGTCCCCGGCCAGACGGTCATTCTGCTCCTCGTGCTGCCGGTGATTGCCATGATCCTTGCGTTCCTCAAGCAAATCGTGGGAATCACGACCTTCGGCCTCTACACGCCGTCGATCATCGCGCTCAGCTTTCTCGCGCTCGGTTGGCAGATCGGCGTCCTCTTCCTCTGCTTCATCGTAGCCACCGGCTACCTCACGCGCACGTTGATGCGCCGCTGGCGACTGCTCTACATCCCGAAGGTCGCCATCATCCTGACGGTCGTGAGCTTCACGCTGCTGCTGCTCATGGGCATAAGCGCCTTCTTCGATGTGACGTTCTCACGAGAGACCATCTTCATCCTTCTCATCATGAGCACGCTGGCCGAAAGTTTCCTCAACCTGAAGACGGAACAGGGATGGACGTCCGCGATCCTCGGCATCGGCGAAACGATCATGGCTGCGCTGCTGTGCGTCTTCATCGTGCAGTGGACGCTGTTTCAGTCCATGATTCTCGCCTACCCGGAGCTGCTCCTCCTCACCGTCGTCATCGATGTCATCCTGGGACGGTGGACGGGGCTGCGACTCGTCGAGTACTTCCGGTTCCGCGAAGTTTTTTCACACCTGCAGGAGGAATGATCGTCCCCTTCTTCTCACGCCACGGGGTCCTCGGCTTGAATGCGCGCAACCTCCTGTACATCAAGCCGTTCAATCCGCGCAAAGCGGTGGCGTTCGCAGATGACAAGCTGAAGACGAAAGCGTTTCTCGCGGCGCGCGGCATTCCCGTCGCGAAGGTGTACGGCCGCATCGATACGCGCCGACAACTGCGGTCCTACGACTTTTCGAAGTTACCCGATCAGTGCGTGCTGAAGCCAAAATTCGGTTCCGGTGGCGGCGGGATCAAAGTGTTGAAAGGCAGGAAGGACGGTCACTTTCTGGAGCAGGGCAAATATCCGATTTCCTACCGGCAACTCACCGAACACATCGAGGATATTCTGGACGGCAAATACTCCGTCAACGGACGGGCGGACACGGTGTTCTTTGAAAAAATACTGGAATCCGATCCGGCCTTCGCGCCGCTGCGTCCCGCCGGCCTCCCCGATATTCGCATCGTCGTGTTCAACTTGGTGCCGGTCATGGCGATGCTGCGCATCCCCACGGGCGAGAGCGGCGGCAAAGCCAACGTGCATCTGGGAGGCATCGGCATCGGCATCGACATCGCCAAGGGCGTCACGACCTTTGCGACGCAATACAACCGTCTCATCAAGGAACTGCCGCACGGAGGATCGCCCGCCGGGATCGTCATTCCGGGATGGGATGATCTTCTCCTGACCGCCTCGCGCATCCAGTACCTCACGAACATCGGCTACCTGGCGGTGGATCTCACACTCGACCGCGAGCAGGGACCCGTGCTGCTGGAGGTGAACGCGCGCGCGGGATTGATGGTGCAGGTCGCCAATCTCGCACCGCTCAGATCGCGACTGGAACGCGTGGAAGGGATCAGTGTCCAGACGCCGGAAAAGGGTGTGCGTCTCGCTCAGGATTTGTTCGGAGCCAAGGTGCCCGCGCTGCGGACCGGACAGGAAGAACCACAACGCCCCGTTCTGGGAACGCGCGAACTCATCAGCATCAGCGGCGCGGGCACGACGATCGACGTGCCGTCTCTCATCGCGCCGGAGCACGAACGGACCATCTTCGCCTCAGATCTTCTGTCGGAATTGCACCGAACGGGAGCGGTGGAGCAGGAGAGTGCGGAGGAGCGCACCTACCGCGTGAAGTTTGCACTGGGGGGCCGCAAGCTGCAGACGGTCGTGAAAGAGGGAAGTGTGGCGCCCGCGTCGGTCCGCGCCATCATCGGACGGCGGGATCTCACGGGTTTTCTCATCGACCCGACCAAGGAAGCGGCATTCTCGCTCCTGCGTCCTGCGCTGAAGGAGGATCTGCGCGCAATCGACAAGTTCCTCTCGCAGACGGACCACGATCTCCAGCTGCTCACGCACATCAAACCGAATAATCTGCTGGAGGAAAGAGAAAAGCTGCAGGTGGACCGAGGGTACAATCCGGTCTTCACGTACCGGGAATCCCCCCTGAATTTGGCGGAAATCGAGGCGCGGTTAGCTTCACTCACCATCGAGGAATCGCCGACCGGCACGCTCTTCGCGAAGAAACGCGATGAACTGTTGCGACGCATCGCACTGATTCGCGCCCTCGGCGATGCGCAGATCTTCACGCAGGCGTCCACTGTGCTGTTTGGAAGCCCCGATGCGGCGCTCATCGACGCGGCCGAGGAGGAACTCTCTGAGCGAAACGGGCGTGCGGAGCCGCCGGAGACGGGGCAACTCACCGTAGAACAAGCGGCAACCATGTTCCGCGATGCGTTGGATCGATACGGCTTGTACGATTGGCAGACGGTGATCCGCGAGCGCACCATCGCCCGCGTCACGGTGGGCGGCCGGACCGTCACCCTGCGAAAGAATGCACGCTTTTGGAAACAGTCCCTCCGCGCGCTCATCGCGCATGAGGTGGAGACGCACGTGCTCACCGCGGAGAACGGGGAACAGCAACCGTTCGAACTTTTCCGACGCGGATGCGCCGGCTACCTGGATACGCAGGAGGGCATGGCGATCTTCAACCAAAATCGCTTCCTTCCTCCGGACCACGAGAAACGATCGGGCCCCGCGCGCAATCTGCTCGGGGTAGCCTTCGCGCTGGAGCATTCTCTGGCGGAGACAAGACGGTACCTGGAGGAGGAACTGCTCTACGAACCGGAAAAGGCGCTCAACAAAGCACTGGAACACAAGCGCGGATTGTCCGATACTTCGGAGCCGGGCGGATTCACCAAGGGGATCGTCTACTTCCGCGGACTGCGCGCCATCGAACAATTCCTGTCGCAAGGCGGCGACCTGAAGCGACTGTACGTCGGCAAAATCGCATGGGAAGATGTGCCGCTCGTCGAGCAAGTGCCGGGCCTCAAAGCTCCGCTCATCCTGCCGGAGTTCCTGCGGGAGACTGCGTAATCCCCTCTCGCACTCTGCGAATTTTCCGTAGGAATTCATCAAAACGACCCAGCGGAATGCCCGCCAAATTCACACGACCGTCGTGCGTCAGGAACACATCATCCTCTTGCAATCGTGCGATGGCATGCGCACTGAGCGGGAGCATGGTGAAAAGTCCGGTGCCCTCGATGCTGTCCGCCCACTCGGGAAACGCGTCTCGTAACACGCGGCGTTTCCGATCCGTACCCGTGCGCACGGCACCCAACTGCCGGCGCCATTCCTCCTGATACTCTTCCTGCACTTTCGCCACAATGAGCTGGCCGAACGTCGGCGCGGTGGAATACATCCGACGCGTGAGAATGCGGTACCATTGCTCCAACTGCCGCTCTTCTTCCGGGGAAGAAACGACGGCGCATGCCCAACCGACGCGCAGTCCATACACTCCGTGATTCTTGGAGGAAGATCCTGCAAAGAGCAAACGGACACCTGCTTCCCGCAGCAGGAGAGCCGGAGCGCGATCCTCCTCCACTCCCTCACTGAGCCCCTGATACGCACAGTCGAGTAAGACGATGTGTGCCGAGCCGCTCACGCCGTCGGCGAATACCCGCCACTGCTCCTTCGTCCATTGATGACCCGTGGGATTGTGCGCATTGGCCTGCAGCAGGAAGAGAACCGGATCTTTGCTTGCGCGTGCTGCCGCAAGCAGTTGCTCGGGAGAGGGAGGATGCGGCATGGCACCCTTGATCTCCGTGTACGACAGACCACTGCCTTCCAATAATTGCCGGTGGTTCGGCCAGGTCGGTACGGGAAGGATCGCACGCCCGATCCCCATGAGTTTCGCCAAATGAAGATTGAGTGCGACTGCGGCCGTGCCTCCCGCGGCGGAGATCGATGCCACCGTCGCCTCCGCACCGAACACCAAACGTTTCATCGCTTCGCGGTAGGCGGTCACTCCCAGGAGAGGCGAATAGGGGAAACCGGGATGGCGCTCCCAATCATGATACATCGCATCGATTGCCTGCCGTACGCAAGGAAAGATGAGAGGATGAGCGGGATCCCCACGATCATCGGTCAGGACGCCGATGGTCCCGTCGATGGGATGGCGCCCCGCGTCGCGAGCCTTCTGAGCGTTTGCAGCCGCCGCAAAGACCGCATCCTGCAGAGCCTCCGGAAGAGAAAAGTGACCGAGAAACACCGTGCGCAGTGTACAAGATCCTGCCGCTCCCGCACATGAGTGCGACTGCATTTTTGTGCGCCGCAGCACCATTCTGATCAATAAACAATTGAGAAGAGCAGCGCACCCCCGCATACTCGCGCAACACTTTTCCCCCGATCTCCATGATGGCCCGATCGTTTGCAGCACTGCTGTCCCTGTCACTCTGTACCGTTCCCGTCGTCTGCATGGCGGAGGCGCAAGCCCTTCCCGATTACGCCGTCGACAACCTCATCACCGCCCCTTCCCCCGCGCAACCCGGACGATCCATCGTGTTCAAAGCGACGGTGCGCAATGTGAGCGGCACCCGAGGAACCGAACGCGGCAATGCCGTGCTGAAAATCGATGAAGGAGCGAACGGCTCGTGGGACGTCACGAGCACCAGAGCGATTTTCGGCAGCCTGCCCGTCGGATCTTCCGCCACTCCCAGCTGGGGCAATACCGGTACCCCGCCTCCCGTCGACTGGCAACCGGTCGTCGGCACGCACCGCGCGCAAGTCTGCATGCACACGAACACGGGAGAGAGCAACATGTACACCCAGGACAGCAACGCCGCCAATGATTGCACCACTCTCACCTTCACCATCGGCTCCGCGGCATCCTCGTCATCCGAAGCCCGCAGCGCCTCATCGAGTTCCGGCCCCTCCTCACCAAGCAGCGACGCTCCCTCCCTGCCTGATTACATTCTCTCCGCGATGGACGTGACACCGAACGCCGAAACGGGCACCTTTGACGCTTGGGCGACCGTGCGCAATATCGGAGCAGACTCCATAAAAGCGACGTTCGTCATCCTCGAGCATCGACGCAGCGGCACGACCGGATGGGAGAGCATCGTCCCCGCTCGGGACATCCCTCCTCTCGCTTCCGGCGCGGAAGCGACCGGCCGGTGGAGCAATCACGGACGCGGCATGCAGGGCACGTATCGGTTCCGTCCCGAACGGTACGAATTCCGCGCTTGCGCCGACGCATGGAACATCCTGCGCGAGTCTCTTGAACGCAATTGCTCCGACCCCGTCTGGGTGGACTTCAGCACTGTCTCCTCCACTCGCTCCGCTTCCTCCCGCTCTTCCCGCTCCTCCTCCGCACGTTCTTCCTCCGTCCGGTCCCGCGCGAGAACAGACGCAGCGGGCATCGCCGATACCTCTCTCCCCAACCTGGTCCTGCGCGGCGTCGCAGTACGACCCGCTTCCATCGCCGTCGGCGGCACGTGGGGAGCGAGGGCGATCGTCGTGAACGCGGGGGCGACCCCCTCGGAGGAAACGGCAGTGCGCCTCACGCTCGACGAGAAGAGCAACGGCGGCGAGGACTTTGTCTCCGATGTGGAGATGGTCGTGCCGCCCCTCCGTCCCGGCAGGCGCTTCGTCGTCAACTGGACCACGCGCGGCGAGACGCCCTCCCTGCGATGGACGGCCATACCCGGCAAGCACCGCGTCACGCTCTGCGTCAACGGAAGAGGACAATCTCCCGAGTGGAACACCGGAGATAACTGCGTGACGAGACCGCTGCGGGTCCGCACAGCGCGAGGAAGTGCGCGCTCCTCTTCATCGGCCGGCTCGATGACACAGTGAGCAAACTCACGATTCTCCTATCTTGATTCAGGGGTCTCTCCTTACGGATCCTCCCGGAGCCGTCCACTGCGTGCATTCCTCCGTCGCCCCTTTCCCCGCAAAAAACAGGAACAATCACCGCGCCGAAACTATTTTTTGGAGCAAACGGCAAATCATCCGCTACACTCGGTCCATGCAGCAGTGGCCACCCGTCACGATGGCGACCCAGCATCCGGACAATGCCTCCGTCCCATGGTGGGGAAAGGACGCCTTCATCGCCACACAGGACGAAATTCAGGAAGTGATGCTCCTCTTCAAGGAATTAACCATCGACGAATACATGTGGGACTGGGAGGGAAAGTATGTGGATGAAGCAGTCGGGGAGAAGCTGTTCTCCCGCGGGCAGGAACTGTTTTCCAAGCGCGCGCTGGGTCGGGAGTTGCACTTGACGTATCGCATCCCCGCGTATGAGGACGGCAAGATGCACCGAATGGCGCGAGCCTTCATGAACGTGCTGGCGCTGGCGGATCTGGCGCGGGACATCAAAGCGCCGTGCTTGCCTGTGACGGAGATGTTTCTGCCGCTCACAACTGCCGCCATGCAGCCGCTCAAGGTACGAGCGGCGTTCAAGGAAATCCTCGGCTACCACCGTCAAGTGTTCCACCGATCCAAGCAGGATGAGACCGAGCTGCTTCGCATGTTCGACGTCACACCGCTCGTGGAGGATGTGCCGTCGCTCCTCAGTATCGAGAAAATTTTGCTGCCGTACTGGACGTCCCTGATCACGGAGAATCCGTCGGTGCAGTCTCGCGGTCAACGCATCTTCCTCGCCAGGTCCGATCCCGCCATGAACTCGGGTCTCGTGCCCGCAGTGCTCGCCGTCAAAGCGGCACTCAGCAAAATTCAGGACTGTGCGGACACGGTCGGCATCGAAGCATATCCGCTCCTGGGCACGGGATCGCTCCCATTCCGCGGAAGCGTCAATCCGCAGTATACGGACACATTTCTGCAGCAGTACGCCGGCGTCCGCACATACTCCATTCAGTCTGCATTCCGCTACGACTATCCCAAAGAGCAAGTGGAAAAAGCACTCCGGATCATTCATCGCGAGGCGCCCATGCAGAAGCTGGTTCCCGTATCCGATGCGGACAGAAAGAAAATCATCACGCTCTCCGCACTGTTCGAGAACATCTGGCAGCCGACTATCGAAGAGATCGCTCCGCTCATCAACCAGGTGGCCGCATACATTCCTCCGCGCCGCGAGCGTCTGCAACACATAGGACTGTTTGGCTACAGCCGGGGCATCGGCAAAGTACGGTTGCCTCGCGCCATCGGATTTACCTGCGCGCTCTATTCACTCGGCATTCCGCCGGAACTGATCGCCACCGGACGCGGCCTGGAAGAGACGCAGCGCGCCGGATTGATGGACAGCATCGAGAAATACTATCCCGCGCTCCGTGCGGATCTGATGCACGCAGGCAAGTATCTGAATCGCGAGAACATCGAGTTGCTTGCGAAGAGAATGCCGATTTTTCAGGACATCTCACACGGCGTCGACGCCATCGAGCGCATCTTGGGGTTAAAGCTCGGCCCTCAGAAGCCGCATCACTTCATCCACCGCAACCTCTCCTCCACCATCCTGCACCGTCTGCAGTCCCCCTCCCCCGACCTGGCCATTCTCACGCGAGATATCGTGGAAGCGGGCATTATCCGCAAGAGTTTAGGCTAGAGGAAGAGAAAAATATGATATTGACTTAATAGTATTACTGTGGATACTAACATTAGTTCCCCCCATCACAGATGACACTCACGACAACAGCTAAATTAAAACGCACTGAAGTACAGGAAGAGCGGAAATGGTCTTTCCCATCGGGGGGCGGCGGTGTGAAGGAGAAGCCTGCCTATACCATTGAAGTGCGCGATGGCAAAGCTGTCATTAAATTGTTGAGTGAAACACGTCTGAAAAGCGAAGAACTATTGAGTGATGATCGAATAAACGGCTTCCCCATACGCATTGATGTATCGGGCTTGGTAACATTGAGCAGTGGCACGATTAATGAGATTATACTTTTACGAAGCAGAGGAAATAATCAACCAGTACAGTTACTCAATGTCACACCATCGTTACGGGAGGAATTGGGGAGGCTCAAATTGGAACAAGCTAAAATCATACAAATTGTGGAGGCACCCGCAGAACCGCCCGTTAACTGAGAAAAACTCAAGCAAATGCTTGCCGGTTTCGTATATGTGGAGGAGTATATGCGGTCCGAGGGAAATGCAAACGCCCTCACGCTCACTTCTTTGCCCCTCATGCAGTTCACAAACTATCTTCTATTCCATATTCGTCAAGATTGGGCAAAAATCATGCTTCCTCCCCATTTATGAAGCACACTCCCCTCGCGCAGCAAGTGCAAGAACGTCTCCGCTCCCTCCGTGAAGAGCACGGACTCACGCAGGAGAAACTCGCACAACGGGCGGGCATCAGCCTGTACTACCTGCAGCTCCTGGAAGGAAAGAAGCCGAAGAACCCTTCGCTCATGGTCCTCGAAAAATTGGCGAAAGCCTTTGGTACGCCGCTCTGGAAGCTCCTGAAGTTTGAGGACTGATCGTCTCCGATGATCAATGTCTCCTCCCACGATCACCTCCGTGACCGCCGGAACCCGGTGATGGGCGCCGTCCCCCGAAGGAGCGCGGCCGAGGGGAGGGCGCAAACGGTCGTTGATCCATGGCCGCTGGACTGCAGGAGGCATGCGCACTCCGTTTGATGGGCGAACGGATGAGCCGTTCGATATCGCGGATATTGCGGGATTGATCGGGAGTGGCAAACGAGATGGCACGTCCCTCACGACCGGCCCTGGCCGTGCGTCCGATGCGGTGGACGTAATCGGCAGGATCAGTGGGCAGATCGTAGTTGAGCACCACTTCAATGCCCGTCACATCGATGCCGCGCGCGGCGATATCGGTGGCGACGAGCACGCGGTACTTGCCGCGTTTGAACCCTTCCAACGCTTCGCGACGTTGGGCGAGAGAGCGGTTCGCATGAATCTCCGCCGCCTTGTGTCCCGCATGCTGCAACGCACGATTGATTTTCTTGGCACCGTGCTTGGTGCGGGAGAAGACGAGCATGGAACCGGTGTGCTCCCGGAGGAGCGCGAGGAGCAGGACTTGCTTCTCCTCCCGCCGCACGATGAAGAGCTCCTGTTCCACCTTCTCCGCGGCGGTGCCCTCGGGGGCGACTTCAATGCGCAGCGGCAGATGCATCTCGCGCGTCGCAATGGTGACGATCGTCTGCGGCATGGTCGCCGAAAAGAGGAGCGTCTGCCGTTCCTTGGGAACATGCTGCAGTATCCGATCGATCTGCGGTTTGAAACCCATGTCGAGCATGCGATCCGCTTCATCGAGAACGAGGATGCTGACTTCCCGCAGGGAGACGGTACGGTGCTCCAGGTGATCATTGAGACGGCCGGGCGTTGCGATGAGAACGCGTGGGTTGCCCTTAAGCATCTGACGCTGCAGATGCATGGATGCACCGCCGACGAAAACCGCCGTACGAATGCCGACGGCATCGGCAAACGGTTTTAACGCTTCCTCCACTTGATACGCCAGTTCCCGCGTCGGCAGTACGATGAGTGCGCGGCCTTTACCTTGAGATAGCCGCTGCAGAAGAGGAACGCCAAACGCAAGCGTCTTTCCCGTCCCCGTCTGCGCGATGCCAATGATGTCTTTTCCTTCGATGGCCGTGGGGATGGATTGGTGTTGAATGGGCGTGGGAACCGTAAAATGCAACCGTTCGATGACGGAGAGAAAAATCGGGGCAATGTGCAAGCCGCCGAAGCCTTGCGGAGAAGTTGCTGGATTCATGTCCGTGTAGCATACATGCATTTGAGGAAGAGAGATAGGAGACAAGACACCGTAAAAACACGATCCGCGCCACATCATCCTGATGCTCATCTGTCATCTCAGCGTTACTTTCCTGGAAAAGAGAGTAGAGTCCGGAGTTCATTCCCTACCTCCCTTCCCCCCTCAACCGTATGAAGAATCTGAGCATCCTCGATTGGATCGCCCTCCTGCTCCTCGTCATCGGAGGAGTCAATTGGGGGCTCATCGGTCTGTTCCAATATGATCTCGTCGCCACGCTCTTTGGCGGAGCGGCGGGCGCGGTGGCGCGCGTGATCTACACCATCGTCGGACTTTCGGCGGTGTACATCCTGGCCATCAGCGCAAAACTGGCGAAGAAATAATTCGCAGAACGATCATCAATACCGCGATGCAGTCGGGGCACTGCCCCGACTGTTTGTATGGCTCGAAATGAGCACCGCTTCGTTGACGATATAAGGAGAAAAGCGTACAGTGAAAATTTGCCTGTACGAAGCTTCATGTCGTTAGAACTCGCACTGCTCTCGGCTGTCGCGCTCTCCTCTCTCGTATTCGCGGTCGCCATCGTCATTGAATCGCGACGATCGGAGCGCGTGCGACACGCATTCCTCCGCTCCCTCGGAGCGCCGATCACCATTATGTTGCATGGGTGGATCCTGCGCATCGTGTACCTCATCGGATCGCTTGCGCTGGCGGTGCTCTTCACCATCCTTCCCTACGTTCTGCGCATACTTTCTCTTTCCGATGCTCCCGCATGACCCCCCGCTCACAACGGCCACCGAACACGTCTTGCTGGTGACGAACGCACACTGGGTACGTTACGTACCATCCACCATCATCTCCATGTTTCTCCTGCTGATGGGAATATTCTTCCTTTCCCTCACGAGCACCATCGTTCTCCTCCCCGGCGCAGCGACGACCATCTATATTCTGGGTGCCGCATTGATACTGCTGGCGTATCACAAATTCTTTCACATGTATTTCAGCGAGCGCATGCGCACCATCATCATCACCGACAAACGCGTCATCTACCTGCACACACGTCTGTACATGGCGGCACACGAGCACGAGATCCCCCTCCGCCGCATCCATGACGTCAGCGTGGAACGCATCGGCTTCATCACCTATCTTCTCAATTGCGGATTCATCTGTTTCGAAGCACCCATCGGACCGGAGGAATCCGTCAAACGGTGCATCCCTTTTGTCCCGCATCCGGACAGAGTGGGAGAACTGATCGTGGGACTGCTGCCCGCCGCCACGGACCGCGCAATAATGTCCGGGGAATGATTGCACGGAGATGAGGTCATCCATAGAATGAACAGTCGTGACGGATCAGAGTGTTCACATCGGCGTCATCGTGGGCACCACCCGTCCCAACCGTTTCAGCGAGCTGCCTGCGGCATGGATTGCCGGGTTGATGGGAAAGCGCGACGGCGTGGTAACGGAGACGCTGGATCTGCGCGACTACCCGATGCCCTTCTACAATGAGCCCTCCTCTCCTTCGACGATCATGCCGGAAGACTATGCCGATGACATGCCGAAGAAATGGGCGGCGAAAATCGCGGAGCAAGACGGATTTATCATCGTGACGGGAGAGTACAACCACGGCTATCCGGCCGTCCTGAAGAATGCGCTCGATTACGTGTATCACGCATGGAACGGCAAAGCGGTGGGATTCGTGAGTTACGGAAGCGTGAGCGGCGCACGTTCGGTCGAACAGCTGCGACAAGTGGCGATCGAACTGCAAATGGCTCCGATTCGCTCCGGCATCCATCTTCCCTGGAACGTCACCGAAGAGACGCGCAAAGACCCCTCCGCGCTCAACGCATTCGACAAAAAGGCGGACGCCTACGTAGATCAGCTCCTGTGGTGGACCCGTACGCTGAAAAAAGCACGATTGAAGCTGTAGGAGACAAACGGACACAAGCGACAAAATGGCATGGACAGCGCGGAGGCGGAGGCCTACATTCACTAATGTCCATTGATATACTTTTTCCCCCATGCCAGCCCCTGTCAGCCGCACCGGCACGAACGATCGCAAAGCCATCATGGAAACGGCGGCATTCCTGAAGGTCATCGCCGATGAAAACCGGCTGCGCATTCTCCGCTTCCTGCGACACGGCGAACGCTGCGTCTGTGAGATCTAGCGGGAGCTGGACCTGCCGCAGAACCTCACGTCCCATCACCTGAAAGTACTCAGGGAGCACGGCCTCATCCGCGCGCGCAGAGACGGACTCAAAGTGTTCTACTCCGTCCACACACCTTTCCCGGATTCCCATTTTTCGGGATATAGGGAATTTATGAATGCTGTTTCTTAGACTTTTGGGCTAGGATTAGCGCAATTCTCTTCCCAATTCTTTATGCCCAAAAAAAGTGTCCTTCCTGTCTTTCATTGCACGTTAAAAAGTACGGTCGTCAATCAGGC
>JAKQEM010000033.1 GCA_029558515.1 bacterium
CTACCGAACGATGAAATTGCCCGTTCCCCGTCTGCATCCTGATGAACGCTATCGACGGAGGATGGCACTGAGGAATCCGAGAAAGTTGTGGGATCGAGAATGTGCCAAGTGCCACAAGCCCATAGCGACAAGTTACAGCCCGGACCGACCGGAGATCGTCTATTGCGAAGAATGTTACTTGAAGGAGGTGTATTGAGTATGAAGTATTGGGTATTGGGTACGCTTGCTTAAAAACCCCTTCCATACCCGATACTCAATACGCAATATCCAAAGCAGCATGCCATTTCGCATTTTGCATTTCTCATTTCCACGTCATCCACAGCGCCAGCAGGATCAACGGCTGATGGATCAGGTAGAGCGGCAGGGAGTGGCGGCCGGGCCAGAGAAGGGTATTGCGTATGGGGTATTGAGTATGGAGCATGGGAAAATGGTCGCGCCAGAGGGTGAATCGGATGTAGAGCAGGTGGCCGAGGCCGTAGCCGATCAGAATGGTCGAGAACCACGGTAGAAACGGGAAGTAGTCGACGGTCTGGAAGTGTGGGGGCGGGGAGCCGATGGGGATGAGCCAGACGGATGGGGGCAGTACGGAGAGGATGGCGTCGGATGCGAAGAGCGTGAGAAGGCCGAGGAGGATTGTTCCTTCGCGCAGGCGGGAGAGGAGCGGCAGCAGGAGGGCGCTCAGCGCGATCAGGTGCAGGATGCCGAAGCGTACGAAGCTCTGCGGATCGGCGACGTACGTTGCGCCGGTCACGAGCAACGCGCCTCCGGCTACGATGACGAAGCGCCGGAGGATGTGCCGGATGCTGCGGTGACGCTCCAGTGAAATGGCCGCGCCGATGCCGACGAGGAGCAGGAAGAGGTTGGCGGTGATCCGTTGCAGCACCAGCCACGGGCCGTGCAGGACATCCAGCGGGACGTCGTAGAAGAATCGCAGATCGAACGCGAAGTGGTAGATCACCATCAGCACAATGGCGACGGTCCGTAGAAGATCGAGTTCCGGGTAGCGGGTGGATTGCTGCACGGCGGCATCTTCTCACAAATGATGGCGGGGCCATAGCAGCCACAGTGCCGCGACGAGGACGATGAGAGCGATGATTTGCAGGAGCGGGACGAACGGGGTGAGGAACGAAAGCACTGTGCCCAGACCCAAGATGGAGAACGGGAGCACGAGACAAACGGGGCAGAGGAGCGCAATGGCGCCGAGGACGCCGCCGGTTCCAATGGCGCGTTTGGAGCCCACGGGACAGCTGCCGTGCTTTGTACGCCACAGAGCCAGGCCTGTGTTGAGCGAGAGGAGCAGTGCGAGGGCGAGAGCGAAGAGGAGCTCTCGCAGGTCCGGTTCCATGCGGACTGGCGCGGGTATCAGCGTGATAAAGCCCAGCTCCCACGCAAAGAACGCTCCCGCGAGCAAGAGGGTGATCAGGAAGGGGAGCCAGAATGATGGTGATTTGATGAACGAGGCCATGGTCGGGGGAGAGAATATCAGAATATCAGAATAACAGGGATGTACTGAGCGAGGCTTTCGATCTGTTATTCCGTTACTCCGTTCCTCCGTTCTTCCCCGGACAATTCCCCGGGCAGTTCGAATTGCATGTTCCGTTTTGGCAGGCCTCATGATTGTCACAGCCGCCGTTTGCGCAGGCTTCTTCCCCCATCGGGCAGGAAACGACGGTGCCGGCCAGGGCGGTCGTCCCTTTGGTCAGCGCGAGGAGGCCGATGTAGCCCGCGGCGACGAAGATGATCAGAACGACGACGATGCGCCAAGTGCCGTGTACGTGAAGCTGCTCCATTGCCATCAGTATAGCGGAGGATGCATTCTTTCGAAAACGCGTTCGCCTCAGGCGAACGCGTTTTCTGGAATTCCGATGGAAATTGGGAATTACGCTGCGCGGCTTGCCATGAAGCAATCCTTGCAGAGTACCGGCCGTCCGCCTTCCTCGACGGGGCGAGGCTTGAACGGAACCTGGCAGGCGTTTCCGCACTGGGCGCATACGGCGTCGTGCATTTCACGATCACCCGACCGCTGCTCCTTGCGGGCTGCCCGACAAGCCTTGCAGCGCTGGGGGGCGCTCAGGTTCTTGGAGGCATAAAATTCCTGTTCACCTGCCGTGAACTCGAACGTCGCACCGCAATCGCGGCACACAATCTGCTGATCATCAGCCATAAGAGAGAAAGAAAGAGAAATAAATGGGCCAGTTCTCCTTCTTCCGAGTTTCTCAGTGACCGACTGCGCGGTGCGCAGCGAACCCGTGGACTAGTTGAAGGAATCTGTGCTGTGTAATCAGTCTACGTTCTTTCAGTGTACTGTCAATGGCAATTATGGGTGGCAGGGTATCGATGGTGTGGACATGGGCCGGGTCCGTCATAAAAGAGACGCCCCATCGGGCGCCTCTTTGACATTTCCGCTTCAAAAGTATTATTTCAGGGTCACCTTGGCGCCCGCTTCTTCCAGCTTCTTCTTCATTTCCTCGGCATCCGCCTTGGCTACGCCTTCCTTGAGGACCTTGGGTGCCGCGTCGACGAGAGCCTTCACTTCGCCCAGGCCGAGACCTGTGATCTCCTTGGCGACTTTGATGACTGCGATCTTCTGACCGCCGGCTTCCGTGAGTTCCACGTCGTACGTGGATTTCTCGGCTGCCGCCTCGCCACCGGTACCGCCTGCTGCGGGAGCGGCTGCCATGGCTATGGGGGCCGCGGCGGAGATGCCGTACGTCTCTTCCATGTACTTGACGACGTTATTGAGTTCGACGACGTTGAGTTTCTCCAAGGCGTCGATAACGGCCTTCTCGGAGGTGCTCAGCGTGATGGTTGCAGTGTCTTCTGCCATGATGGGGGTGGGGAAGGGGAAATGAAAAATGCAAAATGAAAATGACGACGTTACGCAGCGGCCTTCTGCTTGGCCAGCTCGGATAGTCCGCGGGCGAATCCTGCGAGCGGTCCGTTGCACATGGATGCGAAGGAGCGCAGCGGGGAACGGACCATAGTGGCGAAGATGCCGAGGAGCTGCGTGCGGTTGGGCATCGAGGCGAAGGAGACGGCTTGGGATTTGGTGAGGAGTTTGCCGTCGAACATACCGCCGATGAGTTCCACCTGCTTGTGGGTTTTGGCGTACGTGAAGGTCGTCTGTGCTCCCGCCATGGGATCGGCGTAACTGAAGATGCAAGCGACCGGTCCTTCCAGGAGATCCTCTCCCAAGTCGGGCAACGCCAATTCCTGCACCGCCAAACGCATGAGTGTCTTCTTGGCGACTTTCATTTCGGCATCGTTATCCTTCAGCTGCCGGCGCAGATCGGAGACATCCAGTACCGAGAGGCCGATGTAGTGAGCAAACATCACGGAGCTGCTCTTCTGCATTTTCTCTTTGAGTTCTTGCAACTGTGCCGTCTTTTCCGCTTTGGTTAGGGCCATACAATAGAGGGAGGATGGTGAGGCAGAGGAGAGAACCCTTCGACTCCCCCTCGCTCTGCTCGGGGTCGCTCAGGGTTGTTTGGCCTGCGGTTCGCTCTCGCTCACTCTTGGCCAAACAAAAATCGTTGGTCCCGCCCGGGAGACCAACGAGGCACACGACACGAATCACCAAGCCGGAGCCGGATGAGCGATGCTGTATGCCTCGGAGGGACTTACCTTCGGCCTGCGGCCTAACGCCCTCGGTCTTCGGACAGGGCACTATGGTACTGATTGCAGATGGGAAGTCAAGACCAGTCCGGGCATAATTTTCTCTTTTGTCGAATTGAGCCTTTCTACGGGATTCCTCTTTGGAAACTGCCTGCCGCACACAGTGAAGAGAGCGTATGATGGCACCATGCGCATTCTCTTGCAGCGTGTCAGGCAGGCGGCAGTCACCGTGGAAGGCATGACGATCGGGTCCGTTGATCGCGGGTATCTTCTGTTTGTCGGAGTGCTTCGGGGGGATACCGAAGAACAGGCACGGTGGCTGGCATCCAAAATTGCGAAGATTCGTCTTTTTGAGGGTGAAAATGGAAAGATCAATGATCGCAGCGTGGTCGACATCGACGGAGGTGTACTGGTCGTCTCTCAGTTCACGCTGGCGGGCACTATCGACAGGGGCAATCGACCCGATTACACCGCTGCTCAGTCCCCGCAGCAAGCTGAGGCGCTCTACGAGCGATTGCAGGATTTCCTGCGCATGGAGGGGATAGGGCGCGTCGCTGCCGGACGTTTCGGGGCGCACATGGATGTGTCGCTCATCAATGACGGTCCGGTCACGCTGCTCCTGGAGAAGTGAGCCGTTCTCTGTCAGCCGCAGCGTGCGGGATGTGCTAGAGTGCCCGCGTTATGACCATCGCGGACACGATGTCCACCGTACGGGAGCGTTTCGACGCATTCTGCCGTCTCCGGAAGGCAGCC
This sequence comes from bacterium, assembly GCA_029558515.1. Classification (GTDB taxonomy): domain Bacteria; phylum Patescibacteriota; class Gracilibacteria; order Peribacterales; family Peribacteraceae; genus JAKQEM01. Next base: position 4,369 of record JAKQEM010000033.1, read on the forward strand.
GTCCCCGGCTCCCAATTCGCGCGTCTTCATGCCGCTTTTTCTCAGGCGGAGCATGTGTACGGGGCAATGCCGCACTGGACGGGGGATACCGTTTTAGAGCACTGCATGGGTGTACTGGAGGAGTATCAGCGCTTCCGCCCGGATGACGACAGTGTCGTGGCCTGTTTGCTGCACCATGTGCTGGAGGCGGGGTGGACACCCGAGCAAGTGGAGCGCGCGAGCAATGCGTCCGTCCGGTCCATCGTGAGCGGCGTCCATCTCCTCTCGCACGTCACCATGCGCAACAAGCGCATGTCGCTGCAGAATCTCCGTCTCATGTTCGTGCGGGTGTCCGATGACATGCGCGCGGTGCTGCTGCTTCTCTGCGATCGCAACCGTTTGCTCTCGCGCCTCGCGCAGTTTCCTCCCGATCGCCGCCGGCAGATTGCCCGGGATACGTTGCAGCTCTTCGCTCCCGTCGCCGCGCGCCTGGGCATCTACTCCCTGAAGCACGAGATGGAAACGAAGGCCTTTCCCGTGGCCTATCCCACCGATGCGCTCCGCATTGCCGAGCAGCTGCAGGCTCTCAAGCATCGTCATGGTACCTTTCTGCCGGATGCCGCCTTGGCGCTGGAACGCGCTCTGCGTGAGCGGGGGGTCTCCGTGCGAGTGGAAGCCAGGGAGAAGCATGCCTACAGCGTCTTCCGCAAAATGCGCAGCAAGAGCATTACCCATGCGGGTGATCTCTACGATCTCTTCGCACTGCGCGTCGTCGTAGACGCAGAACCGGCGTGTTATCAAGTGTTGGGGGTGTTGCATCAACTGGGGCATCCGGTCGCCAATCGCTTCAAGGATTTCGTCGCCTTCCCCAAGCCGAATGGCTACCGGAGTCTCCATACGACACTGATGCGGTTGCCGGGAGTGCCCGAGGGAGTGTTCGTGGAAGTACAGATCCGGACAGAGGAGATGCATCGGGAGGCGAAGCTCGGCATCGCCGCGCACTGGAGTTACAAAGAGGGGGGGCAGGCCGAGCACGCGCTGCGTCGGGCTCAGTTGCAGCAGGCGCTTGCGGAGCAGTCTCCGGAAGACGATCACATCTTCGTACTCACGCCCACGGGAGAAGTCATTGAACTCCCCGAGGGGGCCACGCCTCTGGATTTTGCCTTCCATGTGCACACCATGCTGGGACTCTCCTTCCGTGCCGCCCGCGTCAACGGCGCGATTGTGCCGATTGCCACCGTGCTGGAGAACGGCGACATCGTCGAGATCCTGCGTCACAGCGAGCCCAAGCCCTCGCCGCAGTGGGTGACCATGCTCAAAACGTCTTCGGCGCGTACGCGGCTGCGTCACTTTCTGTCCATGCGCGATCGTCCTTTCGTCGTGCAGCAGGGTCGGGAGGCGATGAATCGGGAGTTGCAACGATACGGTTTGCAGACACTGGACCCGGCACTCACGCTCCTGCGTTCCTACGACGGTGAGCATCTGCCGATTGCGGATCGGGAGGAACTCCTCGTGAAAGTCGGGCAGGGGTCACAGACCGCCGCCTCCGTCCTGCGACATCTCGATGCCATCGCATCGGTGTTTGTGCGTCTCAAGGAGGAGAAGCAGCCGTCGACGCAACCGCTGCAACCGGAGCTTCGTCAGGTGAGAATGGAGGGAGGTATTCCGATGCCCGTTCGGTACGCGCGCTGCTGCAAACCGGACGAAGCACCGTTCACTGCGCTCTCCGGTGTCATTGGACGAGACGGGTCGGTGCGCGTGCATCGCCATACCTGCAAGATGCTCCGCGCTGTCAACCCGGAGCGCCGGATCGGCGTGGAGTGGGAGGGGGACGAGGGATAGGGATTTGGGATTTGAGATTAGGGATTCGGGATTTGGGGATATAGGGAATTTATGAATGCTGTTTCTTAGACTTTTGGGCTAGGATTAGCGCAATTCTCTTCCCAATTTTTTATGCCCAAAAAAAGTGCACTTCCTGTCATGCATTGCATGTCAAAAAGTATGGTCGTCAATCTGGC